>NZ_ARXR01000003.1 GCF_015356855.1 Alloalcanivorax venustensis ISO4
GGGTTTTTTATATTTAAGATACGATGATCTTCTGTCCCTACAAGGCCATGTGACCGCCGATGCTCCGAAGGAGCCAGGCGGAGGCGCCGAAGGCGTCGCGAAGCGATCGCGAGCAAGCTCGCGACCTAAAGTAGGTCATCTCCACGCACCACACCAATCTTCCCGGCAAAGCGACCTAAAGTAGGTCATCCCACGCCAAGCCTCCGCTACCGGCAAAGCGACCTAAGCAGGTCAGTAGGTCAGCCCCACTCCAAACCTCTCTGGAATCCTGCCGGCCGGCAGAGCCGGCCTTTCGCGGGCAAGGCCCGCTCCCACAAGCCCAGCTCCCACAAGGCCCAGCTCCCACAAAGCCAGACCTCGAGCCCGTCCTAAACCTATTTCTCCACCCCCATCATCGGACACTCCTCCCCAACCACCAGCCCCATCGCCCCCGGCAGCACCTTCAACTTAAACCGCTGATCCTTCAACGGCTCGCCATCCAGATTCAAATGCATCGGCTCCGGGGTCTCGATCTCCAGCTCGCTGACCCGTGCACGCACGAACAATCCCTCACGCTCGCCGTTGCCGTTGCCGTTGCCGTTGCCGCTGTTGAACAGCCCCCGCACGCCGGCGAGAAGATCCATATCCGAAGGCAGAATCGCGACATCCATCAGGCCGTCATCGATGCAGGCCTCGGGGCACAGCCGCTGGCCGCCGCCGGCCTGGCGGCCGTTGCCCAGCCCCAGGGCGAGAAATTCACCCTGCCACTCAAAATCAGGCCCCCGGAAATGCCCCTCCGCCGGACGCACTTCCGCGAACCGCGTCAGCCCGGTGAGCAAATAGGCGGCGCCGCCCAGCAGTTCTTTCAGATCCTCCGACGTCTGGGTGGTCACCTCGGTGCCGAACCCGCCGGTGGCCATATTGAGGAAATAGCTGTCGTTTACCTGGATCACGTCTACCGGTCGGGGCGGTCGGTCGAGCAGCGCCAGGGCTTCAGCGGGGTCTTCCGGTATGCCGGCGGCGGTGGCGAAGTCGTTGGCGGTGCCCATGGGGACTATGGCCAGTGCCAGGTCCGGCTTCCCGGACGCCATCATCGCCTGGGTGATGTCCCGCACCGAGCCGTCACCGCCCGCGGCGATGATGGTGCGGTAGCCCAGGGACAGCGCCTCGTCCACATAGCGTTCCGCGTCGCCGCCTTCCCAGGTGACTCTTACCGCCAGGTCCCAGCCGTCTTCCCGGCGGCTCATGACCGCTTCCCTGAGAGCCTGATGGGCCGCCTGTTTGCCGTGCAGAATCAGTAGCGCTTTACGCTCCATGTAAGAGTCCTTGGCTGGTGAATGGGGCGCCCCGAGGGGCGTGCTGCTAGCTTAGGCCGTGGAGGAGGAAATCGCACCCAGGCGACAGGTGCCTTTACAACAATTAACCGCTCCGCCCCGAAAGCTGAATAGAGAGGATCTATCGGCGCAATGAGAAAATGCGTGCTTTACCTATTTGTGAGAATGGATATCATTTACTCATCATCTAGGAGGTGCTCCATGGGTAAAACATTCAGCTTTGGCATCATGCATATCAGCATCGCCTTCCTGGTGGTTTGGGCGATGACCGGAGACTGGCGCATCGGTGGCGCCACCGCGCTGGTGGAACCCTGCGTGAACACCGTGGCGTACCACTTCCACGAGAAAGTCTGGAAGCGCCTGAAAAAGGGTAAAGGGTCGTCCGGTGGTAGCGGGGGAACGCTGATAGCGGCGTGATAGACTGCCTGTTTACGGCCCGGATGGCCTTGGTTAAGCTAGCCAGCCGGGTAAACAAAAACAGGGGAAAAATCACGTGCAACGCACACCGGAAGATCTGGACGCCATACGTCAGGTCGTCAATCAGGTCCTGGAGGCCCACGCGGAAGAGGAGGGCGGCCAGCGCTCCCAGGCGCGCGCGGAGATTCTGATCCACTCCATGTATGTGTTCGCCCAGCGCGGGCTGGCCAGGACCACCGTGCAGCACCTGCTGGACGCCGCCAAAGTGTCCCGGCGCACCTTCTACAAGTACTTCCGCAACAAGATGGACGTGCTGGAGAGCATCTACCGGATTTTTATCGATAACATGCTGCTGCACTTCCATCAGGAAATGCGCCAGGCCCAGTCGGTGAAGGAGATCATCACCAACACCACCGAGGTGTATTTCAATTACCACGTCAGCATGGGGCCGGTGATCAAGCTGATGATGGAGGAGGCCCGCTCCTCCAACTCGGCGCTGGCCCCACACCGGGTGCGTGCCCAGCAGATTGCCGCGGAAGTGCTGTCGTCGGAGATCAGCCGGCTGACCCAGCGGGACATGGAGCCGCTGGTAATGCGCACCATGCTCTGGATTCTGGAAAACTATTCCCTGTACATCTTCGAGAACGGCGAATTTTCCGCCCAGCGTCTGGAGCAGTGCCGCCGCACCATGATCGGCATCGCCGAATCGGTGGTGCTGGGCGCCGACGCCACTCCCGGCATGCTGGAGCGGCCACAGAGCTGAAGCGCTACTCCGGCTTGCGGAACCGCAGCGTCATGCGGTCACTTTCACCGATACGCAGATAGCGGTCCCGGTTCTCTTCCCCCAGCCGCAGGGTGGGCGGAAGGGTCCAGACCCCGGCCGGGTGCTCGGTATCGTCCGCCGGGTTGGCGTTGATACTGGCGTTGGCCTCCAGTTCGAAGCCCGCGTTCTCCGCCTGCTCAATCACGTACGCCTCGGTCATATAGCCGGACTCGATTTGCTCTTCCAGCGGCCGGCCGGCGGGGGCCCGGTGTTCCACCACCCCCAGCACGCCGCCCGGTTTCAGAGCCCGGAAAAAGCTTTCAAAGGCGGCCTCGGCGGTGCCGGCCTTGGCCCAGTTGTGCACGTTGCGGAAGGTGAGCACCCGGTCGGCGCTGCCGGCCGGCGCGATGTCGGTGTGCTCGGGCGGCCCCAGATGGGTGATTTTCACCTGGTCGTAGAGCGCCGGGCGGGCCGCCAGCTTCTCCTGGTAGCGCTGCAGGGCGCGCCGGTAGAAATCGACGCCGCTGTCGGCGGGAAACTGCGCCGCGTACAGGGTGCCGTGGTCGCGCAGCCAGGGCGCCAGAATGGCGGTATACCAGCCGCCGCCCCCGGGCCAGACTTCCACCACCGTCATATCCGGCTCGACCTGAAAGAACGCCAGGGTCTCGGCGGGGTGGCGATCGCCGTCGCGGCCGCTGTCCGCCTCGCGGTGGGGGCTTTCCAGAATCTGTTCCAGCGGCGCGGCCACGGCCGTGCCGGCCAGCCACAGAGTGGCGAGAGCAAAAAGCGTTGAGATGCGCATGCGGCCTCCTTCAGGCGTCGCCGGCGCGCAGGCCGCGCACCAGCACTTCCATGTAACTGACGGCCTGGTGCTCAAGCCGTCCTTCGCCGGTGAGCACCCAGGTGTAGGTGGTGCCCACCAGCAGATTCACCATCATCAAAATAGTGTCCCGGGTGGAAAGTGCAGCAAAGTAGCCGTCGTTACGCAGTTCGTTGAAGAAGGCGTCGGCCACCGGCAGGTTGTCTTCCACCAGGCGCAGATAGCGTTGTTGGATCGGGCCGAGAAACTCACCGGCTTCCTGGATCAGCAGCCGGGAGAAATCGCGCTCGCTTTCCAGAAAGCGGGCCACGGCGCGGCACACATTCTCCAGGCGCTGCAGCGGCGGCGCGCCGTTGAGCAGCTCGCCCAGCACCAGGTCGCGGATCGCGGTGAGGTTTTCCTCCACCACGGTGAGCAGCAGCGCGTCCTTGGACGGGAAGAAGCGGTAGATGGTGGCCTTGCCGACACCGGCGCGCTGGGCGATGGTTTTCACCTCCGCCCGGCGGAACCCCTGTTCGGCGAACACATCCCGGGCGGTGGCGAGTATGCGCGCCCGGCGCGGGTCATTGTCGGTCAAGGCCGTGCCTCCTGACGCGGCGTGCTCGGCGCGCGCCTAAAGATACTTGATCTTCTCCATCTGCTCTTCCAGACGGGCCTGTTGCGAGCGGTGGTCGTCCAGTTTCTCGCGCTCCTTGGCGACTACTTCGTCGGGGGCTTTATCGACGAAGTTGGGATTGCGCAGCTTGCTCTCGCCACGGGCCACTTCCTTGCGCAGCTTGTCGATCTCCTTGCCCAGACGCTCGATCTCCGCGTCCTTGTCGATCAGGCCGGCCATCGGCACCAGGATTTCCATGTCGCCGACCAGACCGGTGGCGGACGCCGGGGCGGAATCCTCGGCGTTCAGCCAGGTGATGCGCTCCAACTTGGCCAGCCGGCACATGAAGTTGTGGTTGGCGGCCAGGCGCTCGCGGTCGATGTCCTTGCCGTTGTGCAGGTACACGTCCAGCGCCTTGCCCGGCGGGATGCGCATCTCGCCGCGAATGTTGCGGATCACGGTGATCACCGCCTTGATCCACTCGATGTCGCTCTCCGCCTGGGGGGCCAGGCGCGCGCTGTCGCTGACCGGGAACGGCTGGCGCATGATGGTGGCATCGGCGCCCTCCGCCGCCGGCGTCTTGCCCGCCAGCGGGGCCACCTTCTGCCAGATCTCCTCGGTGATGAACGGCATGAAGGGATGCGCCAGGCGCAGAATCGCCTCCAGCACCCGCACCAGCGTGCACCGGGTGCCGCGTTTTTCCGCTTCGCTGTATTCGTCGCCGTAGAGCACCGGCTTGGACAGCTCCAGATACCAGTCGCAGTACTCGTTCCAGATGAACTCGTAGGCGGCGTGGGAGGCGACGTCGAAACGGAACTGGTCGAGCGCCTCGGTGACTTCGGTTTCGGCACGCTGCAGCGCGCTGACGATCCAGCGATCCGCCAGGGACAGGGTCACCTCGCCGCTGTCCGCGTCCAGGCCGCAGTCCTGGTTCTCGGTGTTCATCAGCACGTAGCGCGCCGCGTTCCAGATCTTGTTGCAGAAGTTGCGGTAGCCCTCGATGCGGCCCATGTCCCACTTGATGTCGCGGCCGGTGGAGGCCAGCGACAGGAAGGTGAAGCGCAGCGCGTCGGTGCCGTAGGCGTTGATGCCGTCCGGAAACTCCTTGCGCGTACGCTTGGCGATCTGCTTTTCCTTCTGCGGCTGCATCAGCCCGCGCGTGCGCTTTTCCACCAGGGTGTCCAGGTCGATGCCATCGATCAGGTCGAGCGGGTCCAGCACATTCCCCTTGGACTTGGACATCTTCTGGCCTTCCGCGTCGCGCACCAGGCCGTGGACGTACACCTGCTTGAAGGGCACCTGGCCGGTGAACTTCAGCGTCATCATGATCATCCGCGCGACCCAGAAGAAAATGATGTCGAACCCGGTGACCAGCACATCGGTGGGGTGGAAGGTTTTCAGCTCGTCGGTCTGTTCCGGCCAGCCCAGGGTGGAGAAGGTCCACAGCGCGGAGCTGAACCAGGTATCCAGCACGTCCTCGTCCTGGCTCAAGGGGCGGTCGCCCAGGTTGTGCTCGCGGCGCACCTCGTCCTCGTCGCGGCCCACATAGACGTTGCCGTCCTCGTCGTACCAGGCGGGAATCCGGTGGCCCCACCACAGCTGCCGGGAAATGCACCAGTCCTGCAGGTCGCGCATCCACGAGAAGTACATGTTCTCGTAGTTCTTGGGCACGAACTGGATGTCGCCGTTTTCCACCGCTTCAATGGCCGGCTTGGCCAGGGATTCCACTGCCACGAACCACTGGTCGGTGAGATAGGGTTCGATCACCACGCCGGAGCGGTCGCCGCGCGGCACCTGCAGGGTGTGATCCTCGACTTTCTCCAGCAGGCCCTGCGCGTCCAGATCGTCGACCACTTTCTTGCGGGCGTCGAACCGGTCCAGGCCGCGGTAGGCTTGCGGCGCGTTGTCGTTCAGATGCGCCTCGATGGTGAACAGGTTGATCTGCGGCAGATCGTGGCGCTTGCCCACTTCGTAGTCGTTGAAGTCGTGGGCCGGGGTGATTTTCACGCAGCCGGAGCCGAAGTCCGGGTCCACGTAATCGTCGGCGATAATCGGAATATCGCGGTCGGCCAGTGGCAAACGCACGGTCTGGCCGATCAGATCCTTATAGCGCGGGTCTTCCGGGTGCACCGCCACGGCGGTGTCACCGAGCATGGTTTCCGGGCGGGTGGTGGCCACCACCAGGTGCCCGGACCCGTCGGAAAGCGGATAGCGGAAGTGCCACATGTGGCCCTGTTCTTCACGGTTTTCCACTTCCAGGTCGGAGATCGCGGTGTGCAGCGCCGGGTCCCAGTTCACCAGACGTTTACCGCGGTAGATCAGGCCCTCGCTGTGCAGGCGCACGAACACTTCGCGCACCGCGTTGGACAGGCCGTCGTCCATGGTGAAGCGTTCCCGGGACCAGTCCACGCTGCTGCCCATGCGGCGCAGCTGCTGGGTGATGGTGCCGCCGGATTCCGCCTTCCACTCCCAGACCTTGTCCAGGAAGCGCTCGCGGCCCAGCTCGTGGCGGTCGGTGCCTTCCGCCGCCAGGCGGCGCTCCACCACCATCTGGGTGGCGATGCCGGCGTGGTCGGTGCCCACCTGCCAGAGGGTGTTGCGGCCTTGCATGCGGCGATAGCGCACCAGGGTGTCCATGATGGTGTCCTGGAAGGCGTGCCCCATGTGCAGACTGCCGGTCACATTCGGCGGCGGGATCATCATCGCGAAGGATTCGCCCTCCCCGGAGGGGCGGAAATGGCCTGCCTTTTCCCAGGTCTGGTACCAGGCCTGCTCGATGCTGTCGGGTTGGTAGGTTTTATCCATGATCTCCGCTGTCTTCACCGCAAAAACGAAGGGCGAATTATAGCGAAAGGGGGCGCCGCCGTCGCGCTCCGTGGTTCAGAGACGGTGGCTCTGAATCTGGAAGCCGCGGTCGCGGTAGAAGCGGAAACGGGCCCGGCCCGCCTCGCGCAGCGGGCCGTCACCGGTGATCATTTCCGCCACCCGCTGAAAACGGGTGGCGAAGTCCGGCACCTCCGGCGCCAGGTTGATCAGCACATCGTGGTGGTCGCCGGGGTCGTCGCCGTGCCCCACCACCACCGGCGTCTCTGCCATCGGCGTGTCCGCCGCCAGGTCGTGGGGCAGAAAGCCGGTGGCCGGCTGCGCCCAGAAGGCGGCATCCACCTCGCGGGCGTGGGCGTCGTCCCGGCAGTGCACATAAATGCGCCGGGACTGCCGCCAGGCCTTCTCCGCGATGCGGCGGGCGAGGGCGGTTTGCATGCCTTCGCCGGCCTGTTCGGTGATGTAGAACAGTATTTCCGTCAAGGGGTCAGCCTTTGCGCTCCGCCAGGTTAATCAGGTAGCGGGTCAGCATCGGCACCGGCCGGCCGGTGGAGCCCTTCTCCTTGCCGCCGCTGTTCCAGGCGGTGCCGGCGATGTCCAGGTGCGCCCATTTCACGTCGCGGGCAAAGCGGTGCAGGAAGCAGGCCGCGGTGATCGAGCCGCCCTTGGGGCCGCCGATGTTCTGCATGTCCGCGAACGGGCTGTCCAGCTGGGTCTGGTAGTCCTCCCACAGCGGCATCGGCCAGCCCCGGTCGCCGGTGTCCCGGCCCGCTTCCAGCAGTGCCTCGCTGAGGGCGTCGTCGTTGCTGTATACCGCCTGGGCGTGGCTGCCCAGGGCCATCACGCAGGCCCCGGTCAGGGTGGCCACATCGATCACCGTGTGCGGCTTGTGCTTCTGCTGCACGTAGGTGAGGGCGTCGCACAGCACCAGCCGGCCCTCGGCGTCGGTGTTGAGGATCTCCACGGTCTGGCCGGACAGGGTTTTGACGATGTCCCCGGGGCGGGTGGCTTCGCCGTCGGGCATGTTTTCCGCCGCCGCCACCACGGCCACCAGGTGGATCGGCAGCCCCAGCTCGCAGACGGTTTTCATCGCCCCGAACACGCTGGCGGCGCCGCCCATGTCGTACTTCATCTCGTCCATGCTGGCGCCGGGTTTCAGGGAGATACCGCCGGTATCGAAGGTGATGCCCTTGCCGACCAGGGACACCGGCTTGCCGGTGGCGCCCTTGTAGTCCATCACGATCAGGCAGCCCTTGCGGCTGCTGCCCTGGGACACGGCGCAAAACGCGCCCATGCCCATCTTTTCCGCCTGGGCGTGGCTGATCACCTTAACGGACAGCTTTTTCTCATAGTCCTTGGCCAGCTGACGGGCGCGCTTGGCCAGGTACTCCGGGTAGCAATCGTTGGGCGCCATATTGCCCAGGTCCTTGGCCAGCGCGGACCCGGCGGCCACCGCCTTGCCCACGTTGGAGGCCTTCTTCAGGCCGTTATTGCGTTCGGCCGCCCAGAAGGTCCACTTCTTCAGCGTCGCCGCCTTGGGCGCTTTGCTGCGGTACAGGTCGAACCGGTAGGCGGCTTCTTCCGCCACCCGGGTGCCTTCACGCACCTGCCATTCGGTGTCCCGGGCCACGGCCACCGAGCCCAGCACCCACACCGCCTGCTTGACCGGGCCGCGCTGCAGCGTGCGGCTCACCTGGCCGACCAGTTTCAGGAAGGCGTTGCCGTCCAGCTCGCTCTTGTCGCCGCAGCCGACCAGAAACAGGCGGCTGGCGGTCAGGCCCGGCGGCTGATGCAACCACGCGGTCTGGCCCTTGTCGCCGGAGAAATCTCCGGCCTTAATGAACGCCTTGACCGCTTCGCGTGTCTCATCGGGCAGGTTTTCAGGCAGGGTTGCGTCGCTGCTCAAGGGAAGAATCACGCAATCCGCTTTGATTTTTGCTAAAGCGGAATGGCTAATGGCGTACTCCATGCTGTCTCCTGAGTTACAATGCCGCACACTTTCAGTGCAGGTTAAGTGCGGGCGGGGCCGACGTTGATATTACACCGCTATATAAATCGACAGGTATTCATGACCACGGTACTGGTCACCTTCATTCTGGTGATGGTGCTGGTCAGTGGCCGCTTTATCAAGTACTTAGCCGAGGCCGCCGCCGGGCAGATCGCCGCGGACGCCCTGTTTCTGGTGATGGCGTTCCGGCTCCCCGAGTTCTTGCAGATGATCCTGCCGCTGAGCCTCTACATCGCCATCCTGCTGGTGTTGGGGCGCATGCACATGGACAACGAGATGGTGGTGCTGCGCGCTGGCGGGCAGGGCGACGGCCGGGTGGTCCGCTCACTGATTGTACCCGCCCTGGTGGCGATGAGCGTGATCGCCCTGTTCGCCCTCTACGTCACCCCGCAAGGGGACGCCGAGGTGAACCGCATCTTCGAGGAACAGAAGGGGCGCTCGGTGCTGGAACTGCTCACCCCGGGGCGCTTCCACGTCAAAGGCGACGACGACAATCAGCGGGCCACCTACGCGGAAAGCCTCAACCGTGAGGAAGGCGTACTGGAAAACGTGTTCGTGGCCGACGCCAGCTTCTCCAGCGAGGAGGCCGGCCGCCTGCTCACGGTCTGGGCGCGCAGCGGCAACCTGGTGCAGCAGGACGGTATCAGCTACCTGGAATTGACCGACGGCTACCAGTACCAGGGCAAACCCGGCGAAGCGGACTACCGGGAGGTGGCCTTCGAGAAAGCCCGCGTGCGCATCGGCAGCGAGCGCTCCAGCAGCCGCCCGCCCGAAGTGCGCGGTCGCTCCACCCTGGATCTGATCGATGACGGCGGCAACGAGGCCATGGCGGAGCTGGCCTGGCGCTGGTCGCTGGTGCTCACGGTGCCGATCATGTGTCTCGCCGCCGTGCCGCTGTCCCGGGTCAACCCCCGCCAGGGACGGTTCCTGCGCATGATCCCCGCGGTGCTGGGCTACATGCTTTACGTGGGGCTGTTGCTGACCATGCGCAGCTGGATCGCCGAAGTGCCCGGCAGCGAACGGCCCTGGTACTACTCCATGGGGCTGATCCACCTGATCGCCGGGTTCGCCGTCTTCATGCTCTACTTCGGTGACCGGCTCAAGCCGAGGAGGGCCCGCGCATGACCCTTCTCAAGCGCTATTTCTGGCGTTCCGTGCTGCTGCCGTCGCTGGCCATCGTGGCGATCATCGTCGGTCTGGACTGCCTGTTCAGCTTTATCTACGAGCTGGAGTTCCTGCGTGGCGGTTACCAGGTGATGCAGGCGCTGCAGTTCGTGCTCACCACGGTGCCGCGCCGCTTCCATGAATATCTGCCCATGGCGATTCTGCTCGGCACCCTGATCGGCCTGGGGCTGATGGCCAACAGTGGCGAGCTGTCGGTGATCCGCGCCGCCGGGGTGTCCACCCTGCAGGTCAGCTGGATGGTGCTGCGCCCGGTGATTTTCCTGATGCTGCTGTCGGTGCCGGTGGGCGAATATCTGGCCCCGTATACCGAGCAGGTGGCGCAGAGCAACCGCTCCCTGCAGGAGGGCGGCGGCGAGGCCCTGCGCAGCGAATACGGCTTCTGGCACCGGGAAGGCGACGAATTCATCCACATTAATACGGTGCAGCCCAACGGGGTGCTCTACGGCCTCACCCGCTACCGCTTCAACGACGATCACCAGCTGGAAGAGAGCCAGTTCGTGGAAAGGGCGATCTACCAGGGTGACCACTGGACGCTGCAGAACATCCAGGGCACCCGCTTCGGCGACGACCGCACCGAAACCTACACCGAAGGCGGCGGCCGCTGGGACACCAGCCTGACCCCGCAGCTGCTCAGCATCGTGGTCCTGGAGCCCCGGCGGCTGGCCATGGCCAAGCTGTGGAACTACACCCGCTATATGAAAGAGCAGGGGCTGCAAAGCGCGGACTATATGCTGGCGTTCTGGCAGAAACTGCTGATGCCGGTGGCCACCATCGGCATGGTGCTGATCGCGATTTCCTTTATTTTCGGCCCCCTACGCGAAGTCACCATGGGGCTGCGCATGGCCGCCGGCATCGTCGCCGGGCTGGCCTTCAACTACGGTCAGCAGTTTTTTGGACATCTGTCCCTGGTGTTTCGCACCGAGCCGCTGCTGGCCGCCGGGTTACCCCCGCTGCTGTGCCTGGTACTGGGCATCTGGCTGCTGCTGCGGGTGCGCTGAACGGCTGGCAATGTTGGCCGGGCTTGGTATACTCGCCGCCCGAGACAGCGGGTTCGCTGTCCAGCGGTAAGCCAAAGCCAGAGTGGTGGAATTGGTAGACACGACGGATTCAAAATCCGTTGCCCGCGAGGGCGTGCCGGTTCAAGTCCGGCCTCTGGTACCAAACATTATGTCGGGAATGGACTTCCGACGCAGCGTCGTCACTGGGATTTCCCTTTCTGGATTCGTTAGGACGCCCGTTCAACTTGCTCCTTCGACTAGCCAGTTGGGGCTGCTGCAAACATCCCCCTCTTCATCTGGTTGCAAGCCGGGCAGCCCTAATCGGTGGTTGCCCTCTCTCTTCCCTTGAACCGCACGACTACCTTGTCAAACGAAGAATCTGATTCCGCGGAGGTTTCGGCGCCCCACCGTGTGCGCTGCTGCTTCAAACGGCAGTGTCCTGTCACGGCAAAAGATAAATTAGCTTTAAGAAAAAGTTCTTATTGAGTTTTGGTTGGTTAACCAATAGCATCTTTGTAAACGTATACTTCATGCTGTAGTTCTCTAGAGGAGGTTCTGATGAGTGCAATCTCAATTCAGCCCCGTAAAGTAGATTTTGATGTGTCCTCTGTGCCGCGCCACTGGAATGGCGGTGATCCTGTGGTAACCCGTTTTTTTGACGCCTTGTCGGTGCATTTTCCCGAGGGTGAGCGGTTTTTTATCCAGTCGGTGCGCCATTTCCAGGATCAGGTGACGGACCAGCGCTTGCGTGAAGATATCCGCCATTTCATTCGTCAGGAGGGCCAGCACGGTATCGTCCATGATCGTTTCAATGACGTGATGGAGGCGCAGGGAATCGATGTCGATCAGATTACCCGCAACCTGCGTCGTTTTATTCGTACGACACAGAAATACATGCCGGAAAAGTATCAACTGGCGATGACCGCGGCTTTCGAGCATTTTACCGCCACTCTGGGCGAGGCGATGCTCAAGGATGAAACGGATATGTTCCGAGATGCGGATCCGGTAATGCGGGCGATGTTTCTCTGGCATGGTGTGGAAGAGGTTGAGCACAAGGCAGTGGCGTACGATGTATACCGAACCGCGGCAGGCGGAGGTTATTTGACTCGCGCTTCGGCCCTGGTGGTTGCCATGCTGATGGTGCACCTGGTCGTCGGACCGGTGTTCGTGAATATGTTGCGTCTTGACGGTGCGATGCGACGGCCGACGGTAGTGCTGCGTGGTCTAAACCGGCTCTACGGTCGTCGCGGTATTCTGACCCGCATGTTGCCCGAGTTTGTTGCGTGGTTCCGTCCGGGATTCCACCCCTGGGAAACGGGCATGCCGGAGAAAGTCGCGGCATGGTTGAAGGAGTACGGAGAGCATGGTGATCCGATGCGGGCATCGGCCGCCGTATATGAAACCGAGCCGGTGAGCGAGGCCGCCTGAATGGTCGGCGGAGAAGTGTCTGAAACGGCTGTAAGGCCAAAGATCGGGGCGCGTCACTGCCACAGGCCGGGCAGGCACTGTGGCAGTTCGGCCATCCGGGACTTGCTTGAGTTCCACGGCTTGGTGATGAGCGAGGCTTGCTGTTTTGGTCTTGGGGCCGGACTCGGCATTACCTATGTGGAGACTGCAGCCTCCAATACCCCTTTCATCGTGCATGTGCGTTCAATGGAATTCGAGGAAAAGGTATTCAATACTTTGGATGTTCCCTTTTCCTGGCGCAGCTATCGCGATCAACGGTCCGCCAATACGGATCTCAAACGGGTGCTGAATGAAAATCGACCCGCACTGTTGTTAACTGACATTTTCCATTTGCCCTACTTCCAAAGCAGCACACATTTTGCAGGGCACGCCATCGTGGCATGGTTATATGACGAGGAGCGGGACGAGGTGTTGGTCAGTGATACCGAACGCCCGGGATTGATCGCGGTATCTACGGCTGATTTGGCCGACGCACGCTTCTCCACTGCGCCCCCTTTCATTCATAACGGAAACCTGTTTGCCCCCGAAGCTATCAAAGCCAGCGTAACTCCGGAACGTATTCGGAGGGCTATCTTTGACAATGCCTATGCTCTGGCGAACGGCGATCGTTTTAGCGGTCTCGCGGCGCTGGATACTTGGATTGACCGGCTGTCACATTGGGCGGCTGACGAAAACTGGCGCTGGTCGTTGCGTTTTGCTTACCAGGTGATCGAAAAGCGCGGTACTGGGGGAGCCGGATTTCGTACCCTGTACGCCGATTTTTTGGAAGAGGCCAGTGCACGGCTTACCGTGGTGAGAGATGCGAAGTTAGTGGAGCTCATGCGAGGCGCGGCAGCGGCTTGGTCCGGCTTGGCGGCTGTTTTGAAAATGGCTTCCGAGGCAACGACATTTCCTTCCGGCGATATCGAGTTGGCTATTAATCGGGTTAAATCACACGAGTCGCGTTATGTGAAGTGTGTACTAGATGCTCTGGGCTGATTAGATAAAAGCGACCGGACCCGGAGCGATACACTGGCTCTTGAGTGAGCCAGGCCAATGGAAAGGGGGAAGCGATTCGATGTCAGATCGTTATTTAACCATGGCCAAGACCTTCTTTGGCACATCCCATCCCTTGTTCAACGCCTTCGGCGTGGAAGTGGAGGAAGTTGGCAAAGGGCGTGCCGCCATGAGCCTCTCCTGCCGTCCAGCGCTTTGCGATCGACACGGGGGGCTTCACCGAGGAGTTGTTGTCACGCTATTGGATACCAATTGCGGGTTGGCAATATTTTCCCGACTTGGTGACATGCGTCCGATTGCGACCATCGATCTGCGTGTGGATTTCATTCGCCCCGTACCCGCGGGGGAGGGAATCTACAGCGAGGTGGAGTGTTACGCGGTACGAGGTGATATCGCCTATGTGCGCGGACAAGGTTGCGCTTATTCCGATCATAACTTGCTGGCAACGGTATTCGGTTCGTTTGCCGTCGGTACTCTCGGGCCTGCATTCGATTCAGCCATGAAAGGGGAGGGGAAAGTATGAAAGAGCGATCGCTTTTGAATCGCCAGATGACGGGTTGGCCGACATGGCTCTGAATAAAGCGCAAAAAGAAATGCTTGAAAATACTCCATTTGTGGAGTTTCTAGGTCTTGAGGCGCTGACCTCTGATGAGGGGTTCTCTTGCCGGTTGTGCTTTCGAGAACAGCATATCGGTAACCCTCTGTTGCGTACCTTTCATGGCGGAATCCTCGCCAGTTTTGCCGAAATAACGGCAGCTCTCTATTTGATGGAATCGCTTAATCTAGTCGAAGAGCCGTTATGCAGTAGTATGACCTTTGATTATTTACGGCCCGCGTTTGCGGGCACAATTCGTGCCGAGCCTTGTATTGTCCGTGCAGGAAGACGTTTCGTAGTCGTTTCCGTCGACGTTTATCTGGATAAAACGCTTGTGTCAATCGGGCGCTTTATCTATAGCCGCTAAGTATTTTCAACTGGGGGCTGATGCTTTTTGAACCACCTGGGAGAATACCATGATCATATCGCAAACATTACGTCGTGCGGTCCAGCAAAATCCTGACGGCATCGCCACGATTTACAAAGATAGAAAGCGGTCATGGCGCGCTTTTGAGAATCGTGTTGCGCGCCTGGCCGCGGGCCTTCGCGCCTTGGGAGCGGAAAGAGGGAATCGCGTCGCGATCTTGTCACTCAATAGCGACCGCTACCTAGAATATTTTTACGCCGTGCCATGGGCCGGCGGGGCTCTTAATCCCGTCAATATCCGCCTGGCACCGCCGGAGATCGCGTACAGTCTGAACGATTCCGCATCGTCCATCCTGTTTGTCGATGATGCATTCAGCGACATGCTGTCAAAACTGCGGCCGCTGCTTGAGACCGTTCAACATGTGGTTTTCATGGGCGACGGTAGTTTACCGGACGGTTGTGTCGACTATGAGTCGCTTATCGCTGAATCCGATCCGATGCGGGATATCAGCGAAGGAGGGAGCGAGCTTGCCGGACTGTTCTATACCGGGGGGACCACCGGGCGGTCGAAAGGCGTGATGCTGAGCCATGACAACCTTGTCTTCAATGCGCTTAATGTGGTGCCGGAAATGGATTATGGGTCCGGCACGATCTACATGCATGCGGCTCCGATGTTTCATTTGGCCGATATGGCAAGCACTTTTGCCGTGACGCTAGCTGGTGGCACGCACGGCATCGTACCTCGTTTCGACATAGACGATGTGCTCTCTTTTATTGAGCGTGAAAGAGTTACACATGCCTTACTCGTGCCAACGATGATCAATCTGCTGGTGTCCTCCGGAAGAATAAAGGAATTCGACGTAAGTAGCGTCAAGCGCATGCTCTACGGAGCGTCGGCCATGCCTGAGTCAGTATTGATCAGCGCCATGAAGCAGATGCCGGACGCTCTGTTCGCTCAAGGGTATGGACAGACGGAGGCGTCACCCATCATCACCGCCTTGCCACCCGATTTCCATGTCCCTGGAGGCGACAAACTTCGAAGCGCGGGCAGAGCCGCGCTGGGAGTCGAGGTTGCCATTTTTGACAAGGATGATACCGAGCGGCCGAGATGCGAAGTTGGCGAGATCTGCGCCAGAGGTCCGAACGTCATGCTGGGTTATTGGGGAATGGAGGAAGCCTCCGCTGAGGCCCTGCGTAACGGCTGGTTGCATACCGGCGATCTCGGTTATATGGATGAAGACGGGTTTGTCTTCATCGTCGATCGCGTCAAGGACATGATCATCAGTGGTGGGGAGAATATATTCTCGGTCGAAGTTGAGAGTGCTATCTATAGTCATCCCGCGGTACAGGAATGCGCGGTGGTGGGGATTCCCCACGATGAATGGGTTGAAACGGTGCATGCAATCGTCGTGCCTCGCCAAGGCCATGTGCTCACGGAAGACGAGCTGTTGAGTCATTGCCGGGAGTTGATTGCCGGTTACAAACTTCCACGTAGTATCGAGTTCCGTAGTGAACCATTGCCGATAAGTGGCGCCGGCAAGATTCTCAAGAATGAGCTGCGTGCACCCTACTGGGAGCGGATGGGCCGATCGGTTACCTGATTTATCATTCTTGTCAAAACCACTTGCTTGGATGAGGAAAATTATGAACTTGCAATTTACGCAGGAAGAGCAGGAGTTTCAAAAGACGATACGCGCATGGATGCGGGAAAATATTCCTGAAGAGATTAGTCGTATTTCCGCGCTTGGCGAAATGCCGGAAAAATCGCAGCAACAGCAATGGGAGAAACGGCTCGGTAAACAGGGTTGGCTGGCGGTAACTTGGCCTGAACAATACGGAGGTCCGGGATGGACCGCGACACAGCGTTATCTTTTTGATCTTGAGAGGGCCATGGCTGGGGCGCCTCCGGTAAGTCCCTTCGGTGTCGCCATGGTAGGCCCTGTGATCTACACGTTCGGATCCGCGGAACAAAAAGAGCGATGGCTGCCCGGGATAGCCAGCGGCGAGACGCTTTGGTGCCAGGGTTATTCCGAGCCCAATGCCGGATCGGACCTCGCATCCCTTAAAACCCGCGCCGAGCGCAAACGGGACCATTACCTGGTCAATGGCCAGAAGATTTGGACCACCCAAGCGCATTGGGCGGACATGATGTTCTGTCTTGTCAGAACCGACCCCGATGCCAAGAAGCAACAGGGCATCTCTTTCCTGCTAATAGATATGAACACGCCGGGTATCGAGGTTCGTCCCATTTATACCATTGATGGGCACCATCACCTCAACGAAGTGTATTTCACCGATGTCAAGGTGCCGCTGGACAATCTGGTGGGGAAGGAGGGTATGGGGTGGACGATCGCCAAGTTTTTGTTAACGCATGAGCGCACAACGATCGCCGGCGTTGCCGACAGTCACTATGCATTGGCGCGCATGAAGATGGCTATTGACGAAGCTCCGTATTACATCGATAAGCAACAGGCGCGACGACGTGTGGCCGAGCTGGAAGTCGAACTGATGGCGTTGGAGTACACCAACTTTAGGACCGTTGCCGCGACAGACGAGGGCCGACCTTTTGGACCGGAGTCTTCCGGTCTCAAGATCAAGGGTACCGAGCTACAGCAGAAAATGTCCCAAGCGATGGTCGAGATGGGCGGGTTGATGTCGCTTGTCTGGGATAGTTCATCAGCGGTGGGTAATGAAAGCTTTAATCATTCCCCTCGTCGGTACAATTTTCTTCGTGCCTGTACGATTTATGGCGGATCGAACGAGATTCAGAAGAACGTGCTTGCCAAGATGCTGTTAGGTTTATGAGAGGTCATAATGGAATTCAATCTTTCCGATAACACGACCATGGTTGCCGATACGGCGCGGCGGTATCTCAAGGATCACTATGGTTTTGATACCTACATGCAACAACTCAACCAACTCAATCATTGTGATCCATCACGATGGGAGTTGATGCGCGAGCTAGGCTGGTTTGGTCTGCCGTTTCCTGAGTCGGTCGGAGGCTATGGCGGCGATCTGATCGACGTGGCGATGATTGTTAGGGAAGCCGGCGCCGTCTTGTGTCTGGATCCCTATGTCGATCTGGTGATCGGTCCTGGAAAACTTCTCGAGTATCTGGGTACTGAGCGGGCATTGAAGGTATTGCAATCCATTGTCGATGATGATGAGAGAGTGGCATGCGCGCTCTATGACTATCACGCCGGATACAATATTTTGAAGCCATCCCTGTCGATTAACGGTAGCAAATTGTCTGGACGGAAGAATTTCGTTCCTGATGGTGGCTGCGCGAATAGGGTGCTGACGACGGCGATGCTTGGAGATGAGCTGACCTTGGTCCTTGTGCCGCTTGAAGGCTGCGAGGTGACCCGCTATCGGGGCTTGGACGGTAGCCGGCTTGCCGATGTACTGTTCGATGACGTGGTGATTGACGAGGAGATGATTCTTTCTCGTGGCGTGAAGGTGGAGCGCGCCGTCAGCAAGACGGTCGCCTGGCTGCAGGCGCTCGATTGCGCGCGCATGTATGGCGCCGCCAGCGCGCTTTATCAGCGCACTCTTGATTACGCAAAGACGCGGAAGCAGTTCGGTGCGCCGATCGGCAGCTTCCAGGTAATCCAACATTACCTTGTGGATATGTTCACGGATCTTCAACAGTTGGAGTCGATGCTGTTCATGGTTTCCGTCAAAGCGGATCTAGACGATACGCTCGAGCGGGAACACGCTTGTTCGGCCACCAAGGCGTACTACGCCGACAAGGGGGTAAAGATCGCGCAACAGGCGATCCAGATTCACGGCGGTATCGGGGTCACCGAAGAGCTTGATATAGGCCATTACTTTCGTCTCATGACGTACTGCTCCCTAACACACGGCCATGGTGACTACCATCTTGATCGTATCGCCGCCCTCGGAGAGGAGTGCGATCGTGGATGAATATGATTTCATCGTAGTCGGAGCGGGATCCGCCGGTTGTGTCCTGGCCAACCGACTAAGCGAGTCCGGCCGATTCTCTGTTTGCTTGCTGGAGGCGGGTCCGCACGACAACAGCGGGTTTGTGAACGTGCCGTTCGGGGTGATCGGTTTGATCAGGGAGGGCAAGCGTAACTGGGGTTATCAAACAGTGGCTCAACGAGCGCTTGACAGTAGGCAGCTCTATTGGCCCCGTGGAAAAACTCTCGGTGGCAGTAGCTCAATCAACGCCATGGTTTATATTCGTGGACAACCTGAGGATTACGATGCCTGGCGGGACAGCGGGCTGAAGGGTTGGGGGTGGGATGATGTCCGGCCCATCTTCAACGCGCATGAGCACAATGAGGAGTATCCGCCGGACGCCTGGCACGGTAACGGAGGACCGCTGAACGTCACTCGGGTCAGGGATCCTAATCCGCTGACTGAGTTGTTCATTCGCGCCGGGGAAGAACTAGGCGAAAAGCGTAACGATGATTTCAACGGTGAATCGCAGCGCGGCTTCGGCCAATTCCAAGTGACGCAAAAAGATGGGCGACGCTGGAGCGCCGCGAGGGCGTTTCTCGATCCGGCGAGGAACCGCGGTAATTTGACCATTCTGACTAATGCAATGGTTTCCCGGGTAGTGATCGAAAATGGACGTGCGGTAGCCGTCGAGTATAGCGATACGGCCGGCTCATCTCACACCGTTCGGGCAAATCGGGAAGTCGTACTTTCGGGTGGGGCGATCAACTCGCCCCATTTGCTGATGCTTTCAGGCATTGGTGACCGTGACCATTTACAAAGTGTTGGCGTTGATTGTCTGGTGGACTGTCCAGAGGTGGGGTGTAATCTTCAAGACCATCTGGATATGACTATTTCGATTCACGATCGTAGCAAACAGTCAATTGGCTTCTCCCCTTACTTTCTACCGCGTTTGATGCGAGCGTTCTATCAGTACTTCCGCCATCGGCGCGGCTTTCTAGCCAGCAATGCGGCTGAGGCGGGGGCGTTTATTAATGTCGGCGAAGGGACGCGCCCGGATGTGCAGATGCATTTTCTGCCCGCATTTTTGCGCGATCATGGCAGGGAATTCACGTCAGGCTTTGGCTGCACCATTCATGTATGCCAGTTGCGGCCTAAAAGCCGCGGTTGGATTCGTCTCGCCGATAGCAACCCTCTCAGCGCCCCGCTCATCGATCCCTGTTATCTTTCCGATGCTGACGATCTTGGCGTCCTGAGAGCGGGCGTCAAACTGGCTCGGCGGGTGTTCCAGACAAAAGCTTTCGCCGAGGTTTTTGGAGGAGAAGATCTACCGGCGAGCGATGTGGTAACCGATACCCAAATTGAGGACGATATCAGGCAGCGCGCTGAAACTATTTATCATCCGGTGGGCACTTGCCGTATGGGGGTGGATGATCTGGCCGTAGTGGATGATCGGTTAAGAGTCAGGGGCGTGTTAGGATTGCGCGTTGCTGATGCGTCCGTCATGCCTTCTTTGATCAGTGGCAACACTAACGCGGCAAGCATGATGATCGGCGAGAAAGCGGCTGGTTATATCATTCAGGATCAACGATGAGACGACATTAGCGCCACCAAACGGTAGTGCTAATGTCGTCCCCAGGTCTTTTGGGGCGGCGGAATTCGGATATTAGGCCATCTTGACTTGGTCGCTGTCGGGACGGTTTCTGTAAGCTCGATATAGTGATCCATTTTCAGCGAACAGGCGTTGTCGCCACGTATCTTCCAGTGCCCGCGTGTCGTGATTGTCAGGATGGTAACGTCGATCAACGAACTCCGGAAGGCGGCGCATAATCCCGGAGACAAATCCCTTTGGACCGAACAGTACGTTCAATCCAATGGCATTGTCCTTGACGCTGCCCAGCTTCCCGTCCTTGGCGAGCATCCATGCCCAAGTGATCCCCAACATCGGCAAGAGCACAACCAGGGATGCCGCCGTCGCTGCGATCCGCTCACCGTGACTATTGCCGATGATTTCGTAAACGTTATAAGCAACAGATTTGTGTTCAAGCTCCTCAAGAGCATGCCATTGCCATATCTTTATCATCTCCGGGTCGGCCAGACTTTGAAACGTCTCGTCTTCCAATAGCTGCTCCGCAAGCAAGGCGGTAAAATGTTCCATGAAAGTAGTGGCGGCAAGCTGGGTTCTCTTCGGTAACATTTTCAGAATGCGGAGGCCGAATTTTACGAAGCGGTCCGGAGTGTCCATGTCGAAGCCCCTCTCGGCAAGCAATTCGTTAAGGCGGTCATGCTCGCGACCATGAATGGCTTCTTGCCCCATGAATCCGGAAATGGCCGCTCGCTGCTGCGTGTCGGTGACATGGCTTCGAAAATAACGCACCGAATCCATGAAGTAGCGCTCGCCGGGTGGAAAGAACCCCGACAGCATGGCAAAGAATGTGGTTGCCGTAGCGTTGTCCGCATAGAAGTACTTTGGTGTTGTGTCCGGAAACTGGAAGTCTATGTGACGGGGAGGGATGCCCACTGACGCACCGTTCAGGACATTGGACGTCTTTGCACTAGTTCTCTTCTTTAAAGCCATGACTCGGCCCTCTTTTTGAAGTTTGATCCTGCTTATTGCGATGATTGACTAGACATTTTTTGCCGCCCCTGTCGCATTCGAAAGAGCGCTTCGAGGGGCCGCTGATAGCCCGCCGGCATCAGGCGTTGGCCGGCGTCCAGTATCGTTGCGTCATTACCTATCAACACGCGACGCCGGTTCTTGCGAACCGCGTGGAGGATAGCGTTGGCTGCCTGTTCCGGCGTGGACCGGGCGATGCGATCGAAAAGTTCCGTAATTTCCTCCTTGCTGCCCGGGGCTATGTTCCCCATATCACCCATTCGGCTATTACGCGCAATGTTGGTCTTGACGCCGCCCGGGTGCACGCAGGTTGCACTGACACAGCTTCGCTCAATGTCCAGTTCTTCGCGCAGCGACTCGGTGAACCCTCGAACAGCGAATTTCGCGGCGTTATAGGCTGATTGGGTGGGGACTCCAATGATGCCAAAGATGCTCGAGATGTTTATCACGTGGCCGTCGCCGGATTGCTTGAGGTAAGGCAGAAAGGCCTTGGTTCCGTATACCACCCCCCAGAAGTTAATGTTCATAAGCCATTCGAAGTTGTCATAGCTCATGGCATCGACGGTTTCTCCGAGTCCAACGCCGGCATTGTTCATTATCAAGTTAACCTGTCCGTGCTCCTTGACACATTGATCCGCATACCGATAGACCTCATTCCTTCGGCTTACATTAACAACATGGGTGGTGACTCTGACCGGGTAGTCGCGCAGGTCGATGGCGATGTCTTTTAGACTGTTTTCGTCAATATCCGACAGAGCCAAATGGCAGCCTTTTTTAGCCAGCAGCATGGCGGTCGCTCGACCTATGCCTGAACCGGCACCAGTAATCGCAGCGACTTTCCCGTAAAAACGTTTCATAATATGCTCCAACAGGTAGGCGGATCAGGCACTCAGTAACTTGCGAAATACGCTGTTCCTTCCGCGCTTGATGCTACTTCCCTCAAAACGAAGGTGGCCATCCTCGAGATTGCCATAGCGTAATGCGGGCAGGTCACGCAAATAGTCATCAAGATTCTGCCAGGGGGTCCTGCTGCCCTGACGAGGGAGGCGGTCGTTGGCGCGAAGAACATATCCGGAACGTAAATTAAGAAAGTTCATCTGGGTCTTGCTCCCTTGTCCATCGACGGGTGTGACCACCCGGGCGCCAATATCGCGCATGTGATTCAGGAGGCGGCAGACGAATTCAGAGGCGATGTCGGCCTTCAGCGTCCAAGAAGCGTTGGTGTAACCGAACACCAGGGCCATATTTGGTACCCCTTCGAGCATCAGTCCCTTGTACATCAGGGCGTCCGCCACATGAACCTCACGGCCGTCGACTTCCAACCTCGCGCCACCGAATAGCTGCAAATCAAGGCCAGTGGCTGTGATCAGAACATCAGCGTCGATATGAGCGCCGGACTTCAATTGGATCCCGGTTTCGGTGACCGCTTCGATGTGGTCGGTGACCACGGAGGCCTGGCCTTCGCGGATAACCTTGAAGAGATCACCCTTGGGAACGGCGCACATGCGTTCTTCCCAGGGATTGTAATGGGGTTGGAAATGCCGCATATCGACCTCCGGGCCGAGCTGCCGGCGCGCTGTCGCCAAAAGCAGGCGTCGCATCGCCTTGGGCTTACTCAGAGAAAGTCGATATACCGCTCTTTGCAACAGAATATTGCGGGTCCGGGCCAGCCGGTAAACGGCCATCTCCGGCAGAATGCGGCGCAGGTTCCTGGATATCAGATCCTGCTCCGGCACGGTGGCTACATAGGTGGGCGAGCGCTGCAGCATCACTACATGATCCGCCTTGTCGGCCATAGCCGGAACCAGCGTCACGGCAGTGGCGCCACTGCCAATAACCACCACCCGTTTGCCAGTGTAATCGTAGTTTTCCGGCCAGTGTTGCGGATGGATTACGTCACCGCGGAATTGGTTGATCCCCGGAATCTCCGGTGTGTAGCCGGAGTCGTATTTGTAGTATCCGGTGCAATGGAATACAAAGCCGGTGCTGAACTGGTGCTCTTCATCGGTTGCTTCGTCGATGGCTTTGACGATCCAGTGTTTTTTTTCGCTATGCCAGGATTGCGAGATCACTTTCAGACCGAACTGGATTCGGCGTTTCACATCGTATTCGCGTGCGGTGTCGTCAATATACCGACGGATAGAAGGGCCGTCGGCAAGCATCTTGGTATCGGTCCAGGGCCGAAAGTTATAACCCAGGGTAAACATGTCGGAATCGGAGCGGATGCCGGGATAGCGGAATAAATCCCAGGTGCCTCCGATCCGTTTGCGTCGTTCAACGATTCCAAAACGGACGTTGGGGCATTTTTCCTTTAAGTGACACGCCGCGCCAATTCCCGACAGGCCCGCACCGACGATCAGAACATCAAGATAAGGGTGTTTCATGGTGTTGCTCCGTAGTGGCAGTGCGGCACGATTCCGGCTCAGTGGCGGCTGGCCGTTCTTTCAGAAATTGCAGTACCGCCTCGGTAAAAACACTGTTACGGTCTCCCGCGACCATATGGCCGGCCTGTTTCAGAACGACATAACGTGCCTCTGGTATTAGAGTGAGCAGCTCTGTTGCGCCCCGGTCACTAAGAACATCGCTGTAGTAGCCACGTATCAAAAGCACCGGTACGTCCAACTGGCGGGCCGCCAGCTCCAGCCTTGCTCGGTCGAACATGCTCCCGGCCTTGGTTGGCGCGTTCGCGTGGTTGAGAAAAGCTGGGTCCCAGTGCCAGTAAAACCGGCCATTACCGTGTTGACGCAGGTTTTTGCGTAGCCCGGAGAGGTCTTTTGATGGCGGGCGGCGCGGGTTGTAGGCGGTGATAGCATCGCGTACCTGCTCCAGCGTCTCGAATCCGTCCTGATGATGACGCATGAATTCGATGATCCGGCGGACGCCCCGAGGTTCCAATCTTGGCGCCACGTCGACCAGTACCAGTGCCTCGCAATCCAGGGAGGTGTCTTCGCCAAGCGTGAGCAAAGCGGTCAGGCCACCCATGGACGCGCCGACGATAACCGGCCGGGCCGGTAGCGAGCGAATCACCGCGCTGAGGTCCGCTGCAAGGGCTCGGGCACTGTAGTCGCCTTCTCGAGACCAGTCGCTTTCGCCGTGGCCTCGTGCGTCCAGGCTAAACGCGCAGTAGCCGGCATCGGCCAGTGCGATCGCCGTGTCGGACCAGGCATGGCGGGTCTGCCCGCCGCCGTGCAGGAGCAATACGGGGGGCGCCGTGTCTTCACCATGGCGGCTGGCCCACAGATTCAACCCCTCACTGCCAGTGAATCGCACCCGAACACTGCGTCGAAGGCCGCAATGCGCGGACGATGTCGTCGTCTGAGAGTCAGTCATAGTCAACTCTTCCGGCAATACATTTGGTCGTCCAACCAATATTACAGATTGAATATATCAACGGCAATGCTTCTCCAGCCCCTTTCAGATCAGTTTGTAACGGCCGGGGTATAACACGTTAAAAATCCTTCACCGGAAGGAACGTGAAGGTCAGGTCCACTCCCAAGGGAGGTGCTTCAAGTTCAACCGACGCCAGACCGATGCCGATCAGGTCGATGTTGGCGGGAATGGTCAGCGGGTCGGGATTGGAGACCTTGAGTATCAGTCTGCCATCGTCGACGAACCGAAGCGGTCCTTCGAGAGTGACGTTGTTAACCCGTTTGCTGCGAATATCGTGCCCAAGTTCAATAATCAGCCTGGGTTCCAGTTCAGGCGCGTCTATCAACAGGTCGAAGGTGGTGCTGAACCAGGGACCGTCCTCTGTCTCGGTGATGTAGCCTTCAATAAACGGTGAATCGCCCTCGGGTAGTAAACGCAGAACCAAGGGACCTGTCTCGAGACCAATGGTGATGAGGCCTAACGCTCTGGCTTCGAGAAAGACCTCCGTGGTGGTCAGCGTAGTTGGAAAGACGGAAACACGAACAGCGCCCGTGGTCCGATCATCCGTGTCCGGGTTATCGTCAATCAGTCTACGGTTGATGGAGACGGCGGAGTCGTATTCCCGGGGGCCGGCCTGCAACGCGCCGGTACTGACGAACGCGAAGCGTTTCTCCGGACAGTCCTCGCCAATTGAGCAGCCCAGGTTGGCGTTGGTAATCACGCCCCCGGTGTCCCGCAGCTCCAACCGCAGGTGGTTGGCGGGCGCCTTGATGACACCATTGTTGTCGGTGGCACCTTGTTCTGAATTGTCGACCTGTAGATTGGCATTTACGTCGACCGTCGGTAGGGAACGCAGGGATACGAGGGTATAACGCTGATCGTCACCGGTCACGACAAAGTGGTTTACCATATCGGGACCTCCCTCGCGCGGCGCTGGAGCCGTGTCGCTGCTCTGTGACAGTTGGCGTGTTTGCAAGGCAGCACCGTCCAGTGTGCAGATGGCGTTGTTTCCGCAGTCGGGACTGGTGGGCTCCGAGCGCAACGTATAGCGATATAGCTGACCGTCTCGCCAAGGGCTGTCAGGGAAAAACTCAACCCGTTGCGCCAGCACGTCGAGGTGGCCCGGCACCGGTTGCCAATCCCCACCGGCATCGCGACGCTCGACGAAAAAAGTGTCGCCGTTGACTGTTGCCGGATCTATACGGCGGTTGAAGATGACCCGTATAGGGTACTCTCGAAAAAGCCCGACCACGGGGAACAGGGGGTCGCTTCCCTGGCCGCCCTGGCAGCGTCCGTTACGCCATTGTGATCTTTCACCGATTAGCCGGGCGTCGGTCAGAGCACAGGGGTATCCGGGGAAAACAGCGGCTACCAAGGGCGCACGAAGGCTGTCGCGGTTGTCATTCGGCAAAAACAGATCGTCAAGGCGCATATCAAGGGTGTAATCCTTGCTCAGAGGGTTGCCCGCCGTGTCCCGTAGCTGGCTGGTCAGTATGATTTCGACGTCCTGGTTGTGCTCCACGATTCCGGTGCCTTCGAGGATGACGGTGGCGCCGTCGACACGCATCGAGACGTTTTCAGGTGGTAGCGAAGTGCCGTTAACCTGGACGTTGATAGCGCCATCAAGAAACGCCGACGCGGGATCAATCGCCTTGTTAAAGTTCAGAATGACCGGATCCCCCGGGCGTGTGTTGGCCTGGAAGTCCTCACCCGGCGACCAGGATTGTAATTCCAGAGGGCGTAGATCCGGCTCAGGCATTGGCGGGTTTCGCTGCCCGGCGAAGGACTCCATGCGGAAAGATAATTGGGCACCAGCCTTTTCAAGGCCGAGAATGTCGGGGTCGACCACGGAGATCGCATCCAGCACCAGCTTGCCATCCTCGACAATGGCGAGACCGACGACCTGGATATTGAGCAGATTCTGACTGAGGGCGGCATTGGCGATGGTTCCCTCCGCGGTCATGGCCGCATCCATTCTCAGCAGTGCATAGCGAGGCGCCGTCGCCTCGGTACTGAAGGGATTGGGAATCAGATAGCCGTTGGCGTCACTGAGAAGGGTAATTTGCAGGTCGCCGGTATCGATACCGGCGGGGATTTCCCCCAGAATGTTGACATCGACCGGCGCGCCTCGCAGTACCGTGCCGGCCGGCACCCGGAGGGGGACGGCATCGGCAAAGTCTGGGACAAAGCCCAGGTCCGCGGCCAGCGAGCCCGTCAGTTCGGTAACGGCGCTGTCACCGATGATAAAGCTGTCCAATGGCACCTGATTGACCGGTCTTCCCGTCAGCTGGGATTGCAGGTCCGGCTGTTGCTCGCCTAGGGAACCGACCTTGATGACCGTGGTTTCGCGCGGCTGTGTGCCCATGGGTGTGAACTGGCGTTCGACTTCCGGAAGTAGAGAACCATCACGACTGCGGAGCCCCGATAATGCTAACGTGTATTCCACCGAGTCCAGGTCCTGGCGCGGATCCAGTATCAAATAGCGCCCCTGCAGTAGCACGGAGGCGTCGATCAGCTGGCCCTGGTCGTCGACAAGCGTGATCTGCTTGCCATAAACGGTGGTGGCCGGGTCGAGCGGCCGGTTGAAGACCATGCGTAGCGTGCTCATATCATTTATTCTGGCATCCTCGATGCCGGCCAGCAGTGGATCGGGATCCAGAGGTGTGATGCCAAGTATCTTAAAGCCGTCACTGCCGACGGCGTCGGCGAACCCCGCATGGGCGCCCATCGTGTGAAATTGAAAATTTTTGAATACGGTATCGTCGATACGCCCCAGGCCCGCCTCGCTGACACTCAGCCGATAATGCGTATTGGGCGACAGTGAAGTCCGTGGTTTCAGTACCAGCCCCCGGCCGCCATTGATCACTTCGGGGGTAAAGGGCACGGCGTTTCCGGCGTCGTCGGCGAGCCGCAGACGGTCCTCGACATCGCCGCTCACCTCGTCACTCAGTGTGGTTGAGAAACGCAGCACGACATTGCCGCTCGTCGGCACCTCCTGCTGGCCAGGGTAGGGGTAAGCGAACACCAGTGTGTCCGAAGCGCGCCATGGATTGACGACTTTGCCTTCGTCATCGCCGCACGCACTGATCAACATCAGCCCGAACACCCAAAGGGCAAACGAAACGTACCGCGGCCGAATGTTTATTTGTTTATTCATCTCTACTCTCCTGAATTCAGCTCCGCCATCGCGGTCTAGAATTTGAGTGACAGGGAACCCGAGATGACGTGTATGTCGCCATCCACGCGAACGGTCTCGTAGGGGTTGGGATTGGTTGGCGAGTTGATGGATGTGAGGTTGAACTCTCTTTCATCAAGCTGCTGGTATTGATAAGCCAGGGACATCACAAGGGGCATATTGATTATCGGCGCGCGTTTCAGGCGGTAATCGGCGCCAACACCGACCACGATACGGTCGCTGTCGAGAAAGTTGACATCCTGGGACCGGGTCGATTGAAGTGGGGAATCCTCGACGGCCACACCCCCATAAAGTTTAAGAGCGTCCGACCACGTGTAACGGACGCCGATGCGGGGAACGGTGGTGTCATTAAAGCGCAGCCCAGCCTGGTCCCTGACCGTGTCACCGGCGAATTCACTCTCAAGATCGGACCAATACTGGCGCTCTACAGCCGCAACCAGCTCGAACTTACCTAAAGGCATCAGCAATCCGATTCCGTATACCTGGGGCTGGAACGTGTCGAGAGTGGCCAGCGCAAGATCAAGGCCCGGCTCGGGTATGACACCGGGAATCACCACGTTGGCGTCCACGCTGACGTCGTACTCCGACTCCCCTCGATAGAACAACGCCAGCTCCGGTTTAAGCGCGAAAGGCAGGCAGGCGCTCGAACCGCACAGCGTATCGCTCAGGTTGACGTTAATGCCCAGCGAGGGCGTCAATGTCGGTTCGGCTTCCAGAGAGAGCTCTTCGGAGTCGGTATTGCCGGACAGATCGGAGACCGCTTCAAGGCGGGCCTGGGCCGCCAGCGTGAGTCTTGCCGAGGCACCGATATCAACGCCGCGCAGGAGGTTGCTAACCGCCCCACCAAAAGCGAGATACAAGGGTTGCGACTCAAAACGCAGGAACTGGCCTTCCTGACTGGTATTGGCCGCGAAGGGCAGCGCGTTGGAGGCATACTCATCCACGCCGACGTTAATACCAAGATAGATCGGTGTGTCCAAGTCCGCCGCGCCGGCGACACGGGTCTTGATACCAAGAAGCAGTAACTCCGAACTCTGGTCCGTGAGCACATCGTTTTCGCGATCGAATGGTGCGGCTCCGCCAAGTGATTCGGCACGCAACTCCTGGTCACCGTGCTGAAAGACCACTGTGAGTTCACCTTCCGGCGAGCGCGCAAGTGCCGCCGGGTTGTAGTAGGTGGCCCAAGCACCGCTGTGGAAAGCGCTGAACGCCTGGGCCGAGCCGGCGTGAATGGGGCCCAGGCCGTAGGTGCTTGCTGCATCGCCCGCTCCGGCCATTACCTCGCATGGGAGCAGCACGACTATCAGAACGGCCAAGGCACGACGGACCCGAAGCCCCGCGTTGGGGAGGAAAAGATATCTGCGGGACTGATGGTGAGACCTGATTATTGTCATAGGGAATCATCCTTTTTGTTATTCGGGGGTGGCATTTGGCATGCTTTGTTTGGTCGAACAAACAATGCGCTGGACTTGGTTTTGAGGCAATACGAAAAATTGCTTATCAGTCAATGAAAATTTAAGGTTTTACGGTGTTGTCGTCGCCAGCAGCCGCCTTCCGCTCCAGCGAAAAGTCGCGCAGTTCGGTGGGTATGGTGCGCTTCTGGCCTTGCCGGTCCCGGTGCGGAGGAAGTCCTCGTGGATCTGGGCCACTTTCGGCACCTTGGAGCTGCCCGGCCACTGGCGGCGTGATGCTCCGGTTTCGCGAGCAGCACACGGGCTCGGGACATCGCGCGGACAGTGGTCCTTGACCGCTCTGGGGCGCCGTCGTTGGTGCGCTCGGGAGGGTATGGGCGAGCAAGGATCGCCGTCTTCCCGGTGCGTTCGGGGCCTTGGCCACGCCCGGTTACAATCGCGGGGCCTCCAGTGCGCTCAAAAATACTATTTTGTTCTGTCGACTGTTGCGGTTCCGAATACGCCATCCGACAGAAACCGCCAGAGAAAATCGACTGATTGAGGAGAGACAGATGCGTGGATTAATGATGGACCGGCCTTTGATGATTTCCCAGATCATCGAGTACGCGGCCGGCAGCTATCCAGAGCAGGAGATCGTGTCCCGGACTCCGGAAGGCGGCCTGCACCGTTACAACTACGAAGATGCGGCCAAGCGTAGCCGCCAGTTGGCCAACGCGCTCAAGTCGCTTGGCGTCCAGGCAGGGGATCGCATCGCGACGGTGGCCTGGAACACCTATCGGCACTTGGAGCTGTATTACGCGGTCTCCGGTATTGGGGCGATCTGTCACACAATCAATCCGCGTCTGCCGGTCGAGCAGTTCGGCTACATCGTCAATCACGCCAAGGATCAGTACATTTTCCTTGATCTGACCTTCGTTCCATTGCTGGAGAAGTTGCAAGGTCTGTTTGAAGGCGTGAAGGGCTACGTCGTCATGACCGACCGCGCTCATATGCCCGAAACCTCGCTGCCCAACGTGATGTGCTACGAGGAATTGGTCGGCGAGCAGTCCGATGAAATGGCCTGGCCGGAGTTCGACGAGCACACCGCTTCGTCGCTCTGCTATACCTCCGGCACCACCGGCAATCCCAAGGGGGTGTTGTACTCGCACCGCTCGACGCTGCTGCACGCCTTCTCGGTGTTGACCATCCCCGGAATGAATCTGGGCGAGGAGAGTGCCGTGCTGCCGGTGGTGCCGATGTTCCACGTTAACGCCTGGGGCGTCCCCTACTTCGCGCCAATGGTGGGCGCGAAGATCGTCTTTCCGGGGCCGAAGCTCGATGGCGAGAGCCTGGCCGAGCTGATTAATAACGAGGGCGTCACCGAGGCCTGGGGTGTGCCCACCGTGTGGCTCGGGCTTCTTGGTCATATGCGTAAGACCGAGCAGAAGTTCACCTCTCTCAAGCGTGTTCTTATCGGCGGCTCGGCCGCGCCACGGGCGATGATGCGCGAATTCCAGGAGAAGTACGGCGTCGAAGGCTTGCAGGGCTGGGGCATGACCGAGATGAGTCCGATCGGCACGGTTTCGATGATCCGTCCCAAGGACGCCGATCTGCCGCTTGATCGGCAGTTCGACATCAAGGCCAAGCAGGGGCGTGCGGTGTTCGGGGTGGAGATGAAGATCGTCAACGACGACGGTCAAGCGCTGCCGCGGGACGGCAAGTCCTTCGGTGAGCTGCTGGTGCGCGGCCCGGCGATCATCAGCGGCTACTACGAAAACCCTGAAGCCAGCGCCAAGGCCTTCGACAGCGAGGGCTGGTTCCGCACCGGCGATGTTTCCAAGATCGACCCCGAAGGCTACATGGAGATCGTCGACCGCACCAAGGACGTGATCAAGTCCGGAGGCGAGTGGATCAGTTCCATCGACCTTGAGAACGAAGCGGTGGGCCATCCCGAGATCGCCGAGGCAGCGGTCATAGCGGTGCATCATCCGAAATGGGACGAGCGGCCGCTTCTGGTGGTGGTGCGCGAGCCGGACAGCCAGCTCGACAAGCAGGGCGTGATCGACTATCTGAGCCAGCGGGTCGCGAAATGGTGGCTGCCGGATGACGTGGTATTCGTCGACGAACTGCCGCACGGGGCGACCGGCAAGCTACAGAAGGCCAAATTGCGCGAGCAGTTCAAGGACTATTCGTTGCCAGAGGTTGGTGGTTAAAAAAGGCCTCGATCCGCGCCTCGTCGGCGGAGTGAGCTCGCGGTATGCCAACCGGCGTTGGCTCAGGTCTTTGAACACAGCTGGAGTAGTGGAATGAAATGCGTGCAAATCTCCAACTATCCCCACCGGATGGGTGGGCACTGCGGCTCGGGCGCACTGCGCGACCTGTTGGAATGGGCCGGGCTTGGCTGGGACGGGCCGCCGGGCGAGGGGCTCGTGTTCGGCCTCGGTGGCGGGTTGTCCTTTATGTATATGAGAGTATCCGAGCTCACGCCTCCCATCTACCTGGTAGGGCGCAACGGTGACATGGAGCTCGACTTCTGCCACCGCCTCGGCATTGAAACCGAGCGTCGCCAAACCGACGATCCCGACGAGGGTTGGCGCTGGGTCGCCGACGAAATCGACGCCGGCCGTCCCGTGATGATCTGGGCTGACATCGCCGAGCTGCCGTATCTCAGGGTACGTTTATCCAACACCCGTCATGACATCGTCGTCATCGGCTACGACGAGAGGCGCGGCGTCGCCCGGGTGGTGGATAACGATCGCGAGGAGGTGCAGGAAGTCCCCCTAAAAGCTCTGGCGCGAGCTCGTGCCTCCCATGGCTTTCCCGATCCCAATCGCCACGCGACTTACCCGATACGCTTTCCTGATCGGCTGCCTGAGCTACTGCCGGTGGCGCGCGATGCAGCGGCAAGCGCGGCGCGCAATATGCGCGGCACGGATGCGACGCTGTTCGATCCGGCGGACCTGCCCGCCGATGGTGTGGTCGCCTCCGGCCTGAAGGGCGTCAATATCTTCGTCGACGATCTGGCCACCTGGGGAGATAGACTGACTGATGACCAGCTTAACGCATCGCTAAGGGTCTTACCGGTCTTCGTCGAGAAAGCCGGCACAGGCGGTGGCTTGTTCCGCCGCCTCGAAGCGGAATTCTGCGCCGAGGTTGCCCGCCTCACGGGCGATCGATCCTTTGCCCGTGCCGCCGACGTCCTGCTCGACTGCGCCAACGCCTGGAGCCGTCTTGCTACATATGCCGCCGCCGATCAGCTTGACTGGCGGGCGCTTGTCGTCCATGCCGAACAACTCCCGTCATCCGAGCAACGCGCGGTGCAGGCGCTGGAGGAGGCGGCAAGCCCGTAGAGTCGGCGGTGAGCGCCGGCGAGACCCGACCCGCCGCTCGCGGATGCCGTCCATGAACCACAAGGCGAGCGAGCGCGGACTCGGTTGGGGCCAATAAGCTTGGAGGAATAGGGTAAATGATCTTACACGAACCTGAACTGATCGAGGCATACTCCGATAAAGGCTACTGGGGTGACAGAACCCTGCTGGATCGCTTTGCCGCCAATCGTGCCGCCTACCCGGACCGGGAAGCGGTGGTGGATCCACCCAATCGTGACGAGCTGGTCGGCACACCGCCCCAGCGGCTCAGCTGGGCCGAGTTTGGTCGGGCCGTGGACGCCACCGCCGCCGAGCTGGCACGCCGGGGCTTCGGCAAGGACGACCTACTGGTGGCGCAGTTGCCGAACATCTGGGAGCTGGCCATGCTCTATCTGGCGGCGGCCAAGGCCGGCGGTCTGCTTTCCGCGTTGCCCCTGCAATGGCGAAGCAAGGATGTGGGCTATGTGAAAGAGATCACCGGCGCCAGATTCTACGCCTCGGTGGAAAGCTTCCACGGCTTTGATTACCGGGCCCTGGGGCAGGAGCTGGGCTTCGAGCACTACATTGGTCTGGCGGCGCTGACCGATATCGCCCATGGAGATCCGGGCCGGGTCCCGGAGGTGCCGGTGGATGCCAATGACATCTTCACCCTGTGCTGGACTTCGGGCACTGAGTCAAACCCCAAGGGCTGCCCCATGAGCCACAACAACTGGGAGTACATGACCAACCTGGTGTTCACCACCTGTGGCCTGCGCGAGGGTGACCGTATCCTGTGTGTGGCACCGCTGGTGAACATGACGGCGGTAGGGGTGAACTACCTCCCCTGGCTGGCGGCGGGGGGCACCCTGGTGCTGCATCACCCGATTACGCCGGAAATCCTGTTGCGCCAGCTGACCGAGGAGCACATCGAGTACACGATTCTGGTACCGGCAATGCTGAACATGATTGTCAAGCTGCCCAACGTGGACCAGCTGGATCTCTCCAGCGTGAGGACCATCACCACTGGTTCGGCGCCCCCCTCGGCCTGGTCGATGCAGGAGTTCAAGCGCCGCTGGGGCATCGAGATCGTCAACATCTGGGGCCAGAACGAGGGCACCAGTCTGGTAGCCGGCCCGGCCGATGTGCCGGACCTGGAGATGCGGGTGGATCACCTGCCCTGGTGGGGCAAGGCAGGAGTCCAATGGCCTTCCGGCGTCAGCGGGGTCGAGCTGAAAATTCTCGGCGATGAGGATGAGGAGATAACCGAACCAGGTGGCATCGGCGAGCTTTGCTATCGCAGCCCGGGTGTGTTCGCGGGCTACTTTCAGCGCCCGGATATTACCGCGGCTTCGTTCACTTATGACGGCTTTTTCCGCACCGGCGACCTTTTCATCGTGCGGGATGACAGGCACCTAGGGTTCTATGACCGCAAGAAGGACATCGTGATTCGGGGTGGTTACAATATCTCCAGTGTGGAGGTGGAGAACGCGGTGCTGGGCTTCGGCAAGGTACGGGACGTCGCGGTCATACCCCAACCGGACGAGATCATGGGCGAGCGGATCTGTATCTGCGTGGTGCCTGTTGACGAGGATAACCCGCCGACCCTGGAGGAAATCAACGACTACTTGAGGGAGCAGGGCATGAGTGTCTACAAGCTGCCGGAAAAGATGAAACTGATCAACGCCATTCCCCGCAATCCGGTGGGCAAGATTCTGAAGAAGGAATTGCGAGCCCTGTAGCCGGTTCGCCGTCATGCCTCTCATAGGGTGTCTCCAAATGACCCCGTATTGTCAAAAAATGACCTCGCTAGGCTGCTGTCACGCAACCATGGTCGGGAACAGATGGTGCTGCTGAAACTTCCACCGTTGCATAGACAGCCGGCTGGCCTAATTGCAACCGCGCATCCTGTGGGAGGAACTTTTAAGCGTTTCGACAACACCGAAATCGTCGACGAGTTTGAACGGGTTGCGGTCCAGTTTCGCGCGCGTCCGGTTCGGTGGAAACCACGGAAACGGGCGGGTTACCAACCCCGTCTCGCGCCTGCCATAACAACATAACACCAGTCAGGAGATCTTCGAAATGTCCGCTATAGCCCAGCTGAAAGCAATGCCCGAAGCCCGTGCGGCCCTCAGGGAGATTTTGGGCCAGTTTGGTTGGGGCGCGTTGGCGATTGGTGGCGTCCGGGCCGCGTGGCGTAGCCGGCTTAAGCGACAGGAGCTTCCGCGGCAATTCCTGCTTGCTCTATGGGAGCATTGGGGAGATCGTGAGGCGATTGTCGACGGTGATCGTCGGGTCACCTTCGGTCAATTCAGGGATCGAGTTCTCCGCCTGACCAATGGCCTGCACCGGCTGGGTATCGGCGAAGGCGAGGCGGTGGCCGAGGTGATGCACAACGGCGCGCCATGGTTCGAATTGATGCTGGCTTGTACGCTCAGGGACAATCCCATGCCGATGCTCAATTGGCATCTCCAGCCCAAGGAGTTGGCGGAATGTATCAACAAGGCCTCGCCAAAGGCTCTGGTATTGGGGGGCGCCTTTGTGGAACCGGTACAGTCGGTTCGTGATCAGTTGACCACCGTCGAACACTTCATCGTGGTTGATGCTGACGAGTTGCCCGAGGGTATGATCGCCTACGAGTCACTGATCCGGGACAGCCGGTCCATACTCCCAAGCGGCAAGCTGGGCATGGCCCCAAAGACCTACAGCGGCGGTACCACAGGGACGCCGAAATACATCAACATCGACCGGGACCGGCTGACATCGGATTCGGCCGAGGCGCGGCGGGGCGCCTCCAAGGAGGAGGTGACCCGGTTGGGGTTGATGCAGATATCGGCCTTTCATTTCTACAAGATCGGCAAAATCCGGGATCCGATCAGCAACAACATCCGCACGCTGATTCCGGGGCCGCTGTATCATGCCGGGGTACAGATCGCGGTGTTGCCGTTCTTTCTCGGCGGCACCGCGGTGCCCATGAGCAAGTTCGATCCCGAGCTCATGCTTAAACTTATTCAGGACGAGCGTATCAACTGGACCTTCGTCGCCCCGACCATGCTCGAGCGCATCCTGGCACTGCCCGAGGCTCTGAAGTCCCAATACGACCTTTCCAGCATGCGGGTAATCATTTGCGCGGCGGCGCCTTGTCCGCCCAAGGTCAAGCGCGAGATCAACACGCTGTTCCGCCGCCAGGGAGCGTCGGATGATGTCTTCCATGAATACTACGGCGCTTCGGAGAGCGGCCTGATCAGCGTTCTCGCCAGCGAGGACTACCAGGAGAACCCAAAGCGCTACGACAGCGTTGGCAAGCTGCGGGCGGCGGAATGCCGGATCTATGACGAGGAGACCGGCACCTGGACCCCACCCGGCAAGGAAGGGAAGGTGCTCGTGCGCTCCCCGATGGCCCTTGCGCTGAACTACGTCGGCCTCAGCGAAGAGAAGATGAAGGAGAATTATATCGGGGTCGAGGGCAAGCTCTGGTACGACGATGGTCTGATTGGTTATGTGGACGAGGATGGTTTTCTGTACCTGACTTCGCGGATCAAGGAAATGATCATCTCCGGCGGGGTGAATCTTTTCCCCAATGAGATCGAGACGGTTATCAAGCGGCATCCGGCGGTTCTTGACGTTGCCGTGGTGCGGGCGCCGGACAAGGACCTGGGCGAGGTGCCGGCGGCGGTAATTGAGCTCAAAGAGCACCAGCAGGCCACTCGCAAGGAGATCATCGAGCACTGCAAGACGGAGGGGTTGTACGGTTTCAAGCTGCCGAAGATCGTGGACTTTGGCGAGCTGCCCCGCAACTTGGCCGGCAAGCTACCGAAAAAGCAGCTTGAGGAGAAATACTGGAAAGGTGTCGCCCGGCACGGTTAGCGGGCTGTTGGAAATGCCTTGCGCGCTCTGGCTGTTACCGACCTGTCAATCTTGTATAGGATCCGGCCGGCTCCCGGCTGATCATGGAGAACGTCAACCACGGGCGCATCTATCGCGAGGTGGGGTCAACGCCAGCGGCGGCGGCCCCGGGGACTGGCGATATCGCCATCCGGCTGACGGAAGCCCGGTGACGTGAATCGCATTCAATCGAGCCCCCGCGCAATCAGCTCCTTCATGATCTCGTTGGTGCCGCCGTAGATCTTCTGTACCCGGGCGTCGGCGTACAAGCGCGCGATGGGATACTCGAGCATGTAGCCGTAGCCGCCGAAGAATTGAAGGCACTCGTCGACGATCTCGCACTGCTTTTGCGTGCACCACCATTTGGCCATTGAGGCCGTCTCCGCGTCGAGTGCGCCGGCGATCAGGCGCTGGATGCAGTGGTCGATGAACACTTGGCCGAGAGTCACTTCGGTGCGCCGCTCGGCGAGCCGGAAGCGCGTGTTCTGGAAGTCGAGCAGACGCTTGCCGAAGGCCTTGCGCTCGCGCACGTAGGCCAAGGTGTGCTCCAGGGCCGCCTCGGCGGCAGCGATGGCGCCGAGGCCGATGATCAAGCGCTCGCGTGGCAGTTGGTTCATAAGTTGGTAGAAGCCCTGGCCCTCTTCGCCGCCGAGTAGGTTCTCGGCCGGCACCCGCAGATCATCGAAGAACAACTCAGCGGTGTCCTGACCTTTCTGGCCGATCTTGTGCAGAAGCCGGCCGCGGCGGAAGCCGGGCTGCTCGCCCGGCTGTTCGACGACCAGCAGCGAGACGCCCCTGGCGGCCTCGGCCGGATTGGTCTTGCAGACGACGATCAGCAGGCCGCAGTGATGGCCGTTGGAGATGAAGGTTTTCGACCCGTTGACCACATAGTTCTCGCCTTGGCGTTCGGCCCGCGTGCGCACGGCCTGTAGATCCGAGCCGGTGCCCGGCTCGGTCATGGCAATGGCCCCCACCCACTCGCCGGAGGCGAGCTTGGGAAGCCAGCGATGCTTCTGCTCCGGCGTGCCGCAGCTGACGATGTAGTGGCTGACGATCTCATGAACGCCCTTGGCCCAACTGGTATTGCCGGCACGGGCCTGCTCCTGGAGGATCACGGCCTCATGGGCGAAGCTTCCCCCCGCCCCGCCGTATTTCTCCGGCACGTCGGTGCACAGGAGGCCGGCGGCGCCTGCCCTTGTCCACAGCGTGCGCTCGACGTGCTGCTGGGAGTCCCAGTGTTCTTCGAAGGGGGTGATTTCGGTGGCGATGAACTTCCGGACGTTGTCGCGGAACAGCGTTAGTTCTTCGTCCATCCAGGGTGATTGATTAAACGTCATGGTGTCCATGGCCTCACATTGAGAACCCGCCGCCACAGAGCAGCGTCTGACCGCTGATGTAGTTCGACTCCGGAGTGCAAAACAGATAGACGGCCCCGGCGGCCTCGGCCGGCGTGCCGGCGCGACCGAGCGGCACCATGGCCTCCATGGTCTTGAGCAGATCGGGGTTGACGCCCACCTTGATCTTGCGGCCTTCCACATCGATGCTCGCATCAGAGCCTGCTTCCGCCTCTGTGAGGCGCGTTTTGATCAGTCCGAAGGCCACGCAGTTGACGTTCACCTTGAGCCTGCCCCATTCCTTGGACATCGCCTTGGTCAGGCCGATCACCGCCGCCTTGGCGGCCGAATAGTTGGCCTGTCCAGCGTTGCCGCCGGTGCCGGCGATCGAGGCGATGTTGACCACCTTACGGAATACCTCGCGCCCTTCGGCGGCTTCTTTCTTGGCCTGCACGCGAAAGTATTCGGAGGCCGCGCGCAGAATGCGAAAGGGCGCCGTGGCGTGCACGTCCATGATCGCCTGCCACTGCTCATCGCTCATTTTCTGAATCACGTTGTCCCAGGTGTAGCCGGCGTTGTTGACGATGATGTCCAGACCGCCCAGCTGTTCGATTGCCGTGTTCACAAAGCGTTCGGCAAAATCCTCCTGTGTCACGCTGCCGATGCAGGCCACGGCCCTGCCGCCGGCGTCCTTGATCGCCGCGACCGTTTCCTCCGCCGGGGCGGCATCAAGATCGTTGACTACCACGCTGGCGCCTTCGGCGGCGAGTTTGAGGGCGATTTCCCGGCCTATCCCGCGCCCTGAGCCGCTGACGATGGCCACTTTATCTTGAAGTTTCATACGCAGTCCTGCTTTGTTGGTGATGGAAAGGACGTGTTTCAGGCCAGCGCCACCAGGGCGTCGCCGGCGAGCTTGACTTCACCCTGTTTATCGACCACGCCGATCTCGAGCCGGGCCAGTGTTTCGTGGCCGTCCTCGGTGATTTCAACGATCTTGCCGGTGCAACTCAGCCGTGCGCCGACTGGCGTGATGGCGGCGAAGCGGACCGAGAACCGGCGCAGCCGGGTCTGCGGTGCCCACTGGGTCAGAAAGCGGCCCAAATAGGCCATCGGCAGCATGCCGTGCGCGAACACGTCCGGCATGCCAGAGGCCTTGGCAAAGTCGATGTCAATGTGGATCGGGTTGTGGTCACCCGAGGCGCCGGCGAACAGTGCCAGCGTCGCGCGCGTGATGGGCGGAAGCTCGAGTGGCGGAAGCGCCTGGCCGACCTTGACCTGGTCACGAGTGGGGGCGTTCATGCTGCGTTCTCCTGCGGGTTGCGGACGACGATCACGCTGCGTGCCTCGAGCACGGTCTCGCCAGTCGCGTCCTTGATCAGCGAATCCTTGACGATGAATTCGAGCGCACCGCTCTTCTTGCCGTAGATGTCGCTAATCTTTGACTCGACGCTGAGCACGTCGCCGGCACATACCGGCGCGTGATAGGTGAAGCTTTGCTCGCCGTGCAGGATGCGTCCGATCGGCACGTTCAGCGTTTCGAGCAACGTGGTCATGGTTCCGGCATCGAGGTCGGCGCCCATCAGAAAGGTTGGTGGTGCCGGCAGGCTACGGTAGCCGGCTGCCCGGGCCGCAGACTCGTCGAGGTACTCGGGCCGCGTTTCGCCGGTGGCTTTGGCGAAAAAACGTAACCGCCCCTTCTCGACCTCGAAGCTGACGGTCGGCAGGCGCAGCCCGATGTGTTTAGTGTCGATCATAGTTCGTCCTCTTCAGGTGGCCTGGTACATCGTCACCACGCAGGCGCCGCCCAGGCCGAGATTGTGTTGGAGCGCAATGCGCGCGCCTTCGACCTGGCGGTCCGCGGCCTGTCCTCGCAGCTGTTGGACCAGCTCGGTGCATTGCGCCAACCCGGTGGCGCCCAATGGATGACCCTTGGAAAGCAGCCCGCCCGAGGGGTTGGTAACCACGCGCCCACCGTGGGTGTTGTCGCCGTCCTCGACCATCTGCTCGCCGCCACCTTCCGGCGCCAGCCGTAGTGCTTCATAAGTCAGCAGCTCGTTGGTGGCGAAGCAGTCGTGCAGTTCCACGGCGTCGAGCTCCTCCGGACCGATGCCAGCGGTCTCGTAAACCTGATCGGCGGCGGTGCGCGTCATGTCATAGCCGACCAGTTGCATCATGTTGCGCGCCTCGAACGTGCTCGGTGTGTCGGTGGTCATCGCCTGCGCCAGGATGCGCACTCGGTGATCGAGAGCGTTGGCCCTGGCGAAGGCTTCGGAGCAGACGATGGCCGCCGCCGCGCCGCAGGTCGGCGGGCAGGCCATCAGGCGGGTCATTGGGCCGATCAACACCGGGGAGTCCATCACTTCCTCCACTGTCACTTCCTTGCGGAACAGCGCCACCGGGTTGCGCGCGGCATGCCGGCTCGCCTTAGCGCGTATTTTGGCGAAGGTCTCCGCCTTGGTGCCGTACTTGTCCATGTGCGCCATGCCCGCGCCGCCAAAATAGCGGATCGCCAGCGGCACCTCGGGCTGTCCCACCAGGTCCTCGCAGATCCGGTCAAAGGGTTCGAAGGGGGTCGGCCGGTCGTTGTAGTAGCTGCCCAGCGCTCCCGGCTTCATTTGCTCGAAGCCCAGGGCGATCACGCAGTCGGCGGCGCCGGACTCCACCGCCTGGCGCGCCAGGAACAGGGCGGTCGAGCCGGTGGAACAATTGTTGTTGACGTTGATCACGGGAATGCCGGTCATGCCGATTGGATAGAGCGCTCGCTGGCCGCAGGTGGAATCGCCATAGACATAGCCCACGTAGGCTTGCTCCACCTTGGCGTAGTCCAGCCCGGCATCGGCCAGGGCCTGACGCGCCGCCTCGGCACCCATCTGGTAGTAGGGCGCGCTGGCGCCGGGTTTCGCGAACGGCACCATGCCGACGCCGCTGATCACCGCTGTGTGTTTCATGCTTTTCTCCTTACCCTCTAGGTATCACCGTGCATTGCTTGTCGCACTGCATCCCGCACCACTTCCGGTCGCTCCATGGGCAGAAAATGGGTTGTTCCAGCCAGAACGTTCAACTCGGCGGAGGGTAGCAAGGCATGTAGGCGCCGGCGCGCCCTTGGCGAGAAGGTTGAGGCGCGTTCCGCGGCCAGTACGACCATCGGACACCGCAATCGTCGGACGGCGGGCCAGGGGTTGTGTTCGGTATGGGCAAAGGTGGTGCTTTCCCATTCCGGCGTACAGGCCAAGCGAAAACGATCATCATGGGCCACGAGGCCGTGCTCAACGTAGTTTTCCAGCCATGCTTCCGGCCAGGTTCTGAAGCCACCACGGCCACGAAAGTTCTCCAGTGCGGCGGCGCGCGAGTCAAACACCCTGCGGCGACGTGCGGCTCCGGCGGCCAGTGAAAACCGCTGTGACTGGCGTAGCAGCTTGGCCGACCACAATCGCCAGCCCTGCCAGGGATCCATGATCACCGGTTCCGCCAGGATCAAGCCCCGCACCTTGTCCGGTCGTCGGGCCGCGGCCATGATACTGGTCGTGGCACCGATCGAATGACCCGCAAGCCAGACAGGCTCATCCAGACTTTCCAGCCAAGCGACAAGGTCTTCGTAGTACGTTTCCCAACCGCGGAATGTTTTAATATCGGCCGCCTCGGCGCTGGCCCCGTGGCCCCGCATATCCCAGGCCAGCACGTTGCAATCGTCAGCCAATTCGTCGAGCAGCGAGCGGTAAACCTGGCTATGGAAGCCCGTCGCATGGGCCCAATGCAGGGTGGGGCGTTCGCGCGATCCGGGCCAGCGCCACAGCGCGATTTGCCGCCCGTCCGGGGCAGTGAATCCGTCACGCTCGATCACGTCACGCGTCTCAGTAGGATTTGGGTAAGCCAAGGACATGTTCTCCGATGTAGTTGAGCAGCATTTCGTTGTTGATTGGTGCAACCTCCATTAACCGTGCCGAAGGCCATAGCGTGATGATGTCGTAGTCCCGGTCGAAACCGTAGCCGCCGTGGGTCTGCAGGGCGGCCTCGACGGCTTTGACCGCCGCGCGAGAACCCAGCAATTTCGCCATGTTGGCATGAGAACCGGCATCGCCACCGGCGTCGAACGTCGCAGCCGCGTGGATCATCATCAGCCGTGCTGCCTCCAATTCGGCCTTGGCCTCGGCCAGCCGGTGCTGTATAGCCTGATAACCCCCGATGGGGGTGCCGAAAGGTTTGCGTTCGTTGGCGTAGGCCACTGCCTTTTTGAGAGCGTAATTGCCCAGGCCCACGGACATGGCGGTGACCAGCAGGCGCTCCGAATTCAGCGCCTCGAACATTCCGGCCAGGCCCTGTCCCGGGTTGCCGATCAAGCGACCCGCGTCGAGTTTGACGTCATCGAAAAAAACCAGGTATTGCCGCTCCGGCCAACCGACGTCGATATTCAGGGGCTGTAGTTCCACGCCGGGCGCGTCGGTATCCACCACGAACAAGGACATACCCTCGGTGCGTCGTTTGACTTCGCCGGCTTTTTGGGTGCGGGCCACGACCAGCATTCGATCGGCGTCCGCCGCACCGGAAATAAAAACCTTGCGCCCGGTCAGCCGATAGCCGTCACCATCCGGTGTCGCCAGCGTGGACATCGCGAAGCTGTTGGTCCCGGCATCCGGCTCGGTGATTGCGAAGCACAGTTTCTCGGCCCCGCTGATTGTCGGCTTGACGAACCGCTCTATTTGCCCGGGTGTGCCATTGCGGATGATCGGCACTCGCGCAAACCCAGTGAGCAACAGCATGGGCAGCACCAGCCCGGCCTCGGCCAGCGTTTCCATCAGCGCGACTAGTTCCACCTGGCCGCCGCCCGAGCCCCCCAGGTCCTCGGGAATGGTGATGCCAAGCAGCCCATATTCGCCCAGCGCTTCCCAGGCCTCCTGAGGGAATCGGTGATTATCGATGCATTCGCGCATGTATTCCCGGGAAAAGCCTTCGCTCACGACGCGGGTGGCCTCGCGAATGTCACGCATGCGTTCGGCTACGCGCGCTTGGTCGAACTGGGCTTCGGACGCGATGCTCATTATCGTCTCCCCCTTGCGCTCACCCCTCCGGGGTAAATAGGTTGCGTTTGCCATCGTGGTGCACGCGGCCCGTGCGATTGAGAAATTCCTCGTTCGTCATGGCATCGAGCAGGTCCGTGTCGGTGGGAGTGTTGGCAACAAAGCGCCGGCCATCGCTCAGGCGGCCCAGCACAATACCCTGGACCGGGCGGTCGGCGCGGTCGTGCATGACAGTGTAGGTCTCGATGCGGGCCTTGCCCTGCGCCTGCTCCACCACGTCCACGATGGGGCCGGCGTCGATCTCGGCTTGCAGTCCGGCCGGATCGATCGGCCGCCAACCGCCGACGGGCGGTCTTCCGCCGTAGAGCCCCAGCGAATGCTTGCTCATGTACCAGCCCACGCCGCTGACCAATCCGTTGGTGCTTCGGTCGGCGCGGATACGGTTCATGATCTCGGCGATGGCGTGGGTGCAATAGTTGTTGCCGGGCCCGCCATGGTAAGCCAAGCCACCTGTGACGGTCAGTGGCCGGGGATCATGCACGGAGATACCCAGCGCATCGCGCGCCATCTGTACAGCGCTGGGGAAACAGCTGTACAGGTCCAGGTGATCGATCGCGTCGATCCCGAGTCCGCTGGTCGCGGCCAGCCGCTCGCCGCAGGCGGTGATCGCCGGCGAGCGGGACAGATCCGCCCGCTGGGAGACGAACCAGTGATCGTGGCCGTTTGCCGCGGCCAGGGGGTACACCCAGCGTTCAGGCTCGATGCCCAGCCGCCGGGCCTTGGCCGCCGACATCATCACCAGCGCGGCGGCCTGATCCACCGCGATGAGGGCGTTCATGTGCTTGGTGTAGGGCGCGCCGACCATGCGATTTTTGGGTGAGCGCTCGGCGATGTCGGCCGCCGATAAGGGTTCGCGGCGCCAGGCTCGCGGATTGTCGACCGCGACGGCGTTGAATCGGGCATAGAATTCGCCCAGCATTCGTCGGTGCTCGACTGGGTTAAGGCCGTAGCGGCCCCGCAGCGCCTGCTCGAACAACGGATAAATCTGGATGGGCAGATTGAGCCCGTGGCGTTGTTCCGCCGAATTGGTCGGCTCGCGGTCATCGCCGAGCAGTCGCGGACCCTCGCCGGTGGCGGTGTCCAGCACTCCGGACAGGCCGGCGCCCTTGCCGCGCATCTGTGTGGCAAGCGCCTCGCCGCCCGCGATCAAGATACAATCGAGACCACCGGCGGCGATGCGATCGGCATAGTAACCGACCAGCCATTGACCCATGTTCCCGCCTATGGGTGTGTAGAAGCGCTCGCCGGGGTCGATGCCCAGATGCCGCGCCAGGGTGGACGGGGCATCGGAATAAGACGGCGCCAATATGTTGAGACACGTTAACGACTGGATCTGACCCAGAACCCCGGTCACACCGCAGTCCGCCGCCGCGGCTCGGGCAGCCTCGGCGACCAGGCCTATGGGGGTGCGCTCGGTATCCGGTTCGCGCGCGCTGATCTGGCCGGCGCCGACCAGCACCGGTGTTGTTTCCTCATGAGTCGTCATCGGCGAATAACCTCCGCAACGGTATCATCTCCGGGAAAAGGCCTGCTGTTGGACGTCAGCCTTGAGTCATCTGATAGCCATCCTGCCGGATAGGCCTTTTTGAAATGGTAATGAGCCATGGGCAGGTGTTTCGCTCGCCAAAGCATCTCGAAAGAGGTAGAAGGTCGAAGCATGGGCGCGTCGCCATGATGATCGAAGTAATAGCTGTTAGAGGCCGCGCAATTGTGGTTAAGGAACACCGTCCCTTGTTGGCGTCGTTGGATATTCCGGAAGTAGCGATCGTGCACGTCTTGACGAATCTCCACGCAAGTCGCGTCCCGCTTTCGGGCGGCCTGGATGCAGCGCGCCACGTGAATGGCGTTACCCTCGACCATTTTGAAATAGGATGAACCAATCAGCGCGTATGGACCCAGCATGATGTAGAGATTGGGGTAGCCGGGTACTGTCAGGCCCTCATAGGCCTGGTAACGGTTCCGCTCCCAGAATTCGCCCAGATCCACACCGCCGCGTCCCACGACTTCATAGGAGGGCAGATTGCCCTTTTCGAAAACCTTGTAGCCGGTCGCCAGGATCAGCACATCGATCTCGTGCTCAATGCCGTCGATGGTCTCGATGCCCTTGGGAGTGATGCGTTGGATAGGGGTGGTGATCAGATCGACGTTGCTACGGCTGAAGGTGGAAAAGTAGTTGTTGGAAAATGTCGGCCGCTTACAGCCGAAGCCATATCGCGGGGTTAATTTGCCCCATAACTCCGGGTTATCGGGCAATTGCTCGCGCATGTTGTTGACGCCGGCGCGCTGGGCCCATTGCACCAGCCAGGGAAAGCGCCGATAGTAAACCGCCGCGATGATCATCAACGATTCGGTCAGCGCATCGGTGGTGGTACGTACTCCCTGCTGGGCCAGGCTCGACCAACGAAAGACGGTGCGCATCCAGCCGGGCATACGGACATCCGGTTTCTTGAGTACCCAGATGGGCGTGCGCTGATAGACATCCAGATGCGCCACCCGCGGGGCGATTTCGGGAATCAGCTGCACCGCGGTGGCGCCGGTACCGATCACCGCCACCCGCTTGCCGGTGAGATCCACTTCGTGGTCCCAGCGCGCGGTGTGCATGCGCTCGCCCTGAAAATCCTCGACCCCTTCGATATCCGGCATCTTCGGCGAGATCAACCCGCCGGTGGCGGACACTAGGTGGCGTGCGGTGACACATCCCTTGTCGGTTGTCACCCGCCACAAGTGCTCGCCTTCATCGAACTCGGCACGCTTCACGCTGACGCCGAAACGTATGTAGGGATAGAGGCCGTATTTGCTGGCCACACGGCGGGCGTAGTTCTGCAGCTCGTCACCCGGCGCGAAGACCCGCGACCAGTTCGGATTCTGCTCGAAGGAAAAAGAGTAGACGAAAGAAGTGATGTCCACCGCCACGCCGGGGTAGCGGTTGTCGCGCCAGGTGCCGCCGACATCGGCGGCACGCTCGATGATCGATAAGGATTTCATGCCGCGGCTGAGAAGCTCGATGGCCGCGCCCATTCCGGCGAAGCCGGCGCCGATGATCAAAATCTCGTGGTCGGGTTCAGCGCTCCCGTGGCGCGGCGCCCGCTGGCCACGACGGCTTTGTTGAATCCGGTCCTCCGCGACATTCATAGTGGTCCTCCTTCCAGTTTTTAGCAGGCCGCTTAGCCGCTATGCGCGAGGCGCAGTTTCGTCCGTGCCACGGCCCGGGTGCATGCTACGGGCGCCGACAAATGCCGGCGCATAAAGCCGACTATTTCGGTAACGTCCTGGCGCGCCTCCGGCAACATGGAATGAAACACCGGCCACACATGTGGCATATTCCAGCGGGCGCGCAGGGTCACGGCCACGCCGGCCTGGCGCGCACGGTGCGCTACCCGATAGGCATCATCACGGAGGGCCTCGGATTCGCTCACAGTGAGCATAAGAGGCGGCAGGCCACGGAAATCGCCGTATATCGGTGAGACATAGGGATCCCGGGGATCATGGCCGGCCAGATACAGATCGGTGGCCATCTTGATCATGCGTGGAGTCAGCATGGCATCGCTGGCCGCGTTGGCCTGGCGCGACGGTGTATCGCCAACCGCATCGGCGCCGGGTGAGATCGACACGGCGCAGGCTGGCATGCGGGGGGAGGAATCGGGCGAGGCGGCCTGCGCATCGCGCAGCCTCAGCAGCGTGGCCAGAGTGAGGTTGCCACCCGCGGAATCTCCGATCAGGGCCAGCGGCTCGTCAGGATAGTCCTCGGCCAGCGCCCTGTAGGCATGGTGGGCATCGTCGAGGGCGGCCGGGTAGGCCGCCTCCGGCGCTAGGCGGTAGTCGATCCAGAACACGCGTGCGTTCAGTCTCTTGGCCAGCTGCCCGCAAAGCTCAGCATAAGTAGGGAAACGGCCACTGATAAAGGCGCCACCGTGGAGATACAGCACGGTGGCCGTGGGCTGACTGGGACTGACACGCACCGCCGGCACGCCGGGTGGTACGGCCGGTTCATTGCCAATGGTGGTCTTGCGCGCGGTGACTCCGGACGGCAGCCCGCCCGGCAGGCGGGCCATCGCGGCGATGCGCCGTAACCGCATCACCAACTCGTCGGGACTAGCCGGCTCGCGTTTCATCAGTAGCCGAAAACCACGGTCGGCAACTCTTGCCGAGAATGATGTCATGATTTGCCTCCTGCCGGATATCAGCCCCCGGCCAGGCGATACGCCTCGCCCAGCGCGCGAGCGTATAGCCGCGGCGCGTAGCGCTTGAACCGCCACATGAAACGCCCGTCGAACTGCGGCACCACATAAAGTTGCTTTCGATCGAGGGCGTCCAGGGTCCGGCGTGCCACCTGGTCGCTGGTGGCGAAGGTCCACTTGCGCATGGCGGCATGGGCGAAATCGCCGCGGTGCTCGGGCAGGCGCGCCTTGTCCAGAATGTTGGTGGGTACCACGGTGGGACACAGGGCCGAAACATGCACGCCGGTGCCGGTCAGCTCGGCCGCCAGAGTTTCGGAGAGTGAAAGGACCGCGGACTTGGTCACGTTATACGCACTCATCTCCGGCGCCGCGCCGAAACCGGCGGCCGAAGCCACGTTGACAATGCCGCCGTAGCCCAGTGCGCGCAGCTTGGGTGCGAAGAAGTGACAACCATGAATGACGCCCCAAAGATTGACTTTGAGGCACCAGCGCCAATCGCCAAGCGGCACTTCTCCGATGCGGCCGCCTACGCCCACCCCGGCGTTATTGACCACCAACGTCATTGGCCGTCCGAGCAGCGATTCGGCCTTGTCGGCGAGCGTGGCCATCTGCTTTTCACTACCTACGTCGCAGCGGTAGGCGACAGCCCGACCTTCGCCCAATTCCGAGAGTATGCTGGCGGTTTGCTCGGCGCGCTGGCGGTCTATATCCGCGCAGATCACTGATCCGCCACGGCGCACGATCTCATAGGCGAAGCTGCGGCCGATGCCGCTGCCCGCCCCCGTGACCAGGGCCGCCGCCCCCTCGGAGGGTCTCAGTGTTTTACGCTTGGCACCGCTCACGCCGCCGTCACTCGTTCCGCTGTTGTGTCACGCCTGTTATCGTCATGCCATTGCCGGAATGCTTGGTAAGCCTGCTGGGCATCACCGGTTTCCTCGTAGGCGCGCTTCCAGGCGTGGATGACTTCCCGGTTATCGGCGTCCCATGGATGGAAGCGGGGGGAGAGAAAAGGCAGCGTATCGATCACAAAAGCTCGGGTGAAGATTCCAGGTGCGAAGTACAACCACTTAATGGCGCGCAGTGCCGAGGGGATGTTCGTGAGCTGCCGATCTTTCCAGAGGAAATACAGCCAGTTACCGTGCACCAGAGGCAGGAAAAGGGCTGTACCCAGAGCGAGCGTCGCCATGCGGATTGCGTAAGCGCGGACGCCGCCCCCGCTTACCTCTCCGAACACGTCGAAGCTGACTGACTTGTGCTCCGTCTCCTCCACGAAGTGCCAGAACAGCATGGCGGCGACTTCCTGCCTGGTATCGTCCCACAGTTCCGGATGATCGAGCATTACCTGGGAAATCACGGCCGTGAAATGCTCGAAGTTCGCGGCCATGGCGCACTGGGTGGCGCCGCCCAGGTAGCGTTGAAGGGGCTTTCTGATCGCCTTGAACACGGCCTCCGCCCGGTCTATTGGAATGCCGTGCGCGACCATCGCTTCATTCATGGCGTCATGCTCCCGTGCATGGGAGCGTTCCTGTCGAATAAAGCTGATCGCGGCTTTGCGCACTGACGGATCGTGAAGATTCTCGAGTTGCTTACTCGTGGCCTGCATGACCCAGCGCTCGCCGTCCGGCACCGCGGCCAGGATCGCGTTCATCCAGTGAGTGATCCACGGATCGTTGTTGAACCAGTGGCGCGGCACCGTCTCCGGGCTCATGCCGAAATTCAAATCCCTGTGTTCGACTTCATCGTAACCAATCTTGCGGCTCGCGATCACCATGTCGACCTCCTGAGTAGTTCGACTGTTGAGTCACTTTATTTGGGCGATTGACCAAATGTCAAGGCCCGAAAAAAGCAGTCAGTGGATATCTTCGCGCGCCGGGAAACAGATCGCGTCAGACCGGCGGGAAAGGCCGGTCGAGATACGGTACAAAAGAAAGGAAACGGAATGCCGGAGCGTGGTACCGGACCACTAGGGGGCAGGGGGTAGAGTGTGCCGGGAACCGGCGTGCTGCCGGTACTGATCGGGCGAAAGACCGAACCAGCGCTTGAAGGCACGCCTGAAATTGGCTCCGTCATGATAGTTCATCAACGCGGCGATGGCTTCGATCGAAAGCTTGCTGTCACACAGGTAGCTGATCGCTTGCCGGGATAGGATTTCGTCACGAATTTTCCTAAAACTACTGTTTTCCTCCTTGAGCTTGCGAGCGAGAGTGCGTTTGCTCATGAAAAGGGAGGCTGCTGCTTCGTCTTCGCTGAGCGAACCGGGGGGTCTCGATAGCATCATCTTCTTAAGCCGGGTCTGGTAGCTGGGCTTGTGGTTCTGAAGCTCGGCAAGCATTGATTCACATTGCTCAAGAGCCAGGCGGTAATTTTCATGATTGGCGGAGGCGTTCGGTTCCAGGCACAGTGCCATCGGCAGTTTTAGTGTGAACTTATCGGAGCCAAAACGAATGCGACCGGGCAAGTAGTCCGAGTACATCGCGTGGTACTCAGGTGTCCGGTGGGTAAAACAAATTTCAGCCTCATGTAGTGGGCGACCGACAACGAACTCGCCGAATTCAAGCAGCACCACGATCATGGTATCCGCCAGGCAACGCTCGATATCCGCGTCCAGCGGCACTTGGAAGTCCAGTCGGCATTCCAGGTGTTCTTCAGCTTCCTGCAGGTGTAGCTCGACGATGCTTGCGCGAGTAGGTAGGAATGTCTGAATCGCCTGTAGCGCGGTGAGCAGGTCCGGACTGCTCGAGGCGGCAAAACCGATGGCGCCGTGGGTCGCCGGGGTCAGACGCTTACCCAGCCGTAAGCCGAACTCAAACTGGCCCGACAACGCCAGTGCATTGCGTAAAATCCGCACCTGGTGAGCTGGCGTGAGCAGACTGTCCTCGCCCAGAAATTGCGCGATACCGAGACCGGTACCTTGCAGCAACGAGGGTAGCTGGCTGACGGTTAAGTCCAGCTCGCGGGCAATAAGTCGTGAATAGTTCGACGGAATGCCGCCTTCCGAAGCTTTCGGTTCACCCTTCTGCTGTGTCATTGATACGGTCCGTTGATAGGCATGCCTGTCTTTAAATGACCCCAGTGTGTCAATAAATGACCTCCCCGGCAAGCGAATCAACAACCACGATGCAGTCATTAAGTTACTTGCTGGAGAAAGGTCTTGGGTAAGATTACGTTCATTGAGCATGACAGTACCGAGCACATTGCCGAGTTTGAATCTGGTTCCTCGCTGATGCAGGTTGCTGTTAATAACGCTGTGCCCGGCATCGACGGAGACTGCGGTGGGGAATGCGCCTGCGGCACCTGCCACGTGATAGTGACCGATGAATGGTTCGGAAAGACCGGGGAAATAAATGATGCTGAAGAGCAGATGTTGTCCATGACTCCGGAGCGGGCAGAAACTTCTCGGCTGGGCTGTCAGATTCGAACCACTGAGGCGATGGACGGTATGACCGTTCTGTTGCCTGAATTTCAGATGTAGCGGGAGGTCACCATGTCAACCAAGTCAGGCACGAACGATGCCATGCAAACAAAGATGATTAATGCCACATCGAGATTGGTGCCTATGCACTTACAGATCAAGGCACTCAAATCTCTGATGAAAGCGAAGAAAAAGGCACTGGGGTCAACACGCCCACAGGTCAAGTTTCTCGAACAGCCCGTGCCTGACGTCAATACCCTGGCACTTGAGGATATTGACACCAGCAACCCTTTTCTGTATCGGCAAGATCAGTGGGGTGCCTATTTCAAGCGGTTACGTGATGAGGCACCGGTGCACTTCCAGAAAAGCAGCCAGTTCGGGCCATTCTGGTCGGTGACACGCTATGAAGACATTTTGTTCGTCGATAAGAATCACGAGCTCTTTTCCTCCGAGCCACAAATCATTCTGGGTGATCCTCCGGAAGGGTTGTCGGTGGAAATGTTTATCGCCATGGATCCGCCAAAACATGATGTGCAACGCCGGGCGGTCCAAGGTGTGGTGGCACCCCAGAATCTCAAGGAAATGGAGGGGCTGATCCGGCAGCGCGCCGCCGAGGTGCTCGACAGTCTGCCCCTGGACAAGGCTTTCAACTGGGTGCCGGCAGTGTCCAAGGAGTTGACCGGGCGTATGTTGGCAACGTTGCTGGATTTCCCTTACGAGCAGCGTCACAAGCTGGTTGATTGGTCGGACCGACTGTCCGGAGCATCTTCGGCGACTGGTGGCGAGTTTACCGACGAAGACATCATGTTTGACGATGCCGCGGACATGGCCTGGTCATTCTCGAGGCTTTGGCGAGACAAGGAGGCACGACGCAAGGCTGGCGAGCCTCCGGGTTTCGACTTGATCAGCATGCTACAGAGTAACGAGGATACCCGGGATTTGATTAACCGTCCGATGGAGTTTATCGGCAACCTGGCGCTGCTGATTGTTGGCGGCAATGACACCACCCGCAACTCCATGAGCGGCGGTGTGCTGGCCCTGAATCAGTTCCCCGAGGAATTCATCAAGCTGAAGAAAAACCCGGAATTGATTCCGAACATGGTTTCGGAAATTATCCGCTGGCAAACTCCACTCGCGCACATGCGCCGGGTTGCCACGCAGGACGTGGAGCTGCGTGGTCAGACCATTAAGAAAGGGGACCGCGTGTTGATGTGGTATGCCTCCGGTAATAGAGACGAACGAAAGTTCGAAAATCCCGACCAGCTTATTATTGATCGAAAGGACGCGCGGAATCATATTTCCTTTGGCTACGGCATTCACCGTTGCATGGGCAACCGTCTGGCTGAGTTGCAATTGCGGATTTTGTGGGAAGAGTTACTCAAGCGCTTTGATAACATAGAGGTCGTGGGTGAGCCCGAGCGTGTGCAGTCCAACTTTGTGCGGGGCTATTCCAAGCTAATGGTCAAGTTGACCGCAAAAAATTGAATTCACGTCCGGAGCCGATGTCATCCGAACAGTTCGATTATGTCGTGGTTGGGGCGGGCTCGGCCGGATGCGTCGTCGCCAACCGTCTATCCGAATGCGGCCGCCATTCGGTGCTGTTGCTTGAGGCCGGTCCGGAGAGTCGCCGCAATCCGTTCGTGAATATGCCGCTGGGCTTTCTGCAGCTGATCTTCAGTCGTCGCGTTAACTGGCAGTTCAATACCGAGCCGCAACGGCACATGTATGGCCGTGCCTTATATCAGCCACGAGGCAAGATGGTCGGCGGGTCCAGCGGCATGAACGCGCAGGTCTACATTCGCGGACATGCCCGGGACTACGACGAGTGGGCACGGCTCGGTTGCGAGGGGTGGTCGTATGCCGATGTGTTGCCTTACTTCCGAAGATCCGAACATTTCGAGCCGGAGTTGGCGGCTCTTGAAACGGCGTTTCATGGTCGGGGTGGCCCGCTTAATGTTGCCGAGCGCCGCTATACCAATCCGCTAAGCACGGCGTTCGTCAAGGCGGCGATGCAGGCGGGCCACCGGCGCAACCCGGATTTCAACGGACGTGAACAGGAAGGCGTGGGCTACTACTATGTTTATCAGAAGGACGGCGCGCGCTGTAGCAATGCGCGTGCCTATCTCGAACCCGCGGCGTTTCGGTCCAACCTGACTGTCCGCAGCGGAGCGCACGTCACGCGTGTGTTGCTCCAGGGCGGCCATGCCACCGGTGTCGAATATCGGAGCGGGAAGGGGCTGGCTCAGGTCCGTGCCCGGCGCGAAGTAGTTCTCTGCGGCGGCGCGTTTAATTCTCCGCAGCTGCTGATGCTTTCTGGAATCGGGCCGCGCGGTGAACTGTCCCGGCACGGGATTGAATTGCGTCATGAGCTGGAGGGCGTGGGACGGAATCTGCAGGATCACATCGACGTGTTCGTGCGTGTTAGAGCGCGCGACCGCCAGAGCATTTCCATGCATCCGAGCTACTGGTTCAAGGGCCTTCGGGCCCTGCTGCAGTATCTGAGCGGTCGTCGCGGTTTACTGTCGAGTAACGGCGCCGAGGCCGGTGGGTTTATTCGTTCCCGTGCGGAAGAGCCGATCCCCGACTTGCAACTGCATTTCGGGCCGATGCTGTACGCTGATCACGGGCGGGATATGAAGACCGCGATGAGCGGTTATGGTTACATCGTGATGATTTATGGGCTCCGGCCTTTGTCGCGCGGCCACGTCGGTTTGCACAGTGCCGATCCCTTCGCGGCACCGCTGATAGACCCCAATTATATGGCTGAGCCCGCCGATGTCGAGAGACTCGTTCGGGGGGTGCGTTTAGTCCGCAGGATTCTGGAGCAGCCGGCTTTCGCGTCTCACCACGAGGTCGAGATATCGCCGGGACCGACGCTGCGCAGTGACGAAGACCTCGCCAGATGGGTGAGGCGTAGCGGCGAGTCGGCCTACCACCCTGTAGGTACCTGTAAGATGGGGTTGGATCCAATGGCGGTGGTCGATCCCCGACTGCGCGTGCATGGCCTCCGGTCCCTGCGGGTGGTTGATGCTTCCGTTATGCCGACCCTGGTGGGCGGAAATACTCATCAGCCGGCGACCATGATTGGCGAGAAGGGGGCCGAGATGATTCTCGAGGATTTCAAGGTTTCCCGCGGCCGATCGCGGTATTGAGTGCGGCGTGCTCGTCCCCATGGCGTTTGTAATCGTGAAATCGGACCCCAAGGCACAGTAGAAAAGAGATAGGCTATGACGAACAATCAGAAACAAACGACGGTCATCGTTGGCGGCGGGCACGCGGCGGGAGCGCTTTTGACAACACTGTTGCAAAAGAAATATCAGCATAAAGTGATTCTGGTGGGCGAAGAGCCCCACCCACCCTATCAGCGCCCGCCTCTGTCCAAGAATTACCTGACAGGCGAAGTTGATCAGGGTTCACTGTATTTGAAGCCAAGTTCAATATATGAAAAGGCGGGTCATCAGTTGCGGCTCGGTGTGCGAGTCGTGCAAATCGATCGAAACAACAAAATCATCCGGTTGTCGGACCAGAGCACCTTGAAATACGATCAACTTGTCCTGGCCACGGGATCGCGTGTTCGGCGTTTGAATGCGCCGGGAGCGGACTTGAAAGGCATTCACTATTTGCATGATATAGCCGATGCGGATAACTTGCGCCAACAATTAGTTGCAGGGAAACGTTTGGTCATCGTGGGTGGCGGCTATATCGGTCTCGAGGTCGCCGCCAGCGCAAACAAGAGCGGCGTCGATGTCACCGTACTGGAAGCCGCTGATCGGCTTATGCAACGGGTTACTGGGCCGGAAATGTCCGCATTCTTTTACGCCAAGCATACTGACGCCGGCGTGGACGTACGTTTGAACACCGCGGTTACCGGCTTCGAAGCGGGAGAGCAAGGTTGTGTGACGGGCGTGAGATTGGCGAACGGCGGTATCGTGCCGGCCGATATCGTGCTTGTTTCCATCGGTGTTCTTCCGGAAACCGCTCTAGCCGAGGCCGCGGGCTTGCCCTGTGATGACGGTATTGTCGTTGACGAGTTTACTCGTACCGCGGATCCCGCTGTCCTGGCGATCGGCGACTGTACCCGCCACCGGAATCTGTTATTTGAAAAGATGCAACGACTTGAGTCCGTGGCGAATGCCGTCGATCAGGCTCGTACTGCGGCGGCGACGCTTATGGGTGAGCGCGTGCCCTACACAAGCGTGCCGTGGTTCTGGTCGAACCAGTTTAACGTACGCTTACAAATGGTGGGGTTATCTCAAAACCACGATCAGCGGGTGGTTCGCGGTGATCCCTCGGATGAAGCGTTTGTGGTATTCTATTTACGCGGAAGCCGGCTGGTGGCCGTTGACGCGGTAAATCTGCCCATGGCCTTCATGGTCGGGAAGAAGCTTGTATATCAAGGCAAGGACGTCGATGTTGAAGCATTGAAAGATCCGAGCACCGAATTGAAATCGTTGGTATAAGGCATGATACCGAAGCAGCATCGGCATTCGGTGCGACGCAGACCGTACACGGCCCGGACCTCCTCCCTGGCCAGCTGACCAAGGCCGGTGGTGCTTAGCCGATGACTTGTGAGAAAATCAGCGGGCCGCGCGGATCTTCGGCGTGACGAGCCATTACGGGGAAGTCGTCGGTCTGACGCAGGCAATGGACTCTCGCAATTCGGATTCGCGCCGTACCCCGAGGCCGGAGGAGAAAAACCATGAGAAAAAAGCGCCCGGCCGGTCCGGCCCGGTCTGATCGTCAGTTTGTATTGACATCCGCCGCTCGACTGTTTCGTGAGCAGGGCTATGACCGGACCACGGTGAAAGAAATCGCAAAAGCGTGTAATTTGCTGCCCGGCAGCCTTCATTACCGGTATCAGGCCAAGGAGGATATTCTTGTTGATCTGATGCGCCTTGGTTTGGAGCAAACCTCGACTGCTGTCTCCGAAGCCGTGGCCGGTGCGGCGGAACCCGTGGAGCAGTTGCGTAGAGGCATCAATGCGCACCTTCAGATGCTGGTCAGCGGCTCGGACATGGTCTATGTACTGTTGTTTGAGTGGCGTTCTCTGCGCGGCGAGGCACGTAAGGAGATGATCAAGTTGCGCGACCGTTATGAGTCCCTCTGGGCGACTATGCTCAAGTCACTGGCGGAGAAAGGGGTAATTCGAAAGGAAGTGGATCTTGATTTGCTGCGGCTTATAGGCCTCGGCGCGCTCAACTGGGTAGCCACCTGGTTTAGCGACGATGGTCGCTACACGCTAGAGGAGATAGGTGATTTTGTCTGGCGCATGATCCGGGACGCGGTGCTAAAGGAGCGCCGGCACGATGTGCGGACTGAATACGGTTGATCGGCGCCCCTATGGCTCTAACGTCAGGCCCCGGAGCATCGGCGCCTCGGTGAACCCCGCTCCGGCAAGGCGCGGTCTTTGGATTGATCACGACAGAAAGTTCGCCAGAAGTGGGTCTGGGCAAGAGGCGCCCGGTGGCGGATCATTGGCGGTTTTGAATCGGTTTCTGCTACACTCGCGCATTGGGCCAAGTCCCGCTCTGCTACCCAGCATGAAACGAAGCTCCCGCTAAACGCGGGCTTTTTATTCCGTATCCGTTCGTCGCCAGACGCTGGTCCGCCCGTCGGAGCCCCCATGATTGAAGACGCCAAACCCGCCGGTTTGCTCAAACGCTTTATGGCCCTGGTTTACGACGGCTTCCTGGTGATCGCCCTGTGGTTCGTCAGCGCCGGCCTGTTCGTGCTTCTCTATAACCATACCGGCCTGCCGGTGCAGGACATCAACGGCGTCACCCGCGCCGACCCGATGGTGCTGCGCGGCGTGCTGTTCCCGCTGCTGATCCTGGAAACCTGGGCCTTTTACGCCTGGTTCTGGCTGCACGGCGGCCAGACCCTCGGCATGCGCGCCTGGCGCCTGCAGGTGCGCGACTACCGGGGCGGCCCCATGCGTTTCTGGCAGACGGTGGCCCGTTTCGCCGCCGCCGGGCTGTCCTGGCTGACCCTCGGCGCCGGCTATCTGGTGGTGCTGGTGCACCCGCACCAGACCCTGCATGACCGCCTGTCGCTCACCGCCACCGTGGTGTTGCCCAAGGGCGCCAAGGCGGTCTGACCGGGGTGGAGGAATAACCGCGTGAGAGTCGACGACTTTGATTTTGACCTGCCGGAAGCGCTGATCGCCCGGCATCCCCCGGAGCGGCGCCGCGACGCCCGCCTGCTGGCGCTCACCCTGGACGCTCTGCAACACCAGCGGTTTCCCGATCTGGCCGACCATCTGCGCCCCGGCGACCTGCTGGTGTTCAATGACACCCGGGTGATTCCGGCCCGCCTGTTCGGCCACAAAAGCTCCGGCGGCCGGGTGGAAGTGCTGATCGAGCGGCTGCTGGAGGGCACCCGGGCGCTGGCCCATGTGCGCGCCTCCAAGTCGCCCAAGCCGGACACCGGGCTGGTGTTCGAGCAGGGCATCGGCGCCCGGGTCGAGGGCCGCCGTGGTGAGCTGTTCGAGCTGGATTTCACGGGCTGCGAGACCGCTCTGGAGGCGCTGGAACGCATCGGCCATGTGCCGCTGCCGCCCTACATCGACCGCCCCGACGAGGGCGCGGACCAGGAGCGCTACCAGACCGTGTATGCCCGCGAGCCCGGTGCCGTGGCGGCGCCCACCGCCGGCCTGCACTTCGACCAGCCGATGCTGGAGCATCTGCAGGCAATGGGGGTGGAAACCGGCTTCGTGACCCTGCACGTGGGGGCCGGCACCTTCCAGCCGGTGCGCGTGGAGAGGGTCGAGGACCACCCCATGCACAGCGAACGGTTCCGCGTCGAGCCCACCCTGGTGGATCAGGTCGCCGCCACCCGCGCCCGCGGCGGTCGGGTGGTGGCGGTGGGCACCACCGCCCTGCGCACCCTGGAGGCGGCCTCCGCCGGCGGCGCGCTGGAGGCCGGTGAATCGGAAACCGACATCTTTATTTATCCGGGCTATCGGTTCCGCCAGGTGGACGCGCTGGTCACCAACTTCCATTTGCCGCGTTCCACGCTGTTGATGCTGGTGAGCGCCTTCGCCGGCCGTGAGCGGGTGCTGGCGGCGTATGAGGAGGCGATCCGTGAACGCTACCGCTTCTTCAGTTACGGCGACGCCATGTTCATTGAAAGAGCGCCCGACGCGCAGCGAGGCTTGTCATGTCCCGAATGACCTTCCAGCACCTGGCCAGTGACGGCGCCGCCCGGCGCGGGCGGCTGACCTTCCCGCGCGGCAGTGTGGAAACCCCGGCGTTCATGCCGGTGGGCACCTACGGCACGGTCAAGGGCATGCTGCCCCGGGACCTGGAAGACATCGGCGCGGAGATCTGCCTCGGCAATACCTTCCATTTGATGCTGCGCCCCGGCACCGAAGTGATCGGCGCCCACGGCGGGCTGCACGGCTTCATGCAGTGGCAGCGGCCGATCCTCACCGATTCCGGCGGCTTCCAGGTGTTCAGCCTGGGCGAGATGCGCAAGATTTCCGAGCAGGGCGTGGTATTCCAGAGCCCGATCAACGGCGACCGCATTGAGCTCAATCCGGAAATCGCCATGCGCGTGCAGGCGGATCTGGACAGCGACATCTGCATGATTTTCGACGAATGCACGCCGTACCCGGCCACCGAGACCGAGGCCGCCGACTCCATGCGCCTATCCCTGCGCTGGGCGAAACGCTCCAAGCAGGCCCATTTCGACGATCTGGGGAACGATGCGGCCTGTTTCGGCATCGTACAGGGGGGCATGTACGACGCCCTGCGCCGCGAATCGCTGGACGGGCTGGTGGATATCGGCTTCGACGGCTATGCGGTGGGCGGCCTGAGCGTGGGCGAGCCCCAGGAAGAGATGCTGCGCACCCTGGGCGCGCTGACCCCGCACATGCCCGAGGACCGGCCCCGATATCTGATGGGGGTAGGGCGGCCCGAGGACATTGTCGAAGCGGTGCGGCGCGGCGTGGATATGTTTGACTGCGTGATGCCCACGCGCAACGCGCGCAACGGCCATATTTTCGTCGGCGAAGGCGTGCTCAAGATCCGCAACGCCCGGCACCGGCATGACCTGGGGCCGCTGGACGAAAACTGTGATTGCTATACCTGCCGGCATTTTTCGCGCAGCTATCTGCACCATCTGGATCGCTGCAACGAGATGCTCGGCGCGCAACTCAATACCATCCACAATCTGCGCCATTACCAGCGGCTGATGGCCGGATTGCGGGGGGCTATCGAAGCGGGTACATTGAGCGCCTTTATTAGCGACTTCTACGCGGCTTTGGGCCGTCCCGTACCCGCGATTTAACGACGATAACGTGGAGTAACGTCATGAACTGGTTGATTTCACCCGCGCACGCTCAAACCGGTGGGGCCGCTCCTGGCGGCGGCGGTATCGAGCTGATCATGCTGGTGGTAATGGTAGCGGTGTTCTACTTCTTCCTGATCCGTCCGCAGCAAAAGCGCGCCAAGGAACACAAGAATCTGGTCCAGAGCCTGAACAAAGGCGACGAAGTGATCACCAGCGGCGGCATTCTCGGCCGGGTGACCAAGGTCACCGACGATTTCGTGGTACTGGAAATCAGCGGCAACCTCGAGATCAAACTGCAGAAACAGAGTGTCCAGGCCACGTTGCCCAAAGGCACCATTAAATCCATATAAGTCCTCGCCGGCCGAACCGGAAGACCATTATGACCCGCTATCCGCGCTGGAAATTTTTCCTGCTCCTGGCCGTGCTATTGGGGTGCGGCCTCTATGCGCTGCCCAATCTTTATCCGGACGTTCCGGCCATTCAGATCAGTGCCAACGACGCCGGCGGCCAGGTGCCGGTGCCGGTTCGCGACCGGGTGCTGGGCGCCCTCGACGACGCCGGCATCGAACACGGCGAAGGCGAAACCATCAACAATTCCTGGATGGTGCGCCTGGAGAGCACGGACGCGCAGCTGCGGGCCCGCGAGCGTATTTCCAGCCTGCTCGGCGAAGAGTACGTGGTGGCGCTTAATCTGGCCCCCACCACGCCGGACTGGCTGCGCGCGGTGGGCGCCTCGCCCATGAACCTGGGCCTGGACCTGCGTGGCGGGGTGCACTTCCTGCTGCAGGTGGACATGGCCACGGTGATCGAGCAGCGCATGGACGCCTGGTCCGGCCAGGCCAAGCTAACGCTGCGCAACGAGGGCATCCGCTACCGCAGCGTGGACATCGAAGGCCAGAAGCTGGTCATCACCCTGGACGACCAGATCGCCGCCGACGCGGCGCGGGCGCCGCTGCGCACCGCGCTGCCGGAGTTCACCCTGGACCAGTCCGAGGAACGGCCCCGGCTGACCCTGACGCTGAACCAGAGCACGCTGGATGAGCTGCAGGATTACGCCGTCGACCAGAACCGCACCGCGCTGAACAACCGGGTCAACGAGCTGGGCGTGGGCAACGCGGTGGTGCAGCGCCAGGGCGCCGACCGCATCGTGGTGCAGCTGCCCGGTGTGCAGGACGCCTCCCAGGCGCGCCGTATTCTCGGCCGCACCGCGACCCTGGAATTCCGTCTGGTCGCCGACCAGTACTCCTCCAGCCGGGCCAGCACCGGCATCGCGCCGCCGGGCACCGAGATTTTCCCGTTCAAATCCCAGAACGACCGGCCGGTGATTCTGGAGAAATCCAAGATCGCCACCGGTGATCAGGTCACCAACGCGCAGATGGGCTTCGACCAGCAAAGCGGCACGCCCCAGGTGAACGTGGAGCTGGACTCCACCGGCGCGCGCAGCATGCAGCGGGTGACCAGCAAGAACGTGGGCAACCCCATGTCGGTGCTGTTCATCGAGACCAAGACGGTGATGAAAACCGTCGAGGACGAGGACGGCGAGCGCCGTCAGGTGCCGGAAAGCACCACCGACCAGTACGTGATCAACGTGGCCACCATCCAGGACACCCTGGGCAGCCGCTTCCGGATCACCGGTCTGGACAGCCCGGCGGAAGCCTCGGAGCTGGCCCTGCTGCTGCGCGCCGGTTCCCTGGCGGCGCCGGTGACCATCGTTGAAGAGCGCACCATCGGCCCCAGCCTGGGCCAGGAAAATATCGAGGCCGGCCTCAAGTCGATGGCGCTGGGCATGGCCCTGGTGCTGCTGTTCATGGTGATCTGGTACAAGGTGTTCGGCCTGTTCGCCAATGTGGCGCTGCTCGGCAACCTGGTGATCATCGTCGGCGTGATGTCGTTGATCCCCGGCGCCACGCTCACCCTGCCGGGCATCGCCGGTATCGTGTTGACCGTGGGCATGGCGGTGGACGCCAACGTGCTGATCTACGAGCGTATCCGCGAGGAGCTGCGTAACGGCCGGCGTCCGCGCGAGGCGATCGAAGAGGGCTACGGCCGCGCCTTCACCACCATTCTGGACGCCAACATCACCACCATGATCGTGGCGGTGATCCTGTTCTCCGCGGGCACCGGCTCCGTGCAGGGCTTCGCGGTGACGCTGTTCATCGGCATTCTGTCCTCCATGTTCACGGCCATCATCGGTACCCGCGCGCTGGTGGAAATGACCTACGGCCGGGGCGCCCGCGCGCCGGCCAAACTGAGTATCTGAGGCGGTTATGAGTAAGGCTCCCGCGAAGCACATCAACTTCATGGCGCCGCGCAAGGTGCTCGGCATACTGTCGATCGCCCTGGTGGTGATCTCCATCGCGCTGCTCGCCACCCGCGGCCTGAACCTGGGCCTGGACTTCACCGGCGGCACCTCGGTGGTGGTGAAGAGCGAGCAGGATCTGGACCTCGACCAGGTGCGCGGCGCCGTCGCCGAGCGCGGCTTCAGCGACGCCATTGTTCAGCAGTACGGCTCCGCCCGGGAAGTCAGCATCCGCGTGGCGCCCACCGAAGGCGTGGAAGCCGACCAGGTGGGCGGCATGGTGTTCGAGGCGGTGAACGCCGAGATCGACAACCTGGAGCTGCTCAAGGTGGAGTTCGTCGGCCCCCAGGTGGGCGACGAGCTGCGTGACCAGTCCGGCCTCGCCATGCTGATGGCGCTGGGCCTGATGCTGGTCTATGTGTGGTTCCGGTTCACCAACAAGTTCGGGGTCGCCACCGTGGCCGCGCTGCTGCACGACGTGATCATCGTGCTGGGCCTGTTCTCCCTGCTGCAGTGGCACTTCGATCTGACCGTGCTGGCGGCGATCCTGGCCCTGATCGGCTACTCGCTGAACGACTCCATCGTGGTCGCTGACCGGATACGCGAGAACTTCCGCAACACCCGGGAAACCGACCCGGAAAAAATCGTCAACGACGCCATCAACGAAATGCTCAACCGCACCATCAACACCTCCGTGACCACCGCCCTGGTGCTGCTGGCGCTGTTCTTCTTCGGCGGCGAAGTGATGCGCTCGTTCTCGGAAGCCTTGCTGGTGGGCATCGTCGTGGGTACCTACTCGTCCATCTACGTGGTCGCCAACCTGATCTTCACCCTCAACGTCACCAAGGAAGACTTCCTGGTCGTCGAAAAAGAAGAAATCGACGAAATGCCCTAAAAGCAGTTGATAGTGGACAGTTGATAGTTGATAGCTAAACGACGCGTCGAGCGTTGTCATCACGAAAAAGGCCGTGCCCGCGAATGAACGCTGGCACGGCCTTTTTTTGTTTTTCAGCTATCAACTGTCAACTATCAACTGTCCATTGCTCTTCACCAGTCTTGTTTTTCCATCCAGGGGATGATGCGTTCGAAGGCGGCTTCGATCTGGTCCAGGGAGGTGGAGTAGCTGATGCGCAGGGCGTTGCTGCAGCTGTCGCCGAAGGTTTCCCCGGCGACCGTGCAGACGCCGGTTTCGCGCAGCAGTTTGAGCGCCACGTTGCCGCCGTTGACGCCTTCCGGCAGCGACGGGAACAGGTAGAAGGCGCCGTCCGGCCGGTAACCGGTAAGGTGTGGTGTGGCCTTCACCAGGTCCACCAGCCGGTCGCGGCGGCGCTGGTACTCCACCAGCATGTTGTCGATGAAGGTGCGCTCGCCGCGCAGCGCCGCCACCCCGGCCCATTGGCAGGGCGTGTTGGCCACGGTGGTGGTGAACATGTGGTAGCGGCGCAATTTCTTGATCGCGCCCTGGCTGGCCATCAACCAGCCGATGCGCATGCCCGCCATGCTGAAGGTTTTCGAGAAGCTGGAGATCACCATCACATGGTCCAGGTCCGAGCAGCAGGACAGCACGCTCGGGTACTCCTTGCCGTCGTACACCAGATGGTCGTAGACCTCGTCGCTGATCACGTACACGCCCCGGTAGGCCGCTTCCTGCACGATCGCTTCCACGGTGTCGCGGGGATAGATGGTGCCGGTGGGGTTGCTCGGCGAGTTGAGCACGATGGCGTAGGTGTTCGGGCCGATGGCGTCGATCACTTCCTGCGGGTCCAGCTGGTGCTGGTTCTCCGCATGGGTGGGGATCGATTTCACCACGCCGCCGTTCATGCGGATCAGCGGCGCGTAGAGCATGAACGAGGGCTCCGGCACGATGAACTCCCGGCCCGGCGCCGAGGTGGCGGTGAGCGCCAGGTACAGCGCCTCGGTGGCGCCGGTGGTGATCATAATGTTTTCCGGCACCAGGGTGCGGTTGTAGCGTTCCCCGTAGTATTCCGCCAGGGCTTCCAGCAGCTCGGGCAGGCCGGCGTCCATGGTGTAGCCGGTCTGGCCCGCGTGCAGGGCGTTCACCGCCGCTTCCACCACATGCTCCGGCGGCTTCAGGTCCGGCTGCCCGATGGACAAATGGATCACGTCCTCCATGGTCGACGCCAGGTTCACCATGCGGCGGATGCCGGGCACCGGGATGGTCAGCAGGGCCGGGTTCCAGATCGGGTCTTCGGTTTCGTAAAAGTCCGTGTCCAGGTTGATGCTGCTCATATCACCGCTCCCTTGTTAAAGACGGTTCATGCGGTTGCGCCGGCCAGAGCCAGCGATGGACGGTCGGTGAAAGGACGGAGCTGTTCGAACAAATGCCCGGCCTTGAGCACCTGTTCGTCCGCGAAGCGGCGGCCGACGATCTGCAGCCCCATGGGCAGGCCGTCGCCGGCCAGTCCCAGTGGCACGGACAGCGCCGGCTGGCCGGTCATGTTGAAAGGGTAGGTGAACGGCGTCCAGGTGGGCCAGCGGGTGTTGGGCCAGTCCGGCGGCACCTCCCGGTTGGTCTCGAAGGCGGTGATCGGCAGGGTCGGGGTGATCAGCAGATCGTACTTCTGATGGAACACCGCCATCCGCTCCGAGAGCGCCATGCGTTCGTTCACCGCCGCCAGGTAGTCGAGCATGGACAGGCGCTCGGCCTTGGCCACCACCTGCATCAGGCCCGGGTCCATCTGTTCGCGCTGGCGCGGCGTCAGGTCGCGGCAGGCGTTGGCGGCGCCGCCGTAGAACAGGTGGCCGAAGGCGGCCAGCGGGTTGCTGAAGCCCGGGTCCACTTCCACCACGGTGGCGCCCAGGTCGCGGAACACCTCCACGGCGGCGGCGCAGGCCCGTTCGATGTCCGGGTCCACGTCCACGTAACCCAGGTTATTGCTGTAGGCGATGCGCAGCCCGGACAGGTCGCCCTCCAGGGCACCCAGATAATCGGTGCCGCGCCGTGGCGCCGCCTGGGAATCGCGCGGGTCGGTTTCGCAGAGCACCTGCATCATCAGCGCGGCGTCGGCCACGGTGCGGGTCATCGGGCCGGCGTGGGCCAGAGTGCCGAACGGGCTGGCCGGCCAGTGCGGCACTTCACCGAAGGTGGGCTTGTGGCCGACGATGCCGCAGAACCCGGCCGGAATACGGATCGAGCCACCGGCGTCGGTGCCCAGGGCCAGGGGCGCCATGCAGGCGGACACCGCCGCGGCGGACCCGCCGCTGGAGCCGCCGGCGGTTTTGGAAGGGTCCCAGGGATTGTTGGTGGGGCCGCACGCCGGGCTGTCGGTGACCCCTTTCCAGCCGAACTCCGGGGTGGTGGTCTTGCCCAGCGGCACGTAACCGTGGCGCTCCAGCGCCGCGGTGGCCGGCGAGCGCTTATTCAGCGTGCTCGCCCCGTCGATGGTGCGGGAGCCTTTCAGCGTGGGCCACATGGGCGTCAAGAACACATCCTTCACCGCCACCGGAATGCCGTCCAGCAATCCCTGGACCTCGCCTTTCATGTAGCGTTGTTCCGACGCCCTGGCGATCTCCAGCGTGGTGTCACGGTCGATCAGGCACCAGGCGTTGATAGCGTGGTCGTGATGCTGCACATGATCGAGCAGATCCGCCGCCACCTCCACCGGTGACAGCTCCCGGCGTTCGAACGCCTTCTTCAATTCCAGCGCACTCAGGGTCCGCAGTTCCTCGCTCATGAATGTGCCTCCTTTTCAGCGGCGACCATAGCCGCGTGCCGTATCCACCGGGTTGGCCAGCGGTTGCCCGCGCCGCCAGCGTTGAAAGTTATCGACGAACTGTTCGCCCAGCGCCTGCCGCCAGCCGACGAAATCACCGGCCATGTGCGCGGACAGCATCACATTGGGATAGCGCCACAGCGGGTGCTCCGGCGGCAGCGGTTCTTCCTCGAACACATCCAGGGCGGCGCCGGCCAGCCGCCCGCTGTCCAGCGCACCGAGCAGGGAGCCGGTGCGGACCACGGCGCCCCGGCCCACGTTGATGAAGACCGCGCCGGGTTTCATCAGGCGGAAATGACGGTCATCGAACAGGCCCCGGGTGTCCTCGGTAAGCGGCGCCGCCACGATCACGTAATCCGCGTCCCCCAGCAGAGCCGGCAGATCTTCCTGCCGGTGCACCCGGGCGAAAGCCGAATCCTGACGGGCCCGGCGCGCGGTGCCGATCACCTCCATGCCTAGGGCGCCCAGCACGGTGGCGATTTCCCGGCCGATTGAGCCGGCGCCCACCACCAGCGCCCGCGCGCCGCGGATCAGGGTGGTCTCCCTATGCCGCCAGCGCCGCTCCCGTTGCAGCGCCAGATTGGTCAGGGTGTCCTTGGCGAACAGCAACACCGCGCCGAGCACGTACTCGGCAATGCCCCGATCAAAAATGCCCGAGGCATTGGTGACCGGGAAATCGCCGTTCTGGATCGGCGGGATCATCAAGGCGTCCACGCCCGCGCTGGTGGCGTGCACCCAGCGTATCGGGCAGGGGTCGGGCCAGGCGGCCTCCAGGGCCTCGACGCGGAAATCGGTCACCACCAGGATGTCGGTTTCCGCCAACGCCTCGACGAGGCCGTTGTCGCCCCGCACTTCGCGTATCGTCGCCTCCCCGCGCAACCGTTCCAGGCCGGGCAGGGCGGGTTCGTCCTCGGCCAGCAGAACGGTCACCCGGGGCTCTCGCAATGCGCCTGCGCTCATGGCGTCTCCTTTCATTCAGCGGGTTTCTTCGAGCGCGTCCTGGAACAGGTCCACTGCTTGATCGATCTCCTGACGGCTGGCGGTGAGCGGCGGCAGCCAGCGAACCACCTGGCCGTGAATGCCGCAACGCAGCAACAGCAGGCCGTTCTGTTCGCACGCCTTGAGCAGGGCGGCGGCCCGGTCGCCGTCGGGCTGGCCCGGTGCCTTGACCATTTCCATGCCCAGCATCAGGCCCATGCCACGCACTTCGTCGATGCAGTCGTGGCGGTCGCGCAGCGCTTGCAGACGTTCGAGCAGATAGGCCCCCTCGCTGGCGGCGTGGCCGACCAGGTCTTCCTGTTCCATCACGTCCAGGGTCGCCAGCGCGGCGGCGCAGGCCACCGCGTTGGCGCCGTAGGTGCCGCCCTGGGAACCCGGTGCGCCGCTCGACATCAGCGCCCGGCTGGCGGCGACGGCGGATAACGGGTAGCCGCTGGCCAGGCCCTTGGCGGTGATCAGCATGTCCGGGCGCACGTCGAAGTGTTCATGGCTCCAAAAGCGTCCGGTGCGGCCGTAGCCGGCCTGGATCTCATCGGCGATCAGCAGGATGCCGTGCCGGTCGCACCGTTCGCGCAGGCCCTGCATGAAGCGCTTGGTGGCGGGGTAGTAGCCGTATTCCCCCTGCACCGGCTCGATGATCATGGCGGCGGTGTCCGAGGGCGCGGACTGGGTCATCAGCACGTGGTCGAGCTCGCGCAGACAGAAATCCACCGTCTCGTCCTCGCTCCAGCCGTAGCGGTAACTGTGCGGGAAGGGGCTGAAGCTGACGCCGGCCATCAGCGGTTGCCAGCCGGTGCGGACCTTGGTGGTGGAGGTGGTCATCGAGGCCGCCGCCAGGGTGCGGCCGTGAAAGCCACCGGTGAAGGCGATGATATTGGGCCGACCGGACGCCTGGCGGGCCAGACGCAGCGCGGTCTCCACCGCTTCGCTGCCGGAGTTGGAGAACGCCACCGCGTCGAGGTTGCGCGGCAGGTGCTCGTAAAGCCGGTCGGTGAGACGCAGCATATTGGGGTGGGTGACGGTGGCGTACTGGGCGTGCACCAGTTTGCCGACCTGATCGCGGGCGGCTTCCACCACCTTGGGGTGGCAGTGGCCGGTGGCGGTAACGCCGATGCCCGATGTGAAATCCAGCCAGCGACGGCCTTCGCCGTCAAACAACCAGCTTCCTTCGCCCCGTTCCGCGCAGATCCCGCTGGACTGCACCAAAAGTGGAGACAGATGATTCATGGCTTGCTCCTCCATACCCGATTCCCGGGCGGAGGTATCCGCTGAGATTCAGCGGCCCCCGCCCAGGGCGCCTTGAATCCGCGCACCGACTTCGTCGGTGCCGCACGCCGGGTGCCCGGCGGCGAGGTCCGACACCAGCGTCTCATGCAAATGCTGGGCCGCGCCATAAAAAATCGGCTCTTTTTCCCCCATCCATTCCAGCATCAACGCCAGGCTGAAAAGCGTGGCGCGCGGGTCGGCGATGCCCTGGCCAGCGATGTCCGGCGCCGAACCATGGGTGGGTTCGAACAGTGCCGGCTGCGACGGGTCCGCCGGATTCAGGTTGGCCGACGGCGCCACGCCCAGACCGCCGGCCAGCACCGCCGCCAGATCGGTGAGGATGTCGCCGTGCAGGTTGCTCGCCACCACCACGTCGAAGCGCCAGGGCGCCTGCACGAATTTCATCGCCGCCGCGTCCACCAGTTCATGGTGGGTGGCCACGTCCGGGTAGTCCGCGGCCACTTCCTCGAATACCCGATCATAGAGCGTGCCCCAGAACGCCTGGGCGTTGCGTTTGGTGATCAGGCACACCTGCGATTCACGGGGCTCGCCGTCGGCGCCGTCGAAGCGGCGTGGGCTGTCCGAAGCAGCCCGTTCGGCGGCACGCTGCCGGGCGCGTTCGAAGGCGTGGCGTATCAGCCGCTCGGTGGCGGTGTAGGTGAAAACCTCCAGCTGCGTGGCGATTTCCTCACGGGTGTCCGCGCGTAGCCGGCCGCCCTGGCCGACATATTCGCCTTCGCTGTTTTCACGGATCACCAGCATATCCAGATCGCGGGCGCGATCATCGGCCAGGTATTGAACGGTGCCGGGGTAAAAGCGGGCGGGCCGTTCGCAGGCCCACAGGTCCAGACCCTTGCGCAGGGTCAGCAACGGCGCCAGGGAGACGCCGTCGGGAAGCCAGTAACGTTGCGGATCGCTGAGCGGCCCCGGGTCACCCAGGGCGCCCAGCAGCAGGGCCTGGTACTCACGCAGCCGTGGCAGCGCGTCCTCCGGCATCATGGCGCCGTGGCGCCGGTGCCAGTCGGTGGCCGGCCACGGCAGCACGTCGTACGCCAGGGGCAGGTCGTGGCCGTGGATCAGCGTCTTGAGCACCGCCTCGGCCACGGCCATCACCTCCTGGCCGATGCCGTCGCCAGGAAGCAGCGCTACTCGCAATGTGTTGACCATGCGCCTCTCCCCAAATGGCTGTCCGTTCGTGGTGGGCCAAATGCGATACAGGATTCAGGATGAAGGATACAGGGGACTCCTGTGTATCCTGAATCCTGCAACCTGCATCGTTTTTTCAGCCCATGCAGAGGTACTTCACCTCCATGTACTCTTCCATGCCCTGGTGGGAGCCTTCGCGGCCCAGGCCGGACTCCTTGACGCCGCCGAACGGTGCCGCCGCGTTGGAAATCAGGCCTTCGTTGATGCCCACCATGCCGGCTTCCAGCGCTTCGGCCACGCGCCACACGCGGTGGATGTTCTCGCTGTAGAAATAGGAGGCCAGACCGAACGGCGTGTCGTTGGCGATGCGGATGCCTTCCTGCTCGTCCTTGAAACGGATCACCGCCGCCAGCGGGCCGAAGGTTTCCTCGTGGCAGAATTCCATGTCGGCGGTGGCACCGGTGATCAGTGTGGGCTGAACGAAGTTGCCGCCGCGCTCATGGGCGCCGCCGCCGAGCACCACCTTGGCGCCCTTGGATTTGGCGTCCTCGATATGCTCAAGCACTTTCTTGGCGGCGCCGGCGTTGATCAGCGGCGCCTGGGTGACGCCTTCCTCGAAGCCGTCGCCGACTTTCAGTTTCTCCATCGCCGCCTTGAGTTTTTCCACGAACGCATCGTGCACGCCGTCCTGCACCAGGAAGCGGTTCACGCACACGCAGGTCTGGCCGGTGTTGCGGAACTTGCTGGCGATGGCGCCTTCCACGGCCTTGTCCAGATCGGCGTCGTCGAACACCAGGAAGGGCGCGTTGCCGCCCAGTTCCAGGGACACCTTCTGGATGTGCTCGGCGCAGTTGGCCATCAGCTGGCTGCCCACCTCGGTGGAGCCGGTGAAGCTCACTTTGCGCACCACCGGCGAGCTGGTGATGGTGTCGGCGATGGCCGCCGCGGAGCCGGTGATGATGTTGATCACACCGGCGGGGATGCCGGCGCGTTGGGCCAGCTCGGCCAGCGCGAAGGCGGAATAGGGGGTGGCGCTGGCGGGCTTGACCACCATGGTGCAGCCCGCCGCCAGGGCGGCGCCGGCCTTGCGGGTGATCATCGACGCCGGGAAGTTCCACGGCGTGATCGCGGCGGTCACACCGATGGCCTGCTTGATCACGACGATGTGCTGGCCGGGCTTGGCGCCGGGGATGGTGTCGCCGTAGGCGCGGCGGGCTTCCTCGGCGAACCACTTGATGAACGACGCGGCGTAGGCGATCTCGCCCTTGGATTCCGCCAGCGGCTTGCCCTGTTCCAGGGTCATCAGCGCGCCCAGGTCGTCCTGGTGCTCCATCATCAGGTTGTACCAGGCGTACAGCAGGTCGGCCCGCTCGCCGGCGGTCTTGGCACGCCAGGCCGGCAGCGCGTTGTCGGCGGCGGCGATCGCTTGCAGGGTGTCCGCTTCCTTCATGCGCGGCACGGTGCCGATGATCTCACCGTTGGAGGGATTGTCCACGTCGATGGTGGCGCCGTCCTCGGCGTCGCACCACTGGCCGTTGATAAAGCACTGCTGGCGGAAAAGGGACGGATCCTTGAGGTTGAACTGGGTCATCGGGAGCTCTCCTGAAAGCGTTCTTAGCGCGAAAAAAATCAATGCTTCAACGCTAGCAGAGCTCGGCGCCCAGGCCTATCCCTTATGGATGGGTTTTACGCATCGGGGCGAGAGGAAGAAACAGCTGCAAGCCTCAAGCGGCAAGCAGGTCGTGCTACGGAGTGGCTTGTAGGAGCGGGCCTTGCCCGCGAAAGGGTGGCCCTGGCCACCCGGCGGGATACCAGAGGCGTTGTTGGCACCACCGTTAGAGACGCCTCTGGGATCCTGCCGGCCGGCTTTGCCGGCCTTTCGCTTGCAAGCAAGCTCCCACAGCCCGCTCCCACAGGCCCGGCTCAGCCGCGCTTAAGACTGTCGGTCAGGTGCGGTTTGATCTTCTGCAACAAGCCTTTGAACACTTTCGGGGTGCCGGCCACGATGTTGCCGCGCTGCAGGTGGCTGTGGCCGCCGGCCACGTCGCCCACCAGGCCGCCGGCCTCGGTGATCAGCAGCGTGCCCGCCGCCATGTCCCATTCCTGCAGGCCCAGCTCGAAGAAGCCGTCCATGCGGCCGGCGGCCACCCAGGCCAGGTCCAGCGCCGCGGCGCCGGGCCGGCGCAGGCCGGCGGTGGATTCCGCCACCGCACGGAACATGCCCATGTAGGCGTCCATGTAGGCCATCTGGTCGTTGCGGAACGGGAAACCGGTGCCGATCAGAGCGCCGTCCAGGCCGGCCCGGTTGGTGACGCGCAGGCGGCGGCCGTTGAGGGCCGCGCCACGGCCCCGGCTGGCGGTGAATTCTTCCTCGCGTAGCGGATCGTAGACCACCGCATGCTCCACCTTGCCTTTGACTTTCAAGGCGATGGACACCGCGTACTGCGGCAGGCCGTGGATAAAGTTGGTGGTGCCGTCGAGCGGATCGATCACCCACAGGTAATCGGCGCCGGCGCCGGTGCCCGGCTGCTCGCCGCTTTCCTCGGCGAGAATGCCGTGCTCGGGGTAGGCTTTGCGGATGGCGTCGATGATGCGTGCTTCCGCGGCCCGGTCCACCTGGGTGACGAAGTCGTTGGCCGCCTTCCGGTCCACGGACAGGGGGTCGTTGTTCTCCGCCGCGCGGCGGATCAGGTTGCCGGCCTGGCGGGCGGCTCGCAGGGCAATGTTCACTTGCGGCGCGTGCATGCAATCATCCTGTCGGGTTCAAAGAGCGCGATCACCCGCTGCGGCGGGGCCGGCGGGCGTTTCGGGAGGCGGATTGTAACAGAGCCGGAGGGAGGAGGGCAGATCAGAATCTGCTAGACTAACGCGCTCTCCATTCCCGGATTCGGATACCTCATGTTAGAGAACGTGCGCGTGGTGATGGTGGAAACCACGCACCCCGGCAACATCGGCGCCGCCGCCCGAGCCATGAAGACCATGGGGCTGGCGGACCTGCGTCTGGTCAGCCCGGCGGTCTATCCCAGCGCCGAGGCCACCGCCCGCGCCTCCGGCGCCGGCGATGTGCTCAGCGCCGCGCGGGTCTGCGCCGACCTGGACGAAGCCCTCGAAGGCGCCACCCTGGTGATCGGCACCAGCGCGCGCCAGCGGCGCATTCCCTGGCCCTGCCTGACGCCGCGCCAACTGAGCGCCCAGCTGCAACGCGAGCCGGAAAGCACCCGCATCGCGGTGCTGTTCGGGCGCGAGGACCGCGGCCTGACCAACGACGAACTGCGCCGCTGCAACCTGCACGTGACGGTGCCCGCCAACCCGGACTACGGCGTGCTAAACGTGGCGTCGGCGGTGCAGCTGATCGCCTATGAACTGCGGCTGGCGCTGGTCGGCGAGGACGCCGACCTGCCCGAGGCCCGCGCCCGCCGCGAGGCCATGCCGCTGCCGGAAATGTTCTGGGATGAGCCGCCGGCCAGTAACCAGGCGGTGGCCGGCTTTCTGGATCACCTGGAACAGGTGATGACCGAGAGCGGCTTCCTGAACCCGGAGCAGCCCGGTCAGGTGATGACGCGCATGCGGCGATTGTTCCTGCGCGCTCGTCCGGACAAAATGGAAATCAGCATCCTGCGCGGTACGCTGGTGGCGATACAGAAGCACGCCGCTCGCCAGGCGGCGGACACGCCCCGCGACGACGAGCCGGGGACCAGGCAGAGGTAATTATGTTCAAGCAAGTGAAAGAGGACATCGCATCGGTTTTCAGCCGCGACCCGGCGGCGCGCAACACCCTGGAAGTGCTGCTCAACTATCCGGGCCTGCACGCGGTGCTGTTCCACCGTCTGGCGCACTGGCTGTGGCACCACAACCTCAAACAGCTGGCCCGGGTCCTGTCCACCTTCAGCCGCTGGCTCACCGGCATCGAGATTCACCCCGGCGCCAAGATCGGCCGGCGCTTTTTCATCGACCACGGCATGGGCGTGGTGATCGGTGAAACCGCGGAAATCGGCGACGACGTCACCCTCTACCACGGCGTCACCCTGGGCGGCACCAGCTGGGACAAAGGCAAGCGCCACCCGACCCTGGAAGACGGTGTGGTGGTCGGCGCCGGCGCCAAGGTGCTGGGCCCGTTCACCGTGCACAAGAACGCCAAGATCGGCTCCAACTCCGTGGTCACCAAGGAAGTGCCGGAAGGCGCCACCGTGGTCGGCATCCCCGGCCGGGTGATCGGCCGGCCGGTCAGCGAGCAGGAGAAGAACCGCCAGGAAATGGCCGAGAAAATCGGCTTCCAGGCCTACGGCGTCAGCAACGACATGCCCGACCCGGTGGCCGAGGCCATCGGCGCGCTGCTGGACCACATGCACGCGGTGGACGGCAAGCTCGACCGGGTGTGCGACAACCTCAAGCGCCAGGGCATCCAGGGCTGCGACGAGAAACTGCCAGAGCTCAACGCCGAGGACTTCGAGCCGGTGAAGGCGCGCGGCGGCACCGACTGAAGACACCTGGATGATTCAGACTCTGACGCGCTTGTTCCCGCTGTGGGCGGTGCTGTTTTCGATATTCGCGTTTCTGTTTCCGGGCGGGCTGGCGCAGCTGTCCTGGGCGATCGTGCCGCTGCTGATGCTGATCATGTTCGGCATGGGCATGACATTGACCTGGGCGGATTTCGCCGATGTGGCGCGGCGCCCGGCGGTGATTGGCCTGGGCGTGCTGCTGCAGTTCCTGGTCATGCCGCTGGTTGCGCTGGCGGTGGGTCTGTTGCTGGCGCTGCCGCCGGAGCTGTTGCTGGGCCTGGTGATCGTCGGCGCCTGCCCGGGCGGCACCGCGTCCAATGTGATCTGCTATCTGGCGCGGGCGGACGTGGCGCTGTCCATCACCATGACCTCGGTGTCCACCCTGGTGGCGGTGGTGGCCACGCCGCTGCTGGTGTGGGTCTACCAGGGCCAGAGCATCGAAGTGCCGGTGATGTCCATGCTCGGCTCCCTGGTGCAGATCGTGCTGCTACCGGTGATCGCCGGCACCTTGCTGAACTCCCTGTTTCATCGCCCGCTGGAGCCGGTGCGGGCGGTGTTCCCGCTGCTGTCGGTGGCCGCCATCGTGCTGGTGATCGGCGTGATCGTGGCGCTCAACCGGGACCGCATCGCGGTGGGTGGCGCGGCGGTGATGCTGGCGGTGGTGCTGCACAACGGCCTGGGGCTGGCGCTGGGTTACGGCGGCGCCCGGCTGATGCGTCTCGACCCGCGCCGTGCCCGCACGCTGGCGATCGAAGTGGGGATGCAGAATTCCGGCCTGGGCGTGGCCCTGGCGGTGAAGCACTTCTCCGCCGGCGCCGCGCTGCCCGGGGCGCTGTTCAGCGTCTGGCACAATCTGTCCGGGTCGGTGCTGGCCTGGTACTGGCGGCGCCGGCAACCGTAAAAGACGGTAATGCGGCCTGCCGGAGCGCCGCCGGGCTGGCAGACTGACCCTTAATGAAACGTCTCTCCCAAATCCTCGTGCTGTTGCTGCTGATCGCCGCGCCGCTGTTCGTGCTCGGCCTGCACCAGCAGTGGTGGTCGGTGCCGCGTCACTGGAACCCCTTCATGCCGCTGCACGTCACCGATCCGGTGACGCCGGTGACCGGCTGGAAGCTGTCGCGACTGGAGGACCGGCCGCAGGCCTGCCTGGACGCGTTAAACACCGCGCCGGAGGACGCCCTCGACCACCTGCCGCTGGAGGACTACACCCCGGTGGAGAGTTGCCCGCTGACCAACGTGGTGCGGGTGCGCCGCACCGGGGTCACCTTCAACAACAGCTTCGTGGCCCGCTGCCCGCTGGCGCTGGCCTGGGTGATGTTCGAGCGCCACGGCCTTCAGCCCGCCGCCCGCGAACAGTTCGGTCAGCCGGTCCGGACGGTGTGGCACTACGGCACCTTTTCCTGCCGCAATATTTACAACCGGGAAGAGGACCGGCGCAGCGATCACGCCACCGCCTCGGCGCTGGACCTGGCCGCGCTGACCCTGGCCGACGGCACCCGCATTTCAGTGCAGGACGACTGGGACGGGGAGGGCGACAAGGCCGCGTTCCTGCGCAGCCTGCAAAACCGGGCCTGTGAGTACTTCGGCACCGTGCTGGGGCCGGACTACAACCAGGCCCACGCGGACCACTTCCACCTGGGTCTGAGAGGTTTCCGGATCTGCCGCTAGCCGTGCCGTTCGCGGGGCAGCGTCAGGTACACCCCGACAATCAGCAACGGCGCGCCCAGCAGATGGTGCCCGCCGAGCGCGGCGCCGAGCACCAGGAACGCGAACAGGGCGGTGAAGAACGGCGTGGACAGGCGCACCACGGTGGCGGCGGTGGGGGTGATGTGCTGGCACGCCAGCGGATAGAGGTAGCCCGGCGCCAGCGTCGACACCGCCGCCAGGCCCAGGAACAGGCCCCACTGGCCGGCATCGGGCACCGCCGCCGCCGGGCTGGCGAACGGCACGCTCACCAGCAGGCCGAGCACGCAGCCGATCAGCACCACGCTCCAGCCCTGGCCCTGCAGCCGGGTGCCGGCCTGCGAGTACAGCGCCATCGCCATCGCCGCCGCCAGCCCGCAGGCGTCGCCGATCAGGCGGCCCTGGTCGGCGTCCGGGGCCGTGACCGGCCCGCCCAGCAACACCACCGCCAGCCCGGCGAACGCCAGCAGACCGCCCAGCACCTCGCGGCCGGCCACCGGCTGGCGGCGCAGCACTCGCAGCAGCATCACGAAGAACGGCGATGTGGAGACCAGCAACGACACGCTCACCACGTCACTGAGATAGAACCCCACCGTGGCCAGCACATAGTAAGCGGCGAGCAGCACACCGCCGTACAGCGTCCGCTGATTGGGACGCTGAAAACCCCGGGTCAGGGTGAGCAGGACGGTGAGCAGCAGCGCGGCGGTGAGAAACCGGAACACCAGGGTGGTGCCGGTGGGCAGGTCGCGCAGCAGCGCCACCCAGATGCCGGTGGCGCCCCATTGGGCGCTGGCGAGCAGGGCGAGGGCAGTGCCTTTTTGCGTGTCGGAAGCCATGCCCCGCCCTCCGGGATCGGGTGTGTCAGACGTTGAACAGGAAGTTCAGCACGTCGCCGTCCTTGACCACATAGTCCTTGCCTTCGGCGCGCATTTTGCCGGCTTCCTTGGCGCCCTGTTCGCCGTTGCCGGCGACGTAATCGTCGTAGGCGATGGTTTGCGCGCGGATGAAGCCCTTCTCGAAGTCGGTGTGGATCACGCCGGCCGCCTGCGGCGCGGTGGCGCCGATCTTGACGGTCCAGGCGCGCACTTCCTTCTTGCCGGCGGTGAAGTAGGTCTGCAGGCCGAGCAGCTCATAGCCGGCGCGGATCACCCGGTTGAGGCCGGGTTCTTCCATGCCCAGGTCGGCCAGGAAGTCGGCTTTCTCCTCGTCGTCCAGTTCGGCGATCTCCGATTCGATCTTGGCGCAGATCGGCACCACCGAGGCGTTTTCCTTCTCCGCCTGCTCGCGCACCAGGTCCAGCAACGGATTGTTGTCGAAGCCGTCCTCTTCCACATTGGCGATGTACATGGTGGGTTTAAGGGTGAGCAGGTTGAGGCTGCGGATCGCCTTGCGCTCGTCATCGCTGAGGTTGGCGGCGCGCGCCGGCTCGCCCTCGTTGAGCAGCGGCAGCAGCTTCTCCAGCACCGGAATCAGCGCCTGGGCGTCCTTGTTCTGGCCCTTGGCGGCTTTCTGGGCGCGCTGCAGGGCGCGGTCCACGGAATCCAGGTCGGCCAGCGCCAGCTCGGTATTGATCACGGAAATGTCATCCAGCGGCGATACCTTGCCGGCCACGTGGATCACGTTCTCGTCGTCGAAGCAGCGCACCACATGGGCGATGGCGTCGGTGTCGCGGATGTTGGCCAGGAACTGGTTGCCCAGGCCCTCGCCCTTGGAGGCGCCCGCCACCAGGCCGGCGATATCCACGAACTCCATGGTCGCCGGGATCACCTTCTCCGGGCTGACGATGGCGGCCAGCTTGTCCAGCCGCGGGTCCGGCACCGGGACCACGCCGGTGTTCGGCTCGATGGTGCAGAACGGGAAGTTCTCGGCGTCGATGCCGGCCTTGGTCAAGGCGTTGAAAAGGGTGGATTTGCCCACATTGGGCAGGCCCACGATACCGCACTGAATACCCATAACTGCACCTCCGTTTTCGAGGGCGCAATGCTACTCAAGCGCGGGCCAAAATGCGACAGGCGAGAAACGACGGGTTGCCAGGGAGCCGGCTCCGGGGGGCGCTGCCGCCGCTCAGCGCGGCCGGGGGCACCGCTAGACTGGCGCCATAAAGGAGGGAAGGACACCATGACCGAACGCATCCTCTATCAATTTCCGATATCCCATTACTGCGAAAAGTCCCGCTGGCAGCTCGACTATAAAGGGCTGGCATACCGCACCCGCAACCTGCTGCCGGGGCCGCACCGGCTGCGCACCCAGTGGATGGCGCGCATTAACACTCTGCCGGTACTGCGTGACGGCCAGCGGGTGGTGGGGGATTCCACCAAAATCGCCTACTACCTGGAAAAGCACTACCCGGAACGCTCGCTGATCCCCACCGACGCGGAGTCCCGCGCCCGGGTCATCGAGCTGGAACAGCAACTCGACCGGGTGGCGGTGCATGTGCGCCGCTGGCTCTACGGCCAGATTATCGACCGTCCGGAAGTGATGGACGCCATGCTCGATCCCTACCGGTTGCCGTCACCGGTACAGAAGGTGCTGGCGCCGGTTACCCGGGAAGGGGTGCGCCGCCTGTACCGCATCGAACCCAAGGCGGTGGCCCACTCCGGACAACGGCTGGAAGAGGGGCTGGAACTGGTGGAGGAGACCTTGCGGCGCGGCAACGGCCGCTACCTGGTGGGCGAGCGGCTCACCCTGGCGGACATCACCGCCGCCGGCCTGCTGGCGCCGCTGGTCAGCCCGGCCGGTACGCCCTGGGACATTTTCGAGGAAGGCACGCTGCCCGCGGCGCTGCAGAAGCAGCTGGACGATTTGCGCGAGCGCCCGGCGGGCCAATGGGTGCTGGCACGCTACGCCGAGGACCGGTAAACCTGGCTCAGGCGCGGAAGCCGTTGAGGCCGTTCATGGCGTGGCTGAATTCGCCGCGCAGCATATCCGGGGTAAACCGCACCGCTTCGTCGATGGCCCGTTCGATCAGCTCACGGTCGGCGGCGGAGGGTTTGTTCAGCACATGGGGGGTGACCAGCTGGGCGCTGCCCGGATGGCCGATACCAATACGCAGACGGTAGAAGTCCTTGCTGTTGCCGTGGCGGGCAACGATATCGCGCAGACCATTGTGGCCGCCGTGTCCGCCGCCCTGCTTGAAGCGGGCCACGCCGGGGGGCAGGTCCAGTTCATCGTGGGCCACGAGCATCTGCGTGACGGGAATCTTGAAGAAGTTCGCCAGGGCCGAGGTGGATTGGCCGCTGCGGTTCATATAGGTGGTGGGCACCAGCAGGCGGATGGTTTCGCCTTCGAAGGTGAAGGTGCCGGTGGCACCGAAGTATTTCTTGTCTTCGTTGAGAAAGATGCCCTGGGCACGGGCCAGGGCATCCACATACCAGACTCCGGCGTTGTGGCGGGTGGCGTCGTATTCGGGGCCCGGATTGCCCAGGCCCACGATCAGTCGTACCGGTTCCGCCATCATCGCTCTCAGTCTTCGGACGGCTTCTCTTCGCCTTTGCCGCCGTCTTTCTCGGCGGCGTCTTCCTGACCGTCCTCGTCCTCATCGTCTTCGCTGGCACGCACTTTCGGGGTGTGTACGGCAACGATGGGCTGGTCGTGGTCTTCACCGTAGGCCAGCTGGGTCAGCGTCACGCCGGTGGGCAGCTTGATGTCGGACAGGTGCAGCACCTGGTCCAGCTCCACGGCGCTCATGTCCACCTCGATGTATTCCGGCAGGTGCTTGGGCAGGCAGCTGATTTCCACTTCGGAAATGTTGTGGTGGATTTCGCCACCCTGCTTCTTCACACCGATGCAGGCTTCTTCGTTGGTGTAGTGCAGCGGCACGGTCATGGTGATTTCATGGCCGGCTTCCACGCGCATGAAGTCGGCGTGGATCGGGAAACCGCGGGCCGGATCGCGCTGCAGATCGCGCAGAACCGCCTGCTGCTTCTTGCCGTCCAGCTTCAGCGTCAGGATGTGGCTGTAGAAGGCCTCGGTTTCCAGGGCTTTCTTCAGCTCACGGGTCTCCAGTGAGATCATCACGGGGTCGGCGTGGCCGCCATAGATAATGGCCGGTACGCGACCGTGCAGACGACGCAGGCGGCGGCTCGCACCTTTCCCCGTGTCGCTGCGGCTTTCAGCGGTCAATTCGAATTCGTTGGACATGGTCCTGTCTCCATTAAGCTCTCCGGCACCCCGCGACCAGGCGCACCGAAAAGGTTGCGATAAGCCCGAAACGGGCGTCCCCGGAACGGGGAGGGGGCGGATTATGCCGGAAATCCCCGGCCTACACCAGTTCCAGGCGGTCGAACATGGCGGACAACGATTCCTCGTTGTTCACCCGGCGGATGGTCTCCGCCAGCATCGGCGCCAGGCGCAGCACGCGGATCTTGTCGCACTGACGACCCTGCTCGGACAGCGGGATGGTGTCGGTGACCACCAGCTGGTCCATGGCGCTGTTGCTGATGTTGTCGATGGCCGGGCCGGACAGCACCGGGTGGGTGCAGTAGGCGATCACCTTGGCGGCGCCGTGGTCCTTCAGGGCCTGGGCGGCTTTGCACAGGGTGCCGGCGGTGTCGACGATGTCGTCCACCAGCACGCAGGTGCGGCCTTCCACCTCACCGATGATGTGCATCACCTGGGATTCGTTGGCCTTGGGGCGGCGCTTGTCGATGATCGCCAGATCGGCGTCGTTGAGCTGCTTGGCCAGGGCGCGGGCACGGACCACGCCGCCCACGTCCGGGCTCACCACCATCAGGTCGTCGTGCTTCTGACGCTCGATGTCGGCCACGAACAGGGGCGTGCCGTAGACGTTGTCCACGGGGATGTCGAAGAAGCCCTGGATCTGGTCGGCGTGCAGGTCCACGGTCACCACCCGGTCGATGCCCACGGCGGTGATCATGTCGGCGACCACCTTGGCGGTGATCGGCACCCGCGCGGAGCGCACCCGGCGGTCCTGGCGGGCGTAACCGAAGTAGGGGATCACGGCGGTGATGCGGCCGGCGGAAGAGCGCCGCAGGGCGTCCGCCATCACCAGCAGTTCCATCAGGTTGTTATTGGTGGGCTGGCAGGTGGACTGGACGATGAAAACGTCCTTGCCGCGCACGTTTTCCTGAATGTCCACGGCCACTTCGCCGTCGCTGAAAACGCCGACGTCGGCATCGCCGAGGGGAATGTTGATCTGCTCGGCCATGGAGCTGGCCAGTTCGGGATTGGCGTTGCCGGCGAAAATAACGAGTTTGGACACTGGCGTCCCCTGGCTTTCAAGTAATGAATTTAGGGTTTGTCCTTACGGAAAGAAATGGCTGGGGTACCAGGACTCGAACCTGGGAATGACGGGATCAAAACCCGCTGCCTTACCAACTTGGCTATACCCCAACACTAACTTGCTCAGGTGGCGTGTCACGCCGGCCCTGAATTCTGTCTGGCTCGAAGCGTCGCCAGTGCCTCATGGAGAGGTGAGATTTCAGTGCTTCGAGCCACAAAACCTGTCCAGTATTCCGGCAAGTGCCGCAGTGCGTTATGCGCGTCTTGCTGGTCGGCGAAGTGTGCGAAACAACAAGCGCCGGTACCGGTCATGCGGGCGTTGCCCGCTTCGCTTTGGAGCCAGTCGAGCGCTTTATCCACGGCGGGAAAAAGGCGCCGGGCCACGGCTTCGCAGTCGTTGTGCCCTTCCTTCAGGAAGGCCTCGAAAGTGGCCGCCCCAAGCGAGGCCGGTAATGTAATGGCGGGGGTGTGCCTTGTCAATTCCCCGTCGCCGAAAATTCGAGCGGTTGAAACGGAGACCCCGGGATCGACCACCAGAAACCAGAGTGGCGGCAATTCAACGGCTTGCAAGCGTTCGCCCACGCCTTCCGCCCAGGCGTTGCGGCCGCGCACGAACACCGGCACGTCCGCGCCCAGGCTCAGCCCCAGCCGCGCCAGGGTATCCACGTCCAGGTCCAGGCCCCAGAGCAGATTCAGCCCCCACAGCGCGGTGGCGGCGTCGGAGGAGCCGCCGCCCACGCCGCCGCCGGCGGGCAGCCTCTTGCGCAGATGCAGGCGCGCGCCGGCGGTGTGGCCGGTCTCCTGTTGCAGCAGTCGGGCGGCGCGCAGCACCAGATTGTCGTCGTCCACCGGCAGCGCCGGGTTGTCGCAACGCAAGCTGAGGGTATCGGCGGGCTGGAAGTCCAGAGTGTCGCCGTGGTCGAGCAGCACGAACAGGGTCTGCAGCAGGTGGTAGCCATCCTGGCGCCGGCCGTTGATGTGCAAAAACAGGTTGAGTTTGGCCGGCGCCGGCAGGGAAAACGGAGCCATGATCAGGGCTGGCTGGGCAGCGGCTGCCACTCGCGGATCAGCAGGGTAAAGCTGTCGGCGCCCTGGCGCGCCTTGATGCGGTGGGGCAGCGCCACCCGGCCCACGGTCTCGTAGCGGTCGAATTCCAGGTCCCAGCCCAGCTGGCTCAGCTGGCTGAGCCGGCCGTCGTCGTTTTCCTCCGACTGCGCCGGCGCCCCCGGCCAGACCAGCCCGCGGCTCCAGTATTCCAGCGCCGACACCGGCAGCCAGAAACCGGTCAGGTGCCAGGCCAGTTCGCCCGGGGTGCGGGCCTGCCATTCGCCCTGGGAGGTTTCCAGGCGGGCCATGCCCGGCTGCCAGGTGAGTTCCGCGCTGCCGAAACCGAGCGGGCCGGAAAAGCGGATTTCCCCGTAGCGCGGCGCCTGCTGCCAGTCGAAGCTGGCGGAGCCGCCGTCGTCGGCGGTGCGGTAGCCGAGCTTGCCGCTCATTTCCCAACGCTGGATCTGGTCGGCGCGGGTGAAGTCCGTGGGGGCCACCGGGGCCTGTTGGCAGGCGCTCAGCAGCAGCGCCAGGGGCAGCCACCAAAAACGGCTCGCATTGCTCAAAGTGTCACCTCCAGGCGTTGCAGGGTTTCCATGATCGGCTCGGCTTCCGGGCTTTGCTCCAGCGCCGTGGCCCAGACCCGGCGGGCATCATCTTCTTCCCCCAGCACCCACAGCACCTCGCCCAGGTGGGCGCTCACTTCCGGGTCCGGGAACTGGGCGTAGGCGCGGCGCAGGAACGGCAGCGCGTCCTCCGGGCGGCCCAGCCGGTACAGCACCCAGCCCATGGAATCGAGAATCGCCGGGTCGTTGGGCTGCTGTTCCAGGGCGCGGCGGATCATGTCGCGGGCCTGCTCCAGGCGCACGCCCTGGTCCGCCCAGGTGTAGCCCAGGGCGTTCAGCGCCGCCGGGTCGTCGGGCTGTTGTTCCAGCACCCGGCGCAGGTCCGCTTCCATGGCTTCATAGTTTCCCAGGCCGCCGGCGGTCATCGCCCGGGCGTAGAGCAGTTCCGGGTTGTCCGGGGCGGTTTCCAGGGCCCGGTCGAGCAGTGCCAGGGCGGATTCCGGGTCGCCGTTGGCGGCGCGCATGTCGGCCTCGCTGATCCACAGCAGGGTGGCCTGTTCCGGGTACTGATGGGTGAGGCTGGTGATCAGCGCGTGGGCCTGATCGCCACGGCCTTCGCTGTACATAAGCCGCGCCGCCTGCACCTGGGCCTGCAGGCTTTCGCCGCCCTTGACCTTCAAATAATATTCGATGGCGCCTTTGCTGTCGCCGCGCTGCTCCGCCGCCTGGCCCAGGTGCAGGCGCATTTCATTGGGGCGGTACCCCTGGCGCAGCAGCCGCTGCAGGATCGCCTCGGCGGAATCCATGGCGCCGGATTCCAGCGCCAGCAGGGCCAGGGAATACTGCAGGTCCAGGTCGCGGGGGTTCTGTTCCGCCAGGATGGTCAGCTGCTCGCTGGCCCGGTCGTAGCGGCCGGCGGCCAGCAGCAGGCGCACATAGGCGACCCGCGGGCGGTGCGCGTCGGGGGCCTCGTCGACGATATCGCTGAGCTCGCCCAGCGCCTTGTCACGGCGGCCCTGCTCAAACAGGATCTGGGTGCGCAGCAGCGCGGCTTCGCCGTGGTCCGGGTCCTGGTCCAGGGCGGTGTCCACCGCCTCCAGGGCGCCGTCCAGATCGCTCTGCTGACGCCGGTCCAGGGCGCGGGCGTACCACAGCGGCGCCTGCTCCGGGTAGCGCTCGGCGAGCCCGGACAGGGCGTTGAGCAGCCGTTGGTTGGCGCTTTCGTCCAGGCCGCGCGCCTCCGCCACCAGCGGGATCAGCGCTTCGCTGCCGTGCACCGCGAGCAGCCGGTCGATGGATTCGGTGGCTTGTTCCGGGCGCTCCAACTGGATGTCGGCCAGCGCCGCCAGGCGCAGGGCGTCGGCGTTGTCGGGCTGGCGCTCCAGCCACAGACCGGCCAGGTGACGGGCCTGCTCATGCTCTTCCAGATAGGTGGCGAGCTTGGTGGCCTGACCGATGATTTCCGGGTCGTGGGTGGTTTCCGCCGCCCGCGCGTAATAGGCCATGGTGACGCGCAGGCTTTGCCGTTGGGCGGCGCTTTCCGCCACCAGTAGATCGCCCAGGGTTTCGCCGTCGTATTGGATCGGCGGAAGGTCCCGGGGCGGCGCGGCCGGGGCGGGGTCTTGCGGTGTGGACGGCATCTGCGAGCAGCCGGCCAGGGCGAACAGGGCGGCGGCGAGGAGCGATGGGCGTGATTTCATCGGCTGGCTATCAAAGGACATTGAGCCGCTACTATCGCACAGGCGCGCGCCGGCCCCAAGGGCGGGGGTGACGTTGTTTTGCGGGGCGCTTTCGCGCAAAATGCGACACCCTTGCGCGTATCAGGGCCTAACCCCATCGGGTCGTCATCATTTCTTATGAATCTCATCGCAGTCGGCGTTAATCACACCACCGCGGATGTGGAGCTGCGCGAGCAGCTGGCATTTTCCGCCGCTCAAGCGGATGACGCCCTGGTTGGCCTGCGCGAGCTTCCCGGTATCCGCGAAGCGGCGCTGCTGTCCACCTGCAACCGTACTGAAGTGTACTGCCTGATCGACGGCGAAACGCCGGATTTCGGGGAGTGGCTGGCGCAGGCCCGGCGCATGCCGGTGGAGACCCTGCGGCGGGTCCTTTATACCTACCGGGACGAAAAAGCCCTGGAGCACCTGATGCGGGTGGCCGGCGGCCTGGATTCCATGGTGCTCGGCGAACCGCAGATTCTCGGCCAGCTGCGCGAGGCCTACGCCCGGGCCCACGAGGCGGGGCTGATCAACGGCGAGCTGGGCCGGGTGTTCCAGGACGTGTTCTCGGTGGCCAAGCGCATCCGCACGGAAACCGGCATCGGCGCCAACCCGGTGTCGGTGGCCTACGCGGCGGTGTCGTTCGCCCGGCATATCTTCGCCGACCTGAAGCAGAGCCGCGCCCTGTTGATCGGCGCCGGCGAAATGATCGAGCTGGTGGCCCGGCACCTGGAAGAACAGCAGGTGCACGAAATCGTGATCGCCAACCGCACCCAGGGCCGCGCCGACGACCTGGCCGCCCAGGTGGGCGGGCGCGGCATCGGCCTGGAAGAGCTGCCGGTGGCGCTGGAGCACGCGGACATTCTGATCTCCTGCACCGCCTCGCCGCTGCCGGTGCTGGGCAAGGGCACCGTGGAGCGGGCGCTCAAGCGCCGCCGCCACCGGCCGATGTTCATGGTGGATATCGCCGTGCCCCGCGACATCGAGCCGGAAGTCGGCGAACTGGACGACGTCTATCTGTACACCGTGGATCACCTCCAGGAGGCGATCCAGGAAAACGTGCGCGCCCGCCAGGAAGCCGCCGAGCAGGCCGGCGCCCTGATCGACGAGGCGATTCGCCGCCACCACCGCAGCCGCCGCGAACAGCGGGCCGTGGGGGTGCTGCGTGACTACCGGCGCCAGGGCACCGAGCTGGCCGACCAGGAGCTGCAGCGGGCCCTGGCGCAGTTGGAAAAGGGCGGCGACCCGGAACAGGTGCTGCGCCGCTTCAAACACAGCCTGGTCAACAAATGGCTGCACCAGCCGAGCGTGGGCCTGCGCCGGCTGGCCGCCGAAGGCCGCGCCGAGGCGCTCGCCATGGCGCGGGAAATACTGCTCGACCAGGACAACCTGGACGACCAGCCATCCGATCAGGAATCCGATCCAGAATAGCGGGAACCCCATGCAAGCATCGCTGAACGGCAAACTGGAAAAACTGATGGAGCGGTTCGAGGAGGTCAGCGGCCTGCTTTCCGATCCGGATATTATTGCCGATCAGAAGCAATTCCGGAGCCTGTCCAAGGAGTACGCCGAGCTGGAAGCGGTGGTGAAGGCCTACCGCGCCTACCGGGCCAGCGAACAGGAACTGGAAAGCGCCCGCGCCCTGCTCGACGACGGCGACCCGGAAATGCGCGAGATGGGCGCCGAGGAAGCCCGCCACGCCCAGCAGCGCATCGACGAGCTGGACGAAGAATTGCAGCGCCTGATGTTGCCCCGCGACCCCCGCGACGGCGCCGACGTCTATCTGGAAATCCGCGCCGGCACCGGCGGCGACGAGGCGGCGCTGTTCGCCGGCGATCTGTTCAAGATGTACTCCCGCTACGCCGACCAGCGCGGCTGGAAAGTGGAGATCGTCAGCGCCAGCGAGGGCGAACACGGCGGCTATAAGGAAGTGATCGCCCAGGTGTCCGGCGACGACGTCTATTCGCGCCTCAAGTTCGAGTCCGGCGCCCACCGGGTGCAGCGGGTGCCGGCCACCGAGTCCCAGGGCCGCATCCACACCTCGGCCTGCACGGTGGCGGTGCTGGCGGCGGCGGAGGACGCCGGCGACATCGAGATCCGCAACGAGGATCTGCGCATCGACACCTACCGCTCCTCTGGCGCCGGCGGCCAGCACGTCAACACCACCGATTCGGCGGTGCGCCTGACCCACCTGCCCACCGGCGTGGTGGTGGAGTGCCAGGACGAGCGCAGCCAGCACAAGAACAAGGCCAAGGCCATGTCGCTGCTCAAGGCGCGGCTGCTCGACGCCCGCGAAACCGCGGCCCACGCCGAACAGGCCGCCGAGCGCAAATCCATGGTCGGCTCCGGGGACCGCTCCGAACGCATCCGCACCTATAATTTCCCCCAGGGCCGGCTCACCGACCACCGCATCAATCTGACCCTGTACCGGCTCAACGAGATCATCGCCGGCGACCTGGACGAAGTGATTGGTGCCTTGCTGTCCGAGCACCAGGCCGGCCAGCTCGCCGCCCTCGCCGACGGGCAGGGCTAGGCGGTCGCCGTGCGACTGGACGACGCCCTGCGCCAGGCCCGCGAACAGCTGGCCGCTTCGCCCAGCCCGGGCCTGGACGCGGAACTGCTGCTTTGCCGCGTGATCGGTGAATCGCGCACCTACCTGCGCACCTGGCCGGAGCGCACCCTCAGCGACAGCCAGCAGCGGGTGTTCCAGGCGCTGGTGCGGCGCCGCGCCGAGGGCGAGCCGGTGGCCCACCTCACCGGCGAACGGGAATTCTTCGGCCGGCCGTTTCTGGTCAGCCCGCACACCCTGATCCCGCGCCCGGACACCGAAACCCTGGTGGAAGCGGTGCTGGAAACCCTCCCCGAGAGCGAATTGCGGGCGGTGGACCTGGGCACCGGCAGCGGCGCCATCGGCGTCACCCTGGCGCTGGAACGCCCGGCCTGGAGCCTGACCCTCACCGACGCCAGCCGGCCGGCCCTGGCGGTGGCGCGGGACAACGCCGAGCGCCTGGGCGCCCGGGTCGGCCTGGTGTGCTGCGACTGGCTCGACGGCCTGGGCGGCCCCTTCGATCTGATCGTCAGCAACCCGCCCTACATCGATCCGCAGGACGCGCATATGGAACAGGGTGACCTGCGCTTTGAGCCGCGCTCGGCGCTGGCCGCTAACGACCACGGCCTCGCCGACCTGCGCGTGATCGCCGCCCAGGCCCACGACACCCTGGCGCCGGGCGGCTGGCTGGTGCTCGAGCACGGCTTCGACCAGGGCGGCGCGGTGCGCACTTTGCTCGGCGAACGGGGTTTCCAGGACGTGACCACCCGGCAGGACCTGGAAGGCCGCGACAGGGTAACCTTGGGCCATGTCTGACTACCACGGCGACGCCCTCAACGACGATCAGCTGCTGCGCTACAGCCGGCAGCTGCTGCTTCAGGAATTCGACCTCGACGGCCAGCAGGCGCTGGCCGGCGCCAGCGTGCTACTGGTGGGCTGCGGCGGCCTGGCCAATCCGGCGTCGCTGTATCTGGCCGGCGCCGGGGTGGGGCGGTTGCTGTTGGTGGACGATGACCGGGTCGACGCCAGCAACCTGCACCGGCAGATCGCCTTTCGCGGCGACCAGGTGGGCGAGGGCAAGGCCGGGGCGCTGGCGGCGCAGCTGCGCGCGCTCAACCCGGACGTGCTGGTCGAGCCCCACGCCGCCCGCGCCGACCGTGAATGGCTGGACCGGCACGTGCCCGGCGTCGATCTGGTGCTCGACTGCAGCGACAACTTCGCCACCCGCCAGGCCGCCAATGCCGCCTGTGTGGCGCACCGCAAACCGCTGGTGAGCGGCGCCGCCATCCGTCTCGACGGCCAGCTGGCGGTATTTGATCTGCGCCGTCCGGACAGCGCCTGCTACGCCTGCGTGTACGGCGCCGGCACCGACGGCGACCTGGCCTGCAGCGAAGCGGGCATCCTCGGCCCGGTGGTCGGCACCGTGGGCACCCTGCAGGCGCTGCTCGCCATCCACCTGCTCACCGGCACCCCGGTGGCGCCGGTGCTGAGAGTTTTCGACGGCCGCACCCTGGGCTGGCGCGAAGTGGCCTTCAAGAAGGACCCGGGCTGCCCGGTCTGCGGCGCCGGCTAGCCGGCGGTGGCCGACCGGTACTGTTCAAAAAAAGCCCGGCTGTCGGCGTAGGCGCCGAAAATACCGCCCTCCCGCTCCAGGCTGTTCAGCACTCCCTGATGCAGGTCCGGGCGCGCGGCGCCGCAGCAATCTTCCAGCAGCAGACAATCGAACCCGCGATCATTGGCTTCACGCATGGTCGAGGACACGCACACGTCGGTGGTGACGCCGAGCAGCAGCAGATGGCGAATCCCCCGGCTGCGCAATATCTGCTCCAGGTCGGTGGCGTAGAAAGCGCCGTTGCCGCACTTGTCCACCACCGGCTCGCCGTCCAGCGGCCGCATCTCGTCAATAAAATCCCAGCCTTCCTCGTCGCGCACCAGCAGCCGGCCGAGCGGCCCGGGGCTGCCGATGGCGGCGCCGGCGCGGGCCGCGCGCAGACGCTTGCAGTCGTTCAGGTCGGACAGGTCACGGCGGTGGCCCTCGCGGGTATGGACCACCGTCAGGCCCAGTTCCCGGGCCGCCGCGAGGGCGTCGCTGGCCGGCGCCACGCTGCGCCGGGTGTGTTCCAGCGATTCACCGAGGCTGGCGAAGTAGCCGCGCGGATCAAGAAAGTCCTTCTGCATGTCGATGGCCAGCAGCGCGGTGTCGTCGGCGCGCCACCGGCCCGCCACCGGCCAGGGGTAGGGCACGCTGCAGCGGCTGCTGTCGAACGCGTCCAGCGGTATCTTCGGAGCGGAGACGCTGTTCATTGGTCGCTCCCCTCGGCCTCTTCCAGCCAGGTGGTGGGGAAGCGCAGTTTGACGTTATCCGCGTTGCCGATGACGGCGCCGGTGCCGCTCTCGATGCCGACGAAACCGGCGCTGGGCACCCCTTCGCCGAGCAGGCCGTGCTCGAACGCGAAGCCGGTGATCTGCTTCTGCGTGGCGACGAACTCTTCGCCGGTAATCAGAGCTTGCGCCTGCTCCGGGTCCAGGAAGTCGATGGTGCGCAGCTGGCTGCGGGCCCCGGCCAGGTCCGTGTTGAGGGTGTCGGCGGTGAACGCCATCAGGGCGTCGTGGCGCGGGTGTTCCGGATCGAGCAGGGCGGCGGCTTCGTACCAGGCGCCGGCGATGGCGCGGCCCAGGTCCGGGTTATCCCGCACTGCCTCGGTGCGCAGGATCATGGTGTCCAGCAATTCGCCGTAGATGTCCGAGGAATCGAACACCAGGGTGGTGTCCGGGTACTGGGCGAGAATTTCGCTGAGCTGCGGTTTCCAGGTGGCCACGGCCTGGGTATCCGAGGACTCGAACACGCTGGCGATGTCCGCGTCCGAGGTGTTGACCACGGTCACGTCCCGCTCGCTCAGGCCCTGGGTCTGCAGAGCCCGGGCCAGCATGTAGTGGGAGCCGGACAGCTCCACCAGATTGATCCGCGTGCCCTCCAGGTCGGCCACGCTTTTGTCCTTGCCGCGCAGCACGATGCCGTCGCTGCCGTTGGAGGTGCTCAGCGGCATGATCACGGTGGTGTCCACGCCGGAGGCGGCGGGAATGGTGAGCGCATCCAGCGACATGGCGATCACCGCGTCGAACTGCCCCAGGGAAAACTGGGTGATGGCTTCCACGTAATCGTTCATCTGCACCGCTTCCAGATCGAAGCCGTAGCGGTCGCCCCATTTCTCCAGGATGCCGTTTTCCTCGGCGTAGGCCAGGGGCATGGAGCCGGCGTACAGGGTCCAGGCGACGCTGTAGGATTCGCGGGCCTGGGTCGGGCCGGTGACGGCCACGAGCAACAGGGTAAGCAGCAGGGCGGGGCCCCGGGTCAGGCGCTTGGCGCTAACGTGCATGACGATCTCCCGAAAGTGTAAGCGAGCCTCCACCATAAAAAGCGGGCGGCCCGGCTAACATGACGGAGCGTGCAGGTTCACGTGCGCACCGCCGCCAGCAGTGCCTCGACGAACGCCTGGATAACCGGCCGGCTGGCGCTGTCCGGGTGCATCGCCACCTGCAGATCGCTGGCGTGGCGCAGGCGTTCGGTGTCCAGCGCGACCAGCTCGCCGCGGGCCACCCAGGGCGCGGCGTAATGATCCGGCAAAAAGCCCAGGTGGCCGCCGCTGAGAATCAGCACGGCGATCGCTTCCAGGTTGGCGGTGAAGGTAATGCGCTCGCGCTCGCCGAGATTGAGCAACGCCATTTCCTGGTCGTGCAGAAAACGCCGGGACACCAGGCGGCTTTTCGCCAGGACGTCGCGGCGCCGGCCGGCGGGCACGCCGACGATCGGGTGGTCGGCGGCGGCATAGAGGTTGTCGGTTTCCTGATAGAGCGGCTGGTAGTGAAGCTGGTCGTGGCGGCTTTCAAACACGCTGATCGCCAGGTCCAGCCGTTTCTCCAGCAACTGCCGCTCCATCTCTTCCGGGGCCAGCACCTCCAGGCCCAGGCGCACCTCATCGCGGGGCGGGCTCTGAAAGGCGCGCAGCGCCGGCACCAGCGGACAGTTCGGGTCGGTGATGATGTTGTCGATAATGCCCAGCCGCAGTTGCCCGCTGGCCACGCCGCGCAGCCCCTCCACGGTCTGTTCGAAGCCGCGCAGCGAGGTGAACAGCCGCAGCGCCTGCTGGTGCACGGTTTCCCCTTCCGGAGTGAGCCGGAAGCCCTGGCGGCCCCGCTCGCACAGGCGCACGCCCAGGCGGCTTTCCAGCTGGCTGAGCGCGCGGCTGATGGTGGAGGCGTCCTTGTTGAGCGGCCCCTGGGCATTGGCGATGCCGTTGGCTTCCACCACGGCGAAGAAAATCTGCAGCGAATTCAGGTCGGCGCCGGCCAGTTTCATGGCGTTCTCCCAGAAAGCGTCACCACCTGGGCGTTCAATTCGGTGATCTGGCGCGCCATGTCGGTCATCAGGCCGTGGATCAGCGACGGCTTGGCGCGGATCAGGTGATGGAAACCGTCGCTGGGAATGTGCATCGCCGCGCAGCGGCTGCGGGCGCGCACGGTGGCGCCACGGGGCGCGCCGGTGAGCACCGCGATGGCGCCCAGCAGCTCGCCCTCGGTGACCCGGCCCACCACCACGTCGTCGACCAGCACATCGGCTTCGCCCTCGAACAGGTTGTAGACGCCGTCGGCGCGGTCGCCCTGGCGCAGTATCAGATCGCCGGGGTGGAAATAGGCGAAGCGCGAGCCGGTATGGTTTTCCTCCGGCGTCAGCGCGGCCAGGCAACGGGTCAGCAGCGCCTGCTGCGTGATCAGCAGCTCGCTCCAGCGGCGCGCCCGTTCGGGAACGGCGAGGATCTCCTCAAGCAGGTCGCCGAAATCATAGCCGGCCAGCAGCACCGCGCCGTCCGCCTGAAAGGTGATGCCGTCGTCCGGGTCCGGGACGATCACGTCGCCCTCGTCCCACAGCAACAGGCGCCGCCCCTGGCAGCAGGCCGCCAGGGTGCCGCCGCGCACCACGTACAGGCGCTGCGCGGCCAGGCCATCGCGGCGGGCGTCGGTGGTGGCGGGCAGCGACAGGCTCCGTGGTGTTTGGCGCAGGCCGCGGATCACGGCGTCGCCCAGTTGTTTGTAGTGTCGGGCCAGAGCGGGCAGGCCTTCCAGCGGTTCGCCCAGGGGTATCATGCGTTGCGTACTTCCACGGCTTGCGACGGGTTGAAAAGGCTAAGCAGAGATTATGCCATCTTGATGACCCGGGTGCGGCGCGGCGACGGGCTGGGCGTCAGTAGTCCCGCTGGCGGGGACGGAAGCGGGGCTCGCGCTTTTTCAGGTTGGCGGCCATGGCCTCGCCCTGATTGCGGCCGCGCAGCAGCTTGAACTGCAGGCTGGATTCCTGATCGAAGGCCTGGTCCTCGGCGGCGTGGCGGGTGCTGTGGAACAGCGCCTTGGTGGCGCTGACCGCATCCGGCGAGCGAGTGAGGATGGCGTCGGCCAGGGCCCGCGCCGCCTGTTCGGGCTGTTCCGCCACCTGCGTGACCAGGTGCAGGGTTTTGGCTTCCACGGCGTCGAAACGGCGGCCGGTCATGGCCAGTTCCTTGGCCACATCCATGGGCACTAATTCGCGCAAAGTGACGGTTCCGGTCATGTCCGGGATCAGCCCCCATTTGCTTTCCATCACCGACAGCTCGCAGTCCGGCGTGGCGATGCGGAAATCCGCCGCCAGCGCCAGCTGCAGGCCGCCGCCGTAGCAGTAGCCGTGCAGCACCGCGATCACCGGCACCGGCAGTTCCCGCCAGGCCCAGCAGGCCTGCTGGAACAGGTTGGTTTTCTTGACGCCGAACTTGGTGAACGCCAGCAGCATTTTCAGCGGCGTCTTGGTGACGGTGGCGAAGTCGAGCCCGGCGCAGAACGCCTTGCCTTCACCGCGCAGAATCACCACCCGCACGTCACGGTTTTTTTTCACGACCTTGGCGGTGCGAACCAGCGCCTGGAGCGTCTCCAGATCAAGACCGTTGTACTTTTCCGGGCGGTTCAGCGATACCGTCGCGATGTGGTTGTTGATCGAGAGCGTGACGCGGGATTCGTTCATGGCAGTTCCTGTTGGGGACGGCAAGTTCAAAGCTGAAAGGGCGCGCCTGTGGGAGCGGGCAAGGCCCGCTCCCACATTCAGCTACAGCTTTTGCTGCAATAGTTGGTTGACCTGCTGCGGGTTCGCCTTGCCCTGGGTGGCCTTCATGACCTGGCCGACGAAGAAGCCGATTTTCTTTTTCCGTTTGGCGTCGTCGGAGTTGCGGTAGTCCTCCACCTGGGCGGGGCTGTCGGCGATCACCTGGTCGACGATTTTTTCCAGCTCGCCGCTGTCGCTCATCTGCTTGAGGCCCTGCGCCTCGATGATCCGGTCCGGACTGCCGTCACCGTTCCAGCAGGCTTCGAACACCTGCTTGGCGATCTTGGAACTGATGGTGCCGTCCTTGAGACGCTGGATCAGCTCGCCGAGATGCTCGGCGGACACCGGGCTGTCGGCGATGTCCTTGTCTTCCGCATTGAGCTTGGCGGCCAGTTCGCCCATCACCCAGTTGGCGGCCAGCTTGGCGTCGCCGCCGTGCTCGGCGGCGGTTTCGAAGTAGCGCGCCGTGGCGATGGAGCCGGACAGCAGGTCGGCGTCGTAGGCCGACAGCTGATACTGCTCGATGTAGCGCGCCTTGCGGGCGTCCGGCAGTTCCGGCAGCTCATCGCGCAGGGTTTGGATGTCCTCTTCGCTGACCATCACCGGCAACAGGTCCGGGCACGGGAAGTAGCGGTAATCGTTGGCGTCTTCCTTGGTGCGCATGGAGCGGGCGGTGTTGGTCTCGCCGTTATAGAGCCGCGTTTCCTGAACGATTTCGCCGCCGTCCTCGAGCACGTCGATCTGCCGTGCCACTTCCAGAGCGATGGCTTTTTCCATAAAGCGGAAGGAATTCAGGTTCTTGGTTTCGGTGCGGGTACCGAGCGGCTCGCCGGGGCGGCGCACGGAAATATTGACGTCGAAACGCATGTTGCCCTGGGACATGTCGCCGTCGCAGATGCCCAGCGAGGTGACGATGGAGTGCAGCTTGCGGGCGAACGCCACCGCCTCTTCGGCGCTGCTCATGTCCGGCTCGGAAACAATTTCGATCAGCGGCGTGCCGGCGCGGTTGAGATCAATCCCGGTCTGACCGTGAAAGTCCTCGTGCAGGGATTTACCGGCATCCTCTTCCAGGTGAGCGTGGTGAATACGCACCAGCTTCTTGTCACCGCTTTCCAGTTGAATTTCCACTTCGCCGGCGCCGACGATGGGCTCCGCCAGCTGCGTGGTCTGGTAGCCCTTGGGCAGGTCCGGATAAAAATAGTTTTTCCGTTCGAACACCGAGCGGCGGGCGATGTCCGCGTTCACCGCCAGGCCGAAACGGACGGCGTTGCGGATTGCTTCCTTGTTCACCACCGGCAGGGTGCCGGGCATGCCCAGATCGATCAGGCTGGCGTGCCGGTTGGGGTCGTCGCCGGTTTGCGTGCTGGTGCCGGAAAAGATTTTTGATTGGGTGGCCAGCTGCACGTGCACTTCCAGGCCGATCACCACTTCCCAGTTTCCTGAATGGCTCATGCGAAACCTCCCGGCGCCTGTTGATGCCAGTCCGTGGCCATTTGATAGCGGTGCGCCACGTTCAGTATGCGACCTTCCTGGAAATAGTTGCCGATCACCTGGGTGCCCGCGGGCAGACCGTTGATAAAGCCGCTGGGCATGGACAGCGCCGGCAGGCCGGCCAGGTTCACGGCGATGGTGAAGACGTCGGCCATGTACATGTTGACCGGATCGTCCGCCTTGGCGCCCAGCTTGAAGGCGGTTTCCGGCGAGGTGGGGCCCATAATCACGTCCACGTCCTTGAAGGCGCGGGAGAAATCATCGCGGATCAGGCGGCGTACTTTCTGCGCGCGCTTGTAGTAGGCGTCGTAGTAGCCGGCGGACAGCGCGTAGGTGCCCACCAGGATGCGGCGCTTCACTTCGGCGCCGAAGCCTTCCGAGCGGGAGCGCTTGTACAGGTCTTCCAGGTCCTTGGGATCCTCGCAGCGGTAGCCGAAGCGCACGCCGTCGAAGCGCGACAGGTTGGAGCTGGCTTCCGCCGGCGCGATCACATAGTAGGCCGGCACCGACAGCTTGATGCTGGGCAGCGACAGCTTGATCAGTTTGGCGCCCTGTTTTTCCAATTCGCGCATGGCTTCGCGGGCGTTATCGGCGATCGCGCCGTCCAGATTGTCTGGGAAGAATTCCTCCGGCACACCGATTTTCAGACCGTCGACACTCTGATCCAGGGCGCCGAGGTAATCGTCCACCGGTTCATTCAGGCAGGTGGAGTCTTTCTCGTCATGGCCGGCCATGGCCTGCAGCATCAGGGCGCAGTCGGCGGCGGACAGACCCAGCGGGCCGGCCTGGTCCAGGCTGGAGGCGAAGGCGATCATGCCCCAGCGGGACACCCGCCCGTAGGTGGGCTTGAGGCCGGTGACGCCGTTCAGCGCCGCCGGCTGGCGAATCGAACCGCCGGTGTCGGTGCCGGTGGCGCCGGGGGCGAGACGCGCCGCCAGGCCGGCGGCGGCACCGCCGGACGAACCGCCGGGCACCCGCTCGGTGTCCCAGGGGTTCTTCACCGGGCCGTAGAAGCTGGTTTCGTTGGACGAGCCCATGGCGAATTCGTCCATATTGGTCTTGCCCAGCATCACCGCGCCTTCGGTCGCCATTTTTTCCACCGCCGTGGCGGTGTAGGGGGCGATGAAATTATCCAGCATCCGCGAGCCGCAACTGGTGCGCACGCCCTCGGTGCAGAAAATATCCTTGTGCGCGATCGGCAGGCCGGTGAGCAGGCGATGGTCGCCGGCGGCGATCGCCTGGTCGGCGGCGTCCGCCTGCCGCAGGGCCTGCTCCTCGGTGACGGTGATAAAGCTGTTCAGCTCGCCGTCGTGCCGTTTGATGCGGTCCAGGAAGTGCTCGGTGAGTTCCCGGGAGGAAAAGTCCCCGGCGTTCAGGCCGGCTTTGAGTTCGGTCAGTGTTTTATCGTGCATGTGGTTACTCAATCACCCGGGGTACCAGGAAACAGCCGTCCTCGCTGGCCGGCGCGAGAGGCAGGACCTTGTCGCGCACGTCCGGTTCGGTGACCCGGTCGTCGCGCAGGGGCTGGCTGACCTCGAGGGGGTGGGCCAGGGGTTCGACCTGGTCCACGTCCGCCTGCTGGAGCTGGTCGACCATGCCGAGGATGTCGTTAAGGCGGGCGGACAGCTCCGCGGTCTCGCTGTCGTCCACCCGCAGGCGGGCCAGGTGGGCCGCGCGCGCCACCACCTTGGAATCAATGGCCATGGGCGTTCTCCGCAAAGGCTGGGGAAGGGCGCAAAATTACCACAGACCGGGGCGCGGACAAACCGTGAAGAGCGTATGGGACCGGGTTCGCTTGCCGAAACCCGGCGCCGTTGCTAGAGTTGCGCCATTCTGTTGCAAGGGCGTGAACAGGCCCGCCGGCAACACCCTCTTTTCTCCACGACCCTCAGGAAACAGGCCAGGATGTCCGTGATTAAGCGCATTCGGGGGATGTTCTCCACCGATCTTTCCATCGACCTTGGCACCGCCAACACCCTTATTTACGTTCGCGGGCGCGGTATCGTACTGGATGAGCCCTCGGTGGTGGCCATTCGTCATCATGGCGCGCAGAAAAGCGTTGCCGCCGTGGGCGCCGACGCCAAGCGGATGCTGGGGCGCACCCCCGGCAATATCACCGCCATCCGCCCGATGAAGGACGGCGTGATCGCGGACTTCGACGTCACCGAGAAGATGCTGCAGTACTTCATCAAGAAGGTGCACGACACCGGCTTCTTCCCGCCGGCGCCCCGGGTGCTGGTGTGCGTGCCCTGCAAATCCACCCAGGTGGAGCGCCGCGCGATCCAGGATTCCGCCTTCGGCGCCGGGGCCCGTGACGTCTATCTGATCGAAGAGCCGGTGGCGGCCGCCATCGGCGCCGGCCTGCCGGTGGAAGAGGCGCGCGGCTCCATGGTCGTGGATATCGGCGGCGGCACCACCGAAATCGCCCTGATCTCCCTCAACGGCGTGGTCTATTCCGAATCCGTGCGCACCGGCGGCGACCGCTTCGACGAGGCCATCGTCGCCTTCGTGCGCAAGGAATACGGCTCGCTGATCGGCGAATCCACCGCCGAGCGCATCAAGCACGAGATCGGCACCGCCTATCCGGGCGGCGAGATCCTCGAGATCGACGTACGCGGCCGTAACCTGGCCGAGGGCGTGCCGCGCCAGTTCACGCTCAACTCCGAGGAGATCCTGGAAGCCCTCAAGGACCCCCTCTCGGTGATCGTCAACGCGGTCAAGAACGCGCTGGAAGCCTCGCCGCCGGAGCTGGCGTCGGACATCGCCGAGCGCGGCCTGGTGCTGACCGGCGGCGGCGCGCTGCTGCGCGACATCGACCGCCTGCTCACCGAGGAGACCGGTTTGCCGGTGATCATCGCCGACGACCCGCTGACCTGCGTGGCGCGGGGCGGCGGCAAGGCCCTTGATCTGATGGATACCCAGGGTCTGGACATGCTGGCCATGGGCTAACGGTTCCCACCGCCGCCCATGTATTCCGCCAACCCCACCTACCGCCTGCTGATCGCGCTGGTTCTGGCCGTCGTTCTGATGGCCCTGGACCAGCGCAGTAAGTGGGTGGAGCCGCTGCGTTACGGCGTCGGCTATCTGACCGCCCCGGTGCACTATCTGGCCCACCTGCCGGTGGATTCCGCCCGCTGGCTGGGGCGCCTGTCCGAAACCCGTTCCAACCTGATGGAATCCCGCGAGCGCCTGGAGCGCCAGGTGCTGATCCTGGAGCAGAAGGTCCAGCGTCTGGCGGTGCTGCAGGCGGAAAACGTGCGCCTGCGGGAATTGCTCAACTCCTCCGCCAATTTGGACGCGTCGGTGCTGGTGGCGGAGATCATCGGCGTCGACCCGGACCCCAACCGCCAGGAGCTGGTGATCAACAAGGGCGGCCAGGACGACGTGCTGCAGGGTCAGGCGGTGCTGGAATCCCAGGGGCTGATCGGCCAGGTGGTGGAAGCCGGGCCGCTGTCCGCCCGGGTGCTTCTGATCACCGACGCCAGCCACGCCATGAGCGTGCAGGTGAACCGTAACGGGGTGCGCGCGATTCTGGCCGGCACCGGGCAGGGCAGCCGGCTGCGGCTGCTGTACGTGCCCGATACCGCCGACATCAAGGAGGGCGACCTGCTGGTGTCCACCGGCCTCGGCCAGCTCTACCCGCGCGGCTACCCGGTGGCCCGGGTGAGCCGGGTGAGCCACCAGTCCGGCGCCGCCTTCGCCGACATCGAGGCGCGCCCCACCGCCCGCCTGGACCGGGTCAGCCATGTGTTGCTGGTGCAGTCCATGGAACCGGTGTCGATCCCGGACGTGGCCCCCGAGTCGCCTTCCGATGAGCCGACGCCCGAGGAGCTGCCCGATGATGAATAACGAGCGGCCGGCCGGCACCGGCGTGATTCTGGTGACCTTCGTGGTCGCCGCCCTGCTGGAAGTGATCCCCCTTAACCAGACGCTGGACTGGGTGCGCCCGGAATGGATGCTGCTGGTGCTGCTGTACTGGGTGCTGTCGCTGCCGCACCGCATCGGCGTGCTGTGGGGCTTCCTGGTGGGGCTCTACCTGGACGTGCTGGTGGGCGCCACTCTCGGCCAGTGGGCCCTGTCCTACGCCTTCGGCGCCTACTTCATGCTGGCCGCCTACAAGCGCATGCGGGTGTTTCCGCTGCTGCAGCAAAGCGCCGTGGTGTTCCTGCTGGTGGGCTCCGCCAATCTGATCGCCTACCTGGTGCAGGAGTCCGTCGGCCGGACCCTGTATCCTCCCTATACGATTCTCTATTCCGCCGCCGCCAGCGCGGTGCTCTGGCGGCCGCTGTGCACGGCGCTGCGCTGGACCCAGCACCGCTTTCTGGTGCGCTGACAGCGCGGCCCCGTTGAGCCCCCGGAACCAAGGAGCGCTCCATGCTTTACCTCGCATCCGGCTCGCCCCGGCGGGCGGAACTGTTGGCGCAAATCGGCGTGCCTTTCACGGTGCTGAAAGCACCGGGCATTGACGAAACCGTCCACGCCGGCGAAGCCCCCCGCGACTATGTCGCCCGCATGGCGCGGGAAAAAGCCGCCGCCGGCCGGGCCGCCGCGCCCGGCCCGGAGCCGGTGCTGGGCGCCGACACCGCGGTGGTGCTCGGCGAGCGGGTATTGGGCAAACCGGACAACGACGACCAGGCCCTGGCCATGCTCCGCGACCTGCAGGACCGGGAACACCGGGTGCTCTCCGCGGTCTGCGTGATGGCCGGCGACACCCCGCGCCTGGCGCTCTCCGAGACCCGGGTCCGGCTGCGCGCGCTCGACGATGAGCGCCTGCGCGCCTACGTGGCCACCGGCGAAGGGCGCGATAAAGCCGGTGCCTACGGCATCCAGGGGCTGGGCGCGGCCCTGGTGGCGTCGCTGAGCGGCAGCTACAGTGGGGTGGTCGGCTTACCCCTGGAAGAAACGGTGCCGCTCCTGGAATGGGCCGGCGTGCCCTACTGGCAACCCTGTTGATCGACTGAGGCCACGGTGAAAAACGAAAGCCCTCGCTGGAGATCCCCCCTGCGTGGCCGGCTATGGTGGCTGGTGGCGATTCCGGTGCTGTTGCTGGCGGCCTACGTGGTGGTGGCGCGCCAATTGATGCTGCTGGTGCCCGATTACCGCCAGGAGCTGGAAGCGGTGCTTGAGGAGCATCTCGGCTTCGCCATCGTCATCGAGCAGCTGGACGGCAGCATGGACGGCCTCACCCCGCGCTTCGAAGTGCGCGGCCTGACCCTGCCGCACGCGGAAGGGGAGCCGGCGCTGCGCCTGGACCAGGTGTCGGCCAGCGTGTCGATTCTGCCGACCCTGTTCCACCGCGACCTCTACCTGCGGGAATTGCGCATCAAGGGTGTGGACGTGCACCTGGTCCGGGGCGAGGACGGCGGCATCCGCCTGCGCGGCCTGGAAGCGCTGCAGGACCGGGAGCAGGGCGACCCGGCCGACAGCCTGCGCGCGCTCTACCGGCAGCAGCGCATTCTGGTGGAAGACGCGCGCTTCTCGCTGGACTGGCCCGGCCTGCCGCCGCTGGCGGCGTCCTCCCTGACCCTGGCCGTGGACAACAGCGGTGACGGCCACGCGGTGTCGGTGCGGGTGGAAGCCCGCGACCGGCCGTTCTCGGTGGACGCCCGCCTGCGCGTGGACGGCGACCCGCTGAGCCTGGACCAGCTCAATGCGCGCGGCTATCTGGACGTCAACGGCGAGCGCCTGCACGAATGGTTGCCCGAAGCGCGGGACTGGCCGCTGGATCTGGCCGGGCTGGACGGCCGGGTGCGCGCCTGGACCGCCATTTCCGGCGGCCAGGTGCGCTCCGCCCAGGTGCGCCTGGGCGCGCCGTCCGTCACTCTTACCGACGGCGACCAGCCGTGGTCGCTCACCGATATCAATCTGGACGCCCAGCTGAGCCGGCGGCCCAACGGCGACGGCCAGTTGTCGCTGACCGCGCTGAGCGGCCAGACGCCGGCCGGCGCGGTGGCGCCGGGCCCGGTGGCGCTCAGGTGGCGGATCGCCGAACGCGGCGCGCACTGGCGTTTCCAGGGCGAGGACCTGGCGATCCACGCGCTCAGCCGACAACTGTCGGAGTGGCCGTTCGTGCTGCCCGAGGGGCTGGGCACCATTCGCGACCGGTTGCGTGAGCATCAGCCCCGGGGCGTGCTGCAGCAGCTCTATCTGGCCGGCGTGGAAGGCCGCGTGGACGCCATCCAGGCCCGTTTCGCCGGCCTCGCCGCCGACGCCCTGGACCGGGTGCCCGGCGCCCGCGGCCTGAACGGCTGGGTGGCCGGCGGCCCCCGCCACGGCGTGGCGCGCGTCAACGGCGACCCGCTGCAGCTCACCGTGCCCCGGCTCTACGATCACCCCCTGAGCACCCGGTTCAACGGCGTGCTGCGCTGGTTCAGCGACGCCGGCCGCTGGTCGGTGGAGACCGGCACCCTGATGGCCGCCAACGCCGACGCCCGGGGCGTCGCCATGTTCCGGCTGGAGGGCGGCGACGGCCTGCCGGTGCCGGAGCTGCGCCTGCTCGCTGACCTGCACGACGGCAACGCGGCGCGGGCGGCGCACTACGTTCCCATGGAAAGACTGCCCGACCCGCTCAGTGAATGGCTGGCCCAGGCGTTCCGTGGCGGGCAACTGGACGAGGGCCGTTTCCTCTACCGGGGGCCGATTAAAATCGACCCGCAACGGCAGCAGGACCGCACCTTCCAGATGCGTTTCCAGGGCCGTGATATGGCGTTGTCGTTCCTGCCCGACTGGCCGGTGGCCACCGGCGTTCAGGCCGATGTGCTGATCGACGGCCGCGAAGTCAGCGGCCAGGTGGCCCGCGGGCGCCTGTTCGACAGCGAACTGAGCCGGGTCACCGTGGACCTGCCGGCGGTGGACGACCCCTCGCGACGGCATCTGGTGATCCAGGGGCGGGTGCAGGGCCCGGCCACCGACCTGGACCGTGTGTTCCACGACACGCCGCTCGCCGGGCAGCTGCCCGACGGGCTGCTCGACTGGCGGTTCCGCGCCGGCCAGGTGGGCGGGCACCTGCTGCTGGATCTGCCGCTCACCAAAAACGGCAGCGAGCCGATGGTGATTGTCGACGGCCGGGGCGACGGCGTCACGCTGGCCAATGAGTCTCTGGATCTCACCGTCACCGATGTCACCGCGCCGGTCTATTTCCATCTGCGCGAAGGCATCAATATGCCCAGCCTGGAGGGCAAGGCGTTGGGCGGCCGCTTCACCGGCTCCTGGCTGACGCGGGGGCCGGACAGCCAGATGCAGCTCACCGGCGCCTTGCCGGTGGCGCGGCTGCGCGACTGGTCGGGGATGGACTGGCCGGTGCCGGTGAGCGGGCGGTTGCCGCTGGAGCTGGACCTGGGCATGCCCTGGCGGGGCATGCCGCTGCGCGTGGAGGCGCGCTCCACCCTGGAAGGGATCAAGGTGGACGCCCCCGCGCCCCTGGGCAAAAGCGCCGAGAGCCTACGCGGCAGCCGGCTGGTGTGGCGCGCCGGCCGCGAGCAGAGCCTGAGCGTCAACTACGGCGAGGTGGCGCGCGGCCGCTTCCGCACCGGCGACAACTTCGCCGGCGCCCTGGGCCTGGGCGGCGTGGCGCCACCGGCGCTGCCCGAGCGGGGGCTGGTGATCGAAGGCCGGGCGGAGCGCGCCAGGGCCGCCGACTGGCTGGACTTCGTGCAGGGCCTGAACAAAGGCGGCGGGCAGGGCGGCGGTGGCCCCGTGTCGCCGTCGTTGGTCCGCCGCGTGGCGGTCACGGTGGCCGACTTGGACCTGTTCGGCGTGGCCCTGTCCGACGCCCGGTTCATCGCCGCGCCCCACCAGAGCGGCTGGGAATTCAATATGGCGGCGCCGGCTCTGGCCGGCACGCTGCGCCTGCCCGCCAACTACCGGGCCCGGGGCGATCGGCCGATGACGCTGTCCATCAGCCGTCTGCGGCTGCCGGATAATCCGCTCACCGGTGGCGCCGACGGCGAGGCGGGCGACAACGGCCGGCGCCCGTCGCCCACGGACGTACCGGTGATGGACGTGACCCTTACCGACGCCCGCATCGGGCGCGAAGTGCTGGGCGACTGGTCCACCCGCATCCGCCCGGTGGACGGCGGCGCGCGCGCCGAGGCTTTGCGCGGTGAATGGCGTGGCGTCCAGGTGGACGGCAACCTCACCTGGACCGAGACCGGAGCGGGCAGCCAGCGCACCCGCTACCAGGGCAGTGTGGTCTCGGGCGATCTAAAGGACACCCTCACCGCCTGGGGCCTGCCGGTGTTGCTGGAAAGCGACGACGCCCGCGCCACCCTGGATCTGTCCTGGCCGGACTGGCCGCTGAGCCCCGACTATCTGGCCCTGACCGGCGACGCCCGGCTCGACATCGGCGAGTGCCTGATTCCTGATCCGCAAAAGCGCACCTCGGTGCTGCGCGTGCTGGGGGTGCTTAACGTGGCCAACATCCAGCGCCGGCTGCGTCTGGATTTCTCCGACCTCTACCAGGACGGGCTGAGCTGCGATTCGATCAAAGGCGACTTCGTGTTCGACGGCGCCGCGCTCACCGCCCGCGACGTGTCCATCGAATCGCCGTCCGCCGCCTTCGAGATCAACGGCCAGGCCGATCTGGCCGCGCAGACCCTCAATCAGGAAGTGGCCATGACGCTGCCGCTGTCCAGTAACCTCTACGCCGGCTGCATCGCCGGCCCGGCGGTGTGCGCCGGTATCTTTGTGGTGGAACGCCTTTGGGGTGATAAGCTGGATAAAACCACCACCATCACATACCAGGTATCCGGCCCCTGGCAGGATCCCCAGGTGAAGGAGACGGAGGGCTTTCTTGAGTAACAGGCAGGACGCAACGGCGCGTTGTCGCGTGGCCGCCGTGCAGATGACCAGCGGCGCCGACACCGACGCCAACCTGCGCGCCGCCGGCGAGGCCCTGGCCCGCGCCGCCGAGGGCGGCGCCGAGCTGGCGGTGCTGCCGGAGAACTTCGCCGGCTACGGCGTCGACTACCGCGCCCTGGGCGAGCGCTACGGCGAGCTGTGCGGCTGGCTGATCGAGCGCGCCCGGACCCTGGGCCTGTGGGTGATCGGCGGCAGCATCCCGGCGTTGACCCGGCCCGGCGGCGAACCGGTGCCGGCGCCCCGGGTGCGCACCCGCAGCGTGCTGGCCGGCCCTGACGGCGAGATCACCGCCCTCTATGACAAACTGCACCTGTTCGACGCGGACGTGAGCGACCGCCAGGGCCGGTACCGGGAATCGGACGTGTTCGAGCCCGGCGAGCAGGCGGTGGTGGCCACCGCCGCCGGCCTGCAGGTGGGCCTGGCGATCTGCTACGACCTGCGTTTTCCGCTGCACGCGCGGGTGCTGGCGGACCGGGGCGCCGGTCTTATCGTTTATCCCAGCGCCTTCACCGCCACCACCGGCGCCGCGCACTGGGCATTGTTACTGCGCGCCTGCGCGGTGCAGAACGGCTGCTACGTGCTGGGCGCCAACCAGTGCGGCCGGCACAGCGAGACCCGCGCCAGCTTCGGCCATTCCATGCTGGTGGACCCCTGGGGCCGGGTGGTGGCCGGCGCCGAAGGCGACCAGGCGGATCGCCCCGGCGTGGTGTTCGGCACCGTCGACCCCGCCGTGCTCGATCAAGTACGCTCCGGCCTGCCGGTGCACACCCATCAACGATTCAAGGTGAACGGTCCTTATGATCTCTAACCAACGGACCTCCGACAGCGAACGGCTTTCCCTGGCCTCGGACATTCTGCTGGCCCCGGCCCAACTGGGCACCGACCAGCTGCAGAGCCTGCTGGGCGGCAAACTGGCCGGGCGCGCCGACTACGCCGACGTCTACTTCCAGCACAGCCGCCACGAGGCCTGGATTCTCGAGGACGGCCTGGTGCGCGACGCCAGCTTCAACCTGGAGCGTGGCGCCGGGGTGCGTCTGGTCAGTGGCGACAAAACCGGTTTCGCCTACAGCGACGACATTTCCCTGGACGCGCTCACCCAGGCGGGCAGTGCCGCCGCCGCCATCGGCCGTCAGGGCAAGGACCAATCGGTGCGCATCGGCGCCGCCAAAACCATGCCCGCCCGCTATCCGGCGCTGGATCCGCTGCCCGGTTGGAGCAGCGAGATGAAAGTGGCGCTGCTGCAGGAGATGGACCGCCTGGCCCGCTCCCTGGACCCGGCGGTGAAGGAAGTCACCGTCAGCCTGAGCGGCGAGCAGGACGTGGTGTTGGTGGCTGCCACCGACGGCACCCTGGCGGCGGACGTGCGGCCGCTGATCCGCTTCAATATTTCCGTGATCGCCGAGCGGGGCGGCCGCCGCGAGCGCGGCAGCGCCGGCGGCGGTGGCCGGGTGGCCTACGACTGGCTGCGCCAGGACGGCCGCCTGGAAGCCTGGACCCGCGACGCGGTGCGCCAGGCGCTGCTCAACCTGGACGCGGAACCGGCGCCGGCGGGCACCATGCCGGTGGTGCTAGGTCCGGGCTGGCCCGGCGTACTGCTGCACGAAGCGGTGGGCCACGGCCTGGAGGGCGACTTCAACCGCAAGGGCACCTCCATGTTCGCCAAGATGATGGGCCAGCAGGTGGCGTCCAGCCTGTGCACCGTGGTCGACGACGGCACCCTGCCGGACCGGCGCGGCTCGCTCACCGTCGACGACGAAGGCACCCCGGGCGGCTACAACACCCTGATCGAGAACGGCAAGCTGGTCGGCCACATGCAGGACAAGACCAACGCCCGCCTGATGGGGGTGGCGCCCACCGGCAACGGCCGCCGCGAATCCTACGCCCACCTGCCCATGCCGCGCATGACCAACACCTACATGCTGCCCGGCGAATCCGACCCGGAAGAGATTCTCGCCAGCCTGGATCGGGGTATCTACGCGGTGAACTTCGGCGGTGGCCAGGTGGACATCACCTCCGGGCGCTTCGTGTTCTCCACCAGCGAGGCCTACCTGGTGGAGAAGGGCAAGATCGTCTGCCCGGTGAAGGGCGCCACCCTGATCGGCAGCGGCGCGGAAGTGATGAACCGCATCTCCATGGTCGGCAACGACCTGGCGCTGGATTCCGGCATCGGCGTGTGCGGCAAGGACGGCCAGTCGGTGCCGGTGGGCGTCGGCCAGCCCACCCTGCGGGTGGACGCGTTGACGGTGGGCGGCACCGCCTGATGCCGGTGTCGGTGCCGGAAGTCCTTGCGCGCATGCGCCTGTTCGACGGTCTTAACGCCGACGAGCTGGCGGTGGCGGAGAAGCTGGTGTTCGTCAACCGCGCCGCCGCCGGCGACACCGTTTGCCGCGAGGGCGACCGCAGTGACTTCCTCTGTTTCGTGGTGCGCGGCCGCCTGGACATCCTCAAGGCGCAAAACGCCAGTGGGGCGGCCGTGATCGCCCATCTCAACCCCGGTGATTCCCTCGGCGAAATGGCGCTGGTGGATCACCAGCCCCGTTCCGCCACGGTGCGCGCCGCCGAGGACACCACCCTGGTGGTGCTCACCCGCAAGGGCTTCGAGCAGCTGCGCCGCCGCGAACCGCGCGCCGCCGCCGTGCTGATGGAGAACATCGCCCGCCTGCTGTGCGAGAACCTGCGCCAGACCTCTTCCCGCCTCGCTCAGTTCATGCCCCCACTCGGTTAGCTGCAAGCTTCAAGCTACAAACGGGGCCTTGCTGGAGTAACGGCCGTGCCACTGCCAAGGCGTTAGCAAGTTGAAAGTTGCAAGTTGAAAAAACAAGGGCGCATGCGGCGGGCGGTTCAGGATGCAGGATACAGGATGCAGCGCGGAACCGGCTGGAGCGGACGGGTCGGTGCTACGCCGCGCACGTTGGCTTTTCCGCAATTCCGGCCTTGCGGAAAAGCAACGCCATCTGGACCCGCTCAGCGTCGCCCCTGTATCCTGAATCCTGCATCCTGTATCGGGCGGCGAATGCCGCCCTCGCTCTAGCCGCCGGCACGGCCTCCCTTTTCAACTTGTTAACGTTTCAGTATCGGCACGGCCCTGACTCCAGCACGGCCCAGCTTGCAGCTTGAGGCTTGCAGCTAGTACAGCGGCGCGTTCTTTTCCAAATCGTTGAGCAGGCTCTGGAAGCGTTTGCGCTCGCGTTTGAAGCGGGCGCGCTGGTCCGCGTCGGCGGCGTCCGGGTCGGCGGGCCGGGCCTTGATCAGGTTGCGGGCCTGGTTGCGCAGCGCCTGGCGATCCCCCTCCGGGTATTCGGTGAGCACCTGCTGCAGCACCGGCTCCGCCTCCTTGGGGCCGTCGCAGGCGGCGACCTGTTCGGTCCAGTGTTGCAGGCGCTGCTGGCGCAGCGGGTTCCGCAGGGCCTCCACGGCGCTGACGATGGCGTCGCTGTCGGCGTCGTAGATCAGGCGGCCGATGAACAGCGCATGGCGCCGGCGGGCGTCCAGGTTGGTGATGCGGCGCGCTTCGTCGAGCGCTTTCTCGAGGCCGTCGGTGAGCGGCAGGCGGGCGCGCTGCTCCGGTTTCAGGCCCATCAGGGTCAAGCCCACTTCCTGGAGTGCCTGCATATCCTGCTTGCGGCGTGTTTTGCTGGCGGGGGTATCGTTATACTCGGTCATGATTCCAGGGAAGCAGCGCTTCCAATAATGCATTGAATGGAAAACGTATTTTATGTCCGAAAACGCCAGCGTGACAGCGAATCTCGGCCCGCAGCATCTGGGGGCCGCCCGCGACACCGTGGCACAGGTGCTGGAAGAGGCGAAACGCCAGGGCGCCAGCGCCGCCGAAGCCCAGCTGAGCCTGGCCCAGGGGTTGTCCGTGGACGTCCGTCTGGGCGAAGTGGAAACGGTGGAATTTCACCGCGACCGGGGCCTGGCGGTGACGGTGTTCTTCGGCCAGCGCAAGGGTCAGGCGTCCACCTCCGACGACAGCCCGCAGAGCCTGCGCGACGCGGTGGCCGCCGCCTGCGCCATCGCCCGTCACACCGAAGAGGACAAGTACGCCGGCATCGCCAGCCCCGAGCAGCTGGCCGACCGGATACCGGACCTGGACCTGTACCATCCCTGGGCGCTGAGCACCGAGCAGGCCATCGACGACGCCCTGCGCTGCGAAGCGGTGGCCCGCGACGACGAGCGCATCGTCAATTCCGAGGGCGCCTCGGTGTCCACCGGCAGCAGCCTGCGGGTGCTGGGCACCAGTGCCGGCTTTCTGCAGGGCTACGCCGGCACCATGCACTCACGCAGTTGCGCGGTGGTGGCCGAGGACGACCAGGGCATGCAGCGTAATTTCTGGTACGACGCCGGCCGCCGCGCGGATTTGCTGGCCTCCGCCGAGCAGGTCGGTGAGCGGGCCCGCGAGCGCACGCTGGCGCGGCTGGGCGCGGAAATCCCCGACACCGCCGAATTGCCGGTGCTGCTGGCGCCGGAGATCGCCGCCGGCCTGCTCGGCCATTTTATCTCCGCGATCAGCGGCGGCAGCCTCTACCGGCGCGCCTCGTTTCTGCGCGACCGGCTCGGAGAGCGGCTGTTCCCGCAAGGCATCGATGTGCGCGAGCAGCCGTTGCTGCCGGGCGCCAACGGCTCGGCGCCGTTCGACGGCGACGGTCTGGCGACGCGGGACCAGGCGTTCGTGGAAGACGGGGTGCTGCGCCGCTACGCGCTGGGCCTGTACGCCGCGCGGCGGCTCGACATGGCGCCCACCGGCAACGGCAGCGGCGTGCACAACCTGTCGATCTCGGATACCGGCGAGGATTTCGACGCCCTGGTGCGGCGCATCGACCGGGGTATTCTGGTCACCGAGGTGATGGGCCAGGGCGTTAATCTGGTCACCGGCGACTACTCCCGGGGCGCCTCGGGTTTCTGGATTGAGAACGGTGTCATACGCAAACCGCTTCAGGAGTTTACCATTGCCGGGAATCTGGGGGAGATGTTCGCCGGCATCCAGGGCAGTGGCACGGACGTGGACCGCCGCGGCAATATCGCGTGCGGCTCGCTGTTGCTGAGCCCGATGAAAATCGCCGGCGCCTGAGGTCGCCGGCGGCGTCACCCGCCATTTTTTCTATTGGTTGTTAATTCGTTTGAAACTCAGGGGAATATTCATGACGGAAGTGAATCCTTACCAAGGACCGGAAACCAACGTGACCAGCCCGCAAGGCGAGGGGACCTTTACGCTGGGCGGTCCGCACAAAGTCACCGTGGGCCAGGCGCTGGGCTGGCTCGGTGAGGGGATGAGAATGCTCAGTGGCCACTGGGGCGTGGTGATCGGCGCCCTGGTGCTGGTGATGGTGATCACCATGGGGCTGCAGTTGATCCCGTTCCTGGGGCCTCTGGCGCAGCCCTTTATCACCACCCTGCTGTACGCCGGGCTGGTGAAGCTGTTCCACCGTATCGCCACCGACGGACGCTCCGATTTCGGCGATCTGTTCGCCGGCTTTTCCGAGCGCACCGGGCCCTTGCTGCTGCTGGCGCTGGTGCAGATCGGCGTCTACCTGGGCGCCTTGCTGGTGGTCGGCGGTCTGATGGCGATCTCCCTGGGCGGCTCCATGTCGCTGCAGTCCATGGACCCGCAGGCGATGAGCAGCGGCATGGGCGTAATGATGGCGATCATGCTGCCGCTGTTCCTGATCGTGTTCACCCTGGTGATGTTCCTGTTCTACTTCGCCGTGCCGCTGATCATGCTGGGCGGCATGGGGCTGGGCGGCGCCATGGGGGTCAGCTTCCGCGCCTGCATGAAGAACCTGCTGCCGATGATCGTCTACGGCATCGTGGTGATGCTGATCATCATGGTGGCGGCCCTGCCGCTGCTGCTGGGCCTGCTGTTCGTGATGCCGATTCTGGCCGGCGCCTACTATGTGTCGTTCCGGCAGGTGCTTACCAACCCCGCCGACGGTGCCGAACATGGACCCGAATAACCCCTACCAGGGGCCGCAAGCGGCGTTGCTGGAGACGCCGCGCCCCGGCGAGGCGACGGTGGGCCGCGCCCGCCGCCGTCCGGTGGGGCACGGCTGGCTGTGGTGGAAGCGGGCCTGGTCGCTGGTGGCCACCAACTGGGTGCTCTGGTGCCTGGCCGTGCTGGTGTTCTTCGCGGTGATTTTGGGCATCAGCCTGTTGAGCCTGTTCGTGCCGGTGTTGGGCAGCTTCGTGCCGACCCTGTTTTCGCCGGTGCTGGCGGCGGGGCTGTTCCATCTGGCCTGGCGGCGCTGGGGCGACGACGACTTCGAGTTCGGCGATCTGTTCGCCGGCTTTTCCAACCGCACCGGGGCGTTGTTTCTCGCCGGGCTGATGCAGCTGCTGCTGCAGATCGGCTTCACCGCGCTGATGGCGGCCCTGGTGTGGGTGGCGTTCGGCCCGGATATCGCCGCCTTCTTCAGCTCCGCCTTCGGCAGCGCCCTGGAGCCGGTGCCGGAGATCAGCGCCGGTCTGGACGGCGCAAAGATGGCGCTCACCGGCTTGCTGGTGACGGCACTGTCGCTGCCCTATATGGCGCTGATCTGGTTCCAGGCGCCGCTGGTCTACTTCGGCGGGCGCAACGGCTTCCAGGCGCTGGGGGAAAGCCTGATCGCGGTGCTCAAGAACTGGGCGCCGATGCTCTGGTACAGCGTGGTGGTATTGCTGGTGATGCTGGCGGTGGGCGGCGCGCTCGCGCTGCTGTTCGTGCTGGCCAGCACCCTGCTGGGCCCGGGTGTCTCCGGGGCGCTGGCCATGGTGCTGCTGAGCCTGCTGGCGCTGGTGCTGGGCCTGTTCCTGATGGCGGTGCTGACGGTGTCGGTGTACGCCTCGTTCCGGGATATCTTCGGCGCCGACGATGAGCCGGAAGCGACGCCCGAACTCGCTTAGACCACCAGGTTGGCGTAGAGCAGGGTGGCGAGACCGAGGAAGGCCATGAAGCCGACGATGTCGGTGACGGTGGTCAGCACCACCGACCCGGCCAGGGCCGGGTCGATGCCCATCCGTTTCATCACCATCGGGATCAGGGCGCCGGCGCCGGCGGCCACCACCAGGTTGAGGATCATGGCGCAGCCGATGATCACGCCCAGGCTCGGGTCGTCGAACCAGAGCGCGGCGGTGGCGCCGATCACCAGCGCCCAGAGCAGGCCGTTGAGCGCGCCCACAGCCAGTTCCTTGGTGAGCAGATAGCGGGTGTTGCCCGCCTGCACCTGTCCCAGCGCCATGGCGCGGATCACCAGGGTCAGGGTCTGGCTGCCGGCGATGCCGCCCATGCTGGCGACGATCGGCATCAGCACCGCCAGGGCCACCACTTTCTCCAGGGTATCCTCGAACAGGCTGATCACCGCCGAGGCGGCCAGGGCGGTGAGCAGATTGATGCCCAGCCACAGCGCCCGGCGGCGCACCGTGTGCCAGACCGAACCAAAGGTGTCTTCGTCCTCGTCCAGGCCGGCCATGCCCATCAGCGAGTGCTCGGCTTCTTCCATGATCACGTCGACCACGTCGTCAATGGTGATCCGGCCCACCAGCATGCCGTTGTCGTCCACCACCGGGGCGGTCACCAGGTCCAGCCGTTCGAACAGCTTGGCCACTTCGTGGGCGTCCTGGGTGGCGGGGATCGCTTCCACATCGGTGATCATCGCTTCGCGCACCGAGGTGCCGGGGTCGGATATCAGCACCCGGGTCAGCGGCAGCACGCCGACGAACTGGTTCTTGCGGTTGACCACCAGCAGGTTGTCGGTGGTCTTGGGGATATCGCCCAGGCGCCGCAGATAGCGCTGCACCACGCTGAAGGTGATCTCCGGGCGCACCGTGATCACGTCCGTGTTCATCAGGCCGCCGGCGGTGTCCTCCGGGTAGTTCATCACCTGTTCCAGGCGTTCCCGGTTCTGCGCGTCCAGGCCGGCCAGCACGCGGCTGGTGACCTGTTCCGGCAGTTCTTGAAGGAGGTCGGCCAGATCGTCGGTGTCGAGGTCCTCGATCAGCTCCACCAGCTCTTCGGTGGGCAGGTCGCGCAGCAGCTCCACGCGCACTTCCTCGCCGAGATACTGCAGCACCTCGGTTTCCTGCTCCTGGTTGAGCAGCTGCCAGAGGATTTCGCGTTCGCGGGGCGGGGAGGACTCGATCAGGTGCGCGGCTTCGGCGCCGGGCAGGTTGTTGAGCACCTGCCGCACTTCCGAAAAGGTGCCACTGGCCAGGGCACGGTTGACCGTTTTCAGATTTCGGCGGTGGCGGGTTTGTTCTGCGGTCATGGTTCCCTCCTTAGGTGCGCCAGTTTACACCACCGCGCATTACCGGAGGATCAAAGCTTTAAAAAAGCGGCCTACTCGCCTTCGTCGAACTTGCGCTGGAACAGATCGGTGAGTTCGTCCATGGCCGGTTGTTCGTCCTCGCCGTCCACGCACACCCGCAGGGTGGTGCCTTTGGCGGCGCCCAGCGTGAGCAGCCCCATGATGCTCTTGGCGTCGATGCGGCGTTCTCCGTGAATCACCTGAATACTGCAGCTGTAGCGCGAAGCCACGCTGACCACCTTGGCGGCGGCGCGTGCGTGCAGGCCCAGCTTGTTGGTGATGGCCAGGTCCTGTTCAATCATCCATCCAGCTCCCGGTGGCGAACGTGCAAGGGCACGCCCTGGTTACGCAGCCGGTGGGCCAGCTGCTCGGTGATATAGACCGAACGATGACGGCCGCCGGTGCAGCCCACGGCCACCGTCACATAGCTGCGGTCGTTGGCCGCGTAGGTGGGCAGCCAGCGGTTCAGAAAGTGGAAAATGTCTTCCAGCATCAGCTCGCTCTCCGGGTGCCCGCGCAGGAATTCGGCGATGCGCTCGTCGCGGCCGGTCAGCGGCCGCAGCTCGTTGTGCCAGTGCGGGTTGGGCAGGGCGCGCACGTCGAACACCAGGTCGGCGTCGCGGGGCAGGCCGTTTTTATAGCCGAAGGATTCGATCAGCAGCGACAGATTGACGTCGCGGCGGGCCACCCGTTGCCGGATCAGGTTGCGCAGCGTGTGCACGTCCAGGCTGCTGGTGTCGATCACCAGGTCGGCGAGCATGCGGATGTCGGCCAGCAGATGCGCTTCGTACTCAATCGCGTCGGCCAGGGTGCGGTCGTCGTCGCTCAGCGGGTGGCGGCGGCGGGTGGCGCTGAAGCGCTCCAGCAGGGTGCCCGGGTCGGCGTCGAGGAAGATCACCTCGGTCTCCACCTGCTGGTTTTTCAGTGCCTTGATGATGCTTTTGAACGCCAGCAGCTGGCGGGGCAGGTTGCGCGCGTCCACGCCCACCGCCACCCGCTCGGGGGCGTGTTCCTCGGTGTCGAGCTGTTCCGTGAGGGTGGGCAACAGCCCCAGGGGCAGATTGTCCACGCAATAGTAACCGTGGTCCTCCAGGGCCTGCAGGGCGGTGGTTTTACCCGACCCGGAGCGGCCGCTGAGAATGGTGAGCTTCATAAGGGGGCAACCGGTAAGGGCTAGGACGCGAGGCGTAGTTCCGCTTCCGATTCCACCGCCACCTGGAACAACTGCTGGTTGCTGTGGGCCCGTCGCAGGTCGCTGCGGTAGTCATCGTCGTTGAACAGGCTGGCCAGATGGCTGAGTGTCTTGAGGTGCTGTTCCGGGTTCTGCTCCGGCACCAGCAGCACGAACACCAGATCCACCGGGCGCCCGTCGACGGCGTCGAAGTCCACCGCGTCTTCCAGTTTCAACAGCAGGCCCACCGCGCCCTCGCAGTGGCCCAGCCGGCAGTGGGGAATGGCGATGCCCTCGCCGATGCCGGTGGACCCGAGTTTTTCCCGGGCCACCAGGGCGTCGAACACTTCCTGCTCGTTGAGGCCGCCGCAGCTGGCCGCGGCCAGCTGGGCGATCTGATCGAGCAACCGTTTTTTACTGGTGACCGACACGTCGTTATAGGTGCGGTCTTCGCTGAGCAATTCACGTACTCGCATAGGGTTAATGACCGTGTTTACGGTCCACCGTCTTCTCTTTGTGTTTGAGGATTTGCCGGTCCAGCTTGTTGGTCAGCGCATCAATGGCCGCGTACATGTCGTCCGCGTGGGCGGTGGCGAACACGTCGGCGCCGGAGATGTGGATGGTGGATTCGGCCTTGTGGGATTTGGGCTCCGGAGACAGGATCACCTGAATGCTGGTGATCTGATCAAAATGGCGCTCCAGTTTGGCGAACTTTTCGTCCACATAGTCACGCAGGGCGTCGGTGATATCCAGGTGGTGACCACTGATGTTTATTTGCATGGCTGGCTCCTATACCTCGTTAAGACCCATCCTCCGCGCGCCTACACCAAACGCTTGCGGGCGCTCGAGGACGGGATGCGCATCGCCTCGCGATATTTGGCGACCGTGCGGCGCGCCACCTTGATCCCCTGATCATTCAGCAAGCTCGCCAGCTTGTTGTCGCTGAGCGGCTTGCGAGGACTCTCGGCGGCGACCAGCTTCTTAATGATGGCACGAATGGCGGTGGAGGAACACTCACCGCCGCCGTCCGTGTCGACGTGACTTGAGAAGAAATATTTCAGCTCGAACACGCCCTTGGGCGTGAGCATGAATTTCTGGTTGGTGACCCGGCTGATGGTGGACTCGTGCATGCCCACGGCCTCGGCGATGTCCGCCAGGACCAGCGGTTTCATCGCCTCTTCACCGTAGTTGAAGAAGTCCTGCTGCACCTCGACGATGCGGCTGGCCACTTTCAGCAGGGTGTCGTGGCGGCTTTGCAGGCTTTTCAGGAACCATTTGGCCTCCTGCATGCAGTTACGCAGGTACTGGCCGTCCTCGCCGCCCACCTGGCGGGCCATCTGTGCGTACTGGGCGTGAAGATTGACGCGCGGCAGCACCGCCTCGTTGAGCGCCACCCGCCAGCCGCCCTTGTGGGCGCTGACCACCACGTCGGGGACCGCGTAATCGGCGCTCTCGCCGCCGATCTGCTGGCCCGGGGCCGGGTCCAGGCCGCGCAGCAGGGCCATGGCCGCGAGCAGGGCCTCCTCGGTGGCGCCCAGGGCGCGCCGCAGGCCGGCGTAATCGTGTTTTTCCAGCAGCGTCTGGTGCGCCAGCACCGCCCGGGCGTGGTCCAGATGCGGGGTGTCCTCGGGCAGCTGGGCCAGCTGCACGCCCAGGCACTCGGCCAGGTCGCGGCTGGCCACGCCCACCGGGTCGAACTGCTGCAGCCGGTGCAATACCGCCACCACTTCATCGTCTTCCACCGGGTCGTCCGGGTCGGCGATTTCGTTATTGGCGGTGGTGACCAGGTCTTCCAGGGGCACGGTGACGAAGCCGCGCTCGTCCAGGGCTTCAATGATGATCTGGGCGATCACCCGGTCCCGGTCACTCATCGGCGTCAGGTTGAGCTGCCACTCCATGTGGCTGATCAGGGTGTCGGGGTTGGCGTGGCGCTGCTGCCAGGCGTCGGCGTCCTCGCTCTCGCCGCCGGGGCTGCTCTGGCCCACGTAGAGGTCGTCCCAGTCGCTGTCGGTCTCCACCGGGCCGTCCACCAGGTCTTCCAGGGCGTCGCTGCGCTCCACGTCCAGGTCCGCGTCGGCGTCGTACTCGCCGTCATCGGCGCTGAAATCCTCGGCGCCTTCCTCCATTTCCAGCAGCGGGTTGGTCTCCACCGCCTGCTGGATCTCCAGGCGCAGGTCCAGCGTCGACAGCTGCAGCAGGCGGATTGCCTGCTGCAGCTGGGGCGTCATGGTCAGCTGCTGGCCGATTTGAAGCTGTAAGGAGGGTTTCATGCTGCGTGTCTGGTTGCTCGATCCCGAGGGTTGGAGCATAGCAGCATCAATCGAAATTAAGCAATAATCATGCCAGCTATTGTTTTGTCCGGCGGAAGGGTGTAGGGCAGTGCGGCGGGAAGGCGTCCACTATATGCAAGGGTTTGGGCGGTGCGCAAGGCAGCGGCGGCGGTCGCCGCCACTTTTGTCGCTACTAAAGCCGGAAGTCGGCGCCCAGGTAGACGTCGCGCACCTGCTGGTTGCCGAGAATGGTGTCGGCGTCGCCGTCGGCGATGATATGGCCGGTGCTGACGATATAGGCGGTGTCGCAGATATCCAGGGTCTCGCGGACGTTGTGGTCGGTGATCAGCACGCCGATGCCGCGGTCCTTGAGGTGGCGGATGATGCTCTTGATGTCGTTCACGGAGATCGGGTCGACCCCGGCGAAGGGCTCATCCAGCAGAATAAAATCCGGGTCCGTGGCCAGGCCCCGGGCGATCTCCGCGCGCCGGCGCTCGCCGCCGGACAGGCTCATGCCCATGCTGTCGCGAATATGGTCGATATGGAATTCCTGCAGCAGTTTCTCCAGCTGCTCCTTGCGCTCCGCCTTGCTCAGGCTTTTGCGCGTTTCCAGGATCGCCATGATGTTCTGCTCCACGGTGAGGCGGCGGAAGATGCTCGCCTCCTGGGGCAGGTAGCCGATGCCGCGTTTGGCCCGGCCGTGCATCGGCAGGTGGGTGATGTCGTTGCCGTTGATCTCGATACGGCCGGCGTCGGCGGCCACCAGGCCCACGATCATATAGAAGCAGGTGGTCTTGCCGGCGCCGTTGGGGCCCAGCAGGCCGACGATCTGGCCGGCTTCCACTTCCAGGGAGACGTCCTCGATGACGCGGGTGCTCTTATAGCTCTTGGCCAGATTATGGGCGCTCAGATGTGCCATCTCAGGGGGTCTCCGCATTATCGGGTTGCGCGGCCGGGGCGTCCTGGGCCGGTTCGCCGTTGTCCTGCTCCTCCGGCTCGGCGTCCTCGCTGGCCTGCTCGGCGTTCTTGGCCGGGATCACCAGGCGTACCCGCTTGTCGCCTTCGCTGCTGGCGTCCACGCGGCGCGAATCCAGGTTGTACTCCACCTTGGCGCCTTCGAAGGTGTTGCCCTGGTGGGTGACGCGGGCGTTGCCGGTGAGCACCAGGCTGCGCTGCGCCAGGTCGTAGACCAGCTTGTCGGCGCGGGCGTTCAATTCCTTGCCTTCCACCATGCGCACCGGCGACCCGGTGGCTTCCACCCGCGTCAGTTCATTGTTCTCGGTGAACAGGCGGATCACATCCGCGTTCAGGCGCCGCTTGCCCTGGATCAGCTCGGCGTTGCCGCGATACACGCCGGTGCCGGCGCTCTGTTCGAAGGTGGCCTCATCGGCGCTCACCTCCACCGGGCCGGTGGGCTGCTGGGCGGCGGCGCCGGCGGTCAGCGCGGTCAACGCCAGAGCCAGCAGAGCCTTGCCCAGGGCGGACCTATTCCGTGCTGCCTGTGAATTCACTTACCACTCCTTGCTTGAGTGTCATTTCGCCGCTGGTCAGATCGCTTTCCATGGCGCCGGCGCGGGTGCGGCCGTCGCGGTGGCGCATGGCGAGCTCGCCGGGGGAGACCACACGGTTGGTGTCGTTGTGGTACTGCAGTTCCTCGGTGTCCAGGGTGACGCCGTTGCTTTCGCTGCGCGCTTCCACCTGGTCCGTGAAGACAATCAGGTCACCGTTGTCGCGCACTTCACCACGGCGGGACTGGATCGTCCACAGGCCGTTACTGTTGTCCATGCGCAACACCGGTTCGGTGAGGGTGGTGAGCGCGTCCCGTTCGTACTGCTCGAGATGATCCGCCACCAGGCGGTATTGCACCCGGCCGTCCTCTTCGTCGTAGGCTTTGGCGACGATCCGGTCGGCGATGATCATCGGCGCGTTGAGAAACGCCTCGCGGTCTTCTTCCAGAGGGTTGTCCCACTCGTGCAGGGTCATCAGCACGATCAGCCCCAGCAGCAGGATGCCGGAGGCGCTAAGCAGGCCCTGGCGTTTCACGCGTCACCCCGGTGTTCGAGAAGGGCGTCGCAGATCTCGCGCACCGCGCCTTCGCCGCCTCGGTTGCGGGTCACGTGGTCGGCCGCCGCCCGCGCGCAGTCGTGGCCGCTGGACGGTGCGAAGGCGATCTGCGCCCACTGCAGGGCCGGCACGTCCGGTTCATCGTCGCCGGCGTAGCCGGTTTCGCGGGCGGTCACGCCCAGCGAGGCGGCCAGGTCGGCCAGCGCCACGCCCTTATCCTCGCGGCCCTGGATCACGTGCTGAATGCCCAGCTCGGTGGCGCGGCGGGCCACCATGGGCGTGTCGCGGCCGGTGATCAGCGCCAGGGTGACGCCGCTGGCGGCCAGTTTCTTGAGGCCGTGACCGTCCAGGGTGTTGAACACCTTGAGCGCTTCGCCGTCGGGGCCGTAATAGAGGCGGCCGTCGGTGAGCACGCCGTCCACGTCGAAGGCCATCAGTTTCAGGTTGCGCGCGTCGGCGCTGGACACCAGCAAGGTCACTACATCACCCCCGCGCGCAGCAGGTCCTGGGTGTTGAGGGCGCCCACCGGGCGCTGGTCGGCGTCACACACCACCAGGCCGTTGATCTTGCGCGTCTCCATGATTTGCAGGGCCTCGGCGGCCAGGTGCCCGGGCGGCATGGTCACCGGGCGCGGCGACATCACGTCGGCGATGCCGGCCTGGCGGATATCCAGGCCCTTTTCCAGGGTGCGGCGCAAATCGCCGTCGGTGAAGATGCCGATCAGGCGGCCGTCGTCGTCCACCACCGTGGTCATGCCCAGGCCCTTGCGGGTCATTTCCAGCAGGGCGTCGGACAGGCTGGCGTCGCGGTTGACCCGTGGCAGGCGCTCTTCCGCGTGCATGATGTCGTCGACCTTGAGCAGCAGGCGCCGGCCCAGGCTGCCGCCCGGATGGCTGAGGGCGAAGTCCTCGGCGGTGAAGCCGCGCGCCTCGAGCAGGGCGATGGCAAGGGCGTCGCCCATAGCCAGCGCGGCGGTGGTGGAGGTGGTGGGCGCCAGGTTGTGCGGGCAGGCCTCTTCTTCCACGCCCACGTCGAGATGCACGTCGGAGAGCTGCGCCAGGGACGACGAAGGGCGGCCGGTCATGCTGATCAGCACCGCGCCCTTGCGCTTGATCACCGGAATAATGGTGAGGATTTCGCCGGTTTCGCCGGAATTGGACAGCGCCAGCACCGCGTCCTCGGTGGTGATCATGCCCAGGTCGCCGTGGGACGCCTCGCCGGGGTGGACGAAGAACGACGGGGTGCCGGTGCTCGCCAGGGTGGCCGCCAGCTTGCTGCCGATATGGCCGCTTTTGCCCATGCCGGTCACGATCACCCGGCCCTTGCAGGCCAGCAGCAGCTCGCAGGCCTGCTCGAAGGTGTCGCTGACGCGCTCGCCGAGCGCGGCCACGGCGCGCGCTTCCACGTCCAGAACACGGCGGGCGGTGGCGATGTGGTTATGACTCATAATGATTCGTGTCTCCTCGCTGGCGGAGATTATACACTGGCCGAAGCGCCGCTGACTGCCCTTGGAACCCTTAAGCGTTCGGATGTTCCAATTGATTAGGTCTCTGGTATCCCGCCGGCAAGCTCTGCTTGCCTTTCGCGGGCGGGGCCCGCTCGCACAAAACGTGCTTCGTAGAGGCCTTGGCTGGACAGGTCGGGACCAAGGCCGTAGAAACGAACATCCTCAGACACGACAGGGAGTGACGTATGATCTTCAAACAAGGCTTCGCGGCCACGCTGGCGCTGCTTATGCTGGTCTCGGCGGGCTTCGCCCAGGCCGCCCAGGACCCTCGAGATCTGGTCCAGGAGACCGTGGAGCGGATGACCAGCCGTATCGACGCCGAGCGCGAGCGGCTGGAAAAGGACGAAAGCTACGCCCGTGAGCTGGTCCGCGAGGAGCTGGTGCCGCTGGTGGATTTCAAGCGCATCACCCGCATGGTGATGGGCGAGCACTTCGACCAGGCCAGCCGGGACCAGAAGTACGAGTTCCTGGAAGTGTTCAAGAACAGCCTGATCAACACCTACGCCTCCGGCGTGACCCTTTACCAGGGCCAGGAAATCCGCGTGCTGCCGATGCGCGAGGAGGACCGCAAGGGCAACTACGCCCGGGTGCGGCTGGAAGGCACCACCAACGACGGCAAGGTGATTCCGGTGTTCTTCACCCTGTTCCAGTCCGATGACCAGTGGAAGGTGGTCAATGTCTACGTCAACGGCCTGGATCTGCGCGACGTCTACCGGGCCCAGTTCGCCCAGTCCATGCAGCAGCTCGGTGACCTGGACAAGGTGATCGACAGCTGGTCCGCGGAAAGCGCCGACCTGGAAGAGAAAGTGGACGTGGAGACCGGCAGCGGCGCCTGACCCCGCCACCGGGCGGCCGGCCCCCGGATGGCCGGCCGTCACAATGACAAGCCACCGCGCCCTCGCGTATCATTACCCGTTCATTGAAACGAGGAGTGATCATGAAATCGGAAGACGTGAAGGCGCTGGTGGAAGCCGGTTTCGAGGATGCCGATGTGGCCGTGGAAGGGGAAGGCGACCGCTTTCTGATCCGCGTGATATCCGATGCCTTCGAAGGCCTGATGCCGGTGAAGAAACAGCAGCTCGTGTACAGCTGCATCAACCCGCAGATCGCCGATAACTCCATTCATGCCGTCTCGATCAAGACCTTTACCCGTGCCGAATGGGAAAAAGCCCAGAAAATGGGCCTTGCCTGACCGTACCGTCTTTTCCGCGTAGGAAGCTCCATGGACAAATTGATCATCACTGGCGGTCGGCGTCTCGACGGCGAAATCCGCATTTCCGGTTCCAAGAACTCATCGCTGCCGATTCTGGCCGCCACCCTGCTGGCCGGGGAGCCGGTCACGGTGGGCAATCTGCCCCACCTGCAGGACGTGACCACCCTGATCGAGCTGCTCGGCCGCATGGGCGTGCACGTGGTGATCGACGACAAGCTCAACGTGGAGGTGAACCCCACCACCATCCAGGAGCTCACCGCGCCCTACGAGCTGGTTAAAACCATGCGCGCCTCGATCCTGGTGCTGGGGCCGATGGTGGCCCACTTCGGCGAGGCCTCGGTGTCGCTGCCCGGCGGTTGCGCGATCGGCTCGCGGCCGGTGGACATCCACCTGCGCGGCCTGGAGGCCATGGGCGCGGAGATCGTGGTGGCCAACGGCTACGTGCACGCCAAATCCAACGGCCGCCTGAAGGGCGCGCGCATCGTGATGGACACGGTCACCGTGACCGGCACCGAAAACCTGCTGATGGCGGCGGCACTGGCGGACGGCACCACGGTGCTGGAAAACGCCGCCCGCGAGCCGGAAGTGGTGGACCTGGCCAACTTCATCAACCGCATGGGCGGCAAGGTGAGCGGCGCCGGCACCGACACCATCACCGTGGAAGGCGTGCCCAAGCTGGGCGGCTGCCACCATGACGTGATCGCCGACCGCATCGAAACCGGCACCTATCTGATCGCCGCCGCCATCACCGGCGGCCGCATCAAGTGCAAGGACACCGACCCGAGCCTGCTCGACGCGGTGCTGCACAAGCTCAAGGAAGCCGGCGCCAAGATCGAGACCGGCGACAACTGGATCAGCCTGGACATGGAAGGCCGCCGGCCCAAGTCGGTGAACCTGCGCACCGCGCCGTACCCGGCCATGCCCACCGACATGCAGGCCCAGTTCACCGCCCTGAACACGGTGGCGGAAGGCACCGGCACCATTGTCGAGACGGTGTTCGAGAACCGTTTCATGCACGTGCAGGAAATGAACCGCATGGGCGCCGACATCGAAGTGCAGGGCAACACCGCCATCTGCCGCGGCGTGGCCAGCCTCACCGGCGCGCCGGTGATGGCCACCGACCTGCGCGCCTCGGCGTCGCTGGTGATCGCCGCCCTGGTCGCCGAGGGCGACACCACCGTGCAGCGTATCTACCATATCGACCGGGGGTACGAGTGCATCGAGGAAAAACTGCAATCGCTGGGCGCCGTGATTCGGCGCGTACCCGGCTGAAGCGTGGCGCCGATGGAAACCGACATGTCCGAAAAACCGCTGATTATCGCCCTCTCCAAGGGCCGCATACTTGACGAGACGCTGCCGCTGCTCAAGCACGCCGGTATCGAGCTGCTGGAGGACCCGTCCGCGTCCCGCAAGCTGATCTTCGACACCACCCGCGATGACGTGCAGATCATCATCATCCGCGCCACCGACGTGCCGCCCTATGTGCAGCACGGCGGCGCCGATATGGGCGTGGCCGGCAAGGACGTGCTGATGGAAAACGGCGCCGAAGGCATCTTCGAGCCGCTCGATCTGGAAATCGCCCGCTGCAAGCTGATGGTGGCCGCGCTCAAGGACGCGCCGCCGGTGAGCGGGCGCCTGCGGGTGGCCACCAAGTTCGTCAACGTGGCGCGCCAGTATTTCGCCCAGCAGGGCAAGCAGGCGGAGATCATCAAGCTCTACGGCGCCATGGAACTGGCGCCGCTGGTGGGGCTGGCGGACCGCATCGTGGACATCGTCGACACCGGCAACACGCTGCGCGCCAACGGCCTGGAGCCCACCGAAACCATCGCCGACGACATTTCCTCCCGGGTGGTGGTCAACCGGGCCAGCATGAAGACCCGTCACGCCGCGATTCAGGCGATTCTTGATAAACTCGAGCAAGCCGTGGAGCAACGCCGGGAAACAGCATGAAGACCAACCGTTTAAACGCCAACGACGCGGATTTCGTTCCCCGCCTGATGGCGCTCACCGCCTGGAGCGAAGAGCGCGATGAGGAAGTGGGCGAGCGGGTGCGCGGTATCCTGCGTGACGTGGCCGGCCGGGGCGACGCCGCGGTGGTGGAGTACACCAACCGCTTCGACCGCCGCGACGCCGCGTCCATGGCGGATCTGACCGTGGAGCGGGCGCAGCTGGAAGCGGCTCTTGAGCGTCTGCCCGCCGAGCAGCGCCAGGCCCTGGAAGCGGCCGCCGAACGGGTCAGCGATTACCACGCCCGTCAGAAGCAGGATTCCTGGCACTACCGCGACGCCCACGGCACCCTGCTGGGCCAGCAGGTGACCCCGCTGGACCGCGCCGGCATCTACGTGCCCGGCGGCAAGGCCGCCTACCCCAGCTCGGTGCTGATGAACGCGCTGCCCGCCCGGGTCGCCGGCGTGGCCGAAATCGTCATGGTCAGCCCGGCGCCGGACGGCGAGCTCAACGACATGGTGCTGGCGGCGGCGGCGGTGGCCGGCGTGGAGCGTTTCTTCACCCTGGGCGGCGCCCAGGCGGTGGGGGCGCTGGCGTTCGGCACCGAAACGGTGCCGGCGGTGGACAAGATCGTCGGCCCCGGCAACATCTACGTGGCCGAGGCCAAGCGCCAGGTGTTCGGCAAGGTGGGCATCGACATGATCGCCGGCCCGTCGGAGATTCTGGTGGTCTGCGACGGCAAGACCGATCCGGACTGGATCGCCATGGACCTGTTCTCCCAGGCCGAGCACGACGAAGAGGCGCAATCCATTCTGGTCAGCCCGGACGCGGATTTCCTCGCCCGGGTGGAAGAGGCCATGGAGCGCCTGGCGCCGACCCTGGAGCGGGAAACCGTGATCCGCACCTCGATGGCCAACCGTGGCGCCCTGATTCAGGTGGACGACCTGGATCAGGCCATGGAGGTGGTCAACCGCGTCTGCCCGGAGCACCTGGAGCTGTCCCTGGATGACGCCGAGGTCTGGGCGAAGAAAGTGCGCCACGCCGGCGCCATCTTCCTGGGCCGCCACACCCCGGAGGCGCTCGGTGATTACTGCGCCGGGCCCAACCACGTGCTGCCCACCAGCGCCACCTCGCGGTTCTCGTCGCCGCTGGGCGTGTACGACTTCCAGAAGCGCAGCTCGTTGATCGGCTGCTCGCCGGAGGGCGCCAGCGAGCTGGGTAAAATCGCCTCGGTGCTGTCCCGCGCGGAGAGCCTCACCGCCCACGCCCGCAGCGCCGAAATGAGGATCAAGAAGCCGCTATGAGCCGATTCTGGAGCCCCTTCGTCCGCGACCTGGAGCCCTACGTGCCCGGCGAGCAGCCGAAAATGGCGCGGCTGGTGAAGCTCAACACCAACGAGCACCCGCTGGGCCCCTCGCCCAGGGTGATCGAGGCGATCCGTGCGGCCGCCGACGACCGCCTGCGCCTGTATCCGGACCCGGACGCCACTGAGCTCAAGGACGCCATCGCCGCCTACCACGGCGTCAGCCGCGCCCAGGTGTTCGTCGGCAACGGTTCCGATGAGGTGCTGGCGCACATCTTCTTTGGTCTGTTCAAGCAGGACCGGCCGCTGCTGTTCCCGGACATCACCTACAGCTTTTATAAGGTGTACTGCGGGCTCTACGACATTGATTACCGGCCGGTGCCGCTGGACGACGACCTGGCCATCGATCCGGCCGACTACACCGCCCCCAACGGCGGCATTATCTTCCCCAACCCGAACGCGCCCACCGGCCGGCTGCTGCCGCTGGACGCCATTGAAGCCGTGCTGGCCGCCAACCCGGAGTCGGTGGTGGTGATCGACGAAGCCTACGTGGATTTCGGCGGCGACACCGCCATCGCCCTGGTGGACCGCTACCCCAACCTGCTGGTCACCCAGACGCTGTCCAAGTCCCGGTCACTGGCCGGCGTGCGCATCGGCTTCGCGGTGGGCCATCCTGAGCTGATCGACGGGCTGGAGCGGATCAAGAACAGCTTCAATTCCTACCCGCTGGACCGGCTGGCGATCGCCGCCGGCAAGGCCGCCTTCGAGGACGAGGATTTTTTCCAGCGCGGCCGCGAGCTGGTCATCGAGGAGCGCGAAACCCTGCGCCACGCGCTGGAAACGATGCACTTCCAGGTGCTGCCCTCGGCGGCCAACTTCCTGTTCTGCCGCCACGCCACCCGCCCCGGCGCCGACCTGGCGGCGGCGCTGCGCGAGCGCGGCATCATCGTCCGCCACTTCGGCAAACCCGAACGCATCCAGGACCACTTGCGGATAACGGTGGGGCGCCCCGATCAGAATCGGGAGCTCACCGAAGCCCTGGAAGAAATCCTGTAGGAGCGGGCCCTGCCCGCGAAAGGGAGCGAAGCTCCCGGCAGGATCCCAGAGACGCTGTTTGTGCCGCTGTTAGATAGGCCTCTGGTATCCCGCCGGGTGGCTATAAGCCACCCTTTCGCGGGCTAGGCCCGCTCCTACGATTATTCGTTTGCCGGTGGGCGCGTGCCGATGGTCACGTCCAGCTCCAGCTCCTGGGTGTTGCGCCGCACGTTGAGGGTCAGCTTGGTGCCCGGTTCGGTGCCGGCGATGCGGTTCATCGCTTCGTAGCCGTCCTTCATGGTGTTGCCGTCGATGCCGATCAGCACGTCGCCGGCTTGCAGGCCGGCGTCCTGGGCCGGGCTGCCGGACACCACCTCGGTGACCACGCCGCCGACCACGTCGTCCATGCCGAAGGTTTCCGCCAGGGTGGGGTTGATGTCCTGGACGGTGACGCCCAGGTAGCCGCGGATCACCCGGCCGTGTTCGATCAGGTCGGACATCACCTCGCTGGCGATCGACGCCGGGGTGGCGAAGCCGATGCCCTGCCAGTTGCCGTCCGAGGACAGAATGGCGGTGTTGATGCCGATCAGATGACCACGGGTGTTGATCAGCGCGCCGCCGGAGTTGCCCCGGTTGATGGCCGCGTCGGTCTGGATGAAATTCTCGAAGGTGGCGATGCCCAGATGGGTGCGGCCGGTGGCGCTGACGATGCCCATGGACACGGTCTGGCCCACGCCCAGCGGGTTGCCGATGGCCAGCACCACGTCGCCGACGCTCACCGGCTGCGGGCCGTTCAGTTCGATTTGCGGCAGGTCTTCCAGGGCGATCTGCAGCAGCGCCAGATCGGTTTCCGGGTCGGTGCCCACCACCCGCGCCGGGGCGTCCCGGCCGTCGCGCAGGGCCACCAGGATCTCATCGGCGTCGCGGATCACATGGTAGCTGGTCAGCACATAGCCTTCGGAGGACACCAGCACCCCGGAGCCCAGGCTGGCCAGGGCGCGCTCGCGGCGCGGGCGCTCCATGAAGCGGTTGAACAGCGGGTCGTCGCTGAGCTGCTCGCCGCCGCGGGTGACGATCTGGGTGGTATAGACGTTGACCACCGCCGGCGCCGCCCGGGCCACCGCGTCCGAGTAGCTGTCCGCGCGGGGCGCCGTGGCGGTGGCCGGCGCGCCGGCGTCGCGGGCGCCGGGCCCGTGCTCGTACCACCACAGCACCGACAGGCCCACGGCCAGGCCGGCGACCACCGGCAACGCCAGAAATCGAAACAGTTTTAATAACGGGCCTGTTAACACTTATCCAAGCCTCCGCCCCCGCGAATCATGTAGACTGCGCGCAATAGTAGCAGGGAGACCTCCATGCTGAAACGCGATCATTTGCTGCGTGTGCTCGACGACGAGCTGCAGCCTCACCGATTCCGTGACTACAGCCCCAACGGGCTTCAGGTGGAAGGCCGCGAGCAGGTGCGGCGGCTGGTGACCGGCGTCACCGCCTGCCAGGCGCTGATCGACGCGGCCATCGTCGAAGAAGCGGACGCCATCTTCGTGCATCACGGCTACTTCTGGAAAAACGAGGACCAGCGCGTTCGTGGCATGAAAAAGCAGCGGCTGCAGAGCCTGCTGCGCCACGACATCAGCCTGTTCGCCTACCATCTGCCGCTGGATGCGCACCCGCAATTGGGCAACAATGCGCAACTCGCGCGTCGCCTGGGGCTGCGCGTCGAAGGCGGCATGGAAGCGGGCAACCCGCTCTCCATCGGCAACGTGGGGCGTCTGGACGACCCGATGAGCGCGCGCGATTTCGCCGTCCATGTGGAGTCGGTGCTGGGGCGCGAGGCGCTGCACATCGGCGACGGCGAGGACGAAATCGAAACCCTGGCCTGGTGCACCGGCGCCGCCCAGGGCTTTATCGAACAGGCCCAGGCGCTCGGCGTGGACGCCTACTTGAGCGGTGAGATTTCCGAGCCCACCACCCATTTCGCCCGCGAAACCGGCATTCATTATTTCGCCTGCGGCCACCACGCCACCGAGCGCTATGGGGTGCAGGCGGTGGGGGAGTGGCTCGCCAATGAGTACGGGCTGGAACATACCTTCATCGATATCGATAACCCGGTCTAGGGCGGCATCTCTTCGGCAGTACGGGAACGCATGAACATCACGGTGATTTACAACCCTACCGCCGGGGGCGGCAGGGAGCGGCGGCTGCGCCATTTCGTGCGCGCGCTGGAAGAGGGCGGCGGCAAGGTGCGGCTTTACCACACCCGCGCGCCCGGCGACGCCACCCGTTATCTGCGCGGCCTGGCCGATCAGGGCGAGGTGGTGGTGGCGGCCGGTGGTGACGGCACCACCAACGACGTGATCAACGGCCTCAACCCGGGCGTGGCGCTGGCGCTGTTTCCGATCGGCACCGCCAATGTGCTGTCCCGGGAGTTGTCGATTCCGCGCCGCCCGGAAGCCGCCGCCAAGGTGGTGCTCGACGGCCGCACCCTGAACGTCACCCCGGCGCGGCTGAACGGCCGCCGCTTCATGGTGATGGCGGGCATCGGCTACGACGCCTGGGTGGTCGATCAGGTGGACCTGATTCTCAAGCGCCGGGTGGGCAAGCTCGCCTATGTGATCAGCATGATCCGCCAGCTGTTCCGCTACGGTCAGGTGCAGTACCGGATCACCGTGGACGGCCGCCCGCTGGACTGCTTTTCCGCGGTGATCACCAATGGCCGCTACTACGGCGGCAGCTTCGTGCTCAGCCGCGAAGCGGGCCTGGCCAAGCGCAGCCTGCAGGTGTTGATGTTCCAGCGCCCGGGCCTGGGCTTCCTGCTGCGCTGCCTGGCGGCGCTGGTGGTGGGGCGCATGGAGCGGGTCGACGGTGTCGCTTCGCTGAGCGCCGAGAAGGTCACCGTCACCGCGCCCGGCCTGGAGCCGGTGCAGGCGGACGGCGACCCGGTGGGCTGGCTGCCCGCCGAGATCGAACTGGAGCCGGCGCCGGTCAAGTTGCGCGTGCCCTGGGCGTAACGCGCAGAGCTTGCGGCTATAAGCACCAAACCGAAAGTTCTTAGCAGCGGTGGAGGGCCCCGGACGCGGGCCGGTATAATCCGCCGCCATCACAGACACAACCGACCATTAGGGAGCGAACATGTCGCAATTGGTGAAACCCCACGGCAGCGAAACGCTGAACATCCGGCTGCTGGAAGGCGCCGAACGGGAAAGCGCGCTGGCCGCGGCCAGTGCGCTGCCGAAAATCACCCTCAGTTCCCGCGAGCGCGGCGATCTGATCATGCTCGGCATCGGCGGTTTCACGCCGCTGGACGGCTTCATGGGGAAAGCCGACTGGCAGGGTGTGTGCGACAACATGACGCTGGCCAACGGCGTGTTCTGGCCGATCCCGATCACCCTGTCCACCGACCAGGCCACCGCCGACAGTCTGGCCGAAGGCGAGGAAGTCGCGCTGGTCGACGGTAACGGCGACATCATGGGCTCCATGTTGGTGAACGAGAAGTACACCATCGACAAGACGCACGAGTGTCAGCAGGTGTTCAAGACCACCGACGAAGAGCATCCGGGCGTGAAAATGGTGCTCGCCCAGGGCGACGTCAACCTGGCCGGCCCGGTGAAGGTGTTCAGCCAGGGCGACTTCCCGGAGAAGTACGCGGGCATCTACATGACACCCACCGAAACCCGCGCCATGTTCGAACAGCGCGGCTGGAAAAGCGTCGCCGCCTTCCAGACCCGCAACCCGATGCACCGCTCCCACGAGCACCTGGCCAAGATCGCCATCGAAATCTGCGACGGCGTGATGGTGCACTCGCTGCTGGGCAACCTGAAGCCCGGTGATATTCCGGCGGAAGTGCGCCAGGAAGCGATCAGCACCCTGGTCGAGCACTACTTCGTGGAGAACACCGTGGTGCAGTCCGGCTACCCGCTGGACATGCGTTACGCCGGCCCCCGCGAGGCGCTGCTGCACGCCCTGTTCCGCCAAAACTACGGCTGCTCGCACCTGATCGTCGGCCGTGACCACGCCGGCGTGGGCGACTACTACGGCCCGTTCGACGCCCACCACATCTTCGACGAGATTCCCAACGACGCGCTGATCACCCAGCCGCTGAAGATCGACTGGACCTTCTGGTGCGACAAGTGCGGCACCATGGCCAGCATGCGCACCTGCCCGCACACCGCCGATGACCGCGTACTGGTCAGCGGCACCAAGCTGCGCAAGCTGCTCAGCGAAGGCGGCGACGTGCCGGACAACTTCAGCCGCCCGGAAGTGCTGGAAGTGCTGCGCAACTACTACCAGGGCCTGCAGGAACACGAAAAAGTGAAGGTGGAGCTGAAAGGCCACTCGGCCCGCTAAGCCCCGCGCTCTTCAGGCAAATAAAAAACCCGGCTCAACGCCGGGTTTTTTTATGGCTTCGCTGTGGGAGCGGCCCCTGTGGGAGCGGGCCCCGCCCGCGAAAGGCCGGCAAAGCCGGCCGGCAGGATCCCAGAGCCCTATTTAACTCGCTTCTCAGCGCGGCTTATCACTGTCATCATCATCACTGCCCACATCCGCGTAATCCCGCGGCGGCGCCACCACCGCGGCGGGCTCGTCCTCGTCCCGGCCCACCGGGCTGTAGGGCCCGTCGGCCTTCTTCTTGCCCAGGCCGAAGTCCTCGGACAGCGTGCCCTGGGCCTTGGGTGCGTAATCCAGCGGTTGCGAAGCCGGGGTGTCCGGCTCGAACGCCGCGTCCAGGTTCTTCGCCGCCGCCTTGCGCCGGCCCGCCTCGCTGCACAGACCGTGGGCGCCCTGGGACAGATGCTGATGCACCGCCCGGTAGGACTGGGTCAGGTCGTTGACCAGATCGGCGGTTTCCAGGAAGTGGCGATCCACCTGGTCCCGGTAGTGATTAAGCGCGTTGCGGGCTTCATCACGCTCGCGAATCAGTTGGCTGCCCTGGCGCCGCGCGGGCAGCAGCCAGTATAAAACACCGGCGCCGGCCACCAGGCCGGCGAGGAAAGAGAGCAGGTGGGTTGTCAGCATATCCATGTCATACTCCTTAGCCAGCACATTGCAGCACAGTCCTAGTTGCCGCGCCAAGAAAAGCGGCCCGGAAATTGTATCGGGAGGAAACCATGAGTCGTGACCGGCTGGCCCTGGAGGGTCCGGAAGGCACCCTGGAAGCGGTGCTTGAAGGGGAAACGGAGAACCCTGCCATGATCGCCATCGTCTGCCACCCTCATCCCCAATTCGGCGGCACCATGGATAACAAAGTGGTGACCACCCTGATCCGCGCCGCCCGGGACGCGGGCGCCGCCGCCCTGCGCTTCAACTTCCGCGGCGTCGGTGAAAGCCAGGGCGCCTACAGCGACGGCATCGGCGAAGTGGAAGACCTGATCGCCGTGCACCGCTGGCTCAGCAAAAAGTACCCCGGCACCCCGCTGTGGCTGGCGGGCTTCTCGTTCGGCAGCTTCGTGGCGGCGCGCGGCGCCGAGGTGCTGGCCGCCAACGGCGAGGCGCCGGCGGCCCTGTTCCTGGTGGCCCCGCCGGTGCATCACTACGGCTTCGAGACCATCGAGAAGGTGGGCTGCCCGGTGACCGTGGTACAGGGCGAGGACGACGAGGTGGTGCCCGCGGACAAAGTGTTCCGCTGGGCGGAAAGCACCGCGCTGGCCCCGGATCTGATCCGCTTCCCGGACAGCGGCCACTTCTTCCACGGCCAGCTGGTCAATCTCCGCGAGGTGGCCGCTTCGCGGCTCCCCTGAGCCGGCGCGTCCCGGGCCGTCTTGTCACCCGTGCCCGGGAACGCTACATTGACCCGCCGTTCATCATCCCGGGACATCATGACGCCTCTCGAGAAGTATCAGGCCGATCTGGCCCGCCCTGAATTCGTGCGCGACCCGGCCCAGGAAGAGGCGGTTCGCGCGCTCGATCATCTGTACCACCGCCTGCTTGAAGACCGGCCCGCCAAGGGGCTGCTGGCGCGCCTGCGCAAGAGCAAGCGCCAGCCCTTCAAGGGCCTGTATATGTGGGGCGGCGTGGGGCGCGGCAAGACCTACCTGATGGACGTATTCTTCGAGTGCCTGCCGTTCGAGGAAAAGCGGCGCATGCACTTCCACCGCTTCATGCAGAAAGTGCACCGCCAATTGCGCGACCGGCAGGGCGAGAAAAACCCGCTGACCAGCATCGCCCGGGAATTCGCGGCCCGCTATCGGGTGCTCTGTTTCGACGAGTTCTTCGTCACCGACATCACCGACGCCATGATTCTCGGCACCCTGATGCAGACCCTGTTCGATCAGGGCGTCACCCTGGTGACCACTTCCAACATCGAGCCCGACGGCCTGTACAAGGACGGGCTGCAGCGCGCCCGTTTCCTGCCCGCCATCGAAGCGCTCAAGCTGCATACCCGGGTAATGAACGTGGACGGCGGCCACGACCACCGTCTGCGCCTGCTGGAGCAGGCGGAGCTGTTCCACTGCCCGCTGGGCGCCGAGGCGGACCGCTTCATGGCCGAGCGTTTCGCCGCGCTGGCGCCGGGCCACGGCCGCCACCGGGACCAGGGCAACATTCTGGTGGAAGGGCGCAAGATCGCCACGGTGAAATCCACCGACGACGTGGTCTGGTTCGACTTCCGGGCGCTCTGCGACGGTCCGCGCAGCCAGAACGACTACATCGAAATCGCCCGGGAGTTTCACACCGTGCTGATCTCCGGCGTGGAACGCATGGGCGCCGGCAGCGACGACCGCGCGCGCCGCTTCATCAATCTGGTCGACGAATTCTATGACCGCGGCGTGAAGCTGGTGGTGGCCGCGGAGACCCCGATCGAGGACCTCTACGCCGGCGGCCGTCTGGAGTTCGAGTTCGAACGCACCCGTTCGCGCCTGCTGGAGATGCAATCGCAGGAGTACCTAGCGCGAGAGCACCTGGCCTGAGCGTTTTGGTCATTGCCCCCGGTTCCCGGGGGCTAGACACTCTGTCTCCAGTTCGAGTCAACCGGAGAGCACAATGATCCCCCGTACCCTGTTCAGTTCCGACCACGAGACGTTCCGCGACACCGTCCGCAAGTTCCTGGAAAACGAAGCCGTCCCCCATCACGAAGAGTGGGAACAAACCGGCCAGGTGCCCAAGGCGCTCTGGCGCAAGGCCGGCGAGCAGGGTTTCCTGTGCCCCATGGTGAGCGAAGAGTACGGCGGCATCGGCGCCGACTTCCTCTACAGCGTGGTGGTCAGCGAGGAAATCTCCCGCGCCGGCCTGACCGGCATCGGCTGGGGCCTGCACACCGAAATCGTGGCGCCCTACATCGAGCACTACGGTTCCGAGGAAATGAAGCAGCGCCTGTTGCCGAAGATGGTAAGCGGCGAGCTGATCGGCGCCATCGCCATGAGCGAACCGGGCGCCGGCTCCGACCTGCAGGGCGTTAAGACCAACGCCGTGAAGGACGGCGATCACTACATCCTCAACGGCTCCAAGACCTTCATCACCAACGGCCAGAACGCCGACATCGTGATCGTGGTGGCCAAGACCGACCCCAGCAAAGGCGCCAAGGGCACCAGCCTGCTGATCGTCGAAGAGGGCATGGAAGGCTTCCAGAAAGGCAAGAACCTGAAGAAAGTGGGCATGAAAGCCCAGGACACCTCGGAGCTGTTCTTCCAGGACGTGAAAGTGCCGGCGGAAAACCTGATCGGCGACGAAGGCATGGGCTTCATCTATCTGATGCAGGAACTGCCCCAGGAACGCCTCGGCATCGCCATCAACGGCCTGGCCATGGCGGAAAGCGCCTTTGAGCACACCCTCGACTACGTGAAAGAGCGCAAGGCGTTCGGCCAGCGCGTCGCCGATTTCCAGAACACCCAGTTCAAGCTCGCCGAGCTGCGCACCAAGCTCGACGTGGCCCGCGCCTACGTCGACCGCTGCCTGGAGATGCACCTCAAGAAAGAGCTGGACATCCCCACCGCCGCCGGCGCCAAGTACTGGGTCACCGACCTGCAGTGCGAGATCATCGACGAGTGCCTGCAGCTGCACGGCGGCTACGGCTACATGTGGGAATACCCGATCGCCCGTATGTACGCCGACGCCCGTGTACAGCGTATTTACGGCGGCACCAACGAAATCATGAAAACCATCATCGCCCGCGCCCTGCTGGCCGGTTGATGCCGCGCCGCCCACGGCCCCGCCCCGGGGCCGCGGGCGGCACCGCCTTCCCAAAAAGGCGACCGACCGGTCGCCTTTATTTGATCAAAAACCACCAGTTTTACATTCCCCGCCTTCTCCCTACCGGGGTGCGAGTTTATTCTTACGCCACCGGTGTAAAACCCGGTAAATTTATGGTGCCCCGCGCCAGCGGAATGACGGGGCAGGGCACCGTTTTAGGCTCGATTTGATGGAGAACATTATGAAAATAAGAGGCGCATTGATCGCCGGTTCCGTGCTGTCACTGGCATCCGGTACCGCCGCCGCTTCAGGTTTTGGCGTGTCTTATCAGTCCGTATCCGCCATGGGCACCGCCTATGCCGGCTCCGCCGTACTCAGCGAGGACGCCACCAACCAATGGTATAACCCCGCCACCCTGGCCGGCCTGAACACCGCCGAGGTGTCCATCGCCGCCCACCAGGTGTGGATCGACACCACCTTTGAAGCCAACGGCGCCTCCGGCCCCGGTGATTTCGAAGACGTGGAGCCGTTCGTCGGCAGCGCCTTCCTGGCCCTGCCGTTCAACGACCGCGTGACCTTCGGCCTGGGCATCAACGCCCCCTACGGCACCAAGATCGAATACGAAGACAACTGGGGTAACGCCCTGTCCCCGACCGGCGTACCGGCCTCCGGTGACTTCTACGCCCAGACCTCCGATGTTCAGACCATCAACATCAACCCGGCGGTCGGCATCCAGATCACCGACAACCTGCGCCTCGGCGCCGGCGTCAACTACCAGCAGATCGACGCCGACATCGAAAACGCCGCCACCCGCCTGGAAGGCGACGACGACGCCTTCGGCTGGAACGTCGGCCTGACCTACAGCCCGGACGAGTCCAACCACTTCGGCGTGGCCTACCGTTCCGAGATCAGCTACGACATTGACGGCGACATCACCTTCAAACCGGCTTCCGCCGGTCCGCTGGCCGGTCAGTATGCCGGTGAAACCAGTCTCGACCTTCCCGCCGTGCTGCAGCTCTCCTATGCGGGTGACTTGACCGACCGTACCCAGCTGCTGCTGGGTGTAGAGCGCACCGACTGGAGCAGCCTGGATCGGCTGGTGATTGACCATGCTGGCCCGGCTCCGCTTCCCAATCCCGCGATTGAGGAATTCGGCTGGGAAGACACCACCCGCTACTCCGCGGGCGTGCGTCACACCCTGCAGAACGACACCGTGCTGCGCTTCGGCCTGGCCAAGGAAGAGTCCACCCAGAGCAGCGACACCCGCTCTGCTATCTCGCCGGACTCCGACCGCATCTGGGCCACCATCGGTGCCGGCTTCAACCCCACGGATAACCTCAGCATCGATGTCGCCTACGCCCACATCTTCGTGGACGACGCCGACATCTATAAAGACGGCCGTGCCCCGGCGGTACTGGACGGTACCTACGAGCTGGACGCCGACATCATCGGCGCGCAGTTGAACTACCAGTTCTAAGCGACACCGTTGAGAAGAGCCCGGCAGCGTTCTCGTTGCCGGGCACTAAAAAGGCGAACCCGAGGGTTCGCCTTTTTTGTTTGTGCCGGTACCGTCTATACCGCAGTGCGAATGTCCTCGGGCTCCCCTTGCTGGCGGGCTTTCCAAAGATCGTGCTGCATCTGCTCATGAAGCCACGTTTCTGCCCGGGCGCCACGCTTCGGGCCGCCGAGCCAGATCTCAAGGCGCCGGGCCAGATCAATGGAAACGGCTGCTTTGCCGTTGAGGACGCGAGATAAGGCCACCCGGGACACGCCAAGCTGACGGGCCGCCTCGGTAACGCTGAGGCCCAGGGCTGGAAGAACATCCTCACGCAGGGTTTCTCCGGGGTGGGGAGGATTGAACATATCCATGGTGACCTCCTAATGGTAGTCCTGATAGTCAACGAGGATGGCGTCGCCGTCCTCGAATTTAAAGGTTAGCCGCCAGTTACCACTGATCGAGACGGCGTAATGACCGGCTAAGGCACCTTTCAGCGAGTGAAACCCCATCCTGGAGAATCCATCTCCTTCGGCGACGCACAGACGTTGAGTCGGGCCAGTTGGCGGCGGAGCTTCGGGGCATGGTTTGCCTGAATACCGACTGTGCTGCCGGTGGTAAAGAAACTTCTTCAGTCCCTTATGGTGAAAACTCTTAATCATTGACTTCCCCTATCAATGCGGCTCAACTGTATCGTGTAACGCGTCGAGATACAAACAGGAGTGAGTAGAGCAATGGATGTTCAACAGGTGACAAAGTCACAGTTCAAGAGCCGGGCCTCGGAGTTGTTTCGTAAGATTGAGGAATCCGGTTTAACCGTGGTGGTGACCGACCAGGGCAGGCCCGTTGTGGAGGTTCGCAGGTGCCGCAGGAATCAGCGCTCTCCTCTTGAGGTACTCCGAAATAGCGTGGTGGATTTTAAGCGACCGACCGAACCAATCTAATGGGCTCGCAACCTGTCTTTGGTTGCAAAAGAGCATTGACTGCACTGAGATACGAGTTAGATGCTCTTTAAAAATGCGGTCAAAATTCGTACAGGATGTTTGGTGGAAAATCTCGCTCCCGATTTTCCCTTATAAAACAATCATGTACATTTAGACTGTTCCCCGCACAGGCGGGGATAAACCGGCGGAAATCGGAGCGCTGGATGTCCAAGGGCACTGTTCCCCGCACAGGCGGGGATAGCCCGGCGGAAATCGGAGCGCTGGATGTCCAAGGGCACTGTTCCCCGCCCAGGCGGGGATAAACCGGACTTTGACCGGTTTTGCCGGTGCGCCTTCGACCTGTTCCCCGCACAGGCGGGGATAAACCGAATCTGGTGCCGCGCCGTGGCGCCCGCGTGATCTGTTCCCCGCACAGGCGGGGATAAACCGGACTTTGACCGGTTTTGCCGGTGCGCCTTCGACCTGTTCCCCGCACAGGCGGGGATAAACCGCGACGGCGCCGAGTGATGGAAATGCTGTTGCACTGTTCCCCGCACAGGCGGGGATAAACCGCGACGGCGACGAGGGATGGAAATGCTGTTGCACTGTTCCCCGCACAGGCGGGGATAAACCGATAATCCGGTCATCGCGCTTCACCTTGTAACGCTGTTCCCCGCACAGGCGGGGATAAACCGATCGCACTGACCGGAACGCCTACATCGCGTCTCTGTTCCCCGCACAGGCGGGGATAAACCGCCGGAATGAGCTGGCTCCCCCTGCTGAAGAAACTGTTCCCCGCACAGGCGGGGATAAACCGTCGGCGTCACCGAAAAAGGCGGCGTGCGGCCCCTGTTCCCCGCACAGGCGGGGATAAACCGTCGGCGTCACCGAAAAAGGCGGCGTGCTGCCCCTGTTCCCCGCACAGGCGGGGATAAACCGGAAGGCGCGACAGCCGCGCAGCTGGCTGCCATCTGTTCCCCGCACAGGCGGGGATAAACCGATAATCCGGTCATCGCGCTTCACCTTGTAACGCTGTTCCCCGCACAGGCGGGGATAAACCGATAATCCGGTCATCGCGCTTCACCTTGTAACGCTGTTCCCCGCACAGGCGGGGATAAACCGAAACCGCGCTGAACGTGGGTAAGCCGGCCGGTCTGTTCCCCGCACAGGCGGGGATAAACCGAAACCGCGCTGAACGTGGGTAAGCCGGCCGGTCTGTTCCCCGCACAGGCGGGGATAAACCGAAACCGCGCTGAACGTGGGTAAGCCGGCCGGTCTGTTCCCCGCACAGGCGGGGATAAACCGAAACCGCGCTGAACGTGGGTAAGCCGGCCGGTCTGTTCCCCGCACAGGCGGGGATAAACCGGCCGAAGCTGCGGCCGCTTGGGGTATGAAGCTCTGTTCCCCGCACAGGCGGGGATAAACCGGCCGAAGCTGCGGCCGCTTGGGGTATGAAGCTCTGTTCCCCGCACAGGCGGGGATAAACCGATGTTGAATACCGACGAGGTATACAACTAGCCCTGTTCCCCGCACAGGCGGGGATAAACCGCCTACAGCCAGTGCCTGGCCTGGGTGGGCGAGCTGTTCCCCGCACAGGCGGGGATAAACCGAAACCGCGCTGAACGTGGGTAAGCCGGCCGGTCTGTTCCCCGCACAGGCGGGGATAAACCGCGCCTTTTACACGTTCCGCCGCCCGATTCGATCTGTTCCCCGCACAGGCGGGGATAAACCGGCATCAGTCACTCACCGCCGTGTAGATCACATCTGTTCCCCGCACAGGCGGGGATAAACCGATAATCCGGTCATCGCGCTTCACCTTGTAACGCTGTTCCCCGCACAGGCGGGGATAAACCGATAATCCGGTCATCGCGCTTCACGATGGACGCCAAGGCGGCCTCGGCCATGCTGTTCCCCGCACAGGCGGGGATAAACCGGACCAGCTTCAAAATCAGGAAACCCAGCGCCTCTGTTCCCCGCACAGGCGGGGATAAACCGGACATTCCGGCAGCCCGCTACCCGGAACTGTGCCTGTTCCCCGCACAGGCGGGGATAAACCGTCCGCCGACGGCAAGACCGGCATGATCACCTACTGTTCCCCGCACAGGCGGGGATAAACCGGGGTAATTACTACGAATATCCCGGCGCCAGGGCTGTTCCCCGCACAGGCGGGGATAAACCGCGAGCTTTCTTTCCTCAATTCTTCTATGTGGTCTGTTCCCCGCACAGGCGGGGATAAACCGGGTTGGCCCTCCGGGATCGCGCCCAGCGAGATCTGTTCCCCGCACAGGCGGGGATAAACCGGAAGGCGCTGCTTTCCTGATCGGGCCTTTCCCCTGTTCCCCGCACAGGCGGGGATAAACCGGCGGGCACTCGCTTCGACGCCCCGGCCCTGTCCTGTTCCCCGCACAGGCGGGGATAAACCGCGGGTTCCAGCGGGTAATGTGTCCATCAGGGGCTGTTCCCCGCACAGGCGGGGATAAACCTCCGGGAGCCGGGCGGGCAGCGTTTTAGGGCGGCTGTTCCCCGCACAGGCGGGGATAAACCGCGAGCTTTCTTTCCTCAATTCTTCTATGTGGTCTGTTCCCCGCACAGGCGGGGATAAACCGCGAGCTTTCTTTCCTCAATTCTTCTATGTGGTCTGTTCCCCGCACAGGCGGGGATAAACCGCGGGTGCCGAAGCGAGCCACCAAGGAAATGGCCTGTTCCCCGCACAGGCGGGGATAAACCGGGCGCGGATCGGTCGGGCGCCTATGCCATCCACTGTTCCCCGCACAGGCGGGGATAAACCGCAGGCTCTTCATGCCGGCCCAGAGACACCCCGCTGTTCCCCGCACAGGCGGGGATAAACCGCTCAGCGCCTGGTGTGGGGTCATCTGCTGCTCCTGTTCCCCGCACAGGCGGGGATAAACCGGGAACTCGCCGCGCTGCCGGCGATAGATCGCTCTGTTCCCCGCACAGGCGGGGATAAGCCGCGGATTCTCCACCAGCAGCTCATCGCGCAGATCTGTTCCCCGCACGGGCGGGGATAAACCGGGAACTCGCCGCGCTGCCGGCGATAGATCGCTCTGTTCCCCGCACAGGCGGGGATAAACCGTGGCCCAACTGAGGTTTCTACAGGTGGTGTTGCTGTTCCCCGCACAGGCGGGGATAAACCGCGGATTCTCCACCAGCAGCTCATCGCGCAGATCTGTTCCCCGCACGGGCGGGGATAAACCGAGGTTGGGGTTGTTGGTGAGGCCGGCGCTGGTCTGTTCCCTGCACCTGCGGGGATGAACCGAACATCCGGCGGATAAACGCCCGGTCGCGGGTCTGTTCCCCACATCTGCGGGGATAAACCGGACTACAAGCCCTCGCACAACTCCTGAGAGGACTGTTCCCTGCACCTGCGGGGATAAACCGTCGATGCCGTCAGTGAGCGGCCGCAGGCGGATCTGTTCCCCGCACTTGCGGGGTAGTAAGGGCGAGCCGTGGCGATATAGCAGACCTTTCGTAGCCCGGTTCGCACCTTTACACTGACGCGCGGCCATAGAGCCGGTACATCAATAAACGAAAGGAGGATGCAATGAGGGGGATGTTGCTTGCCCTGGCGTCGTGCGCTGTTTTGGCTGGTTGTAGCACTGCTGGACCCTATGTCACGAACATTTCCAGCGATGGGGATAATGGCGTTAACGTCGAAAAGTGCGCCGTGAAGTTCAATTCCTTCACCGGTACGGTGTCGACCGCTGAATGCACGTCACAGCACATTAGATTGCGCCGGTAGATCGGATTATCAGCGCCACCTGGCCCGTCTCTTCGGCGGGCTTTTGGTTTCTTGGGAGAGCAGAAAAAGACTCAGGCTGAGTCGGTGGCCGAGAAAGATCGGAGGGATTACGCTGCTGGTTCTTGCTGGCCCAGCGCTCGAAAGAGACCCCACGGGCCGGCTCCCGTGGGCAGCGTGCGCACCTGGTGGCCCTAATGCCGGGGGCGGCACATGCGCAAGCCGCCGCTATTATATGAAATTCGCCCCGCTGATCCAGGAATAGATCAGTCCGCAGGGGAGTTGTGACATAAGTCACAAAGAGCTAGAGTCAAACCACTAATAAAAAACGCATAAGGATTTGCCGTGACCCGCCTTGAACGCTTTTATCGCATTCACGGCATGTTGCGTCACGCTCGGCGTCCCGTACCCATGCGGCGTTTTACCGAAGAATTGGGGATAACTCGTAATACCGTCACCCAGGATTTTCAGTATCTACGGGACTTCTTCGGTGCGCCCATCGTCTACGATCGTGAACGCAACGGCCACCACTACGACCCGGAAGCCCCGGAATTCGAGCTGCCCGGTTTCTGGATGAACGCCACCGAGCTATACGCGCTGCTGGCCTGCGAGCAGCTACTCGAATCCGTGCAACCTGGTTTGATGGGCCACCGGCTCACGCCCTTGCGCCAGCGGGTTCGTCGTTTGCTGGGTGATGCGGGCGATCACGCCGAGCGTTTGAGCGACAAAGTGCGGCTGCAAGCCGTACAGCAGCGTGCGGTAGCCAACCACATCTTTATTTCCGCTGCCGATGCCACCCTGGCCAGCAAGCGTCTCATCATTCGTTATATGCCACGCAGCCGTGACCACCACGGTGAGCGGACCGTGCATCCCCAGCGGTTGCTGCATTACCGGCATAACTGGTATCTGCTTGCCGATTGCGAGCAGGCGTGTGATTTACGGCTGTTTTCCTTGGACCGGATTGTCGCGTTTGAGGTCTCGGATGAGCCTGCCCGTGAGGTTTCCGTGGACCGATTGGATCAGTTCATGGACGACAGTTTCGGGCTGTTTTCCGGTGAGCCTGCTGCCGAGGCACACCTGCGCTTTTCGCCTCGGGCGGCGCGCTGGGTGGCCGATGAATGCTGGCATCCGGATCAGGCAGGCGAGTGGCGGGATGACGGTTACCACCTGCGAATACCGTATTCCGACCCGACCGAGCTGACTATGGAGGTGCTCCGTTACGGTCCGGATGTGGAGGTGTTGGGCCCGAAGGCGTTACGAGAGGGGGTGCGTGATCGCTTAGATCGCGCTTTGAACGTATATAAGTAGGGGCGATGGCTATGAAATGGGGCTACAACGAGGACAGGCCCAGCTCTTGGGCCGCCGCGAGAAGCTTTTTATCAAAAGCGGCGAAGATCATGGGTTTGCGTATCGGTTTAATGCTTCTTACCCGGTCCGCACCGGCCAAGTGAACACTGTCGTACCCACGCAGCCCGTGGCGGGCGGCCAGTTCTCCGGCGCGGCGGACCATGGGTATGTCGATATTGACGGTGCGCACCGTGATCCAGTCCCGCTCAAATTGCTCTTGATACTGGATCAGTTCCGCGTCGGTGATGCGCTGCATCCTGTGGGCTCTGGCCAGAGCCGCCCGCATTTCGACGTAGGTGATCAGATGCGTACAGATTACGCCCGCCTTATCGATCGCCTCCCGAGTCCGGTCGCCGCCATCTTCGTCGAGGTACAGCTTCAAGAACGCGGACGTGTCCAGATACACAATCATTCGCGTACCCAATCAATCAGGTCGTCACTGCTAGGGGTGCCGGGCCGGGCCGGCGCGGGGTGCCGAACACCGTGCGGTTTCTCGCCGGGCGTCGTGGCGGGGTTCACCCAGGTTTGCGACTCAAGCCGCTCAATGAACGCTTGGTCTGACTCGTCGCCGGCTTCTTGGGTATCACCTGACAGGCGCGCGATAACGCGGCCACGGGAGGTAACCCGGATGTCCTCGCCTGCCTGTACTCGGCGCAAGTATTCGGACAGATGGTTTTTAAGGTCGCGTACCGAGACATCCATTGACAGAGCCCTCTTGTGGCCACATTTGCGATATTGTAGCCACAATACTGGCAGGATATCCAGTGATGCCGTTTGGTGGGCAGAGGGAGTGCTACGTTGCTGTCGACCAACGGACATTGAGGCGTGAACTTGGACTGGAAAGATGCACCGTGCTTCTTCCGTTACTGGGGGAAGGCGAAGCCGAGCGGAGACCAGAACGGTGAGAATCCTTGTCACCTGCTGCCATTCCACAGTCTGGATGTGGCGGCGGTGGGTTATCACTTACTGGCGCCGCATACGGCTCGCTGCCAAGAACTGGCCTCAGCGATGTCGCTGGAGCCGGAACAACTACGGTCCCTGTTTGTATTCAGCCTGGCTCTGCATGACTTGGGTAAATTTGCTCGGGCGTTTCAGTCCCTGGCCGACCCGGACTTGCCGGAACTGGTTAAGCCAGATGCCTCCCTGGCTTACGGTACGGCGGAATGGCCCCATCACAGTGAAGCGGGCGCCGTGTTCCTAAAAGCCTTCTTGAAAGACGAACTCAAGCGAGAGGGGCTGCGAGCCTGGGGATGGAGTGAGTCGGGCAGTGATGCCAAAAGCTTTCTACGTGTCTTGTTGGGCATGGCATTCGGGCACCACGGCAAGCCGGTGGACGCCGGAAACAATAGGACACCGTCGCCGGGGTTTTCCGAAGACCATCAGGCCGCGTGGGAATATACATGCGAAGTCGCGAGCTGGCTTCGTCCGCAGTGGCCTGAGCAGCTTGTACAGGATAGGAATTGGCTCAAGCAGTTCAGAAGGCTGACCTGGCATCTGGCGGGTTTCGCGGTGTTGGCGGACTGGCTGGGGTCTGATCAGTCCGTATTCCCCTATCAGGCCACGCCGCAGGCGCTGGGTGATTACTGGCAGGGCAGCGCGCTGCCCAGGGCTGAGCTGGCGCTGGCAGCACTGGGTTTTGGCGCGCCGCTTGCCCCGTCTTCCTTTCCGGGAGTACGACGTTTCTTTGGTTTTGAGCCGACGCCGTTGCAGCAGTGGGCGCAGGATCTGCCCTGGCGGCCCGGCCCGCAATTGTTTGTTCTGGAAGACGTTACCGGCGCCGGGAAGACCGAAGCCGCCATGACATTGGTGCATCGTCTTCTGGAGCACGGCCAGGCGCGGGGTGTGTATTTCGGTTTGCCCACCATGGCCACCTCCAACGCCATGTATGGGCGCGTGGCTGATATCTACCGTCGCTGGTTCGACGAACAACAGGTGCCCAATCTGGTACTCGCCCATGGGGCGCGTCACCTGAACACTGATTTCGCTCACTCGGTGGTGTCCGAGCAGGCGCGGGATCATGCCTATGGCGACGGCGAGCAAACGGCATCCGCTGCCTGTAATCAATGGTTCGCCGATTCGCGCAAGAAGGCTTTGTTGGCGGATGTCGGCGTGGGCACCGTGGATCAGGCCCTGATGGCGGTGTTGCCATTCAAGCACCAGACCCTGCGTTTGATTGGTCTGGCCAACAAGGTGCTGGTGGTGGATGAAGTCCACGCCTGTGACGACTACATGGCCGGATTACTGGAAGCCGTCCTGCAGGCCCACGCCCAACAGGGCGGCAGCGCCATTTTGCTTACCGCTACCTTGCCCCACTCCATGAAGCGCAACCTGGTTGCGGCTTACCAAAAAGGCCGGGGCCTGGCTGCGGAGGTCGTGGAAGAACAGCCATCTTTCCCGCTGGCCACCCGGGTTACCGATCAGAGCCTGGAACAGACGCCTCTCGCCACCCGTGACAGCGTGATTCGCCGGGTGGCGGTGGAAATGTTCAGCAAACCGGAGGCGGTGATCGAGCATCTGCTGGATACGGCAGAGAGCGGCCAGTGCGGTTGCTGGATACGCAACACCGTGGACGATGCCATCTGGGCGTACCAGGCTCTCCGCGAACGGGCGCCGGACCCGGACAAAGTCGTGCTTTTTCACAGTCGCTTTGTCATGGCGGACCGCCAGACCATAGAACAAGCGGCACTGGAACGGTTCGGCAAGACGTCCACTGCCGAAACCCGCGCCGGCTGGATTCTGATTAGCACCCAGGTGGTGGAGCAATCCCTGGACCTGGACTTCGATCAGATGATCAGCGACCTGGCGCCCATGGACTTGCTGATTCAGCGCGCCGGGCGTCTGCACCGACATCGCCGGGATGGCAGCGGCAATCCCGTGGATACCGACGATCAGCGCCCATCGCCGGTGCTGCATCTGTTCACGCCGCCGTATGAAAGCCGGCCGGCCTCTGACTGGCTTTCCGCCCATTTGCCGGGGACCGGTGCCGTATACCGCGACCACGGCCAGCTCTGGCTAACCCTGCGGACCCTGCTCGATGAGGGCGGCATTGATATGCCCGGTCGCGCCCGTCACTTGATCGAATCCGTGTTCGGTGAAGACGCTGAGTCCTGGATTCCCGAAGGGTTGCAACAACGCCATCTGGATCAGGAAGGCGAGCGCAGCAGCCGCCGAGCCATGGCGGGCTTCAACCGTTTGAAAATGGACCAGGGCTACATCACCCAGGCTAGCCATGGCTGGATGGATGACCTGCATCTCGACATCGGTACCCGTCTGAACGAGGAGCCCAGCATCACCGTCACCTTGGTACGTCAAGATGAGGATGGTGCCTTGAAGCCCTGGGTCGACGCGGGGCCGTTCTCCTGGGAGCGAAGCCAACTGCAAGCCCGCGAATCCCTCGCAAGACGTCTGCCCGAATGGCCGCAGCCGCTAGCGGCTCAGCGCGATGCGCTGGTGGAACGCTTTCCAGGCTTGAAGTTCAGCCAGTTGTGGTTGGCTGATGCCGGGGTTGGGGAAATCGCTTACAGCGCCGTCCTTGGCTTGCATAAGAAACCCCGCTAGCGCGGGGAACGTAAGTGACTGTTTTTACTGGCAACAGCAAAAACAGGTTCATCCCCAAGTGCTTGAGGAAGAGATCGCAAGTTTAGCATGCAAAGGAGGGGGTTTGAATTTCAACAGCTAAAACCTTTAATATTTCCTTGCTCCATAAAAACGCGCTGGGAACAGGTGTGTTACCGCAGCGCGCGTTGGTAGCACCGGAAGGGTAGTTCTTAAGCGCTTTTCTGGCAATGCCTGTCGCGGTTGGAGCGAAACTCTGTTTCTAAGGAGGTGAGGGACATGGCCAGTAAAAAGCCACAAGTGATTTTCAGGCGATATATCACCCGAAAGGGTGAAGTGTTGGATGCCCGTGATTATGGGTACAAAGCATGGCCCATCCGCATAGGTGGTAAAGCCAAGTCCGGCAGGAAGCCCCGGAAGTAACAAAGGTGCCCAGGGATGGGCACTATTTCAAAAAGGAGTCGCACATGAATTTGCTAACCAGTCCATGGCTGCCATTCAAGCGCCGCGACGGTAGCCAGGAATTTCTTCCTGTCACCGCCATGGTGGACCCTGACATTGTCGATTTGGCTTTGCCGCGCGCGGATTTTCAGGGCGCGGCCTACCAATTTCTGGTTGGCCTGCTGCAAACGGCGATGGCACCGGAGGACAAGAGCGAGTGGGTGGCGTGGTATCAAACGCCGCCCTCCGCGAAGGCCTGCCTTGAAATGCTGGAAAAGTGGGCGCCAGCATTTGTGCTGGACAGTGATAGCCCGGCGTTCATGCAAGATCGTGATGCATTAGCGGAAGAGAAAGCGACGGATATTGCCGCCTTGCTTATTGACTCCCCGGGCGCCTCTACCGTCAAGAATAACACCGATCATTTCGTTAAAGCGGGCCGGGTAGAGCATCTGTGCCTGGACTGCGCCGCTATAGCATTGTTCACCTTGCAAATTAATGCTCCGTCCGGCGGCAAAGGTCACAGGACCGGGTTGCGAGGCGGTGGCCCCCTCACCACTCTGGTGATGCCCGCCGACTCAACCCGCTCTCTCTGGCATCGGCTTTGGCTCAACGTTCTGGATACAGAGGACTGGGCTTACGAAAGGCCCAACCCTTCCGACGCCAAGGTTTTTCCCTGGCTTGGGGAAACCAAGATCAGTGACAAGGGCCAGGGTACTTATCCGGACGACGTTCACGCTTTGCACTCGTATTGGGCCATGCCTCGGCGTATGCGACTGAATATTGAGTCGGCGAGCTGTGAGTGTGATCTGTGTGGGCGGCATAGCGAATACTCTGTCTCGTCGCTGCGCACGAAGAACTATGGTTTTAACTATGATGGCCCCTGGACCCACCCTCTGACGCCCTATCGGTTTGACCCCAAGAAGCCGGAACAATTGCCCTATTCGCGCAAAGCGCAGACGGATGGGCTGGGCTACCGGCACTGGGAAGCGCTGACCATGGAGGACAAGAAGGAGAAAGGCTTTCTGCCTGCGCGGGTGGTACTCGACTATGCGCTCAAGTGTGACACAGCGGATGACATGGATGTCGCGTTGCCGGTGGTCGCCGGCCTGTGGGCGTTCGGCTATGACATGGACAACATGAAAGCTCGATGTTGGTACGGCGCGCATATGCCGCTTCTGGCGCTGGAGGAGGATGCCCGTGCTCTGGCGCAGCTCTGGCTGCGACAGATGATTGAGCTGACGGACAGTAGCGCTCGGTTGTTGCAAGCCCAGGTCAAGGAGGCCTGGTTCAGCCGGCCCAAGGATGCCAAGGGGGATGTGAGCTACATCGGTGCATCCCTATGGCAAGTCACCGAGCAAGCGTTTTATCAGCGCGTGATGGAATTGGGGGAGTTGTTGAGAAGTGATACGCCCCCGCAACGTTTTCCCGCCGAAATGGCGGCAAGTTGGTATCGCACCGTGACTCGTCAAGCGGCCTCTCTGTTCGATGAGTTGGCCCTTAGTGGTCCACCGGAACAGCTTGATATGAAACGCATCACCAAGGCGCGTAATGGCTTCCGGAAGAAACTCCATACCGGTAGGGAGGCGAAAGATCTCCGTAAGATTGGGCGCCTGGATGAAAAAGGTCAGCCTAAAGCGTCCAGGGAAAGACAAGGGGAAAGCGCATGAGCAGGAAATTCTATTACCTGAGAGACGACCAGGTTCGGAAAGTGGTCGCTACGTGGTGGGCACGTCTACATGGGATCGACAATAAGTCAGCTGCTCCACAACAGGCTAATCAGCGCGGTGCGCGCGCTGAATTACGTCGCAGCAAAAGTTTGGATGCGGTGCTTCTAACCGAGGGATTTCGGAACCTGTGGCAGGCGCTGCTCGAAACGGGACAGTGCCGGGAGCGGGACATGCTTGCCTGGGCCTGCGTTGCGGCGGCACTGGCGGAAGTACGCCAACAGCCAATGAACGAGAGCGCCACGTTTGCTCAATGCCTCGGCGCGCAAAAGGAACGAACCGGCAGACCCTACATGAGCGAACTACGCTTCGCTCAGCTGCAAAAAAGCCGTAGCGGCGATGACTTTCTGATGCGTGTGCGTCGTGCCCTGGCGTTGATCAACAAGACCGCCCCGGTGCTGTCCCTGTCGGACAATATTATGCATTGGTTTTACGAGCAAAGGGACCACCAGAACGCCCCGCCTACGGATCGCCTGGCGGTGCGCTGGGCAACAGACTATTTCACGGCGGTAAGCGCCTACGAAAAACAAACCCACAGTTGAGAAAGAGAAACACAAAGGACTGAAATCATGAGCACTTTTATTCAACTCCACCTTCTCACCTCTTATCCGCCGGCCAATTTGAACCGCGATGATTTGGGCAGGCCGAAGACTGCCTTCATGGGCGGTGCCGAACGCCTGAGGGTCTCCTCACAATCGCTCAAGCGCCATTGGCGAACCTCGGATTTGTTTCAGGAAGCGCTGGCGGGCAACCTCGGCACCCGTACTAAGCGCCTGGGTTTGGAAGTCATGCAGCGCCTGCTGGATGGCGGTGTCGCTGAAGGCAAAGCAAAAGATTGGGCGGGGAAAATTGCCGATGTGTTCGGCAAGCTGGAAAAAGACAGCGTGGAGCTGTCACAACTGGCTCATATCAGCCCGGAAGAGCGTCAGGCCGTGGATACGCTCACGGATGCCCTGATCGAAGAAAAGCGGGCCCCGAAAGATGAAGAACTGAATTTACTTAGAAAGAACCCCTCTGCGGCGGATATCGGCCTGTTTGGCCGGATGTTGGCGGATGATCCGGCGTTTAACGTGGAGGCCGCCTGCCAAGTCGCCCATGCCATTACCGTGCATCCGGTGGTGATCGAGGACGACTACTTCACCGCCGTAGATGACCTCAATAGCGGCGATGAAGACCGGGGCGCGGCTCACATCGGCGAAACCGGCTTTGCCGCCGGCCTGTTTTACAGCTATGTGTGCATCAACCGTGATCAACTGATCGATAACCTTCGTGGTGATGTCGAGCTGGCAGATAAGGCTATCGCCGCTCTAGCGGAAGCGGCTATTAAGGTATCACCCACCGGTAAGCAGAACAGCTTTGGATCGCGTGCTTATGCGTCCTATGTGATGGCGGAGAAGGGCACGCAACAGCCGCGCTCACTCTCTGTGGCGTTTCTTAAGCCGGTGCAGGGGAAGGATCAGGCGGCGGAGGCCATTGCCGGCCTGGAAGAGCAGGCGCGACGCTTTGATCAGGTGTATGGCGACTGTGCCGATAAGCGATACAGTCTCAACGCCCATGCCGGTGAAGGCAGCTTCCAAGAGTTGATGGCATTTCTCAAAAACGACTAGGAGGGGCCCATGGAAGCGTTGATTTTCCAACTTTATGGCCCTCTGGCCAGTTGGGGGGCGCCGGCGGTGGGTGAGACTCGCCCGAGCTCCGATCATCCGGGCCGTGCCGCTTTGCTGGGCCTGCTGGCGTCGGCCCTGGGTATTCGCCGGGACGACGGACCGGGTCAGCAGGCGCTGGCCTCGTCAGTGCGGTTTGCTGTGAAGCAACACAGTGCCGGTCGCCTGATGCGTGATTACCACACCGTGCAGGTGCCCGGTAGAGACAAGAAGGCCCGCTACTTCACCCGTAAGGACGAATTGGCCGTGCCGAAGGACAAGCTCAACACGGTGCTTTCCAGCCGTGAATACCGCCAGGACGGACTGTGGCAAGTGGCGGTGCTGCTTAATGCACAAAGCGATTGGAGCCTGGACGAACTGGGAGGCGCTTTGCGCTCCCCGGTATTCATGCCTTATCTAGGCCGCAAAGCCTGCCCACTGGCAGCGCCCCTGGCCCCGCAAAAAGTCCAGGCGAATGGCCTTCGTGAAGCCTTTGCGGCGGTGCCGCCACGCATCTGCGACCAGCAGGGCCGCTGGCTCCATCTCCAAAACAGTGTGGATTTTTACTGGGAAGGCGATGCCGGTGACATTGCCGTGCAGGACACTCGGCAACCGACGGATGAAGTGATCAGCCGTGAGCGCTGGCAATTCGGCAGCCGCCAGGAGCATCACGCTCGGATCAGGGAGGAAAGCTGATGTACTTGTCCCGAGTCAGAGTGGCTACCCAGGGGCTGGATCGCCACGCCCTGGTGAAGCTTTTGTCCGGTGATGCCTATGCCAACCACCAATTACTATGGCGCCTGTTTCCGGAAGCCGAGTCACGCCCGTTTTTGTTCCGGCAGGAGATGGAGAACGAGCAGCTCGATGCAGGGGTGCGACCTCGAGGCTTGCCTCTCTTCTACGTCATGTCGTCGCTCAAGCCGGACCCGCTGCCAGGGCTTTTACAGTGCGAACCCAAACGCTTCGACCCTCGCTTGGCGGTGGGAGATCGGCTCCTGTTTCGGCTGCGTGCCAATCCCACGGTCACTCGTAAGCAGGCTGAGGGATCCAGAGGGCGTCGCCATGATGTACTCATGGACGCCAAGTGGCGATGCCGAAACGAGAGCGGTGTGGACCCCTGGAGCATTCGCCGTGCCATGGACGAAAGTGCGGAGCAATGGCTTCGGGCCCGCAGCACGGACTGGGGGTTTGAGCTGACCACGTCCCCTCAGCTTGGCGGCTACCGCCAGCACCAGTTACGGCGCAAAAAGCGTGAGATCCGCTTCTCCTCGGTGGATTACGAAGGTGTGATGACGGTGACCGATCCGGACCGGTTGCGGGATGCGCTGTTTCACGGCGTTGGCCGAAGCCGTGCCTTTGGTTGTGGCTTGTTCATGGTAAAGCGCGGCTAGCCAACGATGCCCTTCATACCCTTGAAGCCGATACCAATGAAGGAGCGGGTCTCCATGATGTTTGTGTCTTACGGCCGTATTGACGTGAAAGACGGCGCCTTCGTCGTGGTGGATGACGTCAATGGTGAGCGCATGCATATTCCCGTGGGTTCGGTGGCCTGCATCATGCTGGAACCGGGAACACGGGTGTCTCATGCGGCAGTAAAGCTGGCTGCCGTCACTGGGACGCTGCTGATCTGGGTTGGCGAGGCTGGCGTGCGCTTATACGCCAGCGGTCAGCCGGGCGGGGCTCGCTCCGATAAACTGCTCTACCAGGCTAACTTGGCACTGGATCCGGATTTACGGCTGAAGGTCGTCCGTAAAATGTTCGAGCTACGCTTCGGCGAGCCGGCCCCGGAGCGGCGTAGTGTGGATCAGCTACGGGGTATCGAAGGCGCACGGGTTCGCAAGACTTATCAGATGATGGCAAAGCAATATGGCGTACCCTGGCAAGGCCGACGTTACGACCCTAAGGAATGGGATAAATCAGACGTGGCGAATCAATGCCTGAGCGCCGCCACAGCCTGCCTGTATGGTGTTACCGAGGCGGCTGTTTTAGCCGCGGGCTATGCACCGGCGGTTGGATTCGTGCACTCGGGGAAGCCACTCTCCTTCGTCTACGATATCGCCGACCTATTCAAGTTCGATACCGTGGTCCCGGCTGCTTTTCGCATCGCCGCTACCCGGCCCGCCACTCCGGATCGCGCTGTGCGTGTTGCTTGTCGGGATATTTTCCGACAGACCAAGCTGCTCAGACGCATCATCCCCGCCATTGAAGACGTACTGGCCGCCGGCGGCACCGAGCCTCCTCCGCCACCGGAGGATAGCCAACCACCCGCCATCCCTGAGCCTAAGTCGATGGCCGACAGCGGTCACCGGAGCTAGGCATGAGCATGCTAGTGGTCGTTACAGAGAATGTGCCGCCGCGCCTGCGCGGCCGGCTGGCGGTCTGGCTGCTGGAGATTCGCGCCGGTGTCTATGTCGGCGATGTCAGTAAACGGGTTCGCGAGATGATCTGGGAGCAAGCACAGGCGTTGGTCGACGACGGCAACGTCGCGCTTTGCTGGGCGACCAACACGGAATCCGGGTTCGACTTCCAAACCTGCGGCGAGAACCGCCGCGTTCCTATCGATCACGACGGCCTGCGCTTAGTGTCTTTCTTGCCTGCTGAGTAGGCCTCCTTCCGCAGTTTTCGCTCCTTTAAAATATGGTCATTTATTGATCTAAGTGATTGGTGGATTTTCCTACCTGTATTTTCTTTAGTAAAAACAACCATCTACACTTGGGTGTTCCCCGCACCTGCGGGGATAAACCGCAGTTCACGAAGCCTCCCGAGATCGGGGAGTAGTGTTCCCCGCACCTGCGGGGATAAACCGTGCTCGCGGAACATGGCCAGCCAGGTAGATTCGTGTTCCCCGCACCTGCGGGGATAAACCGCCATAGCTGCTCCAGCTGAGCAGAACGATCAAGTGTTCCCCGCACCTGCGGGGATAAATCGGTTCGGGAAGGATGCGTGGATATGCTGGCCTGTGTTCCTCACTGCCGTGGGGATATAGCTGCTCCAGTGCTGTGCGCAAGGGCTTTTGGCAACGTGGCCCGCACCGTTGTGGGGACATGTGTGCTCTGGAAAGCGAGTGGACTTAAGGAAACGGTTGGGAGGTCGCCCGGGCGTCGACTAGCGATGCCCGGGCAGAAGGCATCCTCTCTCAATTCACCACAGCGGTAAGCACGATCCGGCCCTCACTCACCTCCACGTCCAGCAACGTGTCCGCGCCGAAGCCCGCTTCGCTCAGCCATTGCCCTCTCAAGAGCACGCGGGGTACCGCCGGGGGTGCCGGCTGGAAGCCTTGATAGGGTTTGAGGGGCACGCTGTCGCGGCTGCGGTGTACCTTCAGGGTGCGCCAATAGGGAAATGCCCGGGCCGGTTTTTCGGCGGGGCTTTCGGTGGCGCGATACTCTGGCATAACATTGCGCTCAGCCATAATAGACTCCTCACTAGTCTGTTGTGGTTAGCTGCTTTCGGGTGGGCCAACACCCGGAGGCAGCGCTTATCAATAAATCGCACCTCCCATCCAACATCAGAACACTGTCCGTATCAACAGTATTCTCGATAACCCGTTCCTTGCCGAACCCGCACATCCGCTTTACGCCGCCTGCCACGCTCTGCGACTCTTGGGGTTCCCCTGAAGCGGCGATCTTCGCCGTGAAAATGGGGACGGATAACCATGAATAGCAGCAGCGCAAGGAAGGGAGCCCAGGGATGAAACTGAAATGTTGCAGCGGCTGCCGGTACGGCGATGCCAGGGCGAGACGCACGCCCTACGGACCCGGAATCTGGTGCGCGCACCCGGACAACCAGGACGGTGTGCCGCAGGGTGTGCTGGACGCGGAATCGGCGAGCGTGGTGTGCGCCTTTGGCGAGGCGCCTTCCGGGAGCGACGGGGAAGAGCCCGCCCGCGAACCGGTGGTGAAAGTGCGCCGGCGTGTGCCGGTTACGGTGACCTCGTGATGTCCGCTCCGGCGCCGCTGACCGTCGTCGGGCGCAGCTGCCCGGCGACCTGGTCGGCGATGTAGGCGTAGCCTTTCTCCGAGGGGTGGTAGCCGTCTTCGGCCAGGCAGGCGGGGTCGGCGATCGCCGGGTAGGCCAGGTGGTGCACGCCGTGGAGCTGCGCCGCCAGGGTTTGCTGGGTGCGATCAAGCTGGGCCGCGCGCTGGCCCAGCAGGTCGCGCAGCGGCCGGGGCAGGGCGGTGAAGTGCTGCATCGGTGGCACCGCGAGCAGATACACCGGCAGGTCGGGCCGGTGCCGTCTCAGGGTGCCGATCAGGTCGGTGAGGTGCTGGCGGTAGCGGCTCGGGCGGGTGACGCCGGTGGTGTCGTTGACGCCCAGGCTGATAACGGCCAGGTCCGCCTCCGCCGGCGGCCGGTCGCCCAGATGCCGGTTGAGGCCCAGGGCGCGGATGCCGTTCACACCGATCACTTGCCAGGTAACCGTGTTCTGATGGCGGGCCGCCAGGGCACGGGCCAGATGCGCGCCCAGGCCCTGGCGGTGCTCGGCCACGCCGACGCCGGCGGCGGTGGATTCGCCCACCACCAGCAGCCGTAGCGGCGGGCCGTCGCCGCTGCCTTCGCGGCCCCGGTCGGCGCCGCCGGCCTCCGGCAGGCGTGGGGTGTCCCGGCGGGCGCGCCGCGCCTGAACGAACAGCAGCGGCGCCAGCAGCAGGCACATCAACCAGAAGCGCATGGTGTCCCCGGCCTCACACCAGCATGCGTTTGGCCAGCGGCAGCCCGCGCCGGCCGCTGATCGCCAGGGTGGTCATCAGGCCGCCGACCAGGGCGCCGCCCACCCCGCAGGTGAGAATGTCCTGGCCGGTGAGATAGAGGCCGGGCACCTTGGTTTTCGGGCGCAGCCAGTCCTGCTCGAAGCGTTCCGGATCGTGGTCCAGGCCGTAGATTTCGCCCTCCGGGTAGCGGCAGAAGTGGGCCGTGGAGAGCGGCGTGGACAGTTCGTAATAGTCCAGGTGATCGCGCAGGTGGGGGTGCTTCTCGAACAGCTTTTCCAGCAGCCGCTGGGAAAAGTCCTCTTTTTTCGCTTCGTAGTCATCGCCGCGTTTGCCCCAGGGGGCGTCGGCCCAGCGCTGGTACCACTCGAACGGCGCGGCGGCGACGATCTCAATGGTGGCGCGGCCCGGGTAGCGGCGGGTGAAGTCCGGGTCCTTGGCGCTGGGGAAGGAGATATAGGTGAGCGGAATATCGTGGTGGTCCGGGTCGGCCAGGGCGCGGTCGAGCTGGCCTTCGTAGTCGTTGTCCGGGTAGATCCAGTAGTTGGTTTTCGGCAGCCCCAGGTTCTCGGCGGTGTCGTTGAGGCCGATGTACAGGCAGGCGCTGGCCATGGCGCGCCGCACCTGCCCGAGCTGCTTCCGGTAGGCCGCGTGCTGCGGGGTGGTGTCCGGCAGCAGCTCGGTGAAGGTGTTGAACACGCCGGCGTCGCTGATCACCGTGGCCGCCCGCTCTTCATGGCCATCGGCCAGGCGCACGCCGACGGCGCGGCCGTTTTCGATCAGGATGTTGGTGACATCGGCGTAGGTGAACACCTCGCCGCCGCCTTGCTGGATCACCGGAATCACGTTGCGGGCGATTTCCGAGGCGCCGCCCACCGGGTAGTAGCCGCCGTACAGATAGTGGCGGGCGATCAGCGCGTGAATCAGGAAGCTGGAGCGGGCCGGGGGCAGGCCGTTGTCGCCCCACTGCCCGGTGAGCACGGCGATCAGCTCCGGGTCGTCGGTGAGCTCGGCGAGCACCTCGCGGGTGGGGCGGTTGTAGTGGCCCAGGGCGCCGCGGTTCAGCGCCAGCCGCGCCACACGGGTAAGCGGCGCGGGCAGCAGCTTGCTGGCGGTGAACGGTTTGATGGCGCCGGCGGCTTTGTTCAGTGCCTTCATATAGGCGTCGATGGCGCCGTGCTGGTCCGGAAACGCCTTTTTCAGCTCGGCGCGAAAGGCGTCCGGGCCGGCGACCAGATCGTAGTGGCGGTCACCGAGGAAAATGCGGTCGTAGCAGGCGTCCATGGGCGCCCACTGCAGCTTGCCGTCGGTGATGTGGTCGAACAGCCGGCGGCTGAGGGTGTGGCGGGCGCCCATGTCGCCGATGTAGTGGACGCCCACGTCCCACTCGTAGCCGTTGCGTTCGTAGCTGTGGGTGAAGCCGCCGGCGGTGTAGTGCTGCTCGAACACGGCCACCTTCTTGCCCAGCTTGCTGAGGCAGGCGGCGGCGCACAGGCCGCCGATGCCGGAACCGATCACCAGGACGTCATAGGGGCCGTCCAGGCGGTTGGCGCGGTAGCGGCGGCCGACGCGGATGGAACTGGGCTGCGGACTGGGCATGGTGGGGGCGCTCCCTTGAAGTGTACAGCGTACACATTCACCCAATCCAGCCGCCCGGTCAAGAGCGAGGTTTGTAGGAGCGGGCCCGGCCCGCGAAAGGGAGCGAAGCTCCCGGCAGGATCCCAGAGACCTTGGAAAGCGGGACTTCAGCAGGCCTCTGGTATCCCGCCGGCAAGCAGAGCTTGCCTTTCGCGGGCAAGGCCCGCTCGCACAAGCTCTCACCCACCGATCAGGGCGCCGGGTAGGGGAAGCGGGTGTGGATGGCTTCCAGCTCCTTTTCCAGGTCCTTGTCCCAGGGCAGGTCGACGCTGTCCAGGTTTTCGCGCAGCTGGTTGAGGTTGGTGGCACCGATGATGTTGCTGGTCACGAACGGGCGCGTGGTGACGAACTGCAGCGCCAGGTGCGTGGGGCTGACGCCGCGCGCCTCGGCCAGACGGCAGTAGGCTTCGGTAGCTTCAGTGGCCTGGTCGTTGGTGTAGCGGGCGAAGTGCTTGAACAGGGTCAGGCGGGCGTTGGCGGGCCACTGGCCGCCCCGGTACTTGCCGGTGAGCATGCCGAACGCCAGCGGTGAATAGGCCAGCAAGCCCACGTTCTCGCGGTGCGCCACTTCCGCCAGGCCCACTTCGAAGCTGCGGTTGAGCAGGGAGTAGGGGTTCTGGATCGATACCGGCGGCGCCAGGCCGATCTTCTCCGCCTCGCGGATAAAGGCCATGGTGCCCCAGGCGGTTTCGTTGGACAGGCCCCAGTGGCGGATCTTGCCGCTGTCCACCAGCTTTTTCAGGGCGGCCACGGTCTCGGCGATGGGCACCACGTCCTGGTCTTCACGGTGTTTGTAGCCCAGACGGCCGAAATAGTTGGTGGTGCGCTCCGGCCAGTGCAGTTGGTAGACGTCGATAACGTCGGTCTGCAGCCGCTTGAGGCTGGTTTCCACGGCGCGCTCCAGGTGGTCCTGGTTGAGGCGCGGGCCGCCGCGGATGTGTTTCACGTAGTCGCCGGGCCCGGCGGCCTTGGTGGCCAGCACCACCTTGTCGCGGTTGCCGGTCCTGGCGAACCACTGGCCGATGATCTCCTCGGTGCGCCCGGAGGTCTCGGCGCTGGCGGGTACCGCGTACATCTCGGCGGTATCAAAGAAGTTGATGCCCCGGTCCAGGGCCAGATCCATCTGCGCGAAGCCTTCCTCGGCGCTGTTTTGGTTGCCCCAGGTCATGGTGCCCAGGCAGAGGCTGCTCACCTTCAGGTCGGTGTTGCCCAGCGGACGGTATTCCATGCTCTCCCTCCTATAATAGGTTTGCTTCGGCAAAACGGTGACTATACCCGATTGTGGGAGCGGGCCCAGCCCGCGAAAGGGCGTCTTTACGCTTGTCTTTGCCGGGGGCGTTCAGTACAATTCGCACCCTCTTGCCCGGCGGGCTCTCGCCGGAGGGTTGGTATTACCCGTAACGTTATGAATTCAGGGCACAATTTTTAGGGAAGACTCCCATGAAGACCTACAGCGCCAAACCGGAAAGCGTAAAGCGCGACTGGTATGTGGTAGACGCCTCCGGCAAAACGCTGGGCCGGCTGGCCTCAGAAGTCGCCACCCGGCTGCGTGGCAAGCACAAACCGGAATACACCCCGCACGTTGATACCGGCGATTACATCGTTGTGATCAACGCGGAAAAGGTGGCGGTCACTGGCAAGAAAGCCACCGATAAGATGTACTACCGCCACACCGGATACCCGGGCGGCATCAAGGAAGCCAACTTCGAGACGCTGATCAATTCCAAGCCTCAGTTGGTGATCGAGAAAGCCGTTAAAGGCATGATGCCGCGTAACCCCCTGGGTCGCGACATGTTGCGCAAACTCAAAGTCTACGCCGGCACCGAGCATCCGCACACTGCTCAGCAGCCGCAGCAGCTGGAAATTTAAGAGGTCAGTCGATGGCAACTGCAAACGCCGACTACGGAACAGGTCGCCGCAAAACGGCCGCCGCACGTGTTTTTCTTCGCCCGGGCAGCGGTAACATCACCGTGAATGGTCGTCCGCTTGACGTTTATTTCGGTCGCGACACCAACCGCATGGTGGTGCGTCAGCCCCTCGAGCTGGCCGACGCGCTGGACCGGTTCGACGTCTACGTGACCGTCAGCGGCGGTGGCAACAACGGCCAGGCCGGTGCCATCCGTCACGGTATCACCCGTGCGCTGATGGAGTACGACGGCGAGCTGCGCGGTTCCCTGCGCCGCGCCGGGTACGTCACCCGTGACGCCCGCGCCGTGGAACGTAAGAAGGTGGGTCTGCACAAGGCGCGTAAGCGTCCGCAGTTCTCCAAGCGCTAAGACGGCCGTCCAGAGCCGTTTTACGCCCGAAAAAAGCCCGGCTTTGCTGGGCTTTTTTTGTGTGCAAATCAGGGGTTTAGCGGTTTGCCCGTGGGGAATAACCGGTTGTCAGATGTGGGCTTTTTCATTAACATTTGCGCCGCCTTACTCCGCCCGGAGCACGAGGACCGACCTCGAGTCTCGGATCACCCCCCGAGCGTGGGATTTAAGGGGAGAACTTCTCAATGAGCAATGACGGCGTAAACACCAGCCGCCGCACCTTTTTGATCGGCCTGACCTCAGCAGTCGGCGCCGCGGGTGCATTAGGCGCGGCGGTTCCTTTTGTTAAATCCTGGCAGCCCAGCGCCAAAGCTGAAAACGCGGGGGCTCCGGTCCAGGTGGATATCAGCAAGCTGGAGATGGGCCAGCGCGTGGTACAGGAATGGCGAGGCCAGCCCGTGTGGGTGATTCGCCGCTCCGAAGAGACGGTCTCGGCGCTCGACGCGCTCAACGACCAGCTCAAGGACCCGCAATCCGAACAAGACCAGCAGCCTGCCTACGCGTCCAGCCTGTGGCGTTCGATCAAAAAAGAATATCTGATTCTGATCGGCATCTGCACGCATCTGGGGTGTTCTCCTCTGTACGAAGAAGAACCCACCGTGGAACTCAAGGAGGGTGGTTTCTTCTGTCCTTGTCACGGTTCCAAGTTCGACCTGGCGGGCCGCGTCTACCAGGGCGTACCGGCGCCGACCAACATGGTGGTGCCGCCCCATTCCTACCTGAGCGAGTCCGTGGTTATCGTCGGCTCTGAAGAAGGGGAGACCAAGGCATGAGAATGGTGAACGGTCTGATCGACTGGGTGGATGCGCGTCTCCCCGTCGTCAACTCTTACAAGAAGCACATGTCGGAGTACTACGCTCCGAAGAACTTCAATTTCTGGTACTACTTTGGCGTGCTGTCCATGGTGGTGCTGGTCAACCAGCTGCTCACCGGCATCTGGCTGACCATGTTCTACTCCCCCAGCCAGGGCTTCGAGTCCGTCGAGTTCATCATGCGCGACGTGCAGTGGGGCTGGCTGATCCGCTACATGCACGCGGTGGGCGCGTCCGCCTTCTTCGCCGTGGTCTACCTGCATATGTTCCGCGGCCTGCTGTACGGCTCCTACAAGCCGCCCCGCGAGCTGGTGTGGATCTTCGGCATGCTGATCTACGTGGCCCTGATGGCGGAAGGCTTCCTCGGCTACGTGCTGCCCTGGGGCAACATGTCCTACTGGGGCGCCCAGGTGATCATCTCCCTGGCCGGCGCGATTCCGTTCGACATCCTGCCGTTCATCGATGCGAAGGACGCCAAGGAGATCGGTGACGCCCTCACCACCTGGGTGCGCGGCGACTACCTGCTCTCCACCGCCACGGTGAACAAGTTCTTCGCCCTGCACGTGGTGGCGATTCCGCTGGTGCTGGTGGCGCTGGTGTTCCTGCACATTCTTGCGCTCCACGAAGTGGGTTCCAACAACCCGGACGGCGTGGAAATCAAGCAGAACAAGGACGAGAACGGCATTCCGCGTGACGGCATCCCGTTCCACCCCTACTACACCGTGAAAGACCTGCCCGGCGTGATCATCTTCCTGATCATCTTCGCCGTGGTGGTGTTCTTCTTCCCCACCGGCGGCGGCTATCTGATCGAGAAGCCCAACTTCGTGCCGGCGGATCCGCTCAAGACCCCGGATCACATCGCACCGGTGTGGTACTACGGTCCCTACTACGCCATGCTGCGGGCCACCACCATCGACTGGTTCGGCATGTCGTCCAAGGCCTGGGGCCTGATCGCCATGGGCGGTGGTATCGTGGTGCTGTTCCTGCTGCCCTGGCTGGACCGTCACCCGGTGAAGTCGATTCGCTACAAAGGCTGGCTCAGCAAGCTCCTGCTGCTCGTGTTCGCCGCCGACTTCGTGATGCTCGGTTATCTCGGCACCCAGCCCGCTTCGGGCCTGGCCAAGACCCTGGCGCAGATCGGCACGGTGTACTACTTCGCCTTCTTCTTTATCGGGCTGCCGCTGGCGCACCGATTCGAGAAAGCCAAGCCGGTTCCTGAACGCGTAACGGGGGGTCACTGATGAGAAAGCTAGTCGCGGTAATGCTTTTCAGCTGCCTGCCGGTGATGTCGTTCGCCGCCGGCGGCGGCAACAATGAATACGTGGTGGACGCACCGGTGAACCTGCAGGACAAGGTGAGCCTGCAGAACGGCGCCAAGTTGTTCGTCAACTACTGCATGGGCTGCCACAGCATGGAGTACCTGCGCTACGGGCGCATGGCGGAAGATCTGGGCATCCCCGATGACCTGGTGTTGGAGAACCTGAACTTCACCAGCGATAAGATCGGTGACCCGATGGAAAACGGCATGGCCGAGGAAGACGGCAAGCAGTGGTTCGGCGTTACCCCGCCGGACCTGACGCTGGCCGCCCGCCACCGCTCCGCCGATTGGGTGTATTCTTACCTGATCAGCTTCTACGAGGACGAGGAACGGCCCTTCGGTTACAACAACCATGTGTTCCCCAACGTGGGCATGCCCCACGTGATGGCCGGAATGCAGCAGGAGTTGAGCGAGGAAGAGTTCAAGTCCAATATGGGCGACATTGCCAACTTCATGACCTACGCGGCCGAGCCGATGGCTCCCACCCGCGAGCGCATCGGCGTGTACGTGCTGGTGTTCCTGGGGATTTTGCTGATTCCGGCATACCTGCTGAAGAAAGAGTACTGGAAAGACGTTCACTAAGCGGGAATTACCGCCCGGAACGCTTTTCAGCGAGCAACAGGGTACCCGCGCGAGCGGCTACCCTGTTTGTGTTATATAGAGACGTAGCGTGGAGATGATTCAACCATGGGTGTGGTGACAAAACGTTCCTCAATGACTTTCTTTTCCTCGCCGAACGATCATTACTGCCATCGCGTGCGGATCGTTCTGGCGGAGAAAGGCGTCACCGTGGATATCGTCGATGTGGACAATGGTGACAAGCCGGAAGATCTGGCCTCACTGAACCCTTACAACGAAGTGCCCACCCTGGTGGACCGGGAACTGACCCTGTATCAATCCACGGTGATCATGGAATACCTGGACGAGCGCTTCCCGCATCCGCCGCTGCTGCCGGTGTACCCGGTGGCCCGGGCGCAGAGCCGCCTGCTGATTCACCGCGTCGAGCGCGACTGGTGCGCCCATGTGGACGCCCTGCTGGCGGGCACCGAAAAGGAAGCGTCACTGACCAAACGCCGCAAGGAACTGCGCGAAGCGATGATCGCCACCGCGCCGATCTTCAGCGAGCTGCCGTTCTTCATGAGCGAAGAATTCACCCTGGTGGACTGCGTGGTGGGTCCGATCCTGTGGCGGTTGCCGGCCCTGGGCATTGAACTGCCGCCCAAGCAGGCCAAGCCGCTGCTGGACTACGCCGAGCGTCTGTTCGACCGCGACGCCTTCCAGGCCAGCCTTTCCGAAGCAGAGCGCGAACTGCGCCAGCTGTAAGCCATGAATGATGACATGACCCCCAATCGCCCGTATCTGATACGGGCGATGCACGAATGGATCTGCGATAACGGCCTGACCACCCATCTGGCGGTGGACGCCCATTTTCCCGGGGCGGAAGTGCCCCAGGAATTCGTGCAGGACGGCCAGATCGTACTCAACATCGCCCCGCGGGCGGTGACCAATTTCGAAGCCAGCAACCAGGAAATCACCTTTTCCGCCCGCTTCGGCGGGGTGCCGCGCACGGTGCGCGTGCCGGTGGAAGCGGTGATGGCCGTGTTCGCCCGCGAAAACGGCCAAGGCATGGCCTTCGAACCCGAGGACCCGCCGCCGCAGCCGTCACCGACCGACCCCAGCGACGACGACAAACCCTCCAAGGGCAGTCACCTCAAAGTCGTGAAGTGATTAATCAATATACTCAATAATCTTAACGATCTTCTGCACACCCCCGACCTCACGGGCCTGCGCCACCACGGCGTCGGCCTCGTCGCGGGTGAGCAGCCCCATCAGATAGACAATACCGCTTACCGTCACCACCTTGGTGCGCATGCCCGGCGCATCGCCGTCCACGAACAGGCGGGTTTTCAGCTTGGTGGTCAGCCAGCCGTCGTTGACCCGGGATAACACCCCGCTGTCGCCGGACAGCTTCAGTTCGTTGTGCACGTGGCGCACGTGACGCACCCGCGCGGCGATGTTTTCCGCCTGCACGCGCAGCTCGTCGCTGGCCACTTCCCCGGCCAGCAGCACATTGCCGTTAAAGCTCACCACCACGATGTGGCTCTGGTCCAGGGCCTCGCTGGCGCGGGCCAGATTGACCTTGATCTTGCGCTCGATATTGCCGTCTTCCACGAACGCGCCGAAGGTGCGCGAGCCGTGGTCCCGGTCGACCGGTTCCTGGGCCATGTTCTTGGTCAGGGCGGCGCAGCCGGACAGGGCGAACAGCATCACAAGCAACGCCGGCAGGGCAGGGTGACGCATCAAGAGCCTCCGAAAAGCTGTTGATCGATAAAGTCGCAAAGCGCATGGATCACCAGCAGATGCACTTCCTGAATGCGCGCGGTGGAAGTGGCCGGGACCCGTACTTCGATATCGCCGGGGCCGTAAAGGTTCACCATTTCGCCGCCTTCCTTGCCAGTCATCGCCACCACCTTCATTTCCCGGTCGTGGGCCGCCTGGATCGCCTGGATCACGTTGGCGGAATTGCCGCTGGTGGAAATCGCCAGCAGCACATCGCCGGGGTTGCCCAGGGCGCGCACCTGCTTGGAAAAGATCTCGTTGTAGCTGTAGTCGTTGGCGATCGAAGTGAGCGTGGAGGAATCCGTGGTCAGCGCCACCGCCGGCAGAGCCGGGCGTTCCATCTCGAAGCGGTTGAGCAGCTCGGAAGAGAAATGCTGCGCGTCACCGGCGGAGCCGCCATTGCCGCAACTGAGAATCTTGCCGCCGTTGAGCAGGCATTCCACCATCACCTGGCCGGCGGCGGCGATCACCTCGGGCAGCACTTCGCCGGCCTTGGCCTTGGTTTCCATGCTTTCGGCGAACAACTGTCTGATGCGGTCCACACTCATTACTGGTCTCCGTAAAATGCGTTTTGCACCCAATGATAACGGACTTCGCCGTCGTCATCCGGTTCCAGGCCCAGCACGTCGAAGCGGCAGGGCCGTTGTGCCTGATAAGGGTAGCGGCCCAGATAGTGCCGCGCCGCCAGAATCAGACGGCGTTGCTTGCGCCCGTCCACCGAGGCAAGGGCGCCGCCGTAGCGGTTGTAGGCACGCCAGCGGACCTCCACGAACACCAGCGTCTCGCCGTCGTCCATGATCAGGTCCACCTCGCCGAGGCGGCATTGATAATTGGCGATCACCGGCACCAGGCCGCGCTGTTCCAGCCAGCGTCGTGCCCGGTGCTCAGCCCGCTGGCCGCGTTCCTTGCGCCAGTACATAGAGGCCTCCTTTCCTCCTATTGTGGGAGCGGGCCCAGCCCGCGAAAGGGGGGCTTACAGCCACCCGATCCTAATACTGCGTGCTGTCCCCCCGCCCTTCACCAACGCGGGGCACCGGTATCGCCTCACCGTTACGAAACACCGCCCAGTCCGACTCACGCACCAGCCGCGCGCCGTCCAGCCGCAAAGTGCCGGTGACGCCCGGAAGGGTGCTGTCCTGCAGATTGCGCAGCAGGTACAGCCGCGCCTGCAGCCGGTAGGCGTCCACGCCCATGGCGAACAGTCGCGCGTAGCGTCCGTGGCCGTCCGGCCAGGTTTCCTCGGCCATACGGTGCAGCTTGGTGCCTTCGTAAAGAATCCACGGCATGTCCAGGAAGTAGACGCCGTCCAGGTCCTGGTCGCGGCGCGGCGCCGGGGTGCCGTTATAAAGATGGGAAGTGGCGAACACCGGCAGGTCCCGGGCGTAATGGAAATTCAGCGCCGGTTTAATCTGCCGGCCCTCGTTCGGGTCGGCCACCAGGAACAGGAAATCCAGGCTTTGCGGCCACTCCTCCGGCCGCTCGGAGTCCAGATCCGAGAACGAGGGGTCGCGGCGCAGGTCCTTTTCGGCGCGGGCGGTGTCCAGCAGGCTCTCCACGGTTTCACCGATGGTGTCGTCGGTGAACGAGCTTTCCACCACGATCCGGCCACCGCCGTCCTGCCAGGCGGCCACGAACGCCTCGGCCACGCGCTGGCCCCAGGCGCTGCGCGGGTAGAGCACCCCGGCCAGCCGGTCGCCGGCTTCCAGGCTCTGCCGGGCAATCTGCCGGGCCTCGTCCTCCGGCGCCAGCCCGAACTGGAAGATCGGCGCGTCCTCGCTGTCCTGATCCAGATAGTTCAGCGCCAGCACGGTCACCGGCGGCGTGCCCATACGGGCCAGCTCGGCCACGTTGTCCTTGGCCAGCGGCCCGACCACGAACTGCGCGCCGTCGTCCACCGCCTGCTGGAACACCGAGCGCACGTCCGCGTCGCTGACGTCGTAAAAACGCAGGTCCGGGGTCGGGTTGCCCGCTTCCTCGGCGCTGTAGTAGCCGGTCATCATGCCGTCGCGGATCGCCTCGGCGGCGGGCGCCAGCGGGCCGCTCTCCGGCAGCAGCACGGCGACCCGCTGGGGGCGCTCGCGGGCGGCGCGCTGCAGGGCCCGCACCGTTTCCGGCAACTGGCGGGCGGCCGGGTGGTCGGGCCAGTCCTCGCGCCAGCGCGACAGGCGCTGCACCTGGCTGTCGATGTTGGCCTGCGGGTCGCGGTACAGCAGCGCCAGCTCCAGCCAGCCGCGCAGCTCGCCGGAGGTGTCCTCGGCGCGGGCTTCCAGGGTTTCCAGCGGCAAGCGCATCAGCGCTTCCCAGGTCAGCTGGCGGTTGTATTCCTGGTCGTCGTCATTGAGCAGCGGGTCCACCGCCACGCGCTGGCGCAGGCTTTTCATCAACTCGCCGTTGAGCGCCTGGGCGTCGGCGTGCAGCAGGTTCAGCTTGGCGCGGCGCTGGGCGTCGAAGCCGTCGATATCGCTCCGGTAGTCGTCCAGCAACGCCACCGCCCGGTCCGGCTGCTGCTCGGCCATCCAGGACTGGGCGCGCAACTGCAGCCAGCGGAAGCGCTGATCCCGGGACAGGGCGCCGTCGCCCACCTGGTCGAGCAATTCGCCGGCGTCGTCGGCGCGCTCATTCACCAGGTAAGAACGTGCCCAGGCCAGGGCGGTGTCGGTGCGCACCGGTTCCGCCAGCTCGGCCAGCTGGTCGCTGGCGTTATCGACCTGTTGCGGCGCATCGCGAAGGGGTGCCGGTTCCTTGGCGGTCGAGCCGTTCGGGCTCGGTAATTGAGAACAGCCGGCAAGGACCAGAACGAGGGCCATTGCGGCCAGGCGGGCCTGTCGTAATTCCATGGCTCTAGGGTAACCCCTTTGCTACTTCGGGAAAGAAGCCGCTATTGTAGGCGTTTTGCAAGTCGCGAATCACCCCCGACGGTCCACGATTGCGGAACGGATCGGTGGCATCACACAACTCTTTACACCCAATCAGGAAAACGCCCCCCATGAGCGGCTCTTTGTATGTGGTCAGCACACCGATCGGTAACCTGGACGACCTGTCCCGTCGCGCCCTTGAGGTGCTCGGCCAGGTGGACTGGGTGGCCGCCGAGGACACCCGGCATAGCCAGACGCTGCTCAACCATCTGGGCATCAAGGCCCGTCTGATCAGCTGCCACGACCACAACGAAGCCGAGCGCAGCCCGGAACTGGTGGCGCGCCTGCGCGACGGCGAAAGCGGCGCGCTGATCAGCGACGCCGGCACGCCGCTGGTCAGCGACCCGGGCTACCGGCTGGTGCGCGCCTGCCAGGACGCCGGCGTGGCGGTGGTGCCGGTGCCCGGCGCCTCCGCGCTGCTGGCGGCACTGGCGGTGTCCGGCCAGCCCAGCGATCGCTTTCTGTTCGAAGGCTTCGTGCCGTCCAAGGGCGCCGCCCGCGAAAACGCCCTGCGCCGGCTGGCGGGCCTGGACGTCACCAGCGTGATCTTCGAGGCCCCCCACCGCGTGGTGTCGCTGCTGGAAAGCCTGGCCGGCCTGGTCGACGCCGACCGCGAACTGACCCTCTGCCGGGAACTCACCAAACGCTTCGAGACCGTGCGCCGAGGCCCGGTGGCAGAACTGCTCGAGTGGGTGCGCGGCGACAAGGACCAGCGCCGCGGCGAACTGGTGCTGGTGCTGTCCCCCGCCGCCCGCGGCGAACAGCTCAGCGAACAGGACCGCGCCCTCGCCAAGGCCCTGCTGGCGGAACTGCCGGTCTCTCGGGCGGCGCGGGTGCTCGCCGCCCACACGGGGTTGAAGCGGCAGGAGCTCTACAACTACTTAGAGGCAATTGATAGTTGATAATTGACAGTTGATAGCTGAAAACAGCGTGGGCTGGGAGGTTTGCGAGTTTGCATTTGACGTTTTGCGCTTACGCAAGGGGTGCGGGTACGGCCGCTCAGGTTCCCGGGGCATCGTCCGCGAGCTATCAACTGTCCACTATCAACTATCAACTGTCTCCGCTATGATCCGCCCCGGGTCGGTCAGGCAGCCGCTGGCGGTGCAAGCCGCTGGAGGAAAGTCCGGGCTCCATAGGGCAGGGTGCCAGGTAACGCCTGGGGGCCGCGCTGGTGACGGTGCGGTTACGGAAAGTGCCGCAGAAAAGGTACCGCCCGGCGGCTTTCGAGCCACCGGGTAAGGGTGAAAAGGTGCGGTAAGAGCGCACCGCGCCGCTGGCAACAGCGGTGGCAGGGTAAACCCCACCCGGAGCAAGACCAAATAGGGACCCATGGGCGTGGCCCGCGCCGGGTCCGGGTAGGTCGCTTGAGGCCCGTGGCGACGCGGGTCCCAGATGAATGGCTGTCCACGACAGAACCCGGCTTATCGACCGATCCACCTTATTCGAAGCGACAGTCCGCTCCCTGTGGGAGCGGGCCCGCTCCTACAAGGCGCCCCCGCCGCCATCAGTGGGCTGCGGCGAGAGTCAGCACTCACCCTGAGTATGGCATTCCCTTCATTTATTGCGCCTTCTTTATTCCAAAATAGTCTAACTCTTAAAGTGATTCCTTAGCTGCGCCCCGCAGCGCCCTGATTACGTTGACAACTCCTCTTCCCCCGCCTTGCTCACCCCCAGTGTGACGCAGCTAACAAACTGATTTGCAAAGACTTTCTTTTACATTGGCCGGTTTCGCCGAGCTTGACTTGGTAATTCCCGTGGACCTAGAGTGTCGCATTGTGGTGGAAAGTGGGATGAAGTGGGAAAAATCCTCCATCCCGCCGCCAGAAACGCACAAAGTGGGACGGATCCCAACGCAAGGGGAAGGCCAGTGTTCAACGGGCGTACGGCGCTCAATCTAGATGCCAAGGGTCGGCTTACCGTGCCGACCCGCTACCGCGAGTCGCTGAACAGCGCTTGCGGCGGTCGCCTTGTGCTCACGCAACACCCCTACGACGCCTGCCTGGTGATGTACCCCTTCCCCGAGTGGCGTGACATCGCCCGCCAGGTGGCGTCGCAAAGCGATTCCCACACCCAGGTGCGGGCGCTCAAGCGCCGTTTCCTGGGGCAGGCCGTGGAAATGGAAATGGACGGCAACGGCCGCCTGCTGGTACCGCCGGAGTTGCGGTCCGTGGTGGGCCTGGAAAAACACGCCATGCTGGTGGGTTTGATGCACCGGTTCGAAATCTGGGCCGAGGAAACCTGGAATCAGTTGGAACAACAGGATCTGGATCAGGACGCCATGCCCGAGAGTGTGCAGTCCCTCTCGTTCTGAATTTGGCAGCGAACAAGCGAGGGCAACCGGCCATGGCGAACAGCGACAACAGGCAGTACGAACACCAGCCGGTAATGCTGGAGGAGGTACTGGAAATGTGGCCCACCCGAACCGACGGCCTGTACGTGGACGGCACCTTTGGCCGCGGCGGTCACAGCCGCGCGCTGCTGGCCCGGCTGGACGCCGGCGCCCGTCTGGTCGGTGTGGACCGCGATCCGGAGGCGGTACTGGAAGGCGAGAAGCTGGCCCTGGAAGACACCCGCTTCCGGATTCGCCGCGCCCGCTTTGATTGCCTGCCGGAGCTGGTGGCGGAAGAGCACCGCCAGATCGACGGGCTGCTGCTGGATCTGGGCGTGTCCTCGCCGCAGCTGGACGACGCCGAGCGCGGCTTCAGTTTCCTGCGCGACGGCCCGCTGGACATGCGCATGGACCCGGACAGCGGTGAAAGCGTCGCCGACTGGCTGGCGCGGGCCCGCGAGAAGCAGATCGCCGACGTGCTCTACCAGTACGGCGATGAGCGCAAATCACGCCGCATCGCCCGGGCGATCTGCGAGCGCCGCGATCAGCAGCCGATCCGCACCACGGCGCAGCTGGCCGGCCTGATTCAATCGGTGATGGGACGCGGCGAGCCGGGCAAGCACCCGGCAACGCGCAGCTTTCAGGCGTTACGAATACATATAAACGGGGAACTGGACGCGTTGCGCAACACGCTGGACCAGGCCCTGGAGACGCTCGCCATCGGCGGGCGTCTTGTCGTTATCAGCTTCCATTCCCTGGAAGACCGGGTGGTGAAGCGCTTTATCCGCGATCACTCCGGCCAGGCGCCGAAAGGCCGGGGCGGGTTGCCGATGATGGACGAACCGCCGGAGCGGCTGAAGCCGCTGGGCAAGGCCCGCTACGCCGGCAAGGACGAACTGCGCGTCAACGTGCGCAGCCGCAGCGCGGTGCTGCGGGTGGCGGAGAAAGTGGCATGAGCGCGGCCCGCGGCCAGGCCACGGGCTCGGTGCTCGCCGCCGGCTGGTTGCCGCCGCTGTTGCTGGTGCTGGTGGTGGCGTCCGCGGTGGGCGTGGCCTACAGCGTGCACGAATCGCGCCGCCTCACCGACCGCGCCCAGCAGGCGCAGCGGCAGCAGGCGCAGCTGGAAACCCGCTGGGGCCAGCTGCTGCTGGAACACAGCACCTGGGGCAGTTACGCCCGGGTGGAGCGCCTGGCTCGTGAAGAGCTGGGCATGAAATTACCGAAGACCGACGAGCGAGTGTTGATACGGCCATGAAAGGCGCCCGTAGAACCACACCCAAGGCAACGCGCAAAGCCGCCACCAAGGCGTCGGCGCGCCAGGCCAACAGCTCCCTGCGCTGGCGTTTCATGCTGGTGTTCTGGGCCGGCTGTGCCTGTGTTCTGGTGGGGCGCGCGGTGCAGCTGCAGGTGGTACAGCACGACTTCCTGGCCGACCAGGGCGACATCCGCAATCTGCGGGTGGAGCCGGTGGCCGCCCACCGTGGCGTGATCCAGGACCGCGCCGGCCGGCCGCTGGCGGTGAGCACCCCGGTCACCACCCTGTGGGCCAACCCCGGCGAAGCCCTGGAGCACCAGGAGCAGTGGGCGCGCCTGGGCAACAACCCGATCATCGACAGCCGCGCCTTCGCCAGCCGGGTCAACAGCCACAAGGGCAAGGAATTCATCTACCTGGCCCGCGGCCTGGCGCCGGAACAGGCGCAGACCGTGCTCGCCAAACAGGTGCCCGGCATCCACCCGCTCACCGAATACCGCCGCTACTACCCGGCCGGCGAAGTGACCAGCCATCTGGTCGGCTTCACCGACATCGACGAGCGCGGCCAGGAAGGCGTGGAGCTGGCCTTCGAAGAGCAACTGTCCGGCGAGCCGGGCCGCAAGAAAGTGGTTCGCGACCTGCTCGGCCGCGTGATTCAGGACATCGAAGTGCTGGAACCGGCGGCGCCCGGCCAGGACATCACCCTGAGCCTGGACCTGCGCCTGCAGTACCTGGCCTACAAAGAACTGCTGTCCGCCACCCGCCGCTTTAAGGCCCGGGGCGGCTCCGCCGTGGTGCTCGACATTAAGACCGGCGAAGTGCTGGCGATGGTCAACCAGCCCGCCTACAACCCCAACAACCGGGGTAACCTGGACACCGCCAGCCTGCGCAACCGGGCGGTCACCGACCTGTTCGAGCCGGGCTCCACGATCAAGCCGTTCACCGTTGCCGCCGCCATGGAGCAGGGCCTGGTGACGCCGACCACGGCGATCAACACCCACCCGGGCTACCTGCGCGTGGGCAGCAAGACCATCCGCGACCACCGCGATTACGGCGTCATCGACGTCACCACCGTGCTCACCAAAAGCTCCAACGTGGGCGTCAGCAAGCTGGCACTGTCCATGGACGCCATGGTGCTGCCCGGCTACCTGGAGCGCTTCGGCTTCGGCCAGCGCACCGGCATCGACTACCCCGGCGAGAGCGACGGCATGCTGCCGCTGCGCGCGCGCTGGCGGGACGTGGAGCGCGCCGCGCTGTCCTACGGCTACGGCGTCAGCACCACCGCCCTGCAGCTGGCCCAGGCCTACGCGATCCTCGCCAACGACGGCCGCCGGGTGCCGCTGTCCCTGCTCAAGGTGGACCAGCCGCCCAAGGGCGAGCAGGTGATCGCGCCGGCCAGCGCCCAGTCCATCGTGCGCATGCTGGAAACCGTGGTCAGCATCGAGGGCACCGCCAGCCGCGCGCAGATTTCCGGTTACCAGGTGGCCGGTAAAACCGGCACCGTGCACAAGGTCACCGCCAACGGCTACGCCGACGACCGCTACATCGGCCTGTTCGCCGGCATCGCCCCGGCCTCCAACCCGCGGGTGGCCGCCGTGGTGGTGATCGATGACCCGCGCGGCGAATCCTATTACGGCGGCCTGGTGGCCGCGCCGGTGTTCTCCGCCATTGTCGGCGGCGTGCTGCGCACCCTGCACGTGCCGCCGGACAAGACCGACGGCCTGATCGCCGGCAACCTGGACGGGGAGGACGCCACATGATCGCACTGCGGCATCTGCTCCCCGATCAGCCGCTGCCGGAACGGCTGCGCGACCTGACCATCAACGCACTGCGCCTGGACAGCCGCGCGGTGACCCCCGGTGACCTGTTCCTGGCGGTGCCCGGGCACAACGCGGACGGCCGCCAGTTCATCGACGCGGCGATCCGCGCCGGCGCCACCGTGGTGGTGGAAGAGGGCGACACCTTCGCCGTGCATCCGCACGACGGCGCCGTGCGCCTCACCGTGCCGGAACTGCGCCGCCAGGTCGGCGTGCTGGCGGCGCGCTACTTCGGCGAGCCCGGCCGCCGCCTGAAGGTGATCGGCGTCACCGGCACCAACGGCAAGACCAGCATCACCTGGTTCCTGCGTGACGCGCTCAATGCCCTGGGCCACGCCTGCGGTCTGATCGGCACCCTGGGCGTCGGCCTCAAGGGCCACGAGGACAGCACCGGGCACACCACGCCGGACCCGATTACCCTGCAGAAAGCGCTGCTCGCCCTGTGCGACGCCGGCGCCGACAGCGTCGCCATGGAAGTGTCGTCCCACGCCCTCGACCAGCACCGCCTGGGCAGCACCCCGGTGCGTATCGCGGTGTTCAGCAACCTGAGCCGCGATCACCTGGACTACCACGGCGACATGGACGCCTATCTGCTCGCCAAGGTGGCGCTGTTCACCCGCCCGGAGCTCCAGGAAGCGGTGATCAACAGCGACGACGCCGCCGCCCCGGTGCTGCTCGGCCGGCTCAACGACGGCGTGCGCTGCATCACCTACGGCGCCCAGGCCGGCGCCACCGTGCGCTGCGTGGCCTGGCAGCCGCACCCGGACGGCATGGACCTGCGGCTCACCGTGGGCGGCGAAGCCCTGAACGTGACCCTGCCGCTGTTCGGCGCCTTCAACCTCAGCAACGTGATGGCGGTGGCCGGGGCGCTGCACGGCAGCGGCGTCGAGCCCCACGCGCTGGCGGACGCCCTGGCCGCGATTACCCCGGTGCCGGGCCGCATGGAGCCGGTCCGCGAAGCGGGCAAGCCCACCGTCATCGTCGATTACGCGCACACCCCGGACGGCCTGGAAAAAGCCCTGGCGGCGGCGCGCGAGCACTTCCCCGGCCGCCTGCACTGTGTGGTCGGCTGCGGCGGCGACCGGGACACCGGCAAACGCCCGCTGATGGCCGCCGCCGCCGAGCGCGGCGCCGACCGGGTGCTGTTCACCAGCGACAACCCGCGCGGTGAGAACCCGGACGCGATCATCGACCAGATGCGCGCCGGCCTCGACGATCCCAGCGCCGTGCAGATGGAAACCGACCGCCGCCGCGCGGTGGCGCTGGCGGTGTCCCAGGCCGGCGCCGACGACGTGGTGCTGGTGGCCGGCAAAGGCCACGAGGATTATCAGGAGGTGGCCGGTGAGCGCCACCCCATGGACGACCGCGACCTGGCCCGCGAGGCCCTGGCCGCGTGGCGAGTGCCGGCCGCCCCGGCAGGGGGGACCGCATGATGCGCCTGTCCCAGATCCGTGACTGGACCGCCGGCGAGATGCGCGGCAGCGACCGCACCCTGAGCGCGGTCAGCACCGACACCCGCACGCTGGGCCCGGACAGCCTGTTCGTGGCGCTGCGGGGCGAGCGATTCGACGGCCACGCCTTCCTGGCCCAGGCTCGGGACGCCGGCGCGGTGGCCGCGCTGATTGATTACGACAGCGAACAGGGCAGCGACACCGGCGTGTTCGACGCCGACGTGCGCGTTGCCGACACCCGCCAGGGGCTCGGCCGCCTGGCCGCCGGTTACGCCGCCCAGTTCCCGGTGCCGCGTGTGGCGGTCACCGGCAACGCCGGCAAGACCACCGTGAAAGAGATGATCGCCGTGCTGCTGGGCGAGGGCACCCTGGCCACCCACGGCAACCTCAACAACGACATCGGCGTTCCGCTCACCCTGCTGCGCCTGACCGCCGAACACCGCCAGGCGGTGATCGAGCTGGGCGCCAACGCCCCCGGCGAAATCGCCTGGACCAGCGGCCTGGTGAAGCCGAACGTGGCGCTGATCACCAACGTCACCGGCGCCCACCTGGAGGGCTTCGGCTCCATGGACGGCATCGCCCGCGCCAAGGCGGAAATCTTCACCGGCTGCGCCGCCGGCGGCACCGCGGTGATCAACGGCGACGACCACTACGCCGCCTTCTTCACCGACCAGGCCCGCGCCGCCGGCCTGAACATCGTCACCGTGGGCCGTGAGCAGGGCGACCTGCACGCCGACGCGGTGCGCCTGGACGAGCACGGCTGCGACTTCGTGCTGCAGCCCCTGGGGCTGACCCTGCGCCTGCCGCTGGTGGGCGCCCACCAGATCAGCAACGCGCTGATGGCGCTGGCCGCCGTGCAGGCGCTGGGCGTCGACCTGACGGAACGGGCGCCGCGCCTGGCACAGCTGAAGCCGGTCCCGGGACGCATGAACGTGATCGACTGCCAGGGCGGCACCCTGGTGGACGACACCTATAACGCCAACCCCGGCTCGGTACGGGCGGCCATCGCCTGGCTGGCCGGGCGGCCGTCACCGCGCACTCTGGTGCTGGGCGCCATGGGGGAATTGGGCCCCAGCGCCGAGACGCTGGTGACTGAATTGGGCGCCAACGCCCGGGCCGCCGGCATCGACACGCTGATCACCCTGCCGGGCGCCGAAGCGGCCGCCCGCGGCTTCGGTGACGGCGCCGAGCCGGTGGAACATTTCGATCAGGCCGCCGAACGGGCAGCGGGAACGCTGGCCCGGGGCGGCACGGTATTGGTCAAGGGGTCGCGCAGTGCCCGCATGGAGCAAGTGGTGCAACGGCTTACCGATAAGGGGAGGGGGCACTGATGTTGCTTTGGCTGGCGGAACTGCTGGGTGAGTTTTATACCGGATTCCTGGTGGTCCAATACATTACCTTGCGCGCCATTCTGGCGGTGCTGACGGCGCTGTTCCTGGCGTTCTGGATCGGTCCGATCATGATCCGCAAGCTGCAGGAAAAGCAGGTCGGCCAGGCGATCCGCGACGACGGCCCCAAGAGCCACCTCAGCAAGGCCGGCACCCCGACCATGGGCGGCGGCCTGATTCTGATCTCGATCGCCATCTCCACCCTGCTGTGGGCGGATCTGAGCAACCGCTTCGTGTGGATCACCCTGGGCGTGCTGGTGGTGTTCGGCGCCGTGGGCTGGGTCGACGACTGGCGCAAGGTGATCGAGAAGAACCCGCGCGGCCTGCCGGCGCGCTGGAAGTATTTCTGGCAGTCCGTGGGTGCGCTGGGCGCCGGCCTGGCCCTGTTCTGGACCGCCCAGAGCCCGCAGGAAACCCAGCTGATCGTGCCGTTCTTCAAGACCGTGGCGATCAACATGGGCTGGTTCTACGTGGTGCTGACCTATTTCGTGATCAACGGCACCTCCAACGCGGTCAACCTGACCGACGGCCTGGACGGCCTGGCGATCATGCCCACCGTGCTGGTGGCGGCGGCGCTGGGCATCTTCGCCTACGCCAGCGGCCACGCGGAGTTCGCCACCTACCTGCAGATTCCCTACATCGCCGGCGCCGGTGAATTGGTGGTGATCGTCGCCGGCCTGTGCGGCGCCGGGCTCGGCTTTTTGTGGTTCAACGCTTACCCGGCGCAGGTGTTCATGGGCGACGTGGGCGCGCTGGCGCTGGGCGCGGTGCTCGGTGTGATGGCGGTGATCGTCCGCCAGGAAATCGTGCTGTTCATCATGGGCGGTGTGTTCGTCATGGAGACGGTGTCGGTGATGCTGCAGGTGGCCTCGTTCAAGCTCACCGGCCGGCGCATTTTCCGCATGGCGCCGATCCATCACCACTTTGAGCTCAAGGGCTGGCCGGAACCGAAGATCATCGTTCGGTTCTGGATCATTACCGTAATTCTCGTACTGGTGGGTCTGGCGACCCTCAAGATTCGATAGGACGGGCGTAAACGTATATGGCGAAAGACGCGTTCGATCTGGTTATTGGCCTGGGTGTTTCCGGCCGCTCCGTGATCCGCTACCTGGCGGATCAGGGTATGCCCGTGCGCGCCCTGGATACCCGCGATGCGCCCGCGGGTCTGGACGAACTGCGTGAGCAGCATCCCAAGCTCAAGATTCACACCGGCGGCTTCAAGGGCTCGTGGATGAAGCGGGCCCAGCGTCTTATCGTCAGCCCCGGCGTTGCAGTGTCGACGCCGGCCATCGCCGAGCAGATCGCCGAGGGCAAGGAAGTGATCGGCGACATCGAGCTGTTCGCCCGCGCCGCCAGCCGCCCGCTGGTGGGCATCACCGGGTCCAACGCCAAGAGCACCGTGGTCACCCTGCTCGGCGAAGTGGCGCGCGCCTGCGACGCCAAGCCGGGCGTGGGCGGCAACCTGGGTGTGCCGGCGCTGGATCTGCTGCGCGAGGAAGCGGAGCTGTACGTGCTGGAGCTGTCCAGCTTCCAGCTGGAAACCACCTACAGCCTCAACGCCCAGGTCGCTTCGATTCTCAACCTGTCCCAGGACCACCTGGACCGCTACGGCAAGTTCAGCGACTACCTGGCCGCCAAGCAGCGTATCTACGACGGCTGCCAGGTGGCGGTGTGGAACCGCGACGACCTGGCCACCCGTCCGCAGACCCAGGTGCCCCGGGAAATCACCTTCGGCAGCCACCCGGAAGCGCACTACCAGCTGGATACCGACAAGCAGATGCTCTGCCACCAGGGCGAGACCCTGCTGCACGTGGACGAGCTGGCGCTCACCGGCCACCACAACGCCATGAACGTGCTGGCGGTGCTGGCCATGGCCGACGCCCTGGGCTTCGACCGCGCCACCACGCTGGCCACAGTGAAACAGTTCAAGGGCCTGCCGCACCGCTGCCAGCTGGTGGCGGAGGACGCCCGCATCCGCTGGATCAACGATTCCAAGGCCACCAACGTGGGCGCCACGCTGGCGGCGCTCACCGGTATTGGTGAAGCCATCGAAGGCCGCGTGATCCTGATCGCCGGCGGCCAGGGCAAGGGCCAGGACTTCTCGCCGCTGGGCGAGCCGGCGCGCCAGTATCTGCGCGCCGCCCTGGTGCTCGGCCAGGACGCGGACAAAGTGGCCGACGGCCTGTCCGGCGTGCCCTGCGAACGGGTCGCGGACATGGCGGCGGCGGTCAAGCGTGCCGCGCAACTGGCGCAGCCCGGCGACGCCGTGCTGCTGTCGCCGGCGTGCGCCTCCTTCGACATGTACGACAGCTACGTGGCCCGTGGCGACGACTTCTCCGCCCGCGCCCGGGAGGTGACCCATGGCTAGCGCCCTGGTGGACGTACGCGATCCGGGCCTCGACCGCCCGCTGCTGTGGACCGTGGCGCTGCTGGCCCTGGCCGGGCTGGTGATCGTCACCTCCGCGTCGCTGCAGATCGCCGAAACCCGCCTGGACAGCCCCTTCCACTACGGCCTGCGCCACGGCATCTATCTGCTCGCCAGCGTCGGCCTGGGCGTGTTCGTGTACTGCTGCGTGCCGCTCACCCTGCTGGAAAAGCTGCGCTTCGCCATGCTGCCGGTGGCGCTGGTGGCGCTGGTGATGGTGTTCATCCCCGGCCTCGGCCGGGAAGTGAACGGCTCCACCCGCTGGATCGCGCTGCCGGGCCTGACCATTCAGGCCTCGGAAATCGTCAAGCTGTGCTTCGTGCTCTACCTGGCCGGCTACATCGCCCAGCACAAGGCGGCCCTGGAAAGCGGCTGGAAGGCCTTCCTGCTGCCGCTGGGCGTGCTCGCCGCGCTCACCTTCATGCTGCTGCTGCAGCCGGATTTCGGCGCCGTGGTGGTGTTGGGCATCGCCGCCATGGGCATGCTGTTCCTGGCCGGCGTGCCGACCCTGCGGTTCCTGATCATCGGCCTCGCCGTGGTGGCCCTGGGCGCCGTGGTGGCGCTGGCGGAGCCCTACCGGGTGGCGCGCCTGATGAGCTTCACCGACCCCTGGGCGGACCAGTACGGCGCCGGCTACCAGCTCACCCAGAGCCTGATCGCCTTCGGGCGCGGCCACTGGCTGGGCGTGGGCCTGGGCAACAGCGTGCAGAAGCTGTTCTACCTGCCCGAAGCGCATACCGATTTCGTATTCGCGGTGCTCGCCGAGGAGTGGGGCCTGGTCGGCACCCTGGCGATGATCGTCGGCTTCGCGGTGCTCGGCTGGCGTCTGTTCGTGATCGGACGCGGCCTGGAGCAGCGCGGTTTTCTTTACCACGCCTATCTGGTGTACGGCACCGCGCTGGTGCTGTGCGCCCAGGCGTTCATCAACGTGGGTGTGAACATGGGTGTGTTGCCCACCAAGGGACTGACGCTGCCGTTCGTAAGTTACGGCGGCTCCTCGCTGCTGATCTGTTCGGTGATGATCGCGCTGGTACTGCGCGCCAGCACCGAGCAATCGCGGCTGCAGGCACGCGGGAGGAGCAAACGATGAGCGCCACGGTATTGATCATGGCCGGCGGCACCGGCGGCCACGTGTTCCCCGCCCTGGCGGTGGCCCGGCAGCTGCAGGACGCCGGCTACCGGGTGCTGTGGCTGGGCGCCGAAGGCGGCATGGAAACCCGTCTGGTGGAGCGCCACGGCTTTGAGATCGTCAGCCTGGCCGTCGGGCGCCTGCGTGGCGGCGGCGTAAAACGCAAGCTGCTCGGGCCGCTGCAGCTGCTGCGCGCAATGTGGCAGGCCTGCGCCGTGATTCGCCGCGAGCGTCCGGTGCTGGCGGTGGGCTTCGGTGGTTTTGTCAGCGCCCCCGGCGGCCTGGCCGCCAAACTGTGCCGCGTGCCGCTGGTGATCCACGAGCAGAACGCGGCGCCCGGGCTCACCAACCGCATGCTGTCGCGCTTCGCCACCGAAACCCTGGAAGGGTTCGAAGGCGCGCTGCCCGGCGGCATCTGGGTGGGCAACCCGGTGCGCCGCGAGATCGCCGAGCTGCCCGACCCGGCGGAACGCTACGGCGTGCGCCAGGGCCCGCTGCACATTCTGGTGCTGGGCGGCAGCCAGGGCGCGCTGGCCTTGAACCAGGACCTGCCGGAGCTGCTGCTGGCGTCCCTGGGCGCCCATCTGCAGGTGCGCCACCAGTGCGGCGCCGGCCGCACCGGCGAAGCCGAGCCGGTCTACAAGGCCCTGGGCCTGGACGCCCAGGTCAGTGAATTTATCGATGACATGGCCGAGGCCTACGCCTGGGCGGATCTGGTGGTGTGCCGCGCCGGCGCCCTGACCGTGGCGGAAGTGGCCGCCGCCGGGGTGGCCGCGCTGTTCGTGCCGCTGCCCAGCGCGGTGGACGACCACCAGACCCTGAACGCCCGCTGGCTGGTGGATCGCGGCGCCGCCCTGATGCTGCCGCAGGCGGAAATGAACGCCGGCGCCCTGGCGCGCAGCCTGGCCGGAATGATGGAACGGGACGCCCTGGCGCAGATCGCGCGGCGTGCCCGCCAGCTGGCGGTGCCGGACAGCGCCGCCCGGGTGGCGAAACTATGCGAGGAGGTCGCCCATGGCGATTAAACATACCGTGCCTGAAATGCGGCGGATTCGCGGTATCCACTTCGTGGGTATCGGCGGCGCCGGCATGTGCGGGATCGCCGAAGTCCTGGCCAACCAGGGCTACGCCATCAGTGGCAGTGACATCAAGGAATCGCCGGTGGTGGACCACCTGCGGTCCCTGGGCGCGCGGGTGGAAATCGGCCACCGGGCCGAAAACATCGGCGACGCCGACGTGGTGGTGACCTCCTCGGCGGTCAACACCGAGAACCTGGAAGTTGCCGAAGCCCACGCCCGCCGGGTGCCGGTAGTGCCGCGCGCGGAAATGCTCGCCGAGCTGATGCGCTTCCGCCACGGCATCGCCGTGGCCGGCACCCACGGCAAGACCACTACCACCTCCATGGTGGCGGCGATTCTCGGCGAAGCCGGGCTGGATCCCACTTTCGTGATCGGCGGCCGCCTGAACAGCGCGGGCACCAACGCGCGCCTCGGCCAGAGCCGCTATCTGGTCGCCGAAGCGGACGAGTCCGACGCCAGCTTCCTGCACCTGCAGCCGATGAGCGCCATCGTCACCAATATCGACGCCGACCACATGCACACCTACGGCGGTGACTTCGCGCGGCTGGAAAACACCTTTATCGAGTTCCTGCACAACCTGCCGTTCTACGGCGTGGCGGTGCTGTGCGTGGACGACCCGGTGGTGCGCAAACTGCTGCCCCGGGTCAACCGCCAGGTGATCCGCTACGGCTTCAGCGACGACGCCGACCTGCGCGCCGAGAACGTGCGCCAGACCGGCATGAGCACCGCCTTTCGGGTGGTGCGCACCGAAGGCGAGCCGTTGGAGATCACCCTCAACATGCCGGGCCGCCATAACGTGCTGAACGCCCTGGCGGCGATCGCCGTGGCCGCCGACGAGGGCGCCGACGACGAGGCCATCGTGCGCGGCCTGAACGGCTTCACCGGGGTCGGCCGCCGCTTCGACGTGCTCGGCGAGTACCCCTGCGCCGACGGCGGCAGCGCCACCCTGGTGGACGACTACGGCCACCATCCCCGCGAAGTGGCCGCCACCATCGCGGCGATCCGCGACGGCTGGCCCGGCCGCCGGCTGGTGATGCTGTTCCAGCCGCACCGCTATACCCGCACCCGTGACCTCTATGAGGACTTCGTGGACGTACTGGGCGGTGTCGATCAACTGCTGATGCTGGAAGTCTACAGCGCCGGCGAAGACGCCATCCCCGGCGCCGACACCCGCGCCCTGATGCGCAGCCTGCGCCAGCGCGCCCGGGTGGAGCCGGTGTTCGTGGACGACCCGGCCAAGCTGCCCGAGCTGCTCGCCAATGTGCTGCAGGGCGGCGATCTGCTGGTTACCCAGGGCGCCGGCAACGTGGGCGGTATCGCCCGCGAACTGGCGGCGCGCATCGAACCCACCGACGGCCACGGAGGCGCCCATGGTCGATAGCGGCAAGGCGCCCGGCATGGCGCTGACCAGCGAAATGAAGCAGCGCCTGGCCCGCATCGGCCGGGTGGCGGTGCTCGCCGGCGGCGATTCCGCGGAGCGCTCCGTGTCCCTGAAGAGCGGCGCGGCGGTGCACCAGGCGCTGCGCCAGCTGGGCCTGATCGCCGAGCTGGTGGACCCGGCGGAGCGCGGCGTGGACACCCTTAAGGGCTTCGACGTGGCCTTTATCGCCCTGCACGGGCGGGGCGGCGAAGACGGCGTGATCCAGGGGCTGCTGGAGCATCTGAAACTGCCGTACACCGGCTCCGGCGTGATGGCGTCCGCCATCGGCATGGACAAGGTGCGCACCAAACAACTGTGGAAGGGCGCCGGCCTGCCCACGCCGCCGTTCTACGTGGCCGGCCTGGACGACCGTGATATCGGCTTCCCGCTGATGGTGAAACCGTCCCACGAGGGCTCCTCCATCGGCATGGCCAAGGTGGACAGCGCGGCGGAACTGAACAAAGCCCTGGAAGACGCCCGCGCCTACGACAGCGACGTGCTGGTGGAAGCCTGGGTGCGCGGCCCGGAGTACACCGTGGCGATCGTCGATGGCCGGGCGCTGCCGTCGATCCGCCTGAAGACGCCCAACGCGTTCTATGACTTCGAGGCCAAGTACCAGTCCAACAGCACCGAGTACCTGTGCCCGGCGGGCCTCGACGACGCCGACGAGCAGGCCCTGCGCGCGCTCGCCCTGAAGGCGTTCGAGGCGGTGGGCTGCCAGGGCTGGGGCCGCGTCGACGTGATGCGCGACGAACACGGCGACTGGCAGCTGCTGGAAGTGAACACCGTACCGGGCATGACCGATCACAGCCTGGTGCCGATGGCCGCCAAGGCCGACGGCGACGATTTCGCCACTCTGGTGGCACGCATTCTGTTGGAAGCGGTGGACCGGTTTCCGCCGCGCAAGGCGAACAAAGCGAGCAAAGGGAGCAAGCCCCGTGGCTAAGGCCAGACGCCAGACACCGGACGCCCGCCGCACACGCGGCGCGTCCCCCAAGGCGACCCGCGCCAAGCGGCAGGCGCCCGCCGTGCCGATCCGCGAGCGGTTGGCGGCGGCGCTGCCCGGCGCGCTGGCCGGGCTGGTGGCGATCACCGTGGTGGCCGGCGTGATCTGGCTGCCGCGGGTGCTGGACCAGTACCCGATCCGCCAGGTGGGCGTGGACGGCGTCACCGACGTGCGCCGACAGCAGCAGGTGCAGACCGCGCTGGCCTCGCTGGTGCGCGACGCCAACTACTTCTCGGTGCCGCTGGAGCAGATCTACCAGCGCGCCCGCGGCCTGAGCTGGGTGTCGGAGGTGTCCGTGCGCCGCCAGTGGCCGGACACGGTGAGCCTGGACGTCACCGAGCGCGAGCCGGTGGCGGTGTGGAACGAAGCGGTGCTGGTGGCCCGCGACGGCGAGCCGTTCAAGGCGCTCAAACAATACGATCTGGCCGGGCTGCCGCGCCTCAACGGCCCCGACCAGCGCCTGGAGGAAGTGATGAGCTTCTACCACAGCATGGGCAAGCTGCTGCGTGACGTGGGCCTGGGCATCGAACGAATGGAAGTGAACGCCCGGCTGACCGCCCGGCTGACTTTGGACAACCAAATGCAGCTGGTGGTGGACCGGGAAAATTACGTGGGCAAGTTACGCCGTTTCACGCGCCTGTATCGCGGTGTACTGAGCACCGACAGCCGTGGCGTGGCGCGGGTCGATTTGCGCTATGCCGATGGCATCGCGGTGACCTGGCGCGACGCGGAAGCGGACAAGAATGCTTAAGCAGAAACAGAGGATGTACCTCTAATGGCGAATGCAGTGGACAACATGATCGTGGGCCTGGACATCGGCACCTCCAAGGTCGTGGCCATCGTCGGCCAGATCACCGAGGAAGGCGTTGTGGAGGTAGTGGGTCTGGGCTCCCAGCCTTCGCGGGGCATGAAGAAGGGCGTGGTGGTGGACATCGAAGCCACCGTGCGCTCGATTCAGCGTGCCGTGGAAGAAGCGGAGCTGATGGCCGGCTGCCAGATCCATTCGGTCTACGCCGGCATCGCCGGTTCCCATGTGCGCAGCCTTAACTCCCACGGCATCGTCGCGATCCGCGACCGGGAAGTGACCCAGGCGGATATCGACCGGGTGATCGACGCCGCCCAGGCGGTGGCGATTCCGGCGGATCAGAAGACCCTGCACGTGCTGCCGCAGGAATACGTGGTCGACAACCAGGAAGGCGTGCGCGAGCCGGTGGGAATGAGCGGCGTGCGGCTGGAAGCCAAGGTGCACCTGGTGACCTGCGCGGTGAACGCCGCCCAGAACATCGAAAAATGCGTGCGCCGCTGCGGCCTGGAAGTGGAGGACATCATCCTCGAGCAGCTGGCCAGCGCGCACTCGGTGCTCACCGAGGACGAGCGCGAGCTGGGCGTGTGCATCGTCGACATCGGCGGCGGCACCACCGACATCGCCATCTTCACCGAGGGGGCGATCCGCCACACCGCCAACATCCCCATCGCCGGCGATCAGGTCACCAACGACATCGCCATGGCGCTGCGCACGCCCAAGCAGCACGCCGACGAGATCAAGATCAAGTACGCCTGCGCGCTGACCCAGCTGGCCGGCGCCGACGAAACCATCAAGGTGCCCAGCGTCGGCGACCGGCCGCCGCGCACCCTCAGCCGCCAGAACCTGGCCGAGGTGGTGGAGCCGCGCTACGACGAGCTGTTCACCCTGATTCAGGCGGAAATCCGCCGCTCCGGGTTTGAGGACATGATCCCCGGCGGCATCGTGCTCACCGGCGGCTCCTCCAAGATCGAGGGCGCGGCGGAATTGGCCGAGGAAATTTTCCACATGCCGGTGCGCCTGGGCACGCCGCAGGGCGTGGCCGGGCTCACCGATGTGGTGCGCAACCCGATTTATTCCACCTCCGTGGGTCTGCTGCTGTACGGCCAGCGCATGGAGAAGGAAGGACGCAGCCCCCGTGCCCAGGCCGGCGGCGGCGAAGTGAACTGGATGGAACGCTTCAAGAAGTGGTTCCAGGGCAATTTTTAAAGGTTTCAGAAGCGGTCGGATGGTCCGGCCGGTTTTGGGAAAAGCAGTAAACAGGGAAGCATTAACGGGAGATCAACCATGCAATTCAAACTCGAAGATTCCGTACCCCATGGCGCGGTGATCAAAGTAGTGGGCGTCGGTGGCGGCGGTGGCAACGCCGTCGATCATATGGTGCGTTCCAACGTGGAAGGCGTGGATTTCATCTGCGCCAACACGGACGCCCAGGCGCTGCGCAACTCCTCCGCGAAAACCGTGATTCAGCTCGGCAGCCAGGTCACCAAGGGCCTGGGCGCCGGCGCCAACCCGGACATCGGCCGGCAGTCCGCCATGGAAGACCGTGAGCGTATCGCCGAGCTGCTGGAAGGCGCCGACATGGTGTTCGTGACCGCCGGTATGGGCGGCGGCACCGGCACCGGCGCGGCACCGGTGGTGGCCGAAGTGGCCAAGGAGCTGGGCATCCTCACCGTGGCCGTGGTCACCAAGCCGTTCCCGTTCGAGGGCAAGAAGCGCATGCGCTCCGCCCAGGAAGGTATCGAAGCGCTCAAGGAGCACGTGCACTCGCTGATCACCATCCCCAACGAGAAGCTGCAGTCCGTGCTGGGCGGCTCCACCACCCTGCTGGACGCCTTCAAGGCGGCCAACGAAGTGCTGCAGGGCGCGGTGAAGGGCATCGCCGACCTGATCGTCCGTCCCGGCATGATCAACGTCGACTTCGCCGACGTGCGCACCGTGATGAGCGAGATGGGCACCGCGATGATGGGCACCGGCGTCGCCAGCGGCGAAAACCGCGCGGCGGAAGCGGCCCAGGCGGCGATTTCCAGCCCGCTGCTGGAAGACGTGGACCTGCGCGGCGCGCGCGGCATCCTGATCAATATCACCGCCAACGAGTCCATCGCACTGGATGAGTTCTCCGAAGTGGGCGATATCGTCAGCGAGCTGGCCAGCGAAGACGCCAACGTGATCATCGGCACGGCGATTGACCCGGATATGGGCGATAATATTTCCGTGACCGTGGTGGCCACCGGTCTGGGTGCGCAGCACCAGGAACTGAAAGTGGTGCGCGGGCGTCAGACCCCCATGGGCGCCGATGGCCGGGTGGACTATAACGATCTGGATCGTCCGGCGGTGGAGCGCAAGCGCGCCCAGCAGCAGGCCGCGGGTGGCGGTGGTCGCCAGGCCGTGAACACCGCGGAAGACCTGGACTTTATCGATATCCCGACCTTCCTGCGCCGTCAGGCTGACTGACGGCGTTGGAAATATGGTGCGAAAAGGGGAGATTTGCTATCATCGCCCCCTTATTTCGCGTTGAGGATACCCGTATCCTCCGGGATACCGACGGATTTGTGACGGATCGATGATCAGACAACGAACTCTCAAAAATGTGATTCGCGCCACCGGCGTGGGTCTTCACACCGGTGAAAAGGTGTACCTGACGGTGCGCCCGGCGCCCGCGAACGCCGGCATCGTATTCCGCCGGGTGGACCTGGATCCGGTGGTGGAAATCCCCGCCGGCGCCGATAAAGTCGGTGAAACCACGCTCTCCACCACGCTGGTTCAAGACGGCGTCAAAGTGGGTACCGTGGAACACCTGCTTTCCGCCATGGCCGGTCTGGGCATCGACAACGCCTACGTGGAGTTGTCGGCGCCGGAAGTGCCGATCATGGACGGCAGCGCCGGTCCTTTCGTGTTCTTGCTGCAGTCCGCGGGCATCAAGGAGCAGGACGCCGCCAAGAAGTTCATCCGCATCAAGAAGGAAGTCACCGTCCGCGAGGACGACAAAGTGGCCACCTTCAAACCGTTCGATGGCTTCAAGGTGACGTTCTCGATCGAATTCGATCACCCGGTGTTCGAAGAGCGCAACCAGGTGGCCAGCATCGACTTTTCCTCCACGTCGTTCGTGAAGGAAGTGGCGCGGGCCCGGACCTTCGGGTTCATGCGCGACATCGAGTTCCTGCGCAGCCAGAACCTGGCGCTGGGCGGCAGCGTGGACAACGCCATCGTGGTGGACGAGTACCGCATCCTCAACGAGGACGGCCTGCGTTATGACGACGAGTTCGTCAAACACAAGATGCTCGACGCCATCGGTGACCTGTACCAGCTCGGTCACAGCCTGATCGGCGAGTTCGTGGGTCATAAATCCGGCCACGCGCTCAACAACGCCCTCCTGCGTGAGCTGCTCAAGCAGGAAGACGCTTGGGAACTGGTTACCTTCGAGGACGCGGAAAACGCACCGATTTCCTATGTGAAGCCGGTGATGGCCGCCGAATAACGGCCCGTCCCGAACACACCTCGCCGCGTGCCCGCGCGGTGTCGTGCCTCCCTGTGCGCCCCGACCGTTCTCCCGCGGTCGGGGCGCTCTCGTTTCAGCTTGAGCTAACTCTCCGCCCGCCCGGCCAACCGCCGCAACGCTTTCGCCAGCTCGTCGTCATCGACGCAATCCGCCGCCTGCCGAATATGCGCGGCACTCCCCGCATCCAGCGGCGGCCGCTCATTGGCGCGCAGCTTGTCGGCGGTGGCGGCGGGCGCCGCCCGGCGGCCGGTGACCAGGATCTTGATGCTCTTGCCCGGCGCCAGGCTGCGCTCCAGGCGCGGCAGGTGGAAGCGCAGCAGCTGGGCGGTGGCGCTGGTTTCCACCATCGCCAGCCAGCGGTTCTCTTCCTCCACCAGCGTCACCCGGTCGCGCAGCGCCGGCGGCAGACAGTCCTGGGGCGGGGCGGCCGGACCTTTCGGGGCCGCCGCCTTGTGGCCGCGGGCGGCTTTCGCCAGCGGCGCCAGGGTGCTGTTCTGGCGCAACAGGCCCTGCAATTCCTTGGGTAGGGACGGCTTGCTCATACCTTTTCCTTGGGCTACCCTGCGAATGTAAAAAATTATAAAGCTTGCCAGGCGAGAGCACACGGGGAAGGCGCTCGCCACCTCATTCACGGAAGAAAGGAACCCTTTGCCCCGCCGGGCGGTCTCGCCTCCGGCCAGGGTATGTTTTTACTTGCGACAGCTGAATTGAGACAGGCGCGATACAACGATGAACATCATATTGTTGAACAGCAAGCGCGGCCACTCCCGCACCATTACTTTACCGCGGTTTTTGCCCGCGCTGGTGCTGGCGGTGCTGGTGCTGATTCCCATGGCCGCCGGTGTCGGCGCCTACTGGATCAGCTACCGGGTCGCGCCGCCGTCCTACAGTGAGGAGGTGGCCAAACGCTTCCAATCCTCCCTGGAGCGGCAGAGCAATGAAGTAGCGGACCTCAAACAGCTCAGTGAAGAACAATTCCGTGCCCTGACCCTCAAGCTGGCCGACGCCCAGGCCCGCCTGGTGCGCCTGGACGCCCTCGGCGAGCGGCTGGTGGACGTGGCCGGCATCGAAAGCGACGAATTCGACTTCGGCGGCGGCGAGCTGGCCATGGGCGGCCCCGAACCCCAGGACAGCAGCGCCTTCGCGCCGCCCTCGTTCATCGAGGAGCTGGACGGCCTCACCGAGACCCTGGAGCGCCGCGAACAGCAGCTGAACATCCTCGAGAACCTGCTCGCCAACCGCAATCTTGAAAACCAGACCTTCCTGTCCGGGCGTCCCATTACCCAGGGCTGGATGTCGAGCCGCTTCGGCCGCCGCACCGACCCGTTCTCCGGCAAGGTGGCGTGGCACGAAGGGGTGGATTTCGCCGGCAAGGACGGCTCCGACGTGGTCGCCACCGCCGCCGGCGTGGTCACCTACGCCGGCGAACGCTCCGGCTACGGCCTGCTGGTGGAGATCAACCACGGCAACGGCATCAGCACCCGCTACGGCCACGCCAAGACCGTGGACGTGAAGGTCGGTGATATCGTGCGCACCGGCGATGTGATCGCCAAGATGGGCTCCAGCGGCCGTTCCACCGGCCCGCACGTGCACTACGAAGTGCTCAAGAACGGCCGGCAGGTCAATCCGCACCCCTACATCTACCGCGCCCGCCGCTAACGCCAGCTCCAAGCTACAAGCTCCAAGCTACAAGCGGCGGCTCCAGGCGGGAGCTTGTGGCTTGAAGCCTGCGGCTTGAGGCTTGAATAGTCGCCCTCCGCACCTTATCTCCTTGGTCTATTGTGTTTAGAATGGCTCTTTTTCGCCCCACCCATTGAGAATAAACGGACGTTTCATGCTGGCTACCATCGTCAAAAAAGTCTTCGGGACCAAGAATGACCGCGAGCTCAAGCGGATCAGCCGTCTGGTGGCCGGGGTCAACACCCATGGCGACGCCATGGCGGAATTGGATGACGGCGCGCTGCAGGCCAAGACCGCCGAGTTGAAGGCGGCGCTCGCCGACGGCAAGACCCTTGACGAGATACTGCCGGAAGCGTTCGCGGTGGTCCGCGAGGCGGCCACCCGGGTGATGGGCATGCGCCACTTCGACGTCCAGTTGATGGGCGGCATCGCGCTGCACGAAGGGCGCATCGCGGAAATGCGCACCGGTGAGGGTAAAACCCTGACCGCCACCCTGGCGGCCTACCTGAACGCCCTGGCCGGCAAGGGCGTGCACGTGGTCACGGTCAACGACTACCTGGCCGCGCGGGACGCCAACTGGATGCGCCCGCTGTACGAATTCCTGGGCCTGAGCGTGGGCGTGATCTACTCCCAGCAGCCGCAGCCGGAAAAGCGCGAGGCCTACGCCTGCGACATCACCTACGGCACCAACAACGAATACGGTTTCGACTACCTGCGCGACAACATGGCGTTCCGCCTGGAAGACCGTGTCCAGCGCGGCCTGTTCTACGCCATCGTCGACGAAGTCGACTCGATCCTCATCGATGAGGCGCGCACGCCGCTGATCATCTCCGGCCCGGCGGCGGACTCCTCCGAGCTGTACCGTCAGATGAACACCCTGATTCCCAAGCTGCAGCCGCAGCGCGAGGAAGAGGGCGAGGACGGCCAGAAAGCGGAAGGCCACTACTACATCGACGAAAAGCAGCGCCAGGTGGAGCTCACCGAGGACGGCCACCAGCTGATCGAGTCCCTGCTGGTCGAAAACAACCTGCTGGAAGCCGGCGAGAGCCTCTACGCGGCCCACAACCTGACCCTGCTGCACCACGTGCACGCGGCGCTCAAGGCCCACGCCCTGTTCCACAAGGACCGCCAGTACGTGGTGCAGAACGATCAGATCGTGATCGTCGACGAGCACACCGGGCGCACCATGCCGGGCCGCCGCTGGTCCGAAGGCATCCACCAGGCGGTGGAAGCGAAGGAGGGCGTGCGCATCCAGCAGGAAAACCAGACCCTGGCGTCCACCACCTTCCAGAACTACTTCCGCCTCTACGAGAAGCTCGCCGGCATGACCGGCACCGCCGACACCGAGGCGATGGAATTCCGTCAGATTTACGGTATGGACGTGGTGGTGGTGCCCACCAACCGGCCCATGGTGCGTAAGGACGCCAACGATCTGGTCTACCTGACCCTGCAGGAGAAATTCGACGCCATCGTCGAGGAAGTGCGCGACTGCGTGGAGCGCGGCGCGCCGGTGCTGGTGGGCACCGCCACCATTGAGGCCTCCGAATACCTGGCCCAGCGGCTCACCAAGGAAAAGATCAAGCACCAGGTGCTCAACGCCAAGCAGCACCAGCGCGAGGCGCAGGTGATCGCCCAGGCCGGCCGCCCCGGCACCGTGACCATCGCCACCAACATGGCCGGTCGCGGTACCGACATCGTGCTGGGCGGTAACGCCGAGGAAGAGATCAAGCACATGGACGAGCCTTCCGAGGAGAAGGCCGAGAAGATCCGCGCCGAGTGGGAAGCCAACCACAACACCGTGCTGGAAGCCGGCGGCCTGCACATCATCGGCACCGAGCGCCACGAATCCCGCCGGATCGACAACCAGCTGCGTGGCCGGGCCGGCCGCCAGGGCGACCCGGGCTACACCCGCTTCTTCCTGTCCATGGAAGACGACCTGATGCGCATCTTCGCCTCTGACCGGGTGCGCAACATGATGCGCTCGCTGGGTCTCAAGGACGGCGAAGCCATCGAGCACCGCTGGGTGACGCGCGCCATCGAGAACGCCCAGCGCAAGGTGGAAACCCGCAACTTCGACATCCGCAAGAACCTGCTGGAATACGACAACGTGGCCAACGACCAGCGCCGCGTGGTGTACAGCCAGCGTGAGCAGATTCTCGAGGCCGAGAGCCTGGCCTCCTCGGTGGAGAGCATCCGCCGCGACGTGATTCCCGAAGTGGTGCACAGCTACATGCCGCCGGGTTCCGTGGAAGACCAATGGGACGTGGAAGGGCTGGAGAAGAGCCTGCAGGCGGAATACAGCAGCGATATCCCGGTGCGCCAGTGGCTGGAGGAAGACAACGGCCTGCACATCGAGGGCGTCACCGAGCGCATCATCGAACAGCTGGAAGCGGACTACGCCCGCAAGGAAGAGGAGATCGGCACCGAGACCCTGCGTCCGATCGAGAAGCACCTGATGCTGCAGATCCTCGACCGCCACTGGAAAGAGCACCTGGCCAACATGGACCACCTGCGCCAGGGCATTCATCTGCGCGGCTACGCCCAGAAGAACCCCAAGCAGGAATACAAGAAAGAAGCCTTCGAGCTGTTCCAGACCATGCTTAACCAGATCCAGCATGAGCTGGTGCGCGTGCTGCACAACTTCGAAGTGCGCCGCGAGGACGAAGTGGAGCGTCTCGAAGCCCAGCGCCAGGAAGAAGCCCGCGTGCAGGCCGAGAAAATGAAGGCCGAGCAGGAAGAGGTGGCCGCGCCCACCGCCCAGGGCGACGGCACCGGCCAGACCCAGGGACCGCCGGAGAAGCCGCGCACCGTGGTTCGCGAAGGCCGTAAAGTGGGCCGCAACGAACCCTGCCCGTGCGGCTCCGGCAAGAAATACAAGCAGTGCCACGGAAAGCTGGACTAACCATGACACAGACTGAATGGTTCCCGGTGGCCGGCGTTAAACTCGCCGCCATCGCAGCGGGCATCAAAAAGCCCAACAAAAAGGATTTGGTGGTCATCGAGCTGGCCGAGGGCAGCCGCGCCGCCGGCGTGTTCACCACCAACCGCTTCCAGGCGGCGCCGGTGCAGGTGGCACGCCGCAACCTGGCCGAGAAAGCGCCCCGCTACCTGATGATCAACACCGGCTACGCCAACGCCGGCACCGGCGACAAAGGCCACGCCTACTGCGAGGAAACCTGCCTGCTGCTGTCCGAGCTGGCGCACTGCGCGCCCTCGGAAGTGCTGCCGTTCTCCACCGGCGTGATCGGCGCCACCTTCCCGATGGAACCGTTCGAGGAAGGCCTGCCGCTGGCCCTGGACGACCTCAGTGAGCACCACTGGGGCCGCGCCGCCGAGGGCATCATGACCACCGACACGGTGCCCAAGGTCGCCAGCCGCCGCATTGAGCTGGACGGCGACACCATCACCATCACCGGCATCGCCAAGGGCGCCGGCATGATCAAGCCCAACATGGCCACCATGCTGGGGTTCATCGCCACCGACGCGAAAGTGTCCCAGCCGCTGCTGGACCAGTGGGTGAAAAGCCTGGCGGACCGCTCCTTCAACCGCATCACCGTGGACGGCGATACCTCCACCAATGACGCCTGCATGCTGATCGCCAGCGGCCAGGTGGGCGCCGAGATCAACGACCGCGCCGACCGCAACGCGGAGCTGCTGTACCAGGCCCTGGAAACCGTGTTCGTGGAGCTGGCCCAGGCGCTGATCCGTGACGCCGAGGGTGCCACCAAGTTCGTCTCTATCGAAGTGTCCGGCGCGCGCAGCGACCGGGACGCGCAGATCGTCGCCGAGACCATCGGCCACTCACCGCTGGTGAAAACCGCGCTGTTCGCCTCCGACCCGAACTGGGGGCGCATCCTCGCGGCCGTAGGCCGCGCGCCCATCGAAACCCTGGACGTGAACAAAGTGGCGGTGTGGCTCAGCGAAGTGGAACTGGTGCGCGAAGGCGGCGTCGCCGACAGCTACACCGAAGAGCAGGGCGCCGCGGTGATGGCCCGCCCGGAAATCACCATCCGCGTCGACCTGGGCGCCGGCGACGGCACCGGCCAGGTGTGGACCTGCGATTTCAGCTACGACTACGTCAAGATCAACGCCGAATACCGCACCTGAACTTGTGGGAGCAGGTTGTGGGGGCGGGCCCGCTCCCAAGAGACACACCCCGACACCGAGCCTATGTCTGAATCTCTCCCCGAAATAACCGTCGTAGCCGCCATCATCCGTGATCGGCGAGATCGCCTCTGCCTGAGCCGTCGCCCGGAGCATAAACACCAGGGCGGCCTTTGGGAGTTTCCCGGCGGCAAAGTGGAGGAGGGCGAGCCCCTGGAGCGGGCCCTGGCCAGGGAGTTGGACGAAGAACTGGGCATGAAAGCGGCCCGCTCCCAGCCCTTCATGACCGTGCGCCACCGCTACCCGGACCTGCGCGTGACGCTGCATTTCCGCGAAGTAACCGCTTACACCGGCGAGCCCCACGGCCGCGAAGGCCAGCCGGTGGAGTGGGTGCCGCTGCACGAGCTTTCCAGCCGCCAGTTCCCCGCCGCCAACCAGCCGGTGGTCACCGCCCTCAAACTGCCCCGGCAGCTGGTGATTCCCCCGGAAGGGCTCCATTACCAGGACGTGCTCGCCGGCATCGACCGGCTCGACCCCGACAGCCAGGGTCTCTACCTGCGGCAATGGTCGCAAAGCGACGCGCTCCCCGAGCTCGCCGCCCGCTGCCGCCAGCGCGGCGTCCGCTTCTGGATCCGCGACGACGCCCACCTCGCCACCCGCGAACACGCCTTCGGCCTCCACCTGACTTGTGGGAGCGGGCCCAGCCCGCGAAAGGCCGGCGAAGCCGGCCGGCAGGATCCCAGAGACCCTGAACAGGCCCTCCAAAACTACCCAGGCATCCTCTCCGCCTCTTGCCACAACGAACAGGAAATCGCCCAAGCGGTAGAGTGGGGCGCGCAAATGGCCACCCTCTCCCCGGTCCACGCCACCCCCACGCACCCGGACGCCCACCCCCTCGGCTGGGACCGCTTCCGCGCCCTGGTGGAAGGCAAACCACTGGTGTTCTACGCCCTCGGCGGCGTCACCCCGCAAGACCTGGACACAGCGCTCCACAACGGCGCCTTCGGCACCGCCGGTATCCGCGCCTTTTGGTAGGCAGCCTGTTTGTGGGAGCGGCCTTGTGGGAGCGGGCTCAGCCCGCGAAAGGCCGGCAAAGCCGGCCGGCAGGATCCCAGAGCCCTATCCGATACCCTCAGCTCAGGTTATCGAAATCATCCATCGGGTCGGTGGGCTCGCCGGGAATCGCGTGGCGCTCCGACGCCCAGTCGCCCAGGTCGATCAGCTTGCAGCGCTCCGAGCAGAACGGCCGCCAGGGGTTGTCGTCCCAGCGTGAGGGTTTCCGGCATTGCGGGCAGGGGTAAATACGGGTGGGCTGTTCGTTATCCGCCATGTCGTTGCGCGAGTTCCAAATACGTTTCATGTAAGGCGTCGAGCCGCTCATGCAGGTGCCGCAGCGGGCCGTGGTTCTCCACCACGTCGTGGGCCGCCGCCAGGCGGCGCTCGCGGTCCATCTGGGCGCGCATGATCGCCTGCACCTGCGTCTCGGGCACGGTATCCCGCGCCACGGTACGCGCCACCTGAAGCTCCGGCGGCACGTCGATCACCAGGATACGGTGCACCATCTCTTTCTGGCTACCCTCGAGCAGCAGCGGCGACACCAGCACCGTGTAGGGCGAATCGCTGGTGTGGATCTGCCGGTAGAGCTCACGGCCGATGGTCGGGTGGGTGATCGCCTCCAGATCGCGGCGCGCCTGCTCGTCGCTGAACACGATATCGCGCAGCGCACGGCGGTCCAGACTACCGTCGTCCTGCAGCACCGCGCCGAACCGGTCGACGATAGCGTCCAGCGCCGGCTCGCCCGGCGCCACCACCGCCCGCGACGCCAGGTCCGCGTCGACAATGGTCACACCGCGCCGCGCCAGATGATCCGTGGCCGCGGTCTTGCCGCTGCCGATACCGCCGGTCAGGCCGACAACAAACATAGGGACTCCGCAATCTGAGCGTGTTTGTGGGAACGGGCCTTGTGGGAACGGGCCTTGTGGGAGCGGGCCCAGCCCGCGAAAGGCCGGCAAAGCCGGCCGGCAGGATACCAGAGAAGCGCGTTCGGTGGGATTGACCGCTACCCGAGGTTAAACAGCCCCAGGTAGGAGCTCACAATCGCCTCACCCCAAAGCAAGGCGATCCACCCGGCGATCGCCAGATAGGGCCCGAACGGAATCCCCTGATCCCGTTTCATGCTGCCGCTGGCCATCATCGACACCGCGAACACCAGGCCCACCACCGACGACAGCAACACCACCACCGGCAGATACTGCCAGCCCAGCCAGGCGCCCAGGGCGGCGAGCAGCTTGAAGTCACCGTAGCCCATGCCTTCCTTGCCGGTGAGCAGCTTGAACACCCAATACAGACTCCACAGCGCCAGATAGCCGGCCATGGCCCCGATCACCGCGTCGGACAGGCTCACCGGCGAGATGCCCAGCACCGCCGCCAGCAGGCCCGCCCACAGCAGCGGGTAGGTGAGATCGTCCGGCAACAGGGTGGTGTCCAGATCAATCACCGCCAGGGCCAGCAGCGTAAAGCTGCCGTACAGCATGAAGATCAACCAGGGATCGTAACCGAAGCGCCAGGCGCACAGGCCCGCCACCAGCGCGGTGAGCAGCTCGATGATCGGATAACGCTTGCTGATCGCCGCCTTACAGCCGCTGCAGCGGCCCTTGAGCAGCGCCCAGCTCACCACCGGCACGTTCTCGTACCAGCGGATGCGATGATTGCAGTGCGGGCAGTGGGAACCGGGCGTTACCAGGTTGAAGATGGGCGGGGTCTCTTCCCCTTTGGGCGCGGGCTGCTCCAGCAACTCGCGCGCCTCCTGACGCCAGGTGGCCTCCATCATCTTGGGAATGCGGTGGATCACCACGTTCAGGAAGCTGCCCACCAGCAGGCCGAACAACACGCAAACCAGGATCAGGGCGGCCGGGTTGGCCGCCAGGTAGTCGAGAAGCAGCACCGTTAAACCACCGCGCCGAGCTGGAAGATGGGCAGGTACATCGCGATGATTAGGCCACCGATGAGTACGCCGAGGATAGCCATGATCATTGGTTCTAGCATACTGGTGAGACCGTCCACCAGGTTGTCTACTTCGTCTTCGTAGTAGGTGGCCACTTTGCCCAGCATGGCATCGAGGGCGCCGGATTCCTCACCAATGGCGGTCATCTGCAATGCCATAGCCGGGAATACACCGGTTGAGCGCATGGCGAATTGAAGCTGCTGGCCTGTGGCCACGTCTTCTTTAACCTGAAGTACGGCTTTCCGGTAAACCACATTGCCGGTGGCGCCGGCACAGGCATCCAACGCTTCGATTAGCGGCACGCCGGCAGCGAAGGTGGTGGACAGCGTGCGTGCGAAACGGGCGACTGTGGCCTTGTGGGTAATCGGGCCGACCACTGGGAGGCGAAGCAATGCTCGGTCCACGGCATCATGAAAGCCTTGCGATCGCTTGCGAGCTTCCACAAAACCAATAATCAGAGCTGCGGCCACAACCAGAACCATCAAAAAATTTGCCTGGAGACCTTCGGACAAGCCAATCACGAACTGAGTGAAGGCAGGAAGCTCCGCGCCGAATCCTTCAAACAGCTCTTGGAATGTCGGAACCACCTTGACTAGAAGGATGCCCGTAACCACTACGGCTACACAAATAACGGCGATAGGGTACTTCACCGCTTTCTTGATCTTTTGCTTCAGGGCTTCGGTTTTCTCTTTGTATAGCGCCACCCGATCCAGCATAGTCTCCAATGAGCCGGAGGCTTCACCGGACTCGATCAGGCTGCAATAGAGGTCATCGAAGAGGCGTGGGTGCTGACGAAGAGCGCCAGCGAAGTTGTTGCCGCTTTCCACATCGGCTTTCAGTTTGAGAACCACCTCCCGCATGGACGGGTTCTCCAGGCCATCCGAAACAATTTCAAAAGCCTGAACCAACGGCACACCCGCTTTCATCATGGTTGCCATCTGGCGTGTGAAAAGTGCGATATCCATGGGCTTGATCTTTTTCTTCCCGCCCAGGGATATCTCACGTTTCTTGACCACCTTCTTGGCCTGAATGCCCTGCTTGCGCAACTCGGCGCGCACCAGTGCTGGCCCCTTGCCGGTGATCTCCCCCTTTACTTTGCTGCCTTTGCGGTCGATGCCTTCATAGGTGAAGGTCGCCGGTTTTTGTGCTGTCGCTGTTTTTGCCATAGTCGAAACCCTGACCCACCGAAACCTATAATAGTTTAGTGCCCGCTGGTCACCCGGCTCACTTCCTCAAGACTGGTGACGCCGTGCATGACCTTGATCAGGCCGGAACGGTACAGATCGTTGAACCCCTCTTTGCGGCACTGGTCGCCAATCTGGATGGAATTGCCTTCCTCCATGATAATGCGCGCAATGCCGTCGGTGATGCGGACTACCTCATAAACCCCCACGCGCCCCTTGTAGCCGCCTTTGCACTTCTCGCAGCCTTTGCCACTGGGGCCGTACACAGTAAACCCGGATTGGATGTCCTCGTCCGTGAAACCCATCTCAACCAGCGATTGCTTGGGCACATCCACCGGCTCCTTGCAGTGCTCGCACAGCCGCCGGGCCAGCCGCTGGGCGATAATCAGAATCACCGAGGTGGCGATGTTGAACGAGGGCACCCCCATATTGCGCAGCCGGGTCAGCGTCTCCGGGGCGCTGTTGGTGTGCAGTGTGGAGAGCACCAGGTGGCCGGTCTGCGCCGCCTTCACCGCGATCTCGGCGGTCTCCAGGTCCCGAATTTCCCCCACCAGGATGATGTCCGGGTCCTGGCGCAGGAAGGCACGCAGGGCGGTGGAAAACTCCATGCCCTGCTTGGGGTTCACATTGACCTGGTTGACCCCCTCCAGGTTGATCTCCACCGGATCTTCCGCTGTGGAAATATTGCGCTCCGGGGTATTGAGGATGTTTACACCGGTGTAAAGAGACACGGTCTTGCCTGAGCCGGTAGGGCCGGTAACCAGAATCATGCCTTGAGGCTTGCTCAGGGCATCCATGTACATCTTCTTTTGCTCTTCCTCGTAGCCCAGGTGATCGATGCCCATCTTGGCGCTTTCCGCGTCCAGGATCCGCAGCACGATCTTCTCACCATAGAGGGTGGGGCAGGTGTTAACCCGGAAATCGATGGCCCGGGTCTTGGAAATCTTCAGCTTGATGCGGCCGTCCTGGGGCACCCGGCGCTCGGAAATGTCCATGCGCGCCATCACTTTAAGGCGCGCGGCCAACTTGCTGGCGGTGGTGATCGGTGGCTTCGCCACCGTCTCCAGAATGCCATCTTGACGAAACCTCACCCGGTAGGTCTTTTCATAGGGCTCGAAATGCAGGTCCGAGGCGCCTCCCTTGATGGCGTCCAGTAGCAGCTTATTCACGAAGCGCACGATAGGCGCGTCATCGGAGCCCGCGGCTGCGTCTTCAGTGCCTGAAGCATCCGCGTCCGCACTGGCCGTTTCCAGGTTGTCGAGATCATCATCCAGATCGTCGAACGCCTTGCCTTCCTGCTCGGACTCAAGCTGATCGATCCAGCGCCGCAGCTTATCGTCTTCGGCGATTACCGTTTCCACATTCAACCCGGTGTTAAAGCGTATTTCTTCCAGGGCCGGTAGGTTGGTGGGATCGGAAACCGCCACGAACAAACGGCTGCCGCGCCGTAGCAGGGGGAGGATGGTGTGCTTGGTGATCAGCTTCGGATCAACCAAGTCCTTCACCATCATCTCTTTGGAGAAGGTGTTCAGATCGATCAGGGGATCGCCGAACTCCTCAGCAGCGGAGCGTGCGACCACGGCCGCGCTGACATGGCCGCCCGCCACCAGATGGTGGACCAGAGCGACCCTTGCTTGCCGCGCTTCGGTGGCGGCGGTCTGGGCCGCTTCCATGGAAAGGTGGCCTTCCTTTACAAGACGGCGGGCCAGGCCGCTTAAAGACGCTGCGGAACTATTCATAAGAAGTGATCATGGTTATTTATACTTACCCCCGAAGCAGATTGGCAGCCTTCCCGGCGGCTGTAAAGAGCCTGCGATCAAGGGGTTGGCCCCATTAGTTGCATTGCCACCTTAACTGACGGATTTGGTCATAAAGGGTCACAAAGGGTGACGCTCTTTGTCAGCGCCTGACAAAAAACGGCAGCGGTTTGGTGGGGAAAGTGACCTCCAGAGGCGCAAACCCGGCGCGTGAAAGTTGGCCCAATAGCTGCATAGGTCTGGTGCAGGCGCTCGCCTCGGGGGTGAGCACATAATAAAGTTTCGACTCTGGAGATTCCGAAATGAAACAAGTGCAGAAGGGTTTTACGCTTATCGAACTGATGATCGTAGTTGCGATCATTGGTATTCTGGCAGCCGTGGCTCTCCCGGCCTATCAGGATTACACTAAGCGCGCCAAAATGAGCGAAGTAATCGGGTACGCGGCCGCTGCAAAAACAGCCGTTACTGAAACTTTCCAGTCAACAGGTACCCTGCCGGCCAATAACGCCGCTGCAGGAGTTGATGCTACTCCTGCCAACATCACTTCCGATTATGTGAAAAGCGTGACCATCACTAGTGGTGTGATTGACGTTGTAGTCCAGGGTACAAATGACGCCGATCTTGATGGCGCAACCGTCACCTTTAGCCCGGTCGAAGCTGGCTCAACTACCGCCGTTACGACTGGTTACGCTGGGGCGATTGGCTGGGATTGTTCTGTCTCTGACGCAGGGGTTGCTAAGTTTTTCCCTGCTAACTGCCGTAACGCGGCCGCCGCTGCTCCGTCTCCGTAAGGAACGTTTTGGCAAGTTACAGAGATTTAAAGGAGGCCCTCTGATAGAGGGCTTTCTTTTGTATAGATAGAATATGGGGAGAAGGTGGGATGACGGGTTCAGGGCTTGCTTGCTTCCACGAGACGCTTAGTGGACACTTACTAAAACCTGTCTAGAGTGCCTATAAACCCTCAGCCTTTACTTTTTTGCAGGCGCTTTCGATTCACCTTCTAATCTACCCAATTTCTTAAAAGTTCGCCGCTCGTCTTCAGTTCAACACCCGATAAGCCCGCCCCCCGCATACAGTTCTTAACCACCTGACTCTTCTCCTGCTCCGCGTCCTGGGCTTTGCCGGCCGCGCCGATTACGGCGCCGCCGCCGGCCATGCGTCCGGCGGTACCGGAGTCGCCGAAGATGGCGCCACCGGCGGCGATGGCGCGGCAGTCGCTGAGGTCTTGCTGATACTGGGCTTCGTCAATCCCTTGCTTGTCCACCACCACGCGCTTGGATGAGGCGCAGGCGGTGGTGAGCAGGGCGGCGAGGGCGCGGTGATGAAAATAGGAGAGGGTCGGCTTACGCTGCAATTCGACCTGGCGGATAGACATCGACCTACTTGTTGTCGAAAACCTGGTCCAGCGAATTGGCTTCCAGTACCCGGCCAGCCCAGACGTCTATTTCCTCGGTGGTGGCCTGCTCCAGGCGCTGATGCACGTCGTCAGGCAAGGGGCCGAAGCGGTGATTGAGCAGACGGATTAGTAGCTTGGCTTGGCCCTGCTGCACACCCTGCTGAACACCTTGCTGCATACCTTGCTGTACGCCTTCTTCGCGGGCGAGGCGCTCGAAACTGGTGATGTATTGCATGTGTTTCTCTCCTTCGATGGCGGTTAGGCGTTGCCCAAGATCTTTCTCCAGGTTGGGCGGCAGCGCCATCAGCCAGTCGATGACGCGTAATAATTGAATAATACGGTGTTTTTCCCGGCGCTGGCCATAGAGCAGCCGGATCAGGCGATATTTGGCGTGATAGCGCTGAGCGCTCTGGTTGCGTGTGCGCTGAGTCTGCAGGTGCGCCAGGGTGACCAACCCGAACGGATTGTCGCTACCGGCCAAAGTCTGTTCGCGGGAACGGTAATCAAGCAGCTTCACACTGGGGAAGTCTAGCGTCCAGTGGCAACCAAGCACTGATTGCCGATAAGGCCCGGGACGCCAACCGCCCCGACGGTCGGCCAGCACGGCTAGGCTGGCCACCGGCCGGCGGAAGCGATCGAAGATCCGGTAATGGTAAATCATCATGCGCTCGGCGAAGCCGGATTCAGGACTGCTCTGGATCTCAATGTGCAGGTGGATCCACTGCTCGCCCCCGCTCACCAGAGCCACTTCGACGAGCTTGTCCACCACACGCCTTCCGGTGTGGGATTCCGGCACGATTTTCTGCAGCTCCTGGTCCAGGAAGCGGTGGGGCTGTTGCCAGTCGATGGCCCGCCAGGCATCAGGAAAATAGAGCGGCATGAAATCGGCCAGCATTATCTCGATGGCTTCTTTCCAGGGCGAGTCGTAGTCGTCTTGCTGGGATTCTTCCGTTGTTGTCACAGGCTGCCTCCATGCGTTGAGGAGGCAGGGTGTCATTAAGAGGGTGGGATTGGCTGTCAGCCGTCTCTGAAAAAGACGTCGGTGATTTCAGGTCATGGTGGTCAGTTCAACACCCGATAACCCCGCCCGCGCATACAGTTCTTAACCACCTGGCTCTTCTCCTGCTCCGCGTCCCCGGCTTTGCCGGCAGCCTGCCCCCCGACGGCGCCTTCGGCGGCGTCGCGGCCGGTGGTGAGCAGGGCGGCGAGGGTGCGCTGGTGGAGATGGAGAGGGTCGGATTACGCTGGGCTAATCCGACCTACCGGGTAGACATCGACCTACTTGTTGTCGAAAACCTGGTCCAGCGAATTGGCTTCCAGTACCCGGTCGGCCCAGACGTCTATCTCCTCGGCGGTGGCCTGTTCCAGGCGCTGATGCGTGTCCTCCGGTAACGGGCCGAAGCGATGCGTAAGTAAATGGATTAGCAGTCCTGCTCGACCCTGCTGCACACCTTGCTGTACGCCTTCTTCCTTAGCGAGTCGCTCGAAGCTGGTAACGTATTGCATGTGACTCTCTCCTTCGATGGCGGTGAGGCGGAGCCGCAGGCTTTGTTCCAGGTGCGGCGGCAGCGCCATGAGCCAGTCGATGATGCGTAACAGTTGAATAATACGGCTTTTCGCCCATCCCTTGCCATAGAGCAACCGAATCAGGCGGTATTTGGCGCGGTAGCGCCGCGCGCTCTGGTTGCGGGTGCCTTGGGTGCGCAGATGAGCAAGGGTGACCATACAGAGCGGGTGGGGTCAGGTCTTGCGTTTTGCCCCTCATGAGCTGTCAGAGCCTTAGCCGGCGTTTAGGTGATCCGGGCTAGTTGCCGCTTTGGCGCGGTAGCGAGGGCGTTACTCCCGGACCTGATCAGGGTCGAGATGGTGTGCCAGTTCCATGGCGTCGTGCAGTACGCGCCCGACGACAACGCACTCACTGTCCAGCCGGCGGTAGATCAGGAAATGTCGGGGGCGTCGCACGATACCGGTGTCCATCCGAGCCCGGTCCCGGCTCAACGCCAAGTGCCAGGAGTGAACCTCCTCGCCCAGCTCGGGCCGCTCCAGGCTGCCTGGTCTGGCGGGCTGGTGGGCAATATCGCGCAGCCCGGTCACGATGAGCGCCTCGTAACGCTTTCTGGCCGCTTCTCCGAACTGCTCGTGAGTCCAGGCCAGAATGTCGATGATGTCCGCTCGCGCCGCGGCGGAAAGCCGATAATGCACTTAATTCGCCGTTTGATCCCGAGTGGCGGCCAGCCCCAGTTGGCCGATGTAGTCATCAAGCTGGTCGTCCGCCACATCGTCGTACTGGCCGGCGCCAATATCCGCCCAGCCTTTGGCGGCTGCCTCTTTCAGGACCTGAAGCTTGACCGCTTCCCGCTGGTCGCGTTGCTCGATAATGCGAAGGCCTTCACGCAGCACCTCGCTGGCATTTTGATAGCGACCTGACTGCACCAGGCGTTCGACCAAGGCATGTTGAGAATCGCTAAGCACGACGTTGCGTGTCGGCATGGAAAGGCTCCTGTCGGGACGGTTTGTCGTAGCATATCGCCATTGGCATATTATGCCAATGGCAGTAGGGTCAGGTCTTGCTGGTACTGGGCTTCATCGGTTGTAACATGTATCGATACAGGCCACAGTTGGCCGTGATCTTCCAATGGAAGGCAGGGGTTGCGAGCGGCGTCTATCTGGACGCCCACGTGTACAGGTGAGAGGTGAAGTATGGCTGAAACATTAAGAGTGCCCGCTCGTCAGCCCACCAGTGTTGGAATGATGCTCAAAGAAGAGTTTCTTGCTCCGTTGGGTATCTCTCAGGGGCGGCTCGCCAAAGCCATGGGCGTGAGCCGGAAAACGGTGAACGAGCTGTGTGGTAATCGGCGTGGCGTGACCGCCGAAACCGCGTTCCTGCTGTCAAAGGTGCTGGGCACTACTCCGGAATTCTGGCTTAACTTGCAGGTTATAAACGATCTATGGCTGGCCAAGCATAGCGAACGCTTGGCCGCCAAACTCAAGCACGCGCACCCGCTGGTAGCGGCTTAGTTCAACACCCGATAACCCCGCCCCCGCATACAATTTTTAACCACCTGACTCTTCTCCTGCTCCGCGTCCCCGGCTTTGCCGGCGGCACCGATCACGGCGCCGCCGCCGGCCATGCGTCCGGCGGTGCCGGAGTTGCCGAAGATGGCGCCCAGGATGCCGCCGATCACGGCACCGCCGGCGGCGCCTTCGGCGGCGTCGCGGCCGGTGCTGACTTCGTCGGCGACGGCGCGGCAGTCGCTGAGGTCTTGCTGGTACTGGGCTTCGTCGATCCCTTGCTTGTCCACCACCACGCGCTTGGATGAGGCGCAGGCGGTGGTGAGCAGGGCGGCGAGGGTAATCAGGGCGATGCGGTGCATGGTGCCTCCTTGCCGGGTTGGCCGGTGCTTACTTCATTGGACCGTTTATAGCATGGCTTGGTTCGGAGGGTGAGGGACCTGGCATTAGGGTCAGGTCTTGCGTTTGCCCGGTCGCGGTGTTGATCGGGACAGCTCGCTGGGCTACCTTTTATGCGTTTAATTGCTTATCGGCCGAGTTGGCGCAAAAGATATCTTTATGAGAAGCGCGTTCGAACACATCAAGCAGGGGCTTGAAGAGGCCACTGCCCATGCGGAGGGCGATGAGTGTGATGTCGTAATGAGTGGTAGAAATCTCGGCGCGGAGATTCTTGACGGCATCAGTGAGATCAAGCAGTTCAAGAAGGGCAAACTGGTCCTTCTCACTCAGGAGCTCGACTAAACGCGACCCGCTGGTTAGTTTTGCTCGAAAACCTGTTCCAGCGAGTTGGCTTCCAATATGCGGTCGGCCAAGGTTTCAATCTCCGCAGGTGTGGCTCGCTCCAGGCGGGGGCGTATCTCGTCTGGTAAAGGCCCGAAGCGATGCGTGAGCTGGCGGATCAACAACTCGACTTGTCCTTGCTGCACGCCGTCCTGCTTAGCGAGGCGTTCGAAGCTGGTGACGTATTGCATGTGAGTTTCTCCTTCGATGGCGGTGATTCGTTGCCGCAGGCTTTGTTCCAGGTGCGGCGGCAGCGCCATGAGCCAGTCGATGATGCGTAACAGTTGAATAATACGGCTTTTCGCCCAGCCCTTGCCATAGAGCAACCGGATCAGGCGGTATTTGGCCCGGTAGCGCCGTGCGCTCTGGTTTCGGGTGCCTTGGGTGCGGAGGTGAGCAAGGGTGACCAGGCCGAAGGGATTGTCGCTGCCGGCGAGGTCTTTCTCCCGCCGACGGTAATCGAGCAGCTTCGCGTTGGGGAAATCCAGAATCCATTGGCAGCCGAGCGTTGATTGCCGGTAAGGACCGGGCCGCCAGCCGGGCTGATTGTCGGCCAGCACGGCCAGGCTGGCCACAGGCCGGCGGAAGCGGTCGAAGATGCGGTAGTGGTAAATCATCATGCGTTCGGCGAAGCCGGATTCACGACTGCTTTGGATCTCGATGTGCAGGTGGATCCATTGGTCGCCGCCCTGCACCAGGGCTACTTCCACCAGTTTGTCGACGACGCGCCGCCCGGTGTCGGACTCCGGCACGATTTTCTGCAGCTCCTGATCCAGGAAGCGGTGGGGTTGTTGCCAGTCGATGGCCCGCCAGGCATCGGGAAAATAGAACGCCATGAAATCGACCAGCATTATCTCGATGGCTTATTTCCAGGGCGAGTCGTAGTCGTCTTGCTGGGATGCTTCCGTCGTTGTCACTGGCTGCCTCCATACGCTGAGGAGCCAGGGTGTCATTAAGAGGCCCGGAATGGCTGTCAGCCGTCTCTGAAAAAGACGTCAGTGATTTCAGGCCATCGCGGTCCGCTCAAAGCTCGGCCTGCCCTCAGCCCAGCCGCAGCGACAGGTCGATGGCCTGTACATGCTTGGTGAGCGCGCCGGAGGACAGGAACAGGTCGCGGGCGCCGGGCAGGTTTTTGACGTCGTCCAGGGTGCGGTTGCCGGACACTTCCAGGGCGCTCTGCCCGGCCAGGTCGAGGGCGGTTTTCAGCATTTCCGGGGTGAAGTTGTCGAGCATGATCTGGTCCGGGGCGAGGGCGGCGGCTTCGCGCAGTTCGTCCAGGTTTTCCACCTCGATGATGATCTTCTTGCCGGGGCCCTGTTCGCGGGCGGCGCGGATCGCGGCGGTGATGGAGCCGCAGGCGGTGATGTGGTTTTCCTTGATCAGGAAGGCGTCGTAGAGGCCCACCCGGTGATTCTGGCAGCCGCCGCAGAGCACCGCGTATTTCTGCGCGGCGCGCAGGGCGGGCAGGGTTTTGCGGGTGTCGAGCACGGTCACGCGGGTGCCGGCCACGGCGTCGGCGTAGCGGCGCGCGGTGGTGGCGGTGGCCATCATGGTCTGCAGGAAGTTCAGGGCGGTGCGTTCGCCGGTGAGGATGCGCCGGGTGTTGCCGGTGAGCGTGCAGAACACGTCGCCGGCGGTCAGCCGGTCGCCGTCCTTGGCGTGCCATTCCAGGCTCACGCCGCCGAGCTGGCGGAACACTTCCTCGGCCCAGGGGGTGCCGCACAGCACCGCGTCCTCGCGGGTGAGGATGGTGGCGGTGGCGGTGTCGTCCGCGGCGATCAGGCCGGCGGTGAGGTCGCCGTCGCCCAGGTCTTCTTCCAGGGCGAAGGCGACCGCGCGGGTCAGGTGGTCGCCGACGTAGTCGGGCAGGGTGCTGTCTTTATCCATTCGTTTTGAAGAACTCGTTGCTCAGGCGGACCACCACCGGCGCCAGCAGCAGCAGCGCGATCAGGTTGGGAACCGCCATTAGAATATTCATGATGTCCGCCAGGGCCCACACCAGGTCCAGCCCGACGATGGCGCCCACCGGCACCACCAGCACCCAGACTATCCGGAAGGGCAGCAGGGCTTTATCGCCGAACAGGTACTGGGTGCAGCGCTCGCTGTAGAGGCTCCAGCCCAGCAGGGTGGTGAAGGCGAACACCGCCAGGCCGCAGGCCACCACCGCGTTGCCGAGGGTGCCGAAGGTGCTGGAAAACGCCAGCGCGGAGAGCGGCGCGCCTTCCTCGCCGCTGGTCCAGGCACCGGTGGCGACGATGGCCAAACCGGTGACGGAGCATACCACGATGGTGTCGATAAAGGTGCCGAGCATGGCGATGCTGCCCTGGCGGGCGGGGTGGTCGGTGTGCGCGGAAGCGTGGGCGATGGGCGCGCTGCCCAGGCCCGCTTCGTTGGAGAAGATGCCGCGCGCCATGCCGAAGCGGATCGCCTCTTTCACGGCGGCGCCGGCGAAGCCCCCGGCGGCGGCGGTGCCGGTGAAGGCGTCGTTGAAACACAGAGCGATGGCGGCGGGCAGGGCGCTGGCGTGGTCGGCCAGCACGAACAGGCCGGCCAGCAGGTAGGTCAGCGCCATGAACGGCACGATGAAGGTGGCCACTTTGGCGATGCGCTTCATGCCGCCCAGCACCACCAGGCCCACCAGCACCGCCAGGGTTATGCCGGTGGCCCAGGTGGGCACGCCGAAGCTGTCGTTGAGGCCGTGGGCCACGGAGTTGGCCTGCACGGTGTTGCCGATGCCGAAGCCGGCGAACATGCCGAACACCGCGAACAGCAGCGCCAGCCAGGCCCAGTTCTCGCCCAGCCCCTTGCGGATGTAGTACATCGGGCCGCCCACGTACTGGCCGAGGCTGTCTTTTTCCCGGTAGTGCACGGCAAGCACCGCCTCGGCGTATTTGGTGGCCATGCCCACCAGGGCGATCAGCCACATCCACACCAGCGCGCCGGGGCCGCCGGAGTGGATCGCGGTGGCCACGCCGACGATGTTGCCGGTGCCGATGGTGGCCGATAGCGAGGTGGCCAGCGCCGCGCCGGCGCCGATGGTGCCCACCCCGGTGGCCGGCGCCACGATCTGACGGAAGCCGAAGCCCAGCCGGCGGATCGGCAGAAACGTCAGGCGGATGGTCAGGTAGATGCCGGTGCCGGCGATCAGGATCAGCGCCGGCCAGCCCCACAGCAGGCCGCTGATCTGTTTTAGGAGGTCAACAAATTCGGTCATGCCCTTCACGCCCCGTCAACCGTAAAATAGCCAGAGTAGGGAAATTGACCGGTGAGGGGAAGCGGTTCAGATTGAGTCCGATCGCGGTTCTTTGTACGGTGTTACCAGATATTCCCCGAATCGCGGATTGGTTCAAACTTCTCGGCACAGGGCGGTGCTAAGGTACTCTTCGTACGGAAATTCGTAGTGGGCTTCGTAGTTCACGTTTGTCGCCGCCAAGGTGTGTGCCATGTCCAAAGTTACCCGCCTCAAGCCGCTGGAAGGCGGTAAAGGCCGCGCGCTGAGCCTGCCCAGGCCGCTTGAGCGCGTGCGTGACCGCATTACCGAGCGCGCCGGCGGACTGCTGGCGGACATGCTCGACGGCGCCGACGACACCCTGTTCGATCTGGCCGAGAAAGAGACCGACAGCGAGCGCGACCGCTACTTCGATGCCATGCGCGAGCTGCGCCTGCAGCGCGGCGCCCTGGAGACCGGCTTCCGGCAGGCGCTGGGCAATCTGTTCCAGGACAGCGCCCGCACCCCGGACGACCGGGAGCGCGCCACCGGCAAGGTGGCGGTGGAAGACCTGGCGTTGGTCAAACACGAAGAGCTGGAAACCACTGTCGCCCTGGACAACCTGGCCCGCCGCGCCCGCAAGGGCCACGACGAGGCCCTGCGCGCCTTCCAGCACCGCCTCGAGTACCTGTTCGAGAGCAAGGTCGACGTCACCGAACGGAACAACCCCCTGGAGCCGCGCAACCTGGCGGCGTGTTTCTCCGCCTGCCTGGAGCGGCTGTCCCTGGATATCCGCGCCCGCCTGATCGTGCTCAAACTGTTCGAGCGGGTGGTGATGGACGAAGCCGGCGCCATGGTCGACGAGGCCAACCAAGTGCTGGCCGACGCCGGCGTGCTGCCGGATATGAAAACCGTGCCCGTGCCCCGGGGCCGCCCGGCCGGCGAGGGCGGCGCGGGTGCCGGCACCTCCGGCTCGGGCGCTTCGGCGGCCCCGGAACAATCCCGCGCCGCCGGC
>NZ_ARXR01000030.1 GCF_015356855.1 Alloalcanivorax venustensis ISO4
GGCGCCGCCGGGAAGGCGCGCTGCACCGACAGCGGCGCCGGCGGGCTGTGCGGGCGTGGCACCACCGCCAGATGGCAGAGGGCGGGAAACTCCCGCCAGCGGTGCCAGCGATGCAGACCGGCGAAGCTGTCCGCGCCCACCACGAACACCAGAGGGCGCGCGCCGATCAGCCGTTTGTAGTGCTTCAGAGTGGCCAGCGTGTAGGACGGCCCGCTGGCGCGGCGCAGCTCCCAGTGGTCGGCGACCAGCTGTTTGTGCCCGGCGCAGGCGCGGCGCACCATGGCCAGCCGCTGCTCGCCGGTGGCCAGGGGCTGGGGCCGGTGCGGCGGCACCGCGTTGGGCAACAGATGCACCGGCGCATCGCCGAGCGCCTGGGATACCGCCAGGGCGGCCCGCAGATGGGCACGGTGAATCGGGTCGAAAGTACCGCCGAACAGGATCAAAGGAAGGTCGGACGCGGTATCACGTCCGAACATGCCCGTCCCCGAGCACCACCCACTTCTGGCCGGTGAGCCCTTCCAGGCCCACCGGCCCGCGGGCGTGGAGCTTGTCCGTGGAGATGCCGATCTCCGCGCCCAGGCCGTACTCGAAGCCGTCGGCGAAACGGGTGGAGGCGTTGACCATCACCGAGCTGGAATCCACCTCGGCGAGAAACCGCCGCGCCAGGGTGTAGTTTTCGGTGATGATCGACTCGGTGTGCCCGGAACTGTAGCGGTGGATGTGCTCCAGCGCCTCGTCCAGGCCGTCCACCAGCTTGATCGCCAGCACCGGCGCCAGGTATTCCTCGGCCCAGTCGGTTTCGGTGGCTTCGCCGATGCCGTCGAGCAGCGCCCGGCTGCGCTCGCAGCCGCGCAGCTCCACGCCGGCGGCCTGATACTGGGCGGCCAGCTCCGGCAGCACCCGTTCGGCGATGCCGGCGTGCACCAGCAGCGTTTCCATGGTGTTGCAGGTGCCGTAGCGCTGGGTCTTGGCGTTGTAGGCCACCTTGATCGCCTTGCCGGCGTCCGCCTGGGCGTCGATGTAGACGTGGCAGTTGCCGTCCAGATGCTTGATCACCGGCACCCGGGCGTCGTTGCTGATGCGTTCGATCAGGCCCTTGCCACCGCGCGGCACGATCACGTCCACCCACTCGGGGTGGGTGATCAGCTCGCCCACGGCGGCGCGGTCGGTGGTCTCGATCACCTGCACGGCGGTTTCCGGCAGGCCGGCTTCGCGCAGGCCGATGCGCAGGCACTCGGCGATCGCCTGGTTGGAATCGATGGCCTCGGAGCCGCCGCGCAGAATCGCCGCGTTACCGGATTTCAGGCACAGCGCCGCCGCGTCGATGGTGACGTTGGGGCGCGACTCGTAAATGATGCCGATCACGCCCAGCGGCACGCGCATCTTGCCCACCTGGATGCCCGAGGGCCGGTAGTTCAGGTCGGTGATGCCGCCCACCGGGTCGGCCAGGGCGATCACCTGCTCGAGCCCCTCCACCATGCCGTCGAAGCGCTCCGGGGTCAGTTCCAGGCGGTCCAGCAGCGCCGCGTCCAGGCCGCTGTCCCGGCCGCGCGCCAGATCACGCTGGTTGGCGTCGAGGATGGCGCTGCGGTGCGCGCGCAGGGCGCCGGCGATGGCGCTCAGGGCGGCGTTCTTGTCGCCGGCGGTGGCCCGGGCCATGGCCCGGGACGCGCCGCGGGCCTGTTCGCCCACGGTCGCCATGTACTGCTGGATATCCATGTTCTCTGCGATGCCCATTGTTTGACCGGAAAAGAATCGAAAGGCGCCTAGTATAGGCGCTTCGCGGCCCCGGGCGAAACCAGCGCTTTCAGGAGACGGAAGCTTCGAGCACCCGCACCATCGGGGTGCCGCGGGTGCGTGGGATGGGCAGGGCGGTGTAGAAATCCGCCGGGTCGTGGACGGTGAGGGCGTCGAAGCCCTGGTTCAGGAAGTGGCGCTCGGTGTCGGCGTCGGAGCGGAAGTGGAACGCCACCTGGCTGCGCGATATCGCGCCCAGCAACCCGCCCAGGGTTTTCAGCGTGCGGTGGAAGCGCATGTTGGCGTACAGCGGGTAGTTGTCGCTCAGATACACGCCGCGCGGAAAACGACGCAGGCCGGCGGCCAGCCGGCCCCAGAACGGCGTCACGGTGTCCAGGCTGAAGTAGTTGATCAGCCCCTCGGTGATCACCGCCACCGGCCGCGCCGGGTCCAGGCCGTCGAGCAGGGCGGCGACGCTGTCCGGGCCGTCCTCGGCGAGAATGTTCACCGGCACCACGCGGTGGGTGGCGCTTAAGAAGCCCTTGGCGGCCAGCAGGCGGCGTTTGCGGTCGGCCATGTCGGGCAGGTCCGCCTCCACATAGGTGATCGACGGAAAGCGTTGCCGGAAGCGGCAGCCGCGCGGTGACAGCCCGCAGGCGATCTCCACCACCTGCAAATCCGGATGCTGCTCGATCAGCGCCTCCAGGCGCGCGTCGATCAGATGGTGGCGCTGCAGCAGGAAGGTGCGGATATTGCCGCCCAGTACCCGCTTGCCGAGCGCTTCCATGGGGCTCATGGCGCCGTACAGCAGCGCCCCCGAGCGGGTCTGGAAGAACGGCTCGGAGAGGCCGTTGCGCACCCATACCTGGCCGGTATAGAGCGCGGTGAAGCTGATCGACGAGGTGTCCGGGGCGTGCTTGTCCATGGCGGTCCTGCCTGTGGTGGTGATCGCAACGCCGAAGGCTAGCAAAGCCGGTCGCCCGACGCCGGGGGCGAAGGGGCCAAAACAGGCGGCGGCTACTTTTCCAGGATCGCCGGCAGCGGTTTGCCGCACAGGCGCAGCACCAGCCCGGCGAGAAACTGCCAGGGGTCGCCGGGCCCCATGCCTTTGACGGCCTGGTCGGCGCGGATCGCCAGCGCCTGGCACTGGTGCAGCTGGCGCGGCGGCATGCGCCCGGCCTGGGCCTGCAGAGCGCGCAGCCGCTGCGGCGGCAGGCGCGGCGGGGCGCCGCGGCGCCGCCGGTGGCGAGCGCGTCCAGGGCGCGGATTTCCCGGCCCAGGGCCCACAGCACCACCGGTGCTTCCACGCCTTCGGCGCGCAGGGTGCGCAGAATGCGCAGCGCCCGGTTGGCGTCGCCGCCGCTGGTGGCGTCGGTGAGGTCGAACGGCGTGTAGCGGCTGGAATCGCCCACCGCCTGCTGCACGGTGGCGGCGTCGACGCGGCCGTCCGTGGCCAGCAGGGCGAGCTTGTCCACTTCCTGGGCGGCGGCCAGCAGGTTGCCTTCGCTGCGCTGGATCAGCAGTTCCAGGGCGTCGTCGTCGATGGTCAACTTGAGCGCGGCGAGCCGGTCGCGCAGCCAGTGTTGCAGCTGCTTGCCTTCCACCGGCCAGATCTCCACCACCGCGCCGACCTTTTCCACCGCCTTGACCCAGGCGCTGTTCCAGTCCTTGCGGCGGTCCAGCCGCGAGCAGCGGATCAGAATCAGGGTGTCGTCGTTGGGGTGGTCGAGCAGATCGCGCAGGATCTGGCTGCCGGCTTTGTCCGGGCGCTTTTCCAGCAGCACCAGTTCCAGAATCCGGCGGCCGCCGAACAGGCTCAGGCTTTGCGATTCATTGAGCAGGGCGTTCCAGTCAATGCCGGTGTCGGCGCTGAAACGGTGGCGCTCGTCGAAGCCTTTCTGGCGGGCGGCGGCGCGCAGGGCGTCCAGGCATTCGTCCTGCTGCAGGGGCTCGTCGCCGGCCACCAGATAGACCGGCAGCAGGTCGTTTTGCAGGTGCTTGGCGAGTTGCTCCACACGCAGGCGCATGGCGGCTAGCGGTTCCGGCTGTCGATTTTGCGGGCGGCGTTGGCCAGCTGGTTGATCAGCCGGTAGGCCACGTCCTCGTAGAGATCGTCGCGCACCAGCTCTTCCTCGTCGGAGGTGGCGGTGACGTTATCCGGTGAGTAGGCGAAGCTGCGCAGGGCGGAAATACGCCGTGGCGGGTTGAGCATCGCCTCGGTGTCGCGGTCCACCAGTTGCCAGGTGATCTCGTAGCGCAGCTCGCGCTCGGCGGCGCGGCCGCGGGCGTCCACCGCCGCGGTGCGGCTGTCCCAGCGTTCGTCGAGAATCATCACGATGTTCTGTGATTCGCCGTGGATCAGCACGCCGCTGGGTTCCAGCTCGTCCTCCAGGGTGTAGCGAAGCCGGGCGCTGGCGCCGTCCAGGGTGATCGACTCCAGCTCCGGCGTGGAGGTCTGACCGCGCAGTTGCCAGCCGGAGCAGGCCGCCAGCAGCAGGGCGGCGGCGGTGAGCAGCAGGGCGGTTCGGGCGTGACGTATCACTGGCGGTCTCCGATCAATGTTCAGTTGGCGACAATATTAACCAGTTTGCCCGGCACCACGATCACCTTGCGGATGGTCTTGCCTTCGGTGAAGCGCACCACATTGGCTTCTTCCCGGGCCAGCGCTTCCACGCTCTCTTTGTCGGCGCTGGCGGGCACGGTCAGTTTGGCGCGTACTTTGCCGTTCACCTGTACCACCATCTCCAGGGTGTCCTTGACCAGGGCGCTCTCGTCCACCGCCGGCCAGGCGGCGTCGATCACCGCCTCGTCATGGCCCAGGGCGTGCCACAGGGCATGGGCGGCGTGGGGCACGATCGGCGACAGCAGCAGCACCGCCGCTTCCAGGGCTTCCTGGCGCACCGCCCGGGCCGGGCCTTCGTCGCCGCCCTCGTTGAACGAGCGGCTGACTTCGTTGCTCAGTTCCATCACCGCGGCGATGGCGGTGTTGAAGGTGTAGCGGCGGCTGATGTCATCGCTGACCTTCTGGATGGTTTCGTGGGTCTTGCGGCGCAGCGTTTTGCCGCTGCCGTCCAGGGCGGCCGGGTCCAGCGCCGGCGCCGGGCCACCTTCCAAGTGTTCCGCCACCAGCCGCCACAGCCGTTTGAGGAAACGGTGGGCGCCTTCCACGCCGGAATCGTTCCATTCCAGGGACTGCTCCGGCGGCGCCGCGAACATCATGAACAAGCGCACGGTGTCGGCGCCGAACTCCTCAATCATTTGCTGCGGGTCCACGGTGTTGCCCTTGGACTTGGACATCTTGGCGCCGTCCTTCAGCACCATGCCCTGGCACAGCAGTTGTTTAAACGGTTCGTCGGACTCCACCAGGCCGGTGTCGCGCAGCAGCTTGTGGAAGAAACGCGCGTACAGCAGGTGCAGGATGGCGTGCTCGATACCGCCCACATACTGGTCCACCGGCAGCCAGTAATTGGCGCGGGCCGGGTCCAGCATCGCCTGGTCTTCATCCGGGCAGGTAAAGCGGGCGTAGTACCAGCTCGACTCCATGAAGGTGTCGAAGGTGTCGGTCTCACGGAACGCCGGCTGGCCCTGGTATTGGGTTTTCGCCCACTCGGGGTCGGCCTTGATCGGCGAAACCACGCCGTCCATTTCCACATCCTCGGGCAGCGCCACGGGCAGTTGATCCTCGGGCACCGGCACCTGGCTGCCGTCTTCCAGGGTCAGCATGGGAATGGGGGTGCCCCAGTAACGCTGCCGGGAGACGCCCCAGTCGCGCAGCCGGTAGTTGACCTTTTTCTCGCCCAGCCCGCGCTCGGAGAGCCAGGCGGCGATGGCGTCGAACGCCTGCTCGGACGTCAGGCCGTCGAATTCACCGCTGTTAACCAGCTTGCCCTTGGCGGTGAAGGCTTCGTTGTCCAGGTCCAGGGTCTCGCCGTGGGCGGGCTCGATCACCTGATTGATCGGCAGGCCGTACTTGTGGGCGAACTCGAAGTCGCGCTGGTCGTGGGCCGGCACCGCCATCACCGCGCCGGTGCCGTAGCTCATCAGCACGAAGTTGGCGATCCATACCGGCACTTCCTCGCCGCTGATCGGATGGCGGGCGTAAACGCCGGTAAAGATGCCCTTCTTTTCCATGGTGGCGATGTCCGCTTCCGCCACGCCGGCGCGCTGGCATTCGTCCACGAAGGCGGCCACTTCCGGGTCGCGCTCGGCGGCCGCGCTGGCCAGCGGGTGGTCGGCGGCCACCGCCATATAGCTGACGCCCATCAGGGTGTCCGGGCGGGTGGTGTAGACCCGCAGCAGTTCATTGCCCCGCGGCCCCTCGATGGCGAAGTCCAGCTCCACCCCTTCGGAACGGCCGATCCAGTTTTTCTGCATCGCCTTGACCTGTTCCGGCCAGCCGTCCAGCTGGTCCAGGTCGTTGAGCAGTTCGTCCGCGTAGGCGGTGATTTTCACGAACCACTGCGGGATTTCCTTGCGTTCCACCAGAGCGCCGGAGCGCCAGCCGCGCCCTTCGATCACCTGCTCGTTGGCGAGTACGGTCTGATCCACCGGATCCCAGTTCACCGTCGACATCTTTTTATACACCAGGCCCTTTTCGTAGAGCTTGGTGAAGAACCACTGCTCCCAGCGGTAGTACTCCGGCCGGCAGGTGGCCAGTTCACGGTCCCAGTCGTAGCCGAACCCGAGCCGCTGCAGCTGGCCGCGCATGTAGTCGATGTTCTCGTAGGTCCAGGCGGCGGGGGCGCTTTTGTTCTTGATCGCCGCGTTTTCCGCCGGCAGACCAAAGGCGTCCCAGCCCATCGGCTGCAGGACGTTCTTGCCCAGCATGCGCTGATAACGGCTGATCACGTCGCCGATGGTGTAGTTGCGCACATGGCCCATATGTAGCCGGCCGGACGGGTAGGGGAACATGCTCAGGCAATAGAAGGTCTCTTTACCGGGTTGCTCGGTGACCTTGAAACTGCGGGCGGTGTCCCAGTGTTGCTGGGCTTCCTGTTCTACCTGGTCGGGGCGATACTGTGCGTCCATCGGCTCTCTTAATTGATAAGCGGGTAATTAATAAACGGGATGATATCTGCAAGGGGCCTAGGATACATGAGCATAAGGCGGGCAGACAGCGGATGCGCGGTATGTTGATCACCGCCGCCCTGGCACTGGTGCTGATCGGCGCCACCCTGCCGGCGGTGGTGCGGCAGTTCTATCCGCCGTTACCGGCCAAGGAGCCCGGTGCGCGCCCGGGCGCGGTGGTGGTGCTGGGTGCCGGTCGGCAGCGCGACGGCCAGGACTACCGGCTCAACCCCACCGGCCTGCGGCGGGTCCAGGCCGGGCTGCGCGAGGCCTGGCAGCGCGACCTGCCGATCGTGTTAAGCGGCGGCGCCGAGGACCACGCCCCCGCCGACCCGGACGATTCCGAAGCGGCGATGATGGCGCAGGAAGTGCTGCGCGTCTGGCCGGAGGCCCGCACCCACATCGAACCGAACAGCCGCAGCACCTGGGAAAACGCCCGCAACACCGCCGCCCTGCTGCGGCCTCTGGGGGTGAAGTCGGTGGTGGTGGTCACCGACCGCGCCCATATGCCGCGCGCGATACTCTGCTTCCAGCGCCACGGGCTGCGGGTCGAGGCGGTGGCGCTGGAATCGCTGCCCAAGCCGGCCTGGGCGCCCTCTGCCGGGGCGCTGTCGCAGGTGCCGGTGATCTGGCGCGAGTGGGCCGCGCTGATCTGGTATTACTTGCGCTATTTCCGGTAGCGGCACGCTTCAAGCGTGTGGCTTGTCGTCGGCGGCCCGTTCGCTGGTCTCGGGGTCGAGCGTTGCCAGCGCCTGGTAGTGGGTCATGAACACCTCGCCGCTGAGCTGTTCGAGAAAGTCGCTGCGTTTCAGCTGGTCCATCACCGGGCCCTTCACCTCCGACAGATGCAGGGTGACGCCGGCGTCCAGCAGGCGCCGGTTCAGGCTTTCCAGGCTGTCCAGGGCGCTGGCGTCGATGTGGTTGATCGCCGAGCAGAGCAGCACCACATGGCGGCGGCCGTCGCAATTCAGCGCCATGTCGTAGATGGCGTCCTCGGTGCGCCGGGCGTTGGCGAAGTAGAGGGACTCGTCCACCCGGATCGACAGCACCCGGGGTGAGGTGATCACCGGGTGGCGGCGCACATTGCGAAAATGCTCGGTGCCCGGCATCTGCCCCAGCTCCGCCATGTGCGGCTGGCTGGTGCGCCACAAATGCAGCGCCAGCGCCGCGCCCACCCCGGCGATCACGCCGATCTCCACCCCCGCCAGCAGCACCCCGGCCAGGGTCACCAGCATGGCGGTGAAATCCGCCTTGGAGTAGCGCCAGGCGCGCCGCAGCGCGCCCAGGTCCACCAGGGCCAGCACCGCCACGATGATGGTCGCCGCCAGGGTGGCCTTGGGCAGGTAGTAAAACCAGGGGGTGAAAAACAGCGCTGTGAGCGCGATGCCGCCGGCGGTGAATACGCCGGCCATGGGGCTGCGGGCGCCGGCATCGAAATTGACCACCGAGCGCGAGAAGCCGCCGGTAACCGGGAAACCGCCACTGACCCCGGACGCCAGATTGGCGGTACCCAGGCCGATCAGCTCGGCATTGCTGTCGATCCGTTGGCGCCGCTTGGCGGCCAGGGTCTGCGCCACCGATACCGACTCCACGAAACCGATCAGGCTGATCAGCAGTGCCGGCAGCGCCAGCTGGCCCCACACCCCGGCGTCGAACGCCGGCAACGACAGCGCCGGCAGGCCGCCGGGGATGGCGCCGACTACCGCCACGCCCTGGCTTTGCAGGTCGCCGGCCGCCACCGCCACGGTGGTGCCGATCACCGCCAGCACCGGCCCGGCCTTGGCGAGCAGATCGGCGAGCATGGGCGGCAGCGGCGTGCGTGCCAGCAGCCGCTTCAACGGGCCGCGCGCCCACAGCAGGAAGAGCAGGGCGGCGGCGCCCACCAGCAGGGTGGGGCCGTTGACGCTGGCGGCCTCGCGGAACGCCGACAGTCCCAGTTCCCAAAGCGTGTCGCCTTGCATCGGAATGCCCAGCAGGTGCTTAAGCTGGCTGGCGGCGATCAACAGCCCGGAAGCGGTGATAAAGCCGCTGATCACCGAATGGCTGAGCAGGTTGGCGATCCAGCCCAGGCGCAGCAGGCCCATGGCGACCAGGAAGACGCCGGAGAGCAGCGCCAGTATCACCGTGGCCGCCAGGTAGGCGCCGCTGTCGCCGCCGGCCACCTGACCGGCGGCGGCCGCCGTCATCAGCGACACTACCGCCACCGGCCCCACCGCCAGGGTGCGGCTGGAACCGAACAGGGCGTAAGCGAGCAAGGGAAGGATGCTGGCGTACAGGCCCATTTGCGCCGGCACCCCGGCGACCAGCGCATAGGCCAGGCTCTGCGGGATCAGCATCAGGGTGACGATCAGCGCCGCCAGGCCGTCGGCGGCGGCGTCGCCGGGCCGGTAGCCTTTCAGCCAGGGGGCCAGGGTCAGCCGGTAAGCCATTCGCGACCTTTCAGCATCAAATCAAAGTAAATACGCGGCATGGCTTTCGATTTCAGCCACCAGTAGCTGCTGCGCGCCTTGGTGGGGTCCAGCGGGAAGCTGGGTTGCAGCGCCCCCTGATAACCGAACTCCGCCAGGATCACCTTGCCCTTTTCCACGGTCAGCGGGCAGGCGCCGTAGCCCTGATAGCGGCCGCTCATCGGCTTGCCGTCCAGGGTGGCGAGCAGATTGACGGCCACCACCGGCGCCTGCTTGCGCACCGCCGCGGCGGTTTTGGCGTTGCCGGTGCCGCTGGCGTCGCCGATGGCGAACACGTTTTCGAAACGGTTATGGCGCAGGGTGTCGGGATCCGCGTCCAGCCAGCCGGCGTCGTTGGCCAGGGCGCTGTCTCGCACGCAGCGCGGCGCCCGCTGCGGCGGCGTGACATGCAGCATGTCGAAGGCTTCTTCGCGCTCCTGGCGGTTGCCGTCCGCATCGGTGTCCACGAACCAGGCTTTACGGGCGCCGGCGTCCACCGCTTTCAGGGTGCTGTTGAAGTTCAGCCCCACCTGATAGCGGCGCATGTATTCCATCAGCGGCGGCACGAAGGTTTCCACCCCGAACAGTACGCCGCCGGCGTTGTGGAACCGCACGTCGATATTGCTCAAGCGATGCTGTCTGCGCCAGTGGTCACAGGACAGATAGAGCGCCTTCTGCGGCGCGCCGGCGCATTTGATCGGCATCGGCGGTTGTGTGAACAGGGCGCGGCCCTGGCGCAGGTCGCGTACGCACTGCCAGGTGTAGGGCGCGTATTCGAACAGGTAATTGGAGGTGACGCCGTTGCGGCCCAGCCCGTCGCGCAGACCCTCCACGCCGTCCAGATGCAGCTCCAGGCCCGGGGCGGCCACCAGCATGCGGTAGCTGACCCGGCCGCCGTCGTCCAGCACCACCTGATTCTGTTCCGGCACGAAGGCTTCCACCCGTGACTGGATCCACTTCACGCCCCGGGGCATCACCGAGGCCATCGGCCGGGCGGTGTCGGCGGGGTCGAAGGCGCCGCCGCCCACCAGGGTCCAGGCGGGCTGGTAGTAATGGGTGTCGGCGGGCTCGATCACCGCGATGCTCAGCGACGGCCGGCGTTTGAGCAGGCTGGCGGCGGCCGCCAGACCGCCGGCACCACCGCCCACCACCAGCACGTCCCAGGTGGTGGCCGCGGAATGGCCGGGTTGCGGCTGTGCCCCGGGGCCGGCCCGCCAGCGTTGTTGCAGACGCGCTTCCTGCTTGCTCAGGTCATAGCCGGCCTGGTCGGCGGTGGCGATCAGCGTTTCCGGGTCGGTGCGCGTGCTTTCCGACAGCGCCCACAGTGAGCTGCTGCGGTTGCCGGTGCGGCAAAACGCCAGCACCGGGCCCCGCGCCTGCTGCATCAGCCCGGCGAACCCCATGACGTCGGTGTCACGGATATCGCCGGGCGTCACCGGCAGGTGGTAATAGGCCAGCCCGGCGGCGCGGGCCGCCTGCTTCAGCGCGTCGCTGGTGGGCTGGTCGTCACCCTCACCGTCCGGGCGGTTGTTGATGACGGTGTGGAAACCCTGCCGGGCGATGTCCTCCAGCTGGCCGGGCTGGATTTGCCCGGCCACGGCCAGGTTGGGCGATAGGCGTTTGTAGTCCGACATCGGCTGCTCCTCAAAGACGGTTCAACGGAATTTTCATGTACTGCACGCCGTTGTCCTCCGGCGGCGGCAAATGTCCGGCGCGCATGTTCACCTGTACCGAAGGCAGAATCAGGCGTGGCATGCCAAGGGTGGCGTCGCGCTCTTCGCGCATGGCGACGAATTGCGCCTCGCTGATGCCCTCGTGCACATGGATGTTGTGACGGCGCTGCTCGCCGATGGTGGTCTGCCAGCAGAACCGGTCACGTCCTTCCGGCAGGTAGTCATGGCAAAGGAATACGCGGGTCTCGTCGGGCAGCGCCAGCAGCTTGCGGATCGAGCGGTACAGGGTGCGCGCGTCGCCGCCGGGAAAGTCGCAACGGGCGGTGCCGTAGTCGGGCATGAACAGGGTGTCGCCGACAAAGAGGGCGTCGCCGATCAGATGGCTCATGCAGGCGGGCGTATGGCCGGGGGTGTGCAGGGCGCTGGCCTGCAATTCGCCGACCTGGTAGCGGTCGCCGTCATGGAACAGGTGATCGAACTGGCTGCCGTCGCGGGCGAAGTCGGTGCCGGCGTTGAACACCTTGCCGAAGGTGTGCTGGACGGTGCGGATGTGGTCGCCGATGGCGAGCTTGCCGCCCACCTGCTCCTGCAGCCAGGGGGCGGCGGATAGATGGTCGGCGTGCACATGGGTTTCCAGCAGCCAGTCCACGGTCAGGTTCTGGGCGCGCACGAAGTCCACCAGCTTTTGCGCGCCGGCGTAGCTGGTGTGCCCGGAGGCGGCGTCATAGTCGAGCACCGAATCCACCAGCGCGCAGCGTCGACTTTGCGGGTCGATAACCACATAGCTGACGGTATTGGTGACCGGATCGAAAAAACTCTCTACCTGCGGGATGCCGGCGGCGGACGGGGACATGAAACCTCCTGAACGGAAAAAACAGCCGGGCGTGCGTCGCGCCCGGCTTCCGTTATAGGTTGGCCAGGAGGTTCTGTCAAATTAGATTATAAGCTTATTCCTAAACGGTATATAACGTCAGCATCAGAATGACTCCAGCAACCCCCGGGCCCGGCGGCCCCGGCCCAGCACCACGAACGCCAGCGCCAGCAGCAGGGTGGGCCAGACGCCGGCCAGCATAAACGGGGTCTCGCCCTGGCGCGGCTGGTACTCGCTGACCAGCACGTCGCGCTCGAACTGGGGCAGCCGCTCCACCACCTTACCGTGGTGGTCAACCACCGCGGTGATGCCGTTATTGGTGCCGCGCAGCAGCCAGCGGCCGGTTTCCAGAGCCCGCAGCCGGGTCATCTGAAAGTGCTGGTGGGGCCCCGCCGAGGTGCCGAACCAGGCGTCGTTGCTGATCGTCAGCAGCACGTCGGCGCTGCCGGTGCGGCTCGCCACCAGCTCCGGGTAAAGGATCTCGTAGCAGATGAAGGGCGCGATCTCATGGCTCAGGGCATACAGATTGGGCTGGCGCGGACTGCCCGGCGTGAAGCTCGACATGGGCAGGTCGAAAAACGGGATCAGCCCGCGAATCAGACCCTGCAGCGGCACGTACTCGCCGAACGGCACCAGCTTCTGCTTGTGGTAGACGCCGTCCTCGCTGTCCGTGCCCACCACCGCGATGCTGTTGTGGTAGGTGGTCGGGGTGCGGCTTTCATCGCGCCACGGCAGGCCGCTGATTAGCGCGCCGCCTTTGGCCGCCACCGCTTCGCCCTGGTCGTCCACGAAGTCGTCGATGTCCTGGTAGAACTCGATCATCGCCGATTCCGGCCACACCACCAGGGTGCCCTCCGGCAGACCCTCGGTAAGGCCGGCGTAGATCTCGCGGGTTTCCTTGCGCATGGTGGCCAGCCATTTCAGGTCCTGGGGCACATTGCCCTGCACCAGCGCCACCTGCTGCCGCTCGCCCTCGGCGTGGGTAAAGCTGAACTGGCCGCCCACCACCCCGGCCACGATCAGCGCCAGGGACAGCACCAGCGGGCCGGTGCCCCGGCCCCGGCGCAGCACCAGCTCCACCGCCGTGGCGGGCAGGATCACCGCCGCCAGGGTCATCAGCCAGATGCCCCCCAGCGGCGCCAGCCCGGCCAGCGGCGTGTCGATCAGCGCGTAGCCGCCGTACAGCCAGGGGAAGCCGGTGAGCAGCCAGCCGCGCAACCAGTCCGCCAGCACCCAGGCGCCGGCGAACATCAGCCCGCCGCCCCTGAACCGGCGGGTCAGCCAGAACGCCGCGCCATAGAACAACGCCAGCAGCGCCGCGAAGGCAGCGGTGGCGGGCACCGCCATCCACAGCGGCATATAGCCGTAGTCGGTCATCGACACCTGCAGCCAGGCCACGCCGAACCCGAACATGCCCAGGCCATAGACCCAGCCGCCCAGCAGTGCCGCCTTGGCGGACGGGGCGCTGGCCTGCACCCAGTAGGCCAGCGCCACGCTGACCAGCAACAACGGCCACAGGCCGTAGGGGGCGAACGCCAGAGGAAACAGCAGGCCGGCGATCAGAGCCAGAAACAGATTGCGCATAAGCAAGGTCACGATTGCAGAAAGACAAAAAGAGGCCGGGTAGGCGAAGCCTTGTTATACGCAAGTTGGCGCCGGCAATCCATGGCGCGCCGCACCGGGGCCGGCGCGCACGGGAGCGGGCGGCAGTGTTGGTCAGCCGTCGGTGGTGTCGGTGTCGCCGCTGGCGTCCAGCGGCGCCACCCGCAGCAGGCGGATGGTGCGGCCGTCGGCGCTGAGCACGGTGAAGCGCAGGTTGCCCATGTCCACGGATTCTTCCCGTTGGGGCAGGTGTCCGAAGGCCTGCATCACCAGGCCGCCGATGGTGTCGAATTCATCGTCGCGGTACTGGGTTTTGAAGTGCTCGTTGAATTCGTCGATGGGGGTGATCGCCTTGACCGTGAAGTCGTCGCCTTCCAGGTCCTTGATCAGGTAGTCGTCGTCATCGACGTCGTGTTCGTCCTCGATCTCACCGACGATCTGTTCCAGCACGTCCTCGATGGTCACCAGGCCGGCCACGCCGCCGTATTCGTTGACCACGATGGCCATGTGATTCTTGGTGATGCGGAATTCGCGCAGCAGCGAATCCAGCCGCTTGGATTCCGGCACCACCATCGCCGAGCGCACGTGGTCCTTGATCACGAAACGCTCCATGCGCGCCGGCTCCAGGATCAGCGCCAGCAGGTCCTTGGCGAGCAGGATGCCGATGATTTCGTCCGGGTCGTCGCCGAGCACCGGGAAGCGGCTGTGGGCGCAGTCGATGATGGTGGGCAAAAAGTCGCGCGGGTCGTCGGAGGCGCGGATGCTGACCATCTGTGAGCGGGGAATCAGAATTTCGCGCACCTGCATCTCGCTGACGCAGATGGCGCCTTCGATGATGCCCAGGGTGTCGCCGTCAATAATGTCGCTGTCGCGCATGGAGCGCATCAGGTCCAGCAGTTCGTCCCGGGACCCGGGGGTGGAGGTGAAGAACTGGCCGACGCGCTCCAACCAACTTCGGCTGGTGCCATTATCGGAATAGTCGTCCGACATTAGAGATGCAACTCCTTGCTTGAATGGGAAACGGTGTAGGGGTCGGGATAACCCTGCTCGGCCAGGGCACGGATTTCCAGGGCTTCCATCACGTCCGCGTCGTCATCGTCGATGTGATCGAAGCCGAGCAGGTGCAGTACGCCGTGGGTGACCATGTGCGCCCAGTGGGCGTCCAGGGGTTTGTGCTGCTCGGCGGCTTCGCGGCGCACCACCGGGGCACTGATGACGATATCGCCGAGCAGCGGCGCGAAGGCGTCCTCGGGCAGACCCTCCGGCATTTCGAACGGGAAGGACAGCACATTGGTGGGCTTGTCCTTGCCCCGGTATTCCCGGTTCAGGGTCTGGATTTCCGCGTCGTCGACCACCCGCAGGGTGATGTCGCCGACCACGCCGCCGGCCACCGCCACGGCTTTCACGGCCCAGGCGCGTAAGTCGGCTTCGTCGGGGGCGTCCGGGGCGTCACTGGCCCACTGGACTTCAACGTTGGGGGTCGGTATCCCGCTCATGACGGTCGTAGGCCTCTACTATGCGTTGCACCAGCGGGTGGCGGACCACGTCGCGGCTGTCGAAACGGGTGACGCCGATTTCCTGTTCGCCGGCGAGCACCTCCAGGGCATTGACCAGCCCGGACTTCTGATGGCGCGGCAGATCCACCTGGGTGACGTCGCCGGTGATCACCGCCTTGGAGCCGAAGCCGATGCGGGTCAGGAACATTTTCATCTGTTCCGGGGTGGTGTTCTGCGCCTCGTCGAGGATCACGAAACTGTTGTTGAGCGTGCGCCCGCGCATGTAGGCCAGGGGCGCCACTTCGATCACCAGCCGGTCCATCAGCTTGGCCACTTTCTCGAAGCCGAGCATTTCATAGAGGGCGTCGTAGAGCGGCCGCAGATAGGGGTCGATCTTTTCCGCCAGGTCGCCGGGCAGGAAACCCAGCTTCTCGCCGGCCTCCACCGCCGGGCGCACCAGCAGAATGCGCTGCACCTCGGACTTCTCCAGGGCGTCCACCGCGCAGGCCACCGCCAGCCAGGTTTTGCCGGTGCCCGCCGGGCCGATGCCGAAATTGATGTCGAAGCGGCGGATCGTTTTCACGTACTCGCGCTGGTGACCGCCGCGCGGCTTGATGCGCACGCGCTTGGTGCGGATCACCACGTCGTCGCTGGGGAACGCCACCGTGTTGTCGACTTTCTCGGACAGCTCCGACTGCTGCAGATGCAGGTGCACCATTTCCGGGGTCAGGTCCTCGGTGTCGGCGGTCTGGGCGTAGAGGTCGTTGAGCACCGTGGAGGCGGCCTGCACCGCCCGCGAGTCGCCGGACAGATGAAACAGGTTGCCGCGGTTGCGGATGTCCACCTGCAGGCGGTCGGCGATCTGCTTGATATGCTCGTCGAGACGGCCGCACAGGCTGGCCAGACGGCGGGAGTCGTAGGGTTCAAGACTGACTTGCTGGGAAGCGGCTGGTGTGTCCAAGTTGGGAGAGATGGCCCCTGGGGCAGTTGGCGATGAATTCAGAATACTCTCAAGGGCCCCGCTGGGGAACCCTCTCAGCCGGCACTCTAGCCCGGCCCCCGGCGTCGGGGCAAGCGCCGTGGCCCGGTTGTCGGACAGCGCCGCTCAGGCGGGCGCCACGCGCGGGCCCAGATCGCCGTCGCAGGTCACCGTCTGCAGGCTGCGCGGCAGCAGGTAAAGGGTGTCGTCGCGGCCCGGCGCCAGGGCCGCCCAGGTGTCCCGGTCCAGCTCCACTTCCAGCACGCCGGCGCCCCAGCCGCGCGGCTCCAGCTCCAGGGTGACGGTGCCGCCGAACACGCTGCGCGCCGCCAGTTTCACCGGCAGGTGGGCGTGCTCGACCGGGGCCTTGGCCAGGGTCGCCTCGTGGGGGCGCAGGTACAGGGTCAGGGCGCCGTCCGGGCAAGCGCCGTGGGTGTCCAGGCGCAGGCGCGCCTCGCCGGACTGCCAGACGGCGCCGTCGTAGAGGCCCTCCAGGGCGTTGATATGGCCCAGGAAGTCGAACACGAAGCGGCTGGCCGGCTGTTCGTAGACGGTCAGCGGGCTGCCGATCTGCTCGATATGCCCCTGGCTCATCACCACCACCTGGTCGGACACTTCCATGGCCTCTTCCTGGTCGTGGGTGACGAAGATGCTGGTTACCGAAATCTGCTCATGCAGGTGGCGCAGCCAGCGGCGCAGCTCCTTGCGCACCTTGGCGTCCAGGGCGCCGAAGGGCTCGTCGAGCAGCAGCACCTCCGGTTCCAGGGCCAGGGCGCGGGCCAGCGCCACGCGCTGCTTCTGGCCGCCGGACAGCTGCGCCGGGTAGCGCCCGGCCATGGTGTCCATCTGCACCAGTTCCAGCAGCTCACGGACCCGGGCGCGCACCGCGTCGCGGCCGGGGCGCTCACCGCGCGGCAGCATGCGCAGCCCGAAGGCGACGTTGTCGGCCACGGTCAGGTGGCGGAACAGCGCGTACTGCTGGAATACGAAGCCCACTTTGCGGCGGCGCACGTCCAGGGTGGTGACGTCGCGCTCGTTGAACAGCACCCGGCCCCGGTCCGGTTTTTCCAGGCCGGCGATGATGCGCAACAGGGTGGTCTTGCCGGAGCCGGACGGGCCCAGCAGACCCACCAGCTCGCCCTGGGGCACGTTCAGGGAAATGTCATCCAGTGCGGCGAAGCCGCCGAACGTCTTGCGGATGCCGTCAACGCGGATGCTCATGTCAGGGTCTCCTCGGCGGCGTTCAGTTTGCTGCTCTGGCGCCATTCCAGCACGGTTTTCAGAAGCAGGGTGACCAGCGCCATGGCCCCCAGCAGGCCGGCGGCGGTGAAGGCGCCCACGGTGTTGTAGTCCTCGTTGAGCATCTGGATCAGCAGCGGCAGGGTCAGCGTCTCGCCGCGGATCAGGCCGGACACCACGCTCACCGCGCCGAATTCACCCACCGCCCGGGCGTTGGTGAGCACCACGCCGTACAGCAGCGCCCAGCGGATTCTCGGCAGTGTCACGTACCAGAACGCCTGCCAGCCGGAGGCGCCCAGCAGGATCGCCGCTTCCTCTTCCTCGGTGCCCTGGGACTGCATCAGCGGAATCAGCACCCGGGCCACGTAGGGGCAGGTCACGAACACGGTGACCATCACCATGCCCGGCAGCGCGAACATCAACTGCACGTCGAAACGGTCGTCCAGCCACTGCCCGACCAGGCCCTGGCCCCCGTACACCACCAGATAGCACAGGCCGGCGACCACCGGCGACATGGCGAACGGAATGTCGATCAGGGTGCTGAGCAGCTTGCGGCCGCGGAACTCGTAGCGGGTCACGCACCAGGCCAGCAGCACGCCGAACACCAGATTCACCGGCACCGTGATCAGCGCCACGATCACGGTGAGCTGGATGGCGCCGATCATGTCGTCGCTGGTCAGGTTGTCCACCACCATGCCGGCGCCCTGGGCGAAGGCCTCGGCGAAGATCACCACCAGCGGCAACACCAGCAACACCACCACGGCGGCGAACGCGGCGGCGACCAGCGTCCATTGGTGCCATTTGTGGGGCCGGTTTGCGGAGGACATGGGTGGCGGGCTCCTTACGGTGTTTGTGGGAGGTGATGATTCTATATTCCGTAACGGCAAAATAAAGCGCTCATTTATATCCTTTCGCCATGCCGTTAGATCGCGGGACTCTCCCGGCGCGTACAAATCGTTACGTTTCGCTACATCCGGGCCGTCCCGGGGCGGGTATCCCCTTACGGGATCTCGATTCCCGGTTCGGGCGACCTCCGGCCGCCCCCTTCATGATGAAGCAAGGAGAGAGAGCATGAACTTGAATACCAATGGTCTTTACTGGCTGTCGCCGCTGGCGCTGGCCGTGACCCTGGCCGCCTGCGGTGGCAACGGCGGCAGCAGTTTCGTCCCGGATAACAACAACGGCGGCAATCAGGATTCGCCCCTGCTGGTGATGCACAACGGCGGCGGCAGCGTCGGCCAGATCGACCAGCTCGACAGCGGCCTGCGCGTTCAGTCCACCTTCAACGCCGACGCCAACGAAGGCATCGTGCTGGATCTGCTCGGTAACGTGCACGCCGCCGACGACACCGCGGTGCCCAGCAGCGTACAGACCCTGCACAAACTTCTCGACCGCCAGGACGGCGCCTCCCCGGTGGCCACCCTGGACCGCTCCTTCACCGCCACCGGCCCGTCCAACCTGAAAGGCGTGGCGATCGCCCATGAGGCCGGCCTGATCATGGCCGCCAACATCAACGGCAACAGCATCGAGATTTACGGCACCACCGCCGGCGCCGGCGCCACGCCGCTGGCCTCCACGGCCCTGGCCGGCGACGCCTGGGATCTGGCCTACGACGAAGACGCCGACCGGGTGTTCCTGGCCATGACCAACGGCACCATCCTGGTCGCCGACGACTATGTGGCGAACGGCTTCAGCGTGGCCGGCGCCCGTGTCATCACCCCGGACAGTGCCGGCATGACCTCCAACATGCACGGCATCGGCTACGACGCCGACAGCGACACCCTGGTGGTCACCGACGTGGGTGACGCCGCCATCGCCGACGACGGCCGCCTGTACGTGATCGAAAACGCCTCCACCGCCAACGGCGCCGTGACCCCGGCCCGCACCGTCAACGGCCCGGACACCCTGCTGGGTAACCCGGTGGACCTGGTGCTCGACGGCAGCACCGCCTACATCGCGGAAAAATCCAACGACGCCATCCTGGTTTACCGCAGCGTGTTCAGCGGTCCGTCCGGCGACGTGGCTCCGGACAAGACGGTGGACAGCGTCAAGCCCGAGTCCCTGGCCGTGATCATGGACAGCCCGGTGCAGCCCGACCTGTCCGACCTGGAAGACACTTCCGTGACCATCAACGGCGTCATGGTGACCCGCAACCCGGACCCGGATAACGCCGACCCGGACGTGCTGGTCTATGACACCGACCTCACCGCCCAGAGCCGCGACTTCTCCGTCGGCCAGCCGGTGGAAAGCATCAGCGTCAACCAGACCGGCGACGCCTACGCCACCTACGACAGCGGCATCGCCGTGCTCAACCGGGTGGGCGTGGGCCGCGACGGTGAAAGCTTCAACATGAGCCGCGACCGTCTGATTTCCGGCGCCAACACCGGCCTGTCGGCGCCCAAGGGCTTTGATATCGCCGACGAGCTGGGCTGGGTGCTGGTCACCGAAAACAGCGCGCCGGGTTCCGTGCGCGTGTTCGGCGCCCAGGCCGACGGCGATGTGGCCCCGATCTTCAGCATCGACCTCACCGTGCAGCCCTGGGATCTGGACTACGACCCCGAAGGTGACCGCCTGTACGTGGCGCTTACCGACGGCACCGTGGCGGTTTATGACGATCTGAGCACCGACCGTGGCGCCGGCGGCGCCGACCGCACCATCGTCCCCGGGGAAGGCGGCAACGCCTTCGCGGCACCCACCAACCTGCACGGCATCGTGCACGTGGCGGACGGCGACAAGCTGATCCTGTCCGACGTGGGCAGCGGCGCCAACCCCACCGACGGCAAGCTGTACGTGTTGGATAACGCCTCCAGCGCCGACGGCATCACCAACGTGGCGGTGCGCATCGACGACGAGGACAACAACGCGGTCGGCAACACCATGCTCGGCAACCCGGTGGATATCGCCTTCGATGGCGCCAACCTCTATGTGGCTGAAAAGTCCCAGGGCATGGTGCTGCGTTTCGATAACATCCTCGGCTCTGCCGGCGGCGACGTCAGCCCGGACGCTTCCATCGCCCAGGCGGCGCCGGAATCCGTGGTGCTGATCGCCGACTACCTGGGCCGCGCGCCCGAGTAACCGTAGAGAGCACCGTAAAGAGAACCGGAACGAGCCGCCTTTCACGGCGGCTCCTTTCCCGGACTCAAGCAATAAAGCGTTCTACGAAGCCAGTTTTGTGGGAGCTTGCCTGCAAGCGAAAGGCCGGCAAAGCCGGCCGGCAGGATGCCAGAGGCGTTGTTGGTGCCTGTGTTAGACCGGTCTCTGGAATCCTGCCGGGAGCTTCGCTCCCTTTCGCGGGCGGGGCCCGCTCCCACAAGCCCGCTCCCACAGGGCGAAGCTCCTACAAAACTGGCTTTGCAGCCGACATTGACACGGTCTTCTCGCGGCGCGATGGACCATCGCGTTTTATTCACATCGCGCCGGACATCCCATGGACGAGTCGAATCACCAACTGGAGCAAGCCACGGTTTTACTGCTGGCCTGTGCCCGAGGCGACGCCAAGGCGTTTCAACGGCTGTACCGTTTGGAGGCGCCACGGATGCTGGCGCTGGCGCGCCGGCTCAGCGGCGACCCGGAGCTGGCGGAAGAGGCGCTGCAGGATACGTTCGTGCAGGTGTGGCGTAACGCCGTCCGGTTTCATCCCGAAAAGGGCAGCGCCCGGGCCTGGTTGTACGCGCTGCTGCGCTACCGGCTGATCAATCAGCACCGCCGGGCGAAACGTGACGACGCCGAGGCGCTGCCCGGGGACGACTGGCCGGATCCCGGGCCCAACCCGGAGCAATGCTCGATGCAGTCCGACCAGCGGCGCGCCATGCAGGAGTGCCTGCGCGGTTTGCAGGGCGACCGGCGCCGGCCGATATTGATGGCGTTCTATCAGGGTTTCACCTATGAGCAGATCGCCGAAACATTAGCGGTGCCCCTGGGCACCATCAAAAGCCGGGTTCGCACCGGGCTTAAAGGGCTTCAGGAGTGTCTGCGGCTATGATTCCCGATAACCAGGAAGAACAGCGTCTGCTGATCGCCGAGTATGTCCTCGGTCTGCACCGTGGCGAGCAGGCGGTGGAGATCGAGCGCTGGTTGGCCGAAGACGAGCAGGCCGCGCGGCAGGCGGCGTACTGGCGCGAACACTGGGTGGGCGCCGCCGAGCTGCTGGAGCCGGCGCGTCTGCCGCCCGGCCTGTGGCGGCGTCTGGCCCGCGAGACCGGCATCGCCGTGCCCTGGTGGCGCGGCCTGTGGCAAAGCACGCCCGCCTGGCGCTTTGCCAGCGCCGCCCTGCTGGTGGCCTTGGTGCTGGCGGTGGGCCCGCTGCGCCAGCCGGCGCCGGTGTATACCGTGGTGCTGCAGGCGCCGGGCGAAGCGGCCCAGCCGGGCTGGCGGATCACCGTGGCGGACAACGGCGACCTGCAACTGACGCCCCTGGCGCAGCAGGCGGACTACCGTGCCGACCGCAGCGTGCAGTTCTGGACCCTGGAAAATAACGCCGAAGGCCCCCGTTCCCTGGGCCTGGTGGAGCCGGGCCGCAGCCTGGTGATCCCCGCCGAGCAGGTCGGCGGCGTGGAAAGCGGCCAGCTGTTCGAACTCACCCTGGAGCCGCCGGGCGGCTCCCCGGAACCCCGACCCACCGGCCCAGTGCTCTTTATCGGCCGCGCCGTCGCACTATAAAAAGCAGTTGAGAGTTGATAGTGGACAGTTGACAGTTAACTGGGGCGGGCTGGTTGGCGTTCCCGCGGCCTGCGGCCGGCGAGGCCTGTTCCCGCGGGCACGGCGGCCACGTTTCAGGAGCCCATCCCGCGCAGCTATCAACTATCAACTGTTAACTATCAACTGAGTTCTCAGCTGCCGTGCCAGCGGCGGATCATGCGCCCCTGCACCATCTGGATGCCGAACAGCAGCACCAGGGAGGCGCCGAGGATCACCGAGGCCAGGGCGCTGGCGGCGGCGAAGTCGTACTCTTCCAGGCGGATGTTCACCAGAAGCGAGATGATCTCGGTTTCGAACGGCATGTTGCCGGCGATAAAGATCACCGCGCCGTACTCGCCGAGGCTGCGGGTAAACGCCAGGGCGGTGCCGGTGAGCAGCGCCGGCATCAGCTGCGCCAGCACCACGCGGAAGAACGACGCCATGGGCGTGGCGCCCAGGGTGGCGGCCGCTTCTTCCACGTCCGGGGTCAGGTCTTCCAGCACCGGCTGCACCGCGCGCACCACGAACGGCAGGCTGGTGAAACTCATCGCGATCATGATGCCCAGCGGCGTGTAGGCCACCGGGATGCCGATCGCTTCGAACCACTGCCCCAGCCAGCCGTTGGCGGCGAACAGCGCCGACAGGGTGAGGCCGGCCACGGCGGTGGGCAGCGCGAAGGGCAGGTCCACCAGGGCGTCCATCACGCGGCGCCCGGGGAAGCGGTAGCGCACCAGCACCCAGGCCAGCAATAACCCCACCACCGCGTTGATGGCGCTGGCGCCGGCGGCGGCCAGCAGGGTGACCTTGAAACTGGCCAGGCTGCGCGGGTTGGTGATCACCGACCAGTAGCGGTCCCAGGTCATCTCGCTGACGTGCAGCACCAGCCCGGACAGCGGCACCAGGATCACCAGCGAAATAAACAGCACGCTCAGCGCGAAGCTGAGCGTGAAGCCGGGCAATACCGAGTGCCGGGTGCGCAGGATGGCCAAATCAGCGTCTCCGCGCCTGCGCCTGCAGTTCGTCGAGCACGCCGCCGGAGGCGAAGTGGGTGTCCTGGGCGTTCTGCCAGGAGCCGAAGTAGTCCTCCACCTTGAGCAGCTTCACCGGCGGGAACTGGTCTTCGGTGGCTTTCACCACTTCCGGGTGATGCACGCGGTAGTTGAAGGTGGTCAGCAGCTCCTGGATCTCCTTGTCGTAGAGGTGTTCCAGGTAGGCGGTGGCCACCTCGCGGGTGCCGCGCTCGTCGACCACGTCGTCGACCACGCTGACCGGGAACTCCGCCAGTACCGAGGTCTTGGGCACCACCACCTCGTAGTCGCCGGTGCCGTATTCCTTGCGGATGTTGTTCACTTCCGACTCGAAGCTGATCAGCACGTCGCCGATCTCGCGCTCGGCGAAGGTGACGGTGGCGCTGCGGCCGCCGGAATCGAACACCGCCACATTGCCCAGGAAGCGGGTCATGAAGTCGCGGATTTTGTTCTCGTCGCCGCCGAACTGCTCTTCCGCGGCCATCCAGGCGGCCAGATAGGTGTAGCGGCCGTTACCGGAGGTCTTGGGGTTGGGGAACACCACGTCGACCCCTTCCTTGGCCAGATCGTCCCAGCCCTGGATGTCCTTGGGGTTGCCCTTGCGTACCAGGAAGGCGGTGGTGGAGTAGTACGGGCTGGCGTTGTTGGGCAGCCGCTGGTTCCAGTCCTCGGGGATCAGGTTGCCCTTGTCGTGCAGCACGTTGACGTCGGTGACCTGGTTGAAGGTGACCACGTCCGCTTCCAGCCCCTGGAGGATGGCGCGGGCCTGCTTGGAAGAGCCGGCGTGGGACTGCTTGATGTTGATGTCCTCACCGGTCTGCTCTTTCCAGTAGGCCTGGAATTCCGGGTTATAGGCCTGGAACAGTTCCCGGGCGATATCGTAGGAACTGTTCAGGATGGTTTGCTGGGCGGTGGCCACGGAGGTCACGGCCAGCAGAATCAGAGAGAGCCAAACACGCATGTCCGCTATTCCTTATACGTCGAAGCCAATGAGGCGACCTAGTTTATATAACCGAATGTTTAATGAAACAGGTCGCCTAGATTGATTTTGAATTTCAATATGAACATCAGGCCGTGACGGGCAGGCCGCCGCGCAGGGAGTTGGGCAGCGCCTCGACGATCTCCACGTCGACGAAATCACCGATCAGGTCGATGTCGTCGCAGGCGAAGTTGACCACCCGGTTGTTCTCGGTGCGGCCCTTGAGCTGGCCCGGATCCTTCTTGGAGAAGCCGTCCACCAGGATGCGCTGGGTGCTGCCCACCATCTTGCGGGAGATGTCCTGGGCGTTCTGGCTGAGGCGCTGCTGCAGGATGCGCAGGCGCTCTTTCTTCACCGCCAGCGGCACGTCGTCGGGCAGCTCCGCCGCCGGGGTACCCGGGCGGGCGCTGTAGATAAAGCTGAATGAGGTATCGAAGCCGATATCGCCGATCAGGTTCATGGTGGCCTCGAAGTCGGCGTCGGTTTCGCCGGGGAAGCCAATGATAAAGTCGGAGCTGTAGGAAATATCCGGGCGGATGCGGCGCAGCTTGCGCAGCTTGGACTTGTACTCCAGCACCGTGTGGTTGCGCTTCATCATCGCCAGAATGCGGTCCGAGCCGGACTGCACCGGCAGGTGCAGGTGGCTGACCAGCTCCGGCACTTCCTCGTACACCTGGATCAGCGTGTCGGAGAACTCCACCGGGTGGCTGGTGGTGTAGCGGATGCGGTCGATGCCGTCGATATCGCGGATCAGCAGAATCAGGTCGGCCAGATCCAGCGTCTCGCCGCCGGCGCCCTGGCCCCGGTAGGCGTTCACGTTCTGGCCCAGCAGGTTGATCTCGCGCACGCCCATGTCCGCCAGGTGGCGGATCTCATCCAGCACCGGCTGCACCGGGCGGCTCACTTCCTCGCCCCGGGTGTAGGGCACCACGCAGAAGGTGCAGTACTTGGAGCAGCCCTCCATGATCGACACGAAGGCGCTGGGGCCGTCCACGCTGGGCTCGGGCAGGTTGTCGAACTTTTCGATCTCCGGGAAGGTCACATCGATGGCCAGCGAGCGGGTGCTGGCCGCCTGGGTGATCAGGCCCGGCAGGCGGTGCAGGGTCTGGGGGCCGAACACCACGTCCACATAGGGGGCGCGCTCGCGGATCGCCTCGCCTTCCTGGCTGGCCACGCAGCCGCCGACGCCGATGATCAGCTCCGGATTGCGCTCCTTGAGGCGCTTCCAGCGGCCCAGCTGGTGGAACACCTTCTCCTGCGCTTTTTCGCGGATCGAGCAGGTGTTGAGCAGCAGCACATCCGCGTCTTCCGGATTGTCCGTGGGTTCCAGATTGTGGGTGGACTCCAGCAGATCGACCATGCGGGTGGAGTCGTACTCGTTCATCTGGCAGCCGTGGGTCTGGATAAAGAGCTTGCGTGCCATGGATCGTGACCTCTGGGGCGGCGTCGCGCGTGGCCGGCCCTATCTGTTGGAAATGTGGCGGGCGCGAATTATACCGCCGCAAAGCGCCCCTGGACACCGGCGCGGCCGGGCGCGGCGAATCGCCGCGCCCGGCGGGCTGGGAGCGGCGGCCCCGAAACGCTATGATCGGCGCCGTTCGCGCCCTGGCGCGGTTTCCAAAGGCGCGCCCGGCGCGCGGGAGAGAGGATGAAAACGAAGATTCGAATCGGGCTGGCGCTGCTGCTGGCGGCCCTGACCCTGGCCGGCTGCGGGGACGAGCCGGGCAGCGATCTGCCGGTGAACACCCGCCTTGGCGGTGATTTCACACTCACCGATCACAATGGCGAGCCGTTCCGGCTGTCGTCCCTGGAAGACCGGGTGGTGATTCTGTTCTTCGGCTACACCCACTGCCCGGACATCTGCCCGGCGGTGCTGGCGCGGGTGGCCCAGGCCTACCGCAATCTGGACGAGCAGGGCGACGCCGGGCCGGTGCAGCCGGTGTTCATCACCTTCGATCCGGAGCGGGACACCCCCGCCCATCTGCGCGAATACCTGCCCTGGTTCAAGGCCGACATCATCGGCCTCACCGGCAGCGTGGCCGAGATCGAGGCGGTGGCGGAGCAGTACGGGGTGGTATTCCTGAAGACGGACGGCCAGGATGAGGCCTACGACTTCACCCACAGTGATTACATTTACCTGCTCGACCGGCAGGGCCGGGTGCGCAAGCTCTACCCGGCGGATTTCGACATCGACGAGGTGGTCCATGATGTTCAAAGCCTTCTTTAAGCCCGTGGCCCTGGCGGCCCTGCTGGGGCTGTCGGCGACGCCGGCCGCCGCCGGCGATCTGGAAATCAGCGACGCCTGGTTGCGCGCGGTGCCGCCGGTGTCGCCGACCATGGCCGGCTATTTCGAGCTCCGCAATCGCGGCGACCGGGTGGTGAAACTGGAAGGCGCGGACGTGGACTTCGCCGGCGGCGCCATGCTGCACGACAGCCGCACCGGCGAGGACGGCCAGCGGCGGATGGTGCACCTGGACAGTGTGCGTATCGATCCCGGCGATCGGGTGCGCTTCGCCCCCGGCGGCAAGCACCTGATGCTGATGAAACTGAGCCAGGTGCCGCGTGCCGGCGAAAGCGTGGAGGTGTGCCTCACCTTCGCCAACCATGACGACCTCTGCACTGACTTCCCGGTGCGCCACAGCGCCCCCTGAGCGGGTGACTTCCGGTCGCGGCGCCGCGCTCTGGCTGCTGCTCGGCGCCCTGGCCGCCGGGCCGGCGGGCGCCGAGTGCCGGGACCTGGCCGCGCCCCGGGCGGTGCCCACCGCCGCCGAGGGGCAATGGAATCTGGCCACCTTCAACCTCTGGCGCCTGCGCGACACCGAAAAGAACAGCCCCATCGACCGCCCCCTGGACGACGCCGTCTATCAGGCGCGCCTGGACGCCCTGGCCGGCTATATCGTCGACACCCTCAAGGCGCCGGTGCTGCTGGCGGTGCAGGAGGTGGAGAGCCTCGCCATCCTCGAACAGCTCGCCGAGCGCGTCACCGCCCGGGGCGGGCCCCGCTACCGGGCGCGGCTGCTGGAAGGCCACGACCCGGCCGGCATGGACGTGGCCCTGTTGCACCGGGCCCCGGCGGAAGTCGGCGGTGTCCGCGCCCTGTTCGCCGACCAGCGCTTCCGGAACCAGCCGCTGTTCAGCCGCCCGCCGCTGGCGGTCTCCCTGACCGCGCCCCGCGAGCTGACCCTGGTGATCGTGCATCTGCGCAGCGCCAACGGCCTCGGTGAGAAACCCTGGGTGGCGGAGAAGCGGCGCCGCCAGGCGGCACGGTTGGCCGAGTGGTCCCGGGCCCATAGCGACACGGCCCTGGCGGTGGTCGGCGACTTCAACAGCGCGCCGGACAGCGGCGCCTTCAGCGAGCCGCTGACGGTGATGGCGGCGAGCGGGCTGTACAACAGCTGGGACAAAGTGAAACCAGCGGAGCGATACAGTTACCGCCACCGTTGCCGGCCGCAGACGCTGGATTACGTCTGGTTGTCGGAGGCCCTCAAGGCGGAGTTGCAGGGTGTGGCGGTGAGCCGGGGCAATGCCGGGCGCTATGACCGCTTGTACGGCAGTGACGGCACCGAGGTGGTGTCTGACCATGATGGTCTGGTGACGTACTTTGAGTAGGCGGGGACTCGCGTAAAAAACACCGTGGGGCCTGCTTGCGTTTCCAGCGAGGACCAGGGAGGGCCCCACGGTGGGAAAAATAGGGGCGGGGGGAGAGTTCCCGCCCCGTGTTCTTGGTGCCTTTAGAAGGACAGGGCGTAGGTGACGACGAACAGTGCGTCGTCGTTGTCTTCCATTTCAGACAGATCGTCGGAATCCACGACCTTGGACACAGTGAAGCCCAGCTCGTCGGTGAGCGCGTAGCTCAGATCCACGTGGGTGTAGTTGGTGTCGTCGGCGTCGCGATCCCAGGTGCCCACGGTGATGCCGTACTTATCGTAGGCGTAGCCCACGGTGTAGTAGTTGTCTTCGTTGTCCACGGAGTCGTCGCCGCGGCCGTAGTCACCCACACCGAAGTAACCGGCGGCGCTGAAGCCGGCGTAACCGAGGCTCAGGATCACTTCCTGCAGGTCACGGTATTCACCATCATCGGTGTACTCACCGGAGTTCGGGTAGTTGTAGTCCACGTAGGCGATGTCGTAGCTGAAGTCGCCCAGGGAGCCCGCGTAACCGGCGTACAGGTCGTACTCGGTGCCGCCCAGTTCGGAGCTGCCCCAGATACCGGCGTAGAGGCCCGTGGAGTGCGCGTAATCCAGGCTACCGAACACCTGGGCGTTGCCCTCGGTGAGGTCCTGACCACGCCAGAAGTACATGTTGGAAACACCAACGGTACCGCTGACTTCGGCAACGGCGATGGAAGGAGCGGCCAGGCCTGCTGCCATGGTGGCGGCCACGCTGGCGGCCAGAACGGTCTTTTTGATCCCAGATACGTGTTTCATGTGCAACCCTCTTTGCAAATAACAAATGTTCTGTGGTTTGTGCGCTCCTGGCGCACCGGCCTGGGAGGCTCGTATCGGTATAAAGCAGGGAGCGTGCCAAAAATAAAAACCCCTGATTTTTCAGGGGTTTGGAGGGGGTAGGCGCAAAGAGGAAGGGTAAAATCAAGTAAAGAGGGCGGAGCGAATGCGCCATTTCGGTGCCTTGCACCAAAACGGCGCTTTTATCAGGGGCAGTCCCAGTCCACCGGCACGGCGTCGGCCAGCACGCCTTCCTCACCGCGCACTTCCAGGCCGCACTGGCCGGCGTCGTTGCGGGTGAAGTGGGCCAGGTAGCGGGCCCCCGCTTGGGCGTTGAACTGCACGGCCACCCGGCAGTGGTTGCGGCGCATGTCGGTGTCGCGTTCGTTGTAGACCACGCCGATGCGGGTCTGGCCGTCGGCGGCCACCGTCACCGGCACCTGCTCGGCTTTTTTCATGGCGCTGAACAGTTCATCGAAGGCGTTGGTGTCCCAGGGCTTCACCGCCAGCGACGTCTTGGTGTCCTTGAAGCCGCGGCCGGGCACGCAGACCACGGGCTGGGCGGCTTCATTGCCGGTGAACACCACGGAGGCGGTGTCCTCGCCGGTGGGTTCCTGGTAGTTGAGCATCTGGCAACCCGCCAGCATCAGGGCGGGCAGGAGCAACAGCGTTTTTTTCATAATCGAAGGTCCTCTGAATGAATATCGCCAGTGTAGGGCTGCAAGAATAGGACCACCAGAGGACTAGGCCGGGTCGCCGCCGAACCAGTGGCGGATCGCCTCGCGGGTCAGTGCCTCGCGGCGTGGGCCGGTGGGCAGCCAGTTGCCGGCGTTGGCGGTGAGCGCGGTGAGAAATTCCAGCAGGGGCAGATGCTGGCGCAGCACCCGGTGGTGGCGGTGGCCGATCACCGGGTTGAAGAAGCCGAAGAAATCCAGCATCTGGCGGGGGTTCTTGCGCACCCACAGCCAGGAACCCATTTCCAGGGTGAACGGCAGGAACACTTTTTCCGGGTGGTGTTCGCGGGCGCGGTCGTAGAGATAGTCCCAGAGGTCGCCGTGGGTGGTGTAGTTCAGGGACTGGGGCTCGATCAGATAGGGGTGGTGGTGCGGGTAGGTGGCCTCCAGCACCTGTTTGAGCCGGTACACCTCGGCCAGGTGGGCGATCGGCTGGTGGGTGCGCGCGTAGCTGCACCAGATGCGGTCGCGCCGGCCGAAGCCGCTGTGGCAGTCCAGGCTTAGCGATACCGGCGCGCGCAGCAGCTTTTCCTCCACCACCCGCACCAGCGCCTGGGCCTCCGCCTCCATGGGGTCGCCGGCCCGGCCCCGGAACCAGGGCAGGTGCCGGCTGATGCGCTGGCCGCCGACCAGGAACGACACCCGGCCGTCCGCCTCCACCGGGGCGTTGCGCATCAGGTCGACGCCGTTGGGGTTGCTGCGGGTGCGCCGCCAGATGCCGCCCGGGTTGACCATCGGCATGAACACCAGGCGGATATGCTCCAGGCGCCGGTGCAGCTGGTCGTCCCACTGCAGGCGGTGAATCAGGCTGTGCAGCCAGGACAGAATCACCTGGGTGCCGATCCGTTCCACGCCGTGTACGCCGCCGAAAAAGCCGATCGCCGGGGCCCCGGCGGCCTGGCTGCCCATCTCGATCACCCGCACCGGCAGGCGCATGTCGCCCTGCGGCACCGTCAGTACCTCGGTCACGCGCAGGTGCCGTTCCCCCAGGCGTATCAGGTTGTCCAGATGCAGTTGCTCGGGCAGGTGGCGTTGTAGCTGGTAGAGGTGTTGTTCCATAGGTCCGGCCGTCGTCGGAACGCCCAGACTAACCGCGCACTGTCACGGTTTTATGACAATCCGCCGGCGCCGCGAAGGTCACGCAAGCGTGATCAAACTGTCAGCGCACTGTCACCCGGCCCGGTCAGTCTTGCCTCGAGCCTGGCCTGCGGACCGCTGCCGTGACCGATGTTCAAGACCTGAATCTGTTATCCCTGGAAACCGGCGATGTGCTGTTGTTTTCCGGACGCGGGCCGGTCAGCGCGGTGATCCGGGTGTTCACCCGCAGCCCCTGGAGCCACATCGGTCTGGTGGTGCGGCTGCCCGGCTACCCCGAGCCGCTGGTGCTGGAAGCCGCCGGCGGTGGCGATTCCGCCGACCTGCATCTGGGCCGGCCGGTGGCGGGCGTCACCCTGGTGCCCCTGGCGCGCAAGCTGGCCAACTACGCCGGTGACGTGGCGGTGCGCCGCCGCCTGGGTCCGCCGCTGAGCGAGGCCCGCCAGCGACTCGCCCGGCGCCTGGTGGCGCGCCTGCTGCACCGTCCCTATAAGAACTACCTCTGGTGCAATGTTCGGGACCTGCTCACCGGCTTCACCCGTCCGCCGGACCGGCGCGGCTGGTTCTGTTCCGAGCTGGTCGCCGAGTTCTACCGGCGGCTGGGCTGGCTGCCCCGGGATGTGCGGGTCAGCGGTTTCGTGCCCGGGCACTTCGGCTCCACCCGCCTGACCCTGCTCGACGGCACCCTGCTGCCGCCGCAATTCCTTAAACGGGGCCGGCGCGGGCCGGCCACCGAGCCGCCTAAAGCCAGCGCCGCACCCGTTGCCGATACGCTTGCCACTGCGCCCCGAACCGCTGCGCGTGAAAAGCTTCTTCCGCGGCGATCACGTGGCTATGCATAACCCACAGCACCGCCACCAGCATCAGCAGCATGCCCGGGCTGCCCAGGCTCAGCGCGCAGGCCAGATGCAGCAGCGCGAACGCCAGATAAATCGGATTGCGGCTGAGCCGGAACACACCGCCGGTGATCAGCGTCCGGGCGGCGCGGTGCGGCATCACCGTGGTACGGGCGCGCGCCAATTGCAGCAGGGCAGTGAGCAACACCGCGATCGCGATCAGCGCCAGGGTGGCGGCAATGCCCTGGCGGCCGGCAAATGCCGGCAGCGACCAGTTCAGCGCCTGATCCAGGCCGTAGCCGACCAGCAGGCCGCCCAGGTGGAGGAGGGGTGGCGGCATACGGACTTCGGGATGTTCCAATGGCATGACGATCTCTCGTTAATTCGTTGACGACTCTCTATCAATTCGTTGACGACTCTCGTTGTCAGGTCTGAAAAGCTGGGTTATGGTAATTTACATCCCGCCCTTGCGGGAGTGATCGCGATCCGAAGCTGAAAGCTAACCAGCAACCGCCGGTAGCACTGTAAACGGCGGCAGGAGCAGGCGTCACTCTCGTGCCCGTATCCCGCCGCCCTAACGTCACGCAAATAGGGGATACGCATGGAAGAGCGAGCGGCCACCTTGCATTCCGTTTCCGCCACATCCGACAGCCACTCATCCGACCAGCGCTTTGGGCAACCCGATACCACTCCGAAAACCTACGTTCTTGATACCAATGTTCTGATCCACGATCCCAACTCGTTGCTTAATTTCGAAGAGCACCGGGTGGCGATTCCGATGACCGTACTGGAGGAACTGGACCGCCTGAAAACCGGCAAGTCGCACACCGCCGCGGATTGCCGCGCCGCCATTCGCCAGATCGACCGGGTGCTGGGCCAGGCGACGCCGGCGGAAGTGGAAGCGGGCATCCCCATCGGCCGGGGCAACTACACCCAGGGCACGCTCACCGTGCTGATGCCGCGCGGCAGCGCCGGCGGCTCCGCGTTGCCCGACCACCTCAACGACAACCGCATCATCAATGACGTGATGGCCATGAAGATGGCCGACCCGGACACCCGCTACGTGCTGGTGACAAAGGACATCAACATGCGCCTCAAGGCGCGCGCCTGCGGCATCGATTCGGAGGACTACCACAACGACCAGCTGGTGTCGGACATCAAGCAGCTCACGCGCGGCTACTTCGAAGTGCCCGGTTCCTTCTGGGATCAGGTCACCGAGGTGGACACCGAGCAGGTGGGCGCGGAAACCCTGCACCGGCTGCCCCACGGCCTGGTGGTGGGCGATATCCTCGGCGAGGAAGTGTATCCCAACCAGTACATACTCGATGAGCACGGCTTCGTCGGCCGCATTCTCAGTGTCGAGGGCGGCGTGGTCACGCTGCGCCACCACAAGGCGGAAACGCTGATGGAGCAGCAGGCCTGGGGCCTGCGGCCGATGAACATTCAGCAGGCGGTGGCGCTGCAACTGTTGCTGGATCCGGATATCCACCTGGTGACGCTCACCGGCGCGGCGGGCTCGGGGAAAACCATCCTGGCGCTGGCGGCGGCCATCGAGATGACGGTGGAGCAGAAGCGTTTCAACAAGATCATCGCCACCCGCTCCACGCCGCCCCTGGCGGAGGAGCACGGCTTTCTGCCCGGCACCGAGGAAGAGAAGATGGACCCCTGGCTGGGCGCCATCAACGACAACATCGAGGCGCTGCACCTCAACGACGAGAACCCCTCCGGCAGCATTCTGTACGTCAAGGAGCGCGCCAATATCCAGTTCAAGGCGCTCAACTACATCCGTGGCCGCAGCTTCCAGAAATCCCTGATCCTGATCGACGAAAGCCAGAACCTGACCCCGCATCAGATGAAGGCGATCATCACCCGGGCGGGGGAGGGCTCGAAGGTGGTGTGCCTGGGCAACCTGGCGCAGATCGATACGCCCTATCTGTCGCCCACCAGTTCCGGGCTGACCTATATGACGGAGCGCTTCAAGGGGTTCGTCTATGGCGGCTCGGTGAAGCTCAACGGGGTGCCGCGCTCACTGCTGGCGGAGTACGCGGAAACCTGGTTGTAGTAGCTATGCGGCGGGCTTCGGGTGGCGGCTCCGTAGCCCGGTTCGGTCTCGGTGCCAGTGTCCAGGACCCGCCGTAAATACGTCTATGTACACCTCTTGCAAGTG
>NZ_ARXR01000031.1 GCF_015356855.1 Alloalcanivorax venustensis ISO4
AGATCAACCATTTAATCCGTATACCCAAAACATCAAGAAGGCGCAGAAAACCTGGCGCAATATGAGCAAATCCGAACGCGCCCGCTCTCAGCCGGAAGGCGCCCAGCGCAAGGCGCCGGGCCGTGGCAGCGACGGCGACTACTACCATGTGGCGGTGCGCAACAAATCCCAGTTCAAGACGTTCCGCACCCACGACGTGGGCGACCCTGGCGGCATCCAGCGGGTGGCCGGACAACGCAAAAGCGGCACCTGGGGCACGGTGAAATGGCTGATCCCCAAGGAATGGGCGCACATGAAAGGCGGCAAGCTGATCGCCGACAGCGACGACGCCCGCAAGGTGCTGGAGCAATTGGGCAGCGCGCCGGTGCACAGCAGCGCCGACATGTTCGAGGCCAAACCGCGCCCCAAGGTGCCGGAGAAGGACAAACCCACCAAGGCGCAACAACAGGCGCGCCGGGAGAACATCAAGAAGGCGCAACGGGCCGCGCACCAGCGCGGCCACTGACCCCGCTCAGGGCGTGTCGTCGCTCTCCGGCGTGCCGTTCTGGTCCGCGCCCTCGTCCGCATCGTCGTCGGAGGCGGCGGGCAGAGCGCGGCGTGCCTTGGCGCCCAGGTCGCGCAGCTTGTGGGCCTGACCGAGAAGGTTACCGCGGCCTTCGGTGAGCCGTTTGTAGGAGGTTTCCCAGGACTGCTGCGCCTTGTCGATCTTGTCGCCCACATCCGACAGGGACTCCGCCACCAGTGACACCTGGTCGCAGATGCGGCCGGCGCGGCTGGCGATGTCCAGCGCGTTACGGTTCTGGTACTCGTAGCGCCAGATGTTCTGAATGGTGCGCAGGGTGACCAGCAGCGTGGTCGGGCTGACCAGCACGATATTGCGCTCGTAGGCCTCGGTATAAAGGCCCGGATCCGCTTCCATGGCGGTCATGAAGGCCCCTTCCACGGGGATGAACAGCAGCACGAAATCGAGGCTGCGCACCCCTTCCAGGCCGCTGTAATTCTTCGCGTCCAGACCCTTGATGTGGGCGCGCAGGGAGCTGAGGTGCTGTTCGCGGGCCAGGCCGCGCTGTTCGTCGTCCTCGGCGGACACGTAGCGCTCGTAGGCCACCAGCGACACCTTGGCGTCGATTACCACGTCCTTGTCTTCCGGAAGATGCACGATGGCGTCCGGCAGACGTCGTTCGCCGCTCTCCCCTTTCAGCGCCACCTGGGTATCGTATTCGCGGCCCTTGGTGAGCCCGGAGCTTTCCAGCACCCGCTCCAGAATCATCTCGCCCCAGTTGCCCTGGGTTTTCACCTGGCCCTTGAGTGCCTCGGTGAGGTTGCGCGCGTCCTGGTGCATCTGCTGGTTGAGGCTTTTCAGGTGTTGCAGCTGTTCGGTGAGCGCCGCCTGGGCGCGCGCGTCATCGCCGTGGATCTGATCCACCCGGCGGCGGAACTCCGACAGCTGCTCGCGGAACGGCTTCAACAGCCCGTCCAGCCCCTCGCGGTTCTTTTCCTCGAACTGCTTGCTGCGCTGTTCGAAGATTTTCGCCGACAGGTTTTCGAATTCATGGCGCAGCTGTTCGCGGCTGTTTTCCAGAAAGGTGAGCTTGTCCTGCTGGCCGGCCAGCCGCTCATCCAGACGGGCTTTGTCGGCGCGCGCCTGGGCCAGGCTCTGCTCGCTTTCCCGCAGCCGTTGCTCAAGATTTCGTTGGCGCTCGTCCTGCTGCTGGTGCTGACGGTCGCGTTCCTCGGCCAGAGTGGCGAGACGGTCACGGGCCTGGTCCCGCTCGCCGCGCAGACGGTTCAGGGCGCCGCGCGTGATCAGTAGCGCGATCAGGGCGGTCACCGCCGCCGACAGGGCGCCGGTGAGAATCCATACGGTCAGATCGTTCATCGCGCCGCCTTGTTGAACAGGGTGTAGAAATTGTCCCGGGTCAGCGCCGCCAGCTCGGCCACCGGAATGCCCTTGAGCTCCGCCACGCACTCGGCCACCCGGGCCACGTAACGGGGTTCGTTGGGTTTGCCGCGGTACGGCACCGGCGCCAGCCAGGGGGAGTCGGTTTCGATCAACAGGCGCTCCAGCGGCACCTGACGCACGGTGTCGCGCAGCGCCTCCGCGTTGCGGAAGGTGACGATGCCGGAAATGGAAATATAGAAGCCCAGCGCCATGGCCTGCTCGGCCATATCCAGGTCTTCGGTGAAACAATGCAGCACCCCGCGCACCTCGCCTTCGCCGTGCTCGCGCAACAGCGCCAGGGTGTCCTCCTTGGCGCCGCGGGTGTGGATGATCAGCGGCAGGCCGGTGCGGCGGGCGGCGCGGATGTGCTCGATAAAGCGGTCCCGCTGCCAGTCGCGCTGTTCCTTGGCGTAGAAATAATCCAGGCCGGTCTCGCCGATCGCCACCACCCGGGGGTGGTCGGCCAGGCGCACCAGCTCATCGGCGTCCGGCTCGCGGGAGTCCTTGTAGAGCGGGTGCACGCCCACGGTGGCGTGCACGTCGGCGTGGCGCTCGGCCAGCTCACGGACACGGGGAAAGGTTTCCAGATCGACACCGATGCACAGCATATGGCTGATGCCATCGGCGCGGGTGGCGGCCATCATGGCGTCGAAATCACCGTCGTAGGCATCCAGATTAAGACGGTCCAGGTGGCAGTGGGAATCCACCAGATCGGGACGATCAACAGCGGTGTCGGACATCAACGGTTCGGCTCCTGTCGCGGATAGCGGGAAAACCGCAAGGGTAGCGGGGAGCGACCGCGAACGCTACATGGTGTGGGTGGGACGATCCGATTGCAGCGAGCCGGCCAAGTGGTTTTCGATGGTGCGCCGGGCGGTGTCGTCCTGGTCGGAAAACTGCACGCCGATACCGGCGCTGCGGTTGCCCTGGGCGCCCTGGGGCGTGATCCACACCACCTTGCCGGCCACCGGAATTTTCTCCGGCTCGTCCATGATATTGAGCAGCAGGAAGATTTCCTCGCCCAGCTTGTAGTTCTTGTCGGTGGCGACGAACAGACCGCCGTTGGTGACGAAAGGCATGTAAGCCGAATACAGGGCCGCCTTGTCCTTGATGCTCAATGACAGAATGCCGCTGCGGCCTCCGGGCATTTTCATGCGATCGCTCCCCCTGACAAACCCTTTAGCGTTATTGGAATGGTCTCAGCAGATTAGAAGCCGCCGGCGGCAGCGTCAACGCCCACCAGGACCAGCAACCATTGTTCCATGAGCAGCTCTTTATTCGGGTTGGCGCCGCCCATCAGCTGCCGGCGCCCTTCCATGACCCGCTGGGCGGCGCGCAGCAGCCGCGCCGGCGGAAGCTGCGCCGCCAGTTGTCTGAGTATCGGCTCCACCTTGGGATCCTGAACCCCGGCCGGGTCGGCCTGCTCCACCTTATCGCCGAGGGCGGCCAGCACCGAAGCCCGGGCCAGCCAGCCGTACAGCACTCCGGCCATCACGCGCGGGTCGTGGGCGGCCAGCGCCTGACCGCCCTGGGCCGGCGACAGGCGCCCCTGAGCCACCGACAGCAATTGCCCGGCGAGCTGCTCGCGGGCCGCGAACCAGTCCGCCTGCTGCAGTTCCAGAGCCCGCAACGGCGCGCCCTGGGCGGCGGCCAGCAAGGCCGGCGCCTCTTTTTCGCCGGCCTGAGGCACCAGCCACTCCAGCGCCGCCGCCGGTTCCGGCAGCGGCAGATGCCGCTGCTGGCAGCGGCTGCGTATGGTCGGCAACAGCAGGCTGGGCTGGTGGCTGACCAGGATCAGCACCAGACCCCGGCCGGGCTCCTCCAGGGTCTTGAGCAGGGCGTTCTGGGCGCTGCGGTTCAGCCCCTCGGCGGGGGCGATCAACGCCACCCGGGCGCCGTTGTACTGGGCGGTGCGGGTACCGAACTCCACCAAACGGCGCACCTGATCGATCTTGATGCCCAGGCTGGTGCCTTCCGGCACCAGGGTGTGCGCGTCCGGGTGGGTGCCGGCGGCGCTCAGATGGCAGCCGTGGCACTGACCGCAGGCGAGCCCGGCGCTGGGGTTTTCGCACAGCAGCGCCTGGGCCAGGGATTGGGCCAGGCGGAACTTGCCGCTGCCGGCGGCGCCGGCGAGCAGCAACGCATGGGGCAGACGGCCCTGAGCGTGCTGCTCCAGCAGCCGCTGCATCTCTTCCCGGTGCCAGGGACAGGGCACCTGGATGGGGGCGTTCAGCGCCACTGCAGCATCTCCTGAAGGTGGTTCTCGAGTTGCGCGCGCACCTGATCCAGGCCGACGCCGGCGTCCACCACCCGGAACCGGTCCGGCTCGCCGGTGGCGCGCTCAAGGTAGCACTGGCGCACCCGTTCGAAAAAGGCCGCCTGCTCCCGTTCGATACGGTCCGGGCGGGAGCGCTTGCCGGCCCGCGCCAGGCCCTCCGCCACCGGCACGTCGAACAGCAGGGTGCGGTCCGGGGTCAGACCCTGAAGCACCAGGCGCTCCAGCACGGCGATGCGCTCCCGGTCGAGGCCCCGGCCGGCGCCCTGGTAGGCCCAGGTGGCGTCCATGAAGCGGTCGCAGAGCACCCACTCGCCGCGCGCCAGCGCCGGCCGGATCAGCGCCGCCAGATGCTGCGCCCGGGCGGCGAACACCAGCAGCAGCTCGGTGGTGTCGTCCATGGCCTCCGGGCCGGGGTCGAGCAGCACCTGGCGGATCCGTTCGGCCAGATCGGTGCCGCCGGGCTCGCGGGTCACGGTGACGGGGACGCCCGCGTCACGCAGGCGCTCGGCGAGCCACGCCAGGTTGGAACTTTTGCCGGCGCCCTCGCCGCCTTCCAGCGTGATAAAACGCCCGCTCACGGCCGCGGCTCCGGGCTGGAGCGGTAATTCTCGCGCCGCTTGAGCTGATACTCGCGCACCGCGCGCTGGTGTTCCGCCAGGGTGCGGGAAAATTTATGGCTGCCGTCGCCCCGGGCCACGAAGAAGAGGTCCTCGGTGGGCTCCGGGCTCACCGCCGCGAGGATCGACTCGCGGCTGGGCATGGCGATCGGCGTGGGCGGCAGGCCGCTGATCGCGTAGGTGTTGTAGGGGGTTTTGCGGCGCAGGTCGGAGCGGCGGATATTGCCGTCGTAGTCGGTGCCCATGCCGTAAATCACGGTGGGATCGGTCTGCAGCCGCATGCCCTTGCGCAGGCGGTTGATGAACACGCCGGCGATGCGGCCGCGCTCCGCCGGTACCGCGGTCTCTTTCTCCACGATGGAGGCCATGATCAGCGCCTCGTAAGGGGTGTCGTAGGGCAGGTCCTCATCGCGGGCCGCCCAGGCCTGATCGAGAATCCGCTGCTGGCGCTCCAGGGCGCGGCGCAGCAGATCCACATCGCGGGTGCCGCGCGTGTAGAAATAGGTTTCCGGCGCGAACCAGCCCTCCGGGTGGGCACCGGGCCGGCCCAGGCGGGCCATCACCGCGGCGCCGTCCAGGTCCACCAGGGTGTGCTCTATGCCCTCCAGGCCGGCCAGGCGGGCGCGCCATTCGCGGAAATTCCAGCCCTCCACCAGGGTGACGCTGCGTTGCAGCACGTCGCCACGGTCGATTTTTTCCAGCAGCGTGAGCAGGGAGTCGCCGGGGCTGAGCTGGTACTCGCCCACATGCAGGCGCGCATCGACCCCGGTGAAGGCGCTGTAGAGCCGCGCCGACCAGCGCCGCAGACGGGCTTCCGGCGGCTCACCGAGCAGGCCGTCGGCGCGCATTCCCGCCAGCAGGCCGTTGAACGAAGAGCCCGGCGCCACTTCCACCAGCACCGGCTCTTCCAGGGGCAGCGGCCGGTGCAAATAGCCGCTCACCCAGAAGCCGGCCAGAGGGATGCCGACCAGGAGCAACAATAGCAGCAACCCGAACATTCGTATTTTTCGGCGCATCTATGAAAAAAGAACCTCGAAGTCTTCTTGGAATTGTCGCACCGGCGCGGTGACCGGCCAGACCCATTGCGCCAGTTTACGCACCGGCAGCACCCCGACAACACTGTTGATCAGAAAAACGCTGTCGGCGGTGCGCAGATGTGACAGCGGACGCAGCCGCACCTGCACCGGGCGGCCCTGCTCGCCGGCCCGCGCCAGCAACCAGGCACGGCCGACGCCGGCCACCCCGGCGGCGTCCAGGGCCGGCGTCCACAGGGTATCGCCGAACAGCGCGAACAGGTTCATGGCGGTGGCTTCCAGCGGGCAGCCGCGCCGGTCCAGCAGCAGGCCCTCGTGCCAGCCCCGGCGGGCCACTTCCATGCGGGCCAGCACCTGGGGCAGCCGGTTAAGATGCTTGAGACCCGCCAGCGGGTCGCGCTCCAGGGGCTCGCTGCACAGGCCGGTTTCAATGCCGTCGCGGCGCAACAGCGGCGACCACTCCGGCACGGTGCCGTGCTGGGCGAACAGGGAAGGCGTCGGGTGCGACGGCGGCAGGTACCCGCGACCGCCCGGGCCCCGGGTGAGAATCAGCTTGATCAGACCGGTGCCGGGCGGCGCGGCGGTCAGAGCGTCGGCGAGACAGCGGTCCAGGGCGTCCGGCGCCACCGGGATCCGCAACCGGGCGGCGCCGTCGAGCAGCCGCGCCCGGTGGCGCGGCCACAGTGGCGCCGCGCCGGACGCCGTGACCCGCACGGTCTCGAATAGGCCGTCGCCATAGGCGAGACCCCGATCGTTGACGGCGGGCCCGCCGCTCACACCTTGCGGAACAGCAGCGACCCGTTGGTGCCGCCGAACCCGAACGAGTTGGACAACGCCACGTCAATGGTGCGCTGCTGGGCCTGGTTGGCCACCAGGTCCAGATCACAGCCCTCGTCCGGGTTGTCCAGGTTGATGGTCGGCGGCGCCACGGAGTCGCGCATGGCCAGCAGCGTGAAGATGGCCTCCACCGCGCCGGCCGCGCCCAGCAGGTGGCCGATCATCGATTTGGTGGAGCTCATCGCCAGCTTCGGCGCGTGGTCGCCGAACACCTTCTTGACCGCGTGGATCTCGATCAGATCGCCGACCTTGGTGGAGGTGGCGTGGGCGTTCACATAAGCCACTTCCGACGGATCGATGCCGGCATCACGGATCGCGTTGCCCATGGCCAGGGCCGCCCCGGCCCCGTCCTCGGACGGCGCAGTCATATGGTAGGCGTCGTCGCTCATGCCGTAGCCGATCAGCTCACCGTAGATGGTGGCGCCACGGGCCTTGGCGCGATCGTATTCCTCCAGCACCACGGCGCCGGCGCCGTCGGCGAGCACGAAGCCGTCCCGGTCCCGGTCCCAGGGCCGGCTGGCGGCCGTGGGGTCGTCGTTACGGGTGGACAGTGCCCGGGCGGCGGCGAAACCGCCCATGCCCAGCGGCGTGGAGCCCTTCTCGGCGCCACCGGCGACCATCACGTCGGCGGTGCCCAGCTGAATCTGCTGGGCGGCGAAGCCGATGTTGTGGGTGCCGGTGGTGCAGGCCGTCACGGTGGCGAAGTTGGGGCCCTTGAAACCGTACATGATGGCCAGGTTGCCGGCGATCATGTTGATGATGGTGCTGGGCACGAAAAACGGTGACAGCTTGCGCGGCCCGGAATCCATCAGCTTCTGATGGTTTTCCTCGATGTTGGTCAACCCGCCGATGCCGGAGCCGATGGCGACGCCGATGCGTTCGCCGTTTTCCTTATCCATTTCCAGGCCGGCGTCACGCAGGGCCTGAATCGCCGCCACCATGCCGTACTGCACGAAGACATCCATCTTGCGCGCTTCCTTGCCGGACAAATACTCGTCCATGGCAAAGTCCGGCACCAGCCCGGCGAACTTGGTGGAGAAGTTCTCCGTGTCGAAATGGTCGATCCGGCGAATACCGCTACGACCGGCCAGAATGCCCTCCCAGGTACTGGCCACGTCGGTGCCCAGAGGGCTCAACATTCCCAGACCGGTTATCACTACTCGACGTCGTGTCACCCGTTCTCCTCCCAAAAAAAACCGCAAGCCCGGAGAGCCTGCGGTTTTTTTACTGACGTTGCGTTGGCTGTGACCGAATCAGCTGTGCGACTTGATGTAATCCACGGCAGCTTGAACGGTGCTGATCTTTTCAGCCTCTTCGTCCGGAATTTCGGTTTCGAATTCTTCCTCGAGAGCCATTACCAGCTCGACGGTGTCCAGTGAATCGGCACCCAGGTCTTCGACGAAGGAGGCGGCGGGCTTAACGTCTTCCGGTTTAACGCCCAGTTGCTCAACGATGATCTTCTGGACCCGTTCTTCGATGCTGCTCATGATGTTATTACTCTCCTGTTGATGGTGTGCAAGCACCTATGAGCGGCTATTCTAGGTGAACGCTGTTCGCGCTTGCAAGCCGCTCTCGGTACTGGTTTTCGCGGATTAGTTTCCAAATGTTTGAGCGCCTGCGAGAAGCGCCCGTACGCCGTGGCTAAGCGCAGCTTAGCGGTTTTCCGCAGCGATGTCTCAACCCGTGAACATCCCGCCGTTCACATGCACCGTGGTGCCGGTCACATAACCGCCGCCCTCGCTGGCCAGCCAGCCCACGGCGCTGGCCACTTCGGCCGGCGATCCCAGGCGCCCCAGCGGTATTTCGCTGAGCAGCGCTTCACGCTGCGCCTCGGGCAGGCCATCGGTCATATCGGTCTGAATAAAGCCCGGCGCCACCGAATTCACGGTGATGTTGCGCGACCCCAGCTCCCGCGCCAGAGCCCGCGTGAAGCCTTCCACGCCCCCTTTGGCGGCGGCGTAGTTGGCCTGGCCGGCGTTGCCCATGGTACCGACCACGGAGCTGATGTTGATCACCCGGCCCCAGCGGGCCTTGGTCATGCCCTTCAGGCACGCCTTGGTGACCCGGTACAGCGAATTCAGGTTGGTGTTGATCACATCCTGCCACTCATCCGCCTTCATGCGCAGCATGAGGTTGTCGCGGGTGATGCCGGCGTTGTTGACCAGCACCAGCGGCGGGCCGTATTCGGCGCTCAGCGCCTTGAGGCCCTCGGCCACGGAGTCGTCGTCGGCGACGTTGAGCACCACGCCGGCGCCCTGCTCGCCGAGCGCTTCGGAGATGGCGGCGGCGCCTTTCTCGCTGGTGGCGGTGCCGACCACGAACCAGCCGGCGCCGGCCAGTTCGGCGGCGATCGCCCGGCCGATGCCACGGGTGGCCCCGGTGACCAGCGCTACTTTTCTGTCCTCGCTCATAAGGTTCTCCTCAGGCGCCGGTGAGCGCGTTCTGAAAGGCGGCATCGTTTTCCAGCGGCTTGGCGTCCAGGCCCCGGTCGATGCGCTTGGTGAGGCCGCACAGCACTTTGCCGGGCCCGCACTCGTAAAGCGTGGAGACGCCGTCGGCGGCCAGCGCGCGCACCGTTTCCGACCAGCGTACCGGCGAATGCAGCTGGCGCACCAGCGCGCCGCGGATGCTGTCCGGGTCGGACTCCGCGCTCACGTCCACGTTATTGATCACCGGCAGCTCCGGCGCGAAGAATTTGGTGCTTTGCAGCTGCTCGGCCAGTTTGTCCGCCGCCGGGCGCATCAGCGCGCAGTGGGACGGCACGCTCACCGGCAGCGCCATGGCGCGCTTGGCGCCGGCGGCCTTGCACGCCTCGATGGCGCGCTCCACGGCGCTCACCTGGCCGGCGATCACCACCTGGCCCGGCGCATTGAAGTTGACGGCTTCCACCACCTCGCCCTGGGCGGCGTCGGCGCAGGCCTGGCGGACCTGGTCGTCGTCCAGGCCCAGAATCGCGGCCATGCGGCCCTCGCCGTCGGCCACGGCGGCCTGCATCAGTTCGCCGCGCCGGCGCACCAGGCGCACGGCGTCGCCCAGGGTGAGCACCCCGGCGCAGGTGAGCGCGGTGTATTCGCCCAGGCTGTGCCCGGCGAGCCGGTCGGGACGGGCGCCACCGGCCTGCTCCCAGAGTTTCCACAGGGCCACACCGGCGGTGAGCAGCAGCGGCTGGGTGTTTTCGGTGCTGTTGAGGGCCTCTTCCGGGCCTTCCTGGGCCAGTTGCCAGAGATCCAGATCCAGGGCGCCGGAGGCTTCCTGGAACGCCTGGCGCACCGGAACGCGCTCGGCGAAATCGGCCAGCATACCCAGGCTCTGGGAACCCTGACCGGGAAAGACGAAAGCGGTTTTCGACATGCGTTTGCCTCTTTGATGTCGCTCGAGCCGGGAGTATGCCGCCTGCGGGCGCGGCTGTCCGCCCGACCCTGAAACAAATTGTGAATGCGGGTACAGGCGCCCTGGCGCGGCTAGGAGGTCTCCGCCGGCGCCAGGGCGTCGCGGATCAACGCCGGCACATTGCGCTCGGCCTCGAGAACCGCCACTTCCAGGGCACTGACGAAGCCTTCCACGCCGGTGCCGCCGTGGCTTTTCACCACGATACCGTTCAGCCCCACCAGGCTGGCGCCGTTGTAGCGCTCCGGGTCCAGGCGGTGCTTGAGCCCGCGCAGCAACGGCAGCGCGAACAGACCGCTGAGTTTGCGCAGCAGGGAGCGGCCCGCCTCCTCGCGGATCATGCCGCCGATCATGGAGGCGGCGCCTTCCATGGTTTTCAGCGACACATTGCCGACAAAGCCGTCACAGACCACCACGTCCACGTCGCCGACGAAGATGCCGTTACCCTCGACGAAACCGGCGTAGTTCAGATCGGCGGCCTGCTGCATCAGGGTGGCGGCTTCCTTGATCTGCTCGTTGCCCTTGATGTCCTCCTCGCCGATGTTCAGCAGCGCCACCCGCGGCGCGCTCAACCCGTCCACGGCGCGCACCACGGCCTGCCCCATCAGGGCGAACTGCAGCAGGTGCTTGGGTTCGGAATCCACATTGGCGCCCAGATCGAGCATGTGGCAGTGCCCTTTGGCGGTGGGGATGGCGGTGCAGATGGCCGGCCGGTCGACGCCCGGCAGGGTTTTGAGAACGAAGCGGCTGACCGCCATCAGCGCCCCGGTATTGCCGGCGCTGACCGCCGCCAGGGCGCGGCCTTCCTTAACCTGGTTGATGGCCACCCGCATGGAGGAGTCTTTCTTCTGGCGCAGTGCCACGGCGACCGGGTCGTCCATGGCCACCACTTCCGACGCCGGGGTCAGGGCGAGGCGGGGGTGATCGTCGAGTTTTTCTTTCTTCAGGGCCGCGGCGAGGGCGGACGGCTCGCCCACCATGATCACATGCAGATCGGGGTGGCGGGCCAGTATCCGGGCCACGGCGGGCACGGTCACGGGCAGACCGTGATCGCCGCCCATGGCGTCCACGGCCAGGGTCACAACCGCTGACATGGCAAATTTCCTGCTTGGCGAAGCGACGGCCATGATACGAGTTCGATCCGGCCGTGGATAGAGAAACGGGAGCCCTGAAGGCTCCCGTTACACAGTCGTCCTGTTGTCACCGTCGGGCGGCGTACCGTCGGGCGGCGCACCGCCCGCGGCAAACGGACTTACTCTTCTTCGTCGTCCAGTTCCGCGGTGCGCAGCACCTGGCGGCCGCGGTACATGCCGTCCGGAGAGATGTGGTGACGGCGGTGCACTTCACCGGTGCTCGCGTCTTCGGTGATAGCGGGCGCGGTCAGCGCATCGTGGGAACGACGCATGCCACGCTTGGAACGGGTTTTGCGACTCTTCTGAACAGCCATTTGTTGCTCCTCGGCGTATTACTTGCGGCGGCCCTTGAGACGGGCCAGCACGGCAAACGGATTATCCGGATCGGACTGATTGTCATCCTGGTCGCCCGGATCCCCAGCGCTCTGGGGCGGCGGATCGGGGCACTGATCGTGAAGCGCCACCAGCGGCATCGCCAGCAGCAGCTCTTCTTCCACCAGTTCCGCCAGCGTCATGCGCTCCTCGGTAACCAGCAATGGATCCAGGTCGGCGGGCAATGCCTTGGCCTGCTCTTCGCTCCACACCAACATCAGATCGACGTCGGCGGCGACTTCCTGTTGCACCGGCTCCAGACAACGCTGGCACACCAGAACTAGAGAAGTCTCCACCCGGCCCTGAACGCGCCGGCGGCCGTCCTCGTCCCGGCCAAAGGCCAGGCTCACCCGGACCGGCTGGTCCAGACTCTCGCGATATTCCCGCAGTCTGGGGAGGTCCCCGACCCGGGCTTCGCCTTCGACGACGCGTTCCTGGTCCGCGAACTTCCTCGGTTCCAGATACGGTGGCAGTTGCCCTGAAAACATAAGCGCGCAATTCTAGGCGCGGGCCCGCGTCCTGTCAAAGCGAAAATACACCCGCGACGCCCGGCTTAACTGTCTGAGAAAGCTGGTTTTTTCGTGCACCGGATCGGGGCCGTGGGTACACTCCCGACCCGCAACCACCCGCCACCGACCAGGAGACCGCCATGACCGACCAGCCACAGCCTTTGATTCTGGCCTCCTCGTCGCCGTTCCGCCGCGAGCTGCTGGGCAAGCTGCGTCTGTCATTCCAGCATCACAGCCCGGACATCGACGAGCGCGCCCGGCCCGGCGAAACGCCCACGGAGCTGGTGCTGCGCCTGGCGCGGGACAAGGCCGCCGCCCTCGCCGACGCACACCCGGACGCCCTGATCATCGGCTCCGACCAGGTGGCGGTGATCGACGGCGACGTGCTCGGCAAGCCCGGCGATCACGACACCGCCGTGGCCCAGCTGCGCCGCGCCAGCGGCCGCACCGTGCAGTTTCTCACCGGGCTGTGCCTGCTGAACAGCGCCACCGGCCGCCACCAGAGCGGCTGCGAGCGCTTCACCGTGCACTTCCGCCAACTCCGTGACCGCCAGATTGAGCGCTATATCGAGGTCGAACAACCCCTCAACTGCGCCGGCAGCTTTAAGTCCGAAGGCCTGGGTATTGTGCTGTTCAAAGCGCTCGAAGGGCGGGACCCCAATGCCCTGGTGGGGCTACCGCTGATCATGCTGACCGACTTCTTAGCCGCCGAGGGCGTCATCCTTCCGGGATAGAGCCGCAAGCCAGCGATGGTGGCTAACTGTGCGAGCGGGCCCAGCCCGCGAAAGGCAAGCGCAGCTTGCCGGCAGGATCCCAGAGACCTCTCTAACAAAGCACCAACAACGCCTCTGGTATCCCGCCGGGTGGCCAAGGCCACCCTTTCGCGGGCAAGGCCCGCTCCCACAAAACTCGGTTAGCGCAGCGTGGGCGCGCCGCCTTCCAGGCCCAGGGTCTGGCCGATGCCGTTGCCGATTGAGGTGCCGAAGCGCTTCAGGAAGCGGTCCACCGGCGAGCGGGTGACGGTGTAGTCCACCATTTCCTCCAGGCCGGCCACGTCGCGGGCCACCTGCCCCGGGCTTTTCAGGCCGTCGATCAGCCCCAGCTCCAGAGCGCGCTCACCGGTCCAGAACAGGCCGGAAAACAGCTCCGGGTTCTCGTCCACTTTCAAGCGGTCGCCACGGCCGTCCTTCACCGCGCCGATGAACTGCTGGTGGATCTCGTTGAGCATGGTCTGCACGTGCTCGCGGTCGGACTCGCGCACCGGCGAGAACGGGTCGAGCAGCGCCTTATTCTCGCCGGCGGTGTACACGCGGCGCTCCACGCCCAGCTTCTCGGCGGCTTCCTGCACCCCGAAGCTGGCCATGATCACGCCGATGGAGCCGACGATGCTGGCCGGGTCGGCGTAGATCTGGTCGGCGGCGGCGGCGATGTAATAGGCGCCGGAGGCGCCCATATCGGTGATCGCCGCGTACAGCTTCTTATCCGGGTATTCGGCGCGCAGCCGCTGGATTTCGTTGAACACGAAGTTCGACTGCACCGGCGAACCGCCCGGGCTGTTGACGCGCAGCAGCACCGCTTCGGCGTTCTCCGCCTCGAAGGCGTCGCGCAGCCCGCGGCTGATCAGATCGGCGCTGGCTTCGGAATCCGCCATGATCACGCCGTTCAGGTCGACCACCGCCACGTGGGGCTCGGCCACCGCCATGGCGTCCCCGGAGCGGCTGCCGGTCATCATGAACAGCAGCGCGAACAGATAGATAAAGGTCAGGCTCTTGAAGAAGATGCCCCAGCGGCGGGTCTTGCGCTGTTCCGCCTGGGCCTGGCCGAGCAGCTTCTCGAGCAGCTTCCACTCTTTACTGGTGGGGCCGCTGTTCGCCGGGCTGTTGTTGTCGGACTCCATCTACACTGTCTCCTCGAAGTGTGTTTCGCAGTCCACGCCGAGTAACGGCAGCAACTGCGGTAAAGCATCGATCACCGCCAGCGGGTGAAAGTTCATCAAACGGTCCACCGGATGGGCGCCGTAACTCACCGCCACCCGGTCGACACCGGCGTCGCGCGCCATCTGCAGATCAAAGGACGTATCCCCGACCACCAGCGCCCGCTCCGGCGCCACGCCCAGTTCGGTCAATAACTCCGTGACCATGGCCGGGTGCGGCTTGGAATGGGTCTCGTCGGCGCAGCGGGAGGCATCGAAACTGTCGCCCAGCCCACTGCTCGCCCACACCCGGTCCAGCCCCTTGCGGCTCTTGCCAGTGGCCACCGCCAGGCGCAATCCGGCGGCGCGCAGCGCCGCCAGCGTCTCGCGGGCGCCCGGGTAGAGCCGGCTGGGGCTCGCCTCGGCGGCCACGAAATGCACCGCGTAACGCTCGCGCATGCGCTCCAGATCCCGGTCGCCGATGCCCGGGTAAAGGGTGCGCAGCGCTTCCGGCAGACCCAGCCCGATGATCTCGCGCACGGCGTCGTCCTCCAACACCGGCAGACAAAGATCGGCGCCGGCCTGGTGCATGCAGGCAATGATACGCCCGGTGGAGTCCATCACCGTGCCGTCCCAGTCGAAAATCACCAATTGGTAGGCCATCAGCGTTTATCCGACCGCAGCGCCGTCAGGATGGCCTCGAAATCCTCGTCCAGCGGCGCGTTGACCTTGATGGTTTCGCCGCTCTGCGGGTGGCGGAACACCAGCGACCGGGCGTGCAGACACAGGCGGCGGTGCCCGAGCGCTTCCAGCCGCGCGTCGCCCTTGCGGCTGCCGTATTTATCGTCGCCGAGAATCGGGAAGCCGCCGAACTGGCTGTGCACCCGGATCTGATGGGTGCGGCCGGTACCCAGGCGCGCCTCCACCAGGGCGGCGTCGCCGAACCGCTCCACCAGCGTGAAATCGGTCACCGAGGCCTTGCCCTCGCGGGACACCCGCACCATCCGCTCGTTGCCCTGGGTGATCTTCAGCAGGGGCGCTTCCATGCGCCGCTCGCTGCCTTTAAACCCCTGGCACAGCAGCCAGTAGCGCTTCTCCACCCCACCCTGCTGCATCAATTTCTGCAGGCGCCGCAAAAAGCCCCGGTGGCGGGCGACCATGATGCAGCCGCTGGTGTCCCGGTCGAGCCGGTGCACCAGCTCCAGGTTGCGCTCTTCCGGGTAGAGCACCCGCAGCGCCTCGATCAGCCCCAGGCTGACCCCGCTGCCGCCGTGCACCGCCAGCCCGGCGGGCTTATTAAAGATGAAGATCTGATCGTCCTCGTAGAGCAGCGCCCGCGCCAGCCGCTCGGCCAGCCCGCCGCTGACCACCGGCGGCGCCTGGGACTCGCTGGTGCGCACCGGCGGCACGCGCACCACGTCGTCCACGGCCAGGCGGGTGGTCTGCTTGGCGCGCTTCTTGTTCACCCGCACCTCGCCGGATCGGATAATCCGATAGATGCGCGAACGGGGCACACCCTTGAGGTGGGTGATCAGGAAATTATCAAGGCGTTGGCCGTCACGGCCTTCATCGATGGTAACGAAAGTGACGCGATCGGCAGCGGGGGTATCTGACATGCGGCGATTCTAGCCAAGCGGGCGCGGCTCCGCCAGCGGTGTCGGTGTTCACGGCGCGCTCATGCCTCGCCCATCTATCTGATTGATCAGACTGTGATTTTACTGGTATAGTCAGCCGTCGGCCCGGGCTGGCCAACGGCGACGCGCAGCGATCATTCGCCGTCGGTACACCAACACCCGCCAGCCCGCCCGACAAGAATCGAACGGGCCCGAAAGGCCCCGACGCTGCAGCCAATCCCCCGGCGGCAACACAACTCCCCGGCGGATTACCGACAACCAACACCAGGTGGTCTGCGGCACAGGTCGAAGACATAGCCGGGCTGCCGGCGAGCAGCGCCAATAGCGCCCCTTGCCGACACCCCAACCGGTACACAGACGGTAAAGTTTACCCGGCACGGCGCGTTTGACGCGCCGGGCACAGCGTAACGCGGATAGAGGGGCCAAGGCCCCGCCAGCAACGCCAACGGCACAACTTCACAAGCCCGGAGAGGAACAGGAAAGGTAGAAGACAGGCAGATTACCAACGTCGTCCGAGCGCCCAGCGCCGCCACGCGTGAGCATTGCCTGCTCGCCACTCTTCCGCCTCCCCACCAGGGTAAGAGGTCTGATACCGGTATTGATACCGGCCCGCTGCATGCCGCCACGAACCTTGTGGTAGCACAACAATGAAACGAATGTTAATCAACGCCAGCCATCCGGAAGAAGTCCGGGTGGCGCTGGTGGATGGCCAGAGACTTTATGATCTGGACATCGAGCATCGCACCCGCGAACAGAAAAAAGCCAACATCTATAAAGGCAAGATCACCCGCATCGAGCCGTCCCTGGAAGCCGCCTTCGTGGACTTCGGCGCCGAGCGTCACGGTTTCCTGCCCCTCAAGGAAATTTCCCGCCAGTACTTCCAGAAAGACCCCAAGGACATCCAGGGCCGCATCAATATCAAGGATGTGATCAAGGAAGGTCAGGAAATCATCATTCAGGTGGACAAAGAGGAGCGCGGTAACAAAGGCGCCGCGCTCACCACCTTTATCAGCCTGGCCGGCCGCTACCTGGTGCTGATGCCCAACAACCCGCGCGCCGGCGGCATTTCCCGCCGCATCGAGGGCGAGGAGCGCCAGCAGCTCAAGGAAGCCCTGGGCAGCCTGGACATCCCCGACGAAATGGGCGTGATCGTGCGCACCGCCGGCCTGGGCCGCGGCGCCGAGGAACTGCAGTGGGACCTCAACTACCTGCTCAAGCTGTGGGGCTCCATCGCCGAGGCGTCGGAAACCCGTAAAGCGCCCTTCCTGGTGTACCAGGAATCCAACGTCATCATCCGCGCGATCCGCGACTACCTGCGCAAGGACATCGGCGAAGTCCTGATCGATTCCGAAAAGGTCTACAACGAGGCCCAGGCGTTCGTGCAGCAGGTGATGACCGATTTTCAGCACAAGCTGAAGCTGTATAACGACGACACGCCGCTGTTCTCCCGTTACCAGATCGAGTCGCAGATCGAGACCGCCTTCGAACGTGAAGTGAAGCTGCCCTCCGGCGGCTCCATCGTCATCGATCCCACCGAAGCGCTGGTGTCCATCGACATCAACTCCTCGCGCGCCACCAAGGGCGCCGACATCGAGGAAACCGCGCTGCAGACCAATCTGGAAGCGGCGGAAGAGATCGCCCGCCAGCTGCGCCTGCGCGACATCGGCGGCCTGATCGTGGTCGATTTCATCGACATGGGCCCGGCGCGCAATCAACGCGAAGTGGAAAACCGCATGCGCGACGCGCTGGAAGCGGACCGTGCCCGTATTCAACTGGGCCGTATCTCCCGCTTCGGCCTGCTGGAACTGTCCCGCCAGCGGCTGCGCCCCAGCCTCGGCGAGACCTCCAGCATCGTGTGCCCGCGCTGTGACGGCCTGGGCCACATCCGCGACGTCAAATCCCTGGCCTTGAGCATCCTCCGCCTGATCGAGGAAGAGGTGATGAAGGAACGCACCGGGGAGATCCAGGCCCAGGTGCCGGTGGCCGTGGCCACCTACCTGCTCAACGAGAAGCGCCCGGTACTGCGGGAAATCGAAAGCATCCACAAAGTGCGCGTGCTGATTATCCCCAACCCCAACCTGGAAACCCCGCACTTCCAGGTCGAGCGCATTCGCGACGACCAGACCAAGGCCCAGGTGAGCCACGAGCTGGAGCTGCTGGAAGGCCAGCAGGACCCGGCCACCCTGTCCGCCCAGGACACCGAAATCAAAACCCAGGAGCCGGCGGTGAAGCTGGTGGCGCCGGACACCGCGCCGCCGCCGCCCAAACCGCAGCCGGAGCCGAAACCGGAAGCCACCGCCGCCAAGGCGCCCTCCAAGAAGCCCGCCACCGCGCCGAAGCCGCCGCTGGAGCCGGGTCTGCTGGCCCGTTTCTTCACCTGGCTGGCGGCGCTGTTCAGTGCCTCCGAGGACGAGAAACAGCAGCTTGACGGCAAGCGCGACGGCCAGCGCGGCAACCGCCAGAACCGGGACGACAAAGCCGACGCCCGGGGCAACAACAACCGTGGCGGTGATAACCGCCGTGGCGGCCGCCGCAACCGGAACGCCGACGGCGATAACCGGGGCGGCGACGGTCGTGGTGGCGATAACCGTGGCGAGAACCGCAAGGACGACAACCAGGACGGCAAGAGCGAAGGCGGCAACCGCCGTGGCGGCCGCAACCGTCGTGGCGGCCGTGGCGGCAACCGGGGCGGTGACAACCGCAACGGCGACAACCGTGGTGCCGACAACCGAAGCGACGACCAGAAAAGCGCCGACAGCGGTAAGCCGGAGTCCAAGCAGGACAATAAGCAGGACGCCAAGCCGGATAACAAAGGCGAGTCCAAAGGTGGCGCCGGCAAAGGCCCGCGCAAGGACGACGGCCCCAAAGCCCAGCGCCGCACCGACAGCAAGGACGACCGTCCCCTGCGCGAGCGCCAGCGTCCCGGCGCCCAGGACAAAGCGGCCCAGGATAAAGGCGCCCAGAGCGACGACCAGACCACCGCCGGCGGCCCGCCGCCGCGCATGACGTCCGAGGACAACACCCCCGGTCGTGATCAGGAGCGTGGTGACAGCCGTCCGCCCAAGGCCAAACTGGTGCCCGCCGAAGAGCACGGCGAACCGAAAACCGCCGCCGCCAAGCCGAGCGCGGAACAGGTCACCGAGGCTCAGGCGCCCCAGGCCGCCGCCGCCCGTCAGGAAGAGCAGCCCAAGGCCGCCGCGCCGGCGCCCTCTGCCGAGGCCCCTTCAGCCAAAGCGCAGAAGCCCGCCAGTCAGGAAGCGCCGTCAGCTAAGCCGGAAGAGCCCTCAGCCAAAACGGAGGAGCCCTCAGCCAAAGCTGAAGAGCCTTCAGCGAAGGTGGAAGAGCCTTCAGCTAAGGTGGAAGAGCCCTCAGCGAAGGTGGAAGAGCCCTCAGCCAAGGCGGAACAACCGTCAGCGAAAGCAGACGAGCCCTCGGCTAAAGCAGAGGAGTCCCCGGCTAAGGTAGAGGAGCCTTCAACTAAGGCAGAAACCCCTTCAGCCAAAGAGGAAGAGCCTTCCGCCAAGGTAGAGGAGCCTTCAGCCGAGGTAGAAAAGCCCTCAGCCAAGCCGGAAGAACCTTCAGCAAAAGCCGAAGAAGCTCCGGCCAAAGAAGCGTCTTCAGCTAAGGCGGAAGAGCCTTCAGCAAAAGCGGACGAGCCCTCGGCGAAGACAGAAGAGCCTTCAGCAAAAGCGGAAGAGCCCTCAGCCAAGGCTGAACAGCCGGCGAAAGCTGAAGAACCCTCAGCCAAGGCTGAGGAGCCCGCGGCGAAAGCGGAAGAGCCTTCACCCAAGGCGGAGGCTCCTTCTTCCGAGCAGGCACCTTCAACGGCAGCGGATCAGGTCCGCCGTGCCGGCAACGACCCGCGTGACCGCAAACCGGGCCAGCCGGTACCGCAGCCCGAACGCCAACCCGCCGCCAAGCCCGCACCGGCCGCCGAACAAGCGCCGGCCAAGGCGGAGACCGGCGAAGCGGAACAGCCGGCCACCCCGGCGTTCAGCAAGCCGGTGGCGCCGGAACGCCCGGCCGGCCGCGCCAGCAATGACCCGCGCCTGCGCCGCCGTCAGCAACAGGCGGAACAAGCCGCCCGGGAAAATTCCGGCGACGGCAACCCCGGTGCCTGATCGGTCCACCCGACGGTCACACCAATAAAAAAACCGCCCTTCGGGGCGGTTTTTTTATGCGCCGTCGGAATACTTGAAGGCCCGGCGGCGCGTGTCGATGGCGCCCATCAGATCGTCCAGGGCCAGGTAGAGGCACGGCACCACGAACAGAATCAACGCGGTGGCGAACACGATGCCGAAGCCCAGGGACACCGCCATGGGGATCAGGTAAGCGGCCTGCAGGGAGGTTTCGAAGATGATCGGCATCAGCCCGGCGAAGGTGGTCATGGTGGTGAGAAGAATCGGCCGGAAGCGGCGCAGGCCCGCTTCATAGACCGCCTGGGCCGCGCCCAGCCGGTGCCGCTGGCGGTTGGCGTAGTCGACCATGATCAGCGAATCGTTCACCACCACCCCGGCCAGGGCGATGATGCCCATGAAGCTGACCAGGGACAGGTCCATGCCCAGTAGAATGTGGCCGAGCACCGCACCTACGGCGCCGAACGGAATCGCCAGCATCACCACCAGCGGCTGCAGGTAGCTGCCGAACGCCACCGCCAGCAGCGCGAAGATCACGCCCAACGCCAGGGCGAAGCCGCCCCACAACGCCGAGGTGGATTCACGCATGTCCGCCTGGCCGCCCTGGAACGTCCAGGTCAGGCCCGGGTAGTCGGCGCGCAGCTGCGGCAGCAGCTCGTCGCGAACCACGGCGAGCACCTGGCTGGTGGCGCTTTTCGGCAACACGTCGGTGCCCACGGTGATCACCCGGCGACCGTCGCGGCGGTCGATGGAGCGGAACGACTCGCTGATGGTGACGCTGGCCACGTCGGTCAGCGGCACTTCGCCGCCGTCCGGCAGCTGCACCACGAAGGTGTCCAGGTAACGCAGGTCCTGGCGCTCCTCTTCCGGCAGCCGCACGCGGATTTCGTTTTCGTTGATGCCGCGCAACTGGCGCAGAGCGATGGCGCCGTAAAACGCATCCCGCAACTGCCGGCCCACCTCGGCGCCGGTGAGGCCCAGGGCGTCCGCCTGCGGCGTCAGGCTGACGTCGAACTGCGGTTTACCGGTGGTGTAGCTGTCGTTGACGTTGCGGGTCTGGGACAGGCCTTTCATGGCGTTCAGCAGGCGCTCGCTGGCCTTGGCGAGCACGTCGATATCGGTATGGCTGAGGTCCACGCTGATATCGTCGCGCCAGGAGCCGGGGCCCTGCTCCGCCTCGAAGGTGATCTGATCGACGCCCTTGAAATCGCCGATCTGGTCCCGCCACAGCTCGACGATCTGCTGCACCGTCATGTCCCGTTCGTGTTCCGGCTTTAACACCAGCTCCACGTCGATTTTCTGCTCGCCGCGCACGTTGGTCTTGATGCCCTCGGCGTTGCGTGCCAGGTCGTTTTCCTCGAACAGCCGTTCGGTTTCCCGGGTCAGCGCCAGGGCCAGCTCACCGGCCTGGCGCGGCGTGGTGCCCACCGGCAGACGGATGCCCGCTTCGATCTCGTCCGCCGGCACTTCCGGCATCATGATCATGCCCATGTGGTCGCTGCCGGCGTAGGCGCCCACCACCAGCATCAGGGTCAGGGCGGCGCTCAGGGTCACGTAGCGATAGCGCAGCGCCCGGTCCAGCAGCGGCCGGTAACCGCGCTCCACCAGCGTCTGAAAATAACCGGAGAAGCGGCGCTGCACGCGGTGCAGGGCGCGCCCGTAGACGGTCACCGTGCCCTTGCCGCTGTGCGCCAGGTGGGCAGGCAGAATGAACAGCGCTTCGAACAGCGAGATCGCCAGCACCACGATCACCACCGCCCCCAGCGGCCACCAGAAATTACCGGTGACGCCGGGCATGAACAGCAGCGGCATGAAGGCGACGATGTTGGTGAGAATACTGAAGGTGACCGGCCCGGCGATATCACGGGCGCCCTGCACCGCCGCGTCCATGAAACTCATGCCCTGCTCGCGGTACTCGTAGATGTTCTCGCCCACCACGATGGCGTCGTCCACCACGATGCCCAGCACCATCAGGAAGCCGAACATGGAGATCATGTTCACGCTCACGCCCATGGCCGGCAGGAACAGCACCCCGCCGACGAAGGACACGGTCATGCCCATCATGATCCAGAACGCCAGCCGGTACTCCAGGAACAGGCTGAGAATCACCAGCACGATCACCATCGCCAGGATGCCGTTCTTCAGCAGCATGTCCATGCGGCTTTCAAACTGCTCGGCGCGGTTGCTGTCGATGCGCACTTGAACCGGGTCGGGCAAGGTGGTCTTGAGTTCCGCCATCACCCCTTCCACCGCCGCGGCGATGTCCAGCGGCGACTGGCTGCCGGTGCGGAAGATCTCGATCTCCACCGACGGCTGACCGTTGAAACGGGAGTGGAAACCGGTGTCCTCGAAGCCGTCGCGCACCGTGGCGATGTCGCCCAGGGTCACCACCGCGCCGGAATCCGCGCGGCTCACCACGATGCGGGAAAACTCGTCGGCCCACTGCTTGCGCTCTTTCAGGCGCAGCAGAATCTCGCCGTTGTCGGTGGCCAGATTGCCGGCGGGCACGTCGCGGCTGGACTGCTCGATGATCGACGCCACCTGGTCCAGGGTCAGGTCGTACTCGCGCAGCGTGGCCTGGGAAATTTCCACGCTGGTCAGGTAATCGGGCACGTCGCTGATGTCCGCGCGGGTCACCGCGGACTCGCTGAGCAGGCGGTTGCGCACCTGCTCGCCGAGCTGGCGCAGGGTCCAGATGTCCACTTCGCCGTACAGCACCAGCTCCATCACATCGCGGGTGCGCGCCTGCAGGCGCACGCGCGGCTCTTCCGCCTGGTCCGGGAAGGTGCGCACCCGGTCCACCGCCTGTTCGATGTCCTGCAGCGCCTGCATGCGGTTGGCGCCGGCCACCAGCTCCAGCTGAATCACGCCACTGCCTTCGCGGGCGGTGGACACCATTTCCTCGATGCTCTCGACGCCCTGCACCGCCTCTTCCACCGGCATCAGCACGCCCTGCTCCACTTCCTCGGGCGCGGCGCCGGGGTAGGTCACCTCCACTTCGACAACGTCGAGCTGGGCTTCCGGGAAGATCTCTTTCTGTACCTGCACCGCCATCCACAGGCCGCCGCCGAGCAGCAGAATCATCAGCAGATTGGCGGCGATGCTGTTGCGCGCCATCCACTCGATCGGGCCCACCCAGCCCTGGCGGCGCGGCGCGCTCATTCCATAGTCTCCGCGCCGGCGGCGTCCTCAAGACGCAGGGCGGCGCCGTCCACCACCGTGGCCAGATCGGTGGCCACCACCTGATCGCCCTGGTCGAGCCCGTCGCTGAGGTAGACGTAGTCGTTGTCACGCAGCAGCACGGTGACGTCGCGGATATCCAGGGCGCCGTCCTCCATCACCCAGACCGTGTCCTCGCGGCGCAGCAGATCGCGGTCCAGACGCACCACGTCGTCCAGCGCCCGGCCTTCGATGGCGGTGCGCACGAAGGCGCCGAGAATCAGGCTCGGCGCGCCGGCCTCCGACTGCAACGCCAACGGGTCCTCGACGCTGACCAGCACCCGCGCCAGGCGGGCGTTGGCGTCCAGCTCGCCGACCAGCCGCTGCAGGCGGCCCTGGCGGCTCCGTGACGGCCCCCAGGCGGCCTCGTGGCGCAGCGTGACCGGCGCGCCCTCCTCGCCGTCACGCTCGGCGAAGCGCAGCCAGCGCAGTTGCGACAGCGGTACGCTGGCCGACACCCAGTAACGGTCCGTGGCCACCAGCCGGGCCAGGCTGTCGCCGGTGCTCACCTGGGAGCCGGTGGCCACGTCGCGGGACAGGATCTGGGCGTCGAAGGGCGCGCTGATACGGGTACGCTGGAGATCCAGTTCGGCGCGACGCAGGGCCGCCTCGGCGAAATCCACCCGGGCACGGGCCTGCTTCAACTGCGGCTGGCGCAGCACCAGGTGCCGGTTGCCCTCGTCCAGTTCCTCACCCAGCAATTCGAAATCCTGTTCGGCCACCGCCTGGCGGCCCTGCTCCAGTTCCAGATCGGCGCGCGCCTGCGCCAGCTCGCTGCGCCGTTGCCGCAGCGCGGCCTGGTAATCCGCCGGATCGATGCGCAACAGGGCGGTGCCCTCGGCCACCCGGCCGCCGGGCTCGAATGCCTCGGCCAGCTCGATGACACGGCCGCTGACGCGCGGCTGCAGGGTCACTTCCCGGGCCGGCACCACCCGGCCCATCACTTCAATCACCGGGGTGAAGCGGCCCCGTTCGGCGCTGCGTACCTCCACCAGCATGGCGGTTTCCCGCGCCACATCGCCGCGCGTGGCGGTGGGCTCGGTCTCGAAGATCAGCACCATCAGCGCCACGCCGGCGAGCAGAATCAGCACCGACACCAGCGCCGTCTTGCCGCGCCCGGCCCGCCCGCTCTCCGGGCGCGCGGCCTGGTCGTCCACCGTGTTGCTCATGCGTTCTCTTCCTCTTCGGGCACCGGGAAGCCGCCGGCCAGCGCCCGGTACAGGGCCACCCGGAACGCCAGCAGCTCCTGGCGGGCGGTGATCAGGGTGCGGCGCAGTTCCTGGCGTTCCTGGAGCGCGCTCAGCACCTCCAGGTAGCCGACCGCGCCGTTAACGTACTGAATGCGCAATTGCCGGTAGGCGCTGTCCGCCAGTGCCAGCTGCTCGCGCAGGCTCTCCATGCGCCGCTGCTGCTGGCGCTCCTGAACCAGGGCGTCCTCCACTTCCTGGAACGCCACCAGCGTCGCCTGCCCGTACTCATACAGCCGTTGCTCGCGCAGCGAACGGAAGCGGCGCGCCTCGGCGCGGCGCTGGCCGCCGTCGATCAGCGGCAACACCAGGTTGCCGGCCAGGGTCGCCAGCCAGTCGTCGAACAGGGCCTCGCTGTCCGTGGTTTCATTGCTCAGCGACGCGGACAGGGTCAAACGGGGAAACCGCTCGGCCACCGCCGAGGCCAGGTCCGCGTCCGCCGCCTGCAATTGGAAATAGGCCTGCCGGAGATCCGGCCGGCGCCGCACCAGTTCCGCCGGCACGCCGGTGGCGGGCAGCGGCGGCAACGCCGGCAGGGTGCCGTCATCGGGGAACACCACGCCCTTGGGGGGCTCGCCCAGCAGCACCGCCAACTGGTGCTCGATCACCCGGGTGCGGGCCTGCACGGTGAGCAATTGCTCGCGGGACGCTTCCACCAGCTGGCGCTGGCGCAGCACGTCGGCGCTGGCGCTTTCGCCGATGCCGAAACGGGCACGGATCAGCGACAGCACGTCCCGGTTGGTGTCCAGTTGGGCGCTCGCCAGCTCCTGCTGGGTGCGCTGGGTGAGCAGTTCGAACCAGGTGTTGGCCACCTCGGCGGCCAGGGACAGCGCGGCGGCCTGGTAGTCGGCGCCACTGGCCGCCACGCGGAAGGCTTCGGCGTCGGCCTGGGCGCCCACCCGCCCCCACAGATCCAGTTCGTACTCCGCCGCCAGCCCGGCGCTGAACAGATCGGTCTCACTGTCGCCGTCGTCGCGGCGCTCGGCGCCGGCGCGCGCCTCCAGGCTGGGGAACAGACCCGCTTCCTGGCGTGCCCGCACCGCGCGGGCCTGGTTGAGGCGCTGGTAGGCGGCCTGCAGATCCAGGTTGGCGCCCAGGGCGCGGTCCACCAGACGGTTGAGGGCGGCATCGTCGAAGGCCACCCACCACTGCTGCGGGGCGGCGGCCTCGCCGGAACGGGAAAACAGCTCCGGCGTGGCCACCGGCGGCGACGACGATGGCGGCTGGCCGGCGCAGGCGGCCAGCGCCAGCAGCAGCGCGGACAGAACGGCGGCACGCGCCCTGGACCAGGAAACTACCAAGGGGTGCATGAACAGAGGACAATCCTGATTTCTTATCGGTTCCGCCGTGGCGGCAAGGCCGGTTCAGGCTAACAGGGGCGCCCCGTGAGAACCACTGGCGCCCGGCGGGAGAACACAAAGCTTACACGCTGGCGGGTCAGCGTCAGGGCAACGCCACCGGCTCCTGTTCCAGCGTCACGCCGAAGCGGTCGAGAACGTCCTCGCGTACCGCCGCGGCCAGCGCCAGCACGTCGTCGGCGCGGGCGCCGCCGTGGTTGACCAGCACCAGGGCCTGGTCCCGGTGCATGCCCACCGGCCCCAGCCGGCGGCCTTTCCAGCCGGCGTCCTCGATCAGCCAGCCGGCGGCCAGCTTGGCACCGTCCGGGTGCGGGAAGGACACCAGCTTCGGATAGTCGGCTTTCAGCCGTGCCAGCTCCGCCGCGCTGACCACCGGGTTTTTGAAAAAGCTGCCGGCGTTGGGCAGCACCGCCGGGTCGGGCAGCTTGCTTTGCCGCAGTTCAATCACCGCCGCCCGCACCGTGGCCGGGGCCAGGGTGCGTGGGTCCTGGCCGGCGAAGCGCTCGGCCAGGCCGCCGTAGTCCACCCGGCGGGCGCCATGGCGGTGCAGCCGCAGGGTGATGCCGGTGATGATGAATTCGCCCCGTCGGCGGCTCTTGAACAGGCTGTCGCGGTAGCCGAATTCGCACTGATCGGCGCGAAAGCGCCCTGCCCAGCCGTCGGCCACCGCCACGGTGTCCACGCTTTCCAGGCAATCGGCCAGCTCCACGCCGTAGGCGCCGATGTTCTGAAACGGCGCGGCGCCGGCGGTGCCGGGAATCAGGGACAGGTTTTCCAGGCCGCCCCAGCCGCGCGCCACGGTGTCCGCCACCAGCCGGTCCCAGACCACGCCGGCGCCGACGCGCACCCGCACCTGATCCGCGCTCTCATCCAGGTAGTCGATGCCGTCGAACGCGGGGATCACCGTGAGGCCCGGCAGGTCGCCGCGCAGCACCACGTTGCTGCCCTCGCCGAGCACGTAGAGCGGCTCGGCCGGGTCGCGCCCGGCCAGCAGCTCGCCCAGCGCGGCCACGTCCGTGGGCCGCGCCAGCCGCCGGGCCCGGGCCGGCAGCGCCAGGGTGTTGGCGCCGCTCAGGTCGGCGTCGTGTTCGATCACAGCCGCTCCCGCAACCGCGCCAGCCACAGGTCACTGGCGCGCTCCACCAGATTGAGCACGTGGCCGAAACCGTCCTCGTCGCCGTAGTAAGGGTCCGGCACTTCACCGGGGCCGTCATCGCCGAGCACATCCAGGAAGCGCGCCAGTACCAGCCCCTCGCGGGCGACGCCCGGGCCCGGGTCGAGCGCGCGCAGGTCGGCCAGGTTGCTGTTGTCCATGGCCAGGATGTAATCGAAGTGGCGGAAGTCCTCGGCGCTCACCTGGCGGGCGCGCAGGTCGTCCATCGGGTAGCCACGCTCGGCGGCGGCGGCGCTGGCGCGCCGGTCCGGCGGCCGGCCGATGTGCCAGTCGCCGGTGCCGGCGCTCTCGATGCGAAGCCGGTCGCTCAGGCCGGCGTCCCGCACCCGCTGGCGGAACACCGCTTCGGCGGTGGGCGAGCGGCAGATGTTGCCCAGACACACAAACAGTATCGACAGCGACGTCATCCCCGGTTTTCCTCCGCTCGCAGGTGGCGGCGCATGCGCTGCAGGTCCATGTCCGTGTCGACCCCGCCGGGCACCGGCTCGCGGGCCGGCGCCACATGGATGGCGACGCCGTTGGCCAGGGCCCGCAATTGCTCCAGGGATTCGTGCATTTCCATGGAGGCCGGCTCCCAGCTCACGAACTGGTGCAGAAAGCCGACCCGATAGGCATAGATACCGATATGACGCCACCAGTAGCCCGGGTCCATATCGATATCGTGCGGGTTCGGTTGCTGGCTGAAGGCATCGCGATGCCAGGGGATCGGCGCCCGCGAGAAATACAGGGCGCGCCCGTTGCAGTCGAACACCACCTTGCAGACGTTGGGGTTGAACAGATCGATGCCGCGCTCGATCGGCTCGCACAGGGTGGCCATGCGGCACTCCGGGTGGGCGGCCAGGTTCTCCGCCACCTGGTCGATCACGGCGGGCGGGATCAGCGGCTCGTCGCCCTGCACATTGACCACGATGTCGTCGTCGGCCAGGCCCAGCTGCTCGGCCACTTCCTGCAGCCGGTCCGTGCCGGAGGGATGATCGGCGCGGGTCATCACCACCTCGCACTGGTCGCCCACGGCGTCGCGGACGCGCTCGTCGTCGGTGGCCACCAGCACCCGCGTGGCGCCGCTTTTAGCGCAGCGTTCCGCCACCCGGGCCACCATCGGCCGGCCGGCCAGATCCGCCAACGGTTTTCCCGGCAGGCGCGAGGACGCGTACCGCGCCGGCACTACCACATAGAAACTCATAGCTGTCCTTACTGAGGCTGCGATTGCAATGCACGATCAATCATGGCGTCCAGGGTGGCCGGCGGCAAATTGGCGTGCACCGGCAGCATCCACAGGCGCGGATCGTCGAAATCCCGGCATTTTACCGCATCTTTTTCGGTCATGATCACCGGCCGGCCGTCGGCGAAGTCCAGGTCCGCGGCGGTGAAGCCATGATGGTCGGCGAAGGCGTGCGGGGTGACCGCCAGGCCGAGCAGCGCCAGGGTGCGGAAAAAGCGCTCCGGGTTGCCGATGCCGGCGACGCCGTGCACCGCCCCGTAACGCTCGCGGAACGCCGCCGCGTCCAGGGTCTCGCCGTCTCGCAGCCGCACCAGATCGCCGGGCACCAGATGCATGGTGGTGGCGCCGGGCCAGGCGCCGCCGTTGGCGACCAGGAAATCCACCTGGGAAAGGCGGGACGCCGGCTCGCGCAGCGGGCCGGCCGGCAGGCAGCGTTGATTGCCGAGGCCGCGGCGGGCGTCGATCACCACCACCTCGCTGGAGCGCGGCAACGCATAGTGCTGCAGGCCGTCGTCGCTGATCACCAGGTCCGGCTGGAACTCCGTGACCGCCCGCCGCAGGGCGCGGTCTCGCTGAGGGTCCAGCACCACCGGCACCGCCGCGCGGCGCGCGATCAGCAGCGGTTCGTCGCCCACTTCACGGGGGTCGTCGTGCAACGCCACGACGCGTGGGTAGGCGTCCGCCCGGCCGCCATAGCCCCGGGAGATCACCACCGGGTTCAGGCCGCGCTCCCGGGCCCGCCGGGCCAGGGCAATCACCAGCGGCGTTTTGCCGGTGCCGCCCACCGCCACGTTACCGACCACCAGCACCGGCACCGGCGGCCGCTCGGCGCGCCGCCGGAAGCGGCGCAGCCGGCGGCCGGCCACGCGCCCCACCAGCCAGCCCAGCGGGCGCAGCGGCGTCAGCCAGCCGCTGCCTTCGTACCAGCCGCGCTCTACGCGGCGGCGCCAATCAACCATGGCCGTTGTCGGCGAAGTCCATTTTGTAGAGCTGGGTGTAGAGTCCATTCTTTTCCAACAATTCGCTATGGGTGCCCTGCTCGATCAGCTGCCCCTGGTCCAGCACCAGAATGCGGTCCGCTTTCTCGATGGTGGACAGCCGATGGGCGATCACCAGGGTGGTGCGCCCTTCCATAAGACGCTCCAGCGCCTGTTGGATGTGGTGCTCCGACTCCGTGTCCAGGGCGCTGGTGGCCTCGTCGAGAATCAGAATCGGCGCGTCCTTGAGCAGCGCCCGGGCGATGGCGATGCGCTGGCGCTGGCCGCCGGAAAGCTGGGCGCCGTCCTGGCCCACCTCGGTGTCCAGGCCGTGTTCCAGGCCCTGGATGAAGTCCCAGGCGTAGGCGTTGCGGGCGGCCTGTTCCACCTGGGCGTCGTCGGCGTCACGCATCTCGCCGTAGGCGATGTTATGGCGCACGGTGTCGTTAAACAGCACCACTTTCTGGCTGACCATGGCGATCTGACGGCGCAGATGGGCCAGCTTGTAGTCCGGCAACGGCACGCCGTCGAGCAGCACCTGACCCTGGTCCGGGTCGAAGAAGCGCGGCAGCATCGCTGAAATGGTGCTCTTGCCCGCGCCCGAGCGGCCGATCAGCGCCACCGTCTCGCCGCTGTTGACCTTGAGACTGAGGTTGCGCAGCACCGGTTGTGCCGGGTCATAGCCGAAGGTGACGTCGCGGAATTCGATGTTGCCGTCGGTGCGCGGCAGGTCCTGGTCGCCTTCGTCCCGCTCTTCCGGGCGGTCCATCAGCTCGAACAACGAGGCCGCGCCGGTGACGCCACGCTGGATTTTCACGTTCACGTCGGTGAGCTGCTTGAGCGGCTTCTGGATCATCCCGGCGGCGGCGATGTAGGACAGGAAGCCGCCCACGGTCAGCGCTTCGCCCATCATCGTGATGTACAGATAGGTGACCGCGCCGATCGCCACCGACACGAACAGCTGCACGATCACCGTGGAGCCGATCTTGCTGGCGTTGAGTTTGGTGTTCTGACGGGCGAAGCGGCGGCTCACGGAATGAAAGCGGTCGGCCTCCAGCTTCTGGCCGCCGAAGATCTTCACCGCCTGGTTGCCCTCGATGGCTTCGCCGAGAAACTGGGTGATATTGCCCATGGAGCCCTGGATACGGCGGCTGATATGCCGGAAACGCTTGCTGGTGAGGTTCACCACCAGGCCCACCAGGGGCGCGGCGATCAGCAGGATCAGCGTCAGCTTCCAGTTCTGATACAGCAGGAAGGTGAGCAGCCCGATCACGGTAAGGCCCTCGCGCAGCATCACGATCAAGGCGTCGGTGCCGGCGCTGGTGATCTGCTGGGCGTCGAAGATGATCTTCGACATGATCCGCCCGGAGGCGTTGTTGTTGTACTCCGCCTGCGGCAGACGCAGCACATGGCCGAACACGTCGTTGCGCAGCCGGTAGACGATTTCCTGGGCCACCCAGGTCATCGAATAACTGCCCATGAACTGGCCGAGCCCCTGGGCCAGCGCGATAAAGAACGGCGCGATGGAGACGATCACCACGCGGTGCGGTTCCGGGTTGACCACGGTCTCGCCCAGGTAGCCGGCCAGTTGCGCGGCGCCGGCCTGGGTGGCGGCGTAGATGGCGTAGCCGATGACACTGGCGAACAGGATCAGGGCGTGGGGCTTTACGTACGACAGCAGACGTTTGTACGTCTGCCAAGCATCATCCGGTAGTTGGCTCATTGGCCCTCTTCGTCGGCTTCGCGGGTGGTCAGCGACAGCTTATCAAAGCCCAGCTGCCCGGCCACATCCATCACCCGCACCACCGCCTGATAGCTGGCGTTGGCGTCGGCGGTGATGATCATCGGCAAGGCGGCTTTGTCCTGCCCCAGCCGGAGCAGCGCCGAACGCAGGCCCGCTTCACTGTTGTCGGTGAGTTTTTCACCGTTGATCAGATATTCCCCGAGCGGCGAGACCAGCACCTCCACCGCCTGCGCCGGGCTCTCCGGCGGCATGCCCTGCGCTTCCGGCAGGGTCAGTGAAAGCTGAGTCTCACGGGTAAAGGTGGTGGAGACCATGAAAAAGATCAGCAGCAGGAACACCACATCGATCAGCGGCGTCAGGTTGACGCTGATCTCTTCCTGGCGCGGGCGCGGGAACTTCACGTTTTCTCTCCAGGAGTCTGCCCCGGAGTCGCCTCCCGCTCACCGTGGACCAGGTCGACCAGGTGCACGGCGCTCTGCTCCATGCCCACGGTGATTTCCTCCACCCGGCGCACGAAAAAGCGATGGAAGAAGATCGCCGGGATCGCCACCACCAGACCGGCGGCGGTGGTCAGCAGGGCCTGGGAGATCCCCCCGGCCAGCTGCGCCGCGTCGCCGGTGCCGTGCATCATGATCGCGGCGAACACGTCGATCATGCCGATCACCGTACCCAGCAGCCCGAGCAGTGGCGCGATGGCCGCGATCGAACCCAGCGTGGAGAGGTACTTCTCCAGGTCGTGGACCACGCCGGTGGCCTCCTCCTGGATGCTTTCCTTCATGATGTCGCGGCCGTGGCGGGCATTGGCCAGCCCGGTGGCGAGAATCCGCCCCAACGGCGACTCCTCGCGCAGCGTCTTGAGCCGCTGGGCGTTCAACTGGCCCTTTTTCAGCCAGCCGCGCACCTGCGGCAAGGTGCCCGGCGGCGCCAGCTTGTTCGGACGCAGAGTCCAGAAACGCTCACCGACGATGGCCAGCGCCACCACCGAGCTGATCAGGATCGGGAGCATCATCCAGCCCCCGGACTGCACAAGATCCTGCACGTTGCGATCCCCTTTTCACAGTTCCGGCTCGCGGTGCCAGGGCCGACCATGGGCCCGGCGCCACTTTGTTATAAGCGCGGCATTATCAGGGCCGCCCAGGCGAAACACAATCATGCCGGTCCGGTCGGTGCGCAGAAGCGTGACGCCGGCCGCTTCCAGCCGCTCGACCACGTCCGGGTCGGGATGGTCGAAGCGGTTGGCGTAGCCCATCGACGCCACTGCCCAGCGCGGCGACACGGCCCGCAACCAGGCGGTTGACGAGGAGGAGTCGCTACCGTGATGGGCAAGCTGCAGCACCGTCGTCGGAGCCACCCGCCCCAGCAGCCGGTATTCCACCTGTTTGGGGATGTCGCCGGTCAGCAGCGCACTGGCGCCCAGGGCGTCCACGCGCAGCACGCAGCTGGCGGCATTGCCCTGGTACGACCCGTCCGGCGGCCACAGCACCTCGAAGCGCACGCCGTCGAACCGCCATTGCTGCCCGGCCCGGCACGGTCGCGCCCCGTCCACCCGGTCGGGCTCGCCGCTCAGCAGGCGCCCGGTGTGCTCCAGATCCGCCAGGCCGCCGGCGTGGTCGCCGTCACCGTGGCTGACAATGGTGAGGTCCGGGGTCAGCCCATGGCGCCGCAGCCAGGGCAGCAACACGCTTTTCGCCGCCGACCCGCCGGCCCAGCCCGGCCCCAGGTCGTAAAGCACCAGGTGGCGCTGGGTACGCAGCGCCAGCGCCTGCCCCTGCCCCACCTCGAAAACGATCAGATCCAGCTGGCCCCGGGCCGGCGGCTCGGCGCCGGGCAACCACCAGGGCAGTAACCCCAACAGCAACAGCCGGCGCGGCCAGGGCCAGGCCGGTAACAGCCACAGCAACGCCGACCCCAGCAGCGCCAGACCGGCCCAACCGGGCGCCGGCGCCAGCGGCGGCGACGGCAGCCCGTGCAGGCCCTCCATCATCAGCACCGAGGCCTCCACGCCGGTGGCCGCCGCCAGCAGGATGGCGGGCACGTCCAGCGCCACGCCCAGCAGCGCCGCGGGCACCACCAGCAGGCTGAACAGCGGCACCAGCAACAGATTCGCCAACGGGCTCAGCCACGCCCAGGTATCGAACAACCAGGCCCCCAGCACCGCCATCAGCAGGGGTAGGCTGACCATCACCGGCCAGCGACCGCCGTCGATCAGCAGCAGGATCACCGCCACCGCCGTGAACGACAACCAGAGCCCGGCGGATAACGCCGCCAGCGGCTGCACCAGCAGCACCGCCAGCAACGCCAGCCCGAGCACGCTGCCCGCCGCCGGCCGCGCCCGGC
>NZ_ARXR01000032.1 GCF_015356855.1 Alloalcanivorax venustensis ISO4
CAGGCACCACCATTGCCCCGCTCACTTAGCAGCGGCACCGCCACGGGTCATAACACCGCCGGACCCTCCAGGGAGGGGAGCTTGGAATCTTCCAAGGAGCACCGGGATCGGGTGTGCCCATCCAGGACCGTATTTGGCCAGGGATGGCCAAATCCGAGCTTACAGGGATGTACTCGCAGCGTGTCCTGGATGGGCACACCCGATCCCGGTGCGGGCTCTCTGGAGAGAAAAGTCTCTGGGATCCTGCCGGGAGCTTCGCTCCCTTTCGCGGGCGGGGCCCGCTCCCACAGCCCGCTCTGAAGTGGCCTAACACAGACCCGCGCCCCCGCTGGAGGGTCCCAGCTCCCACACACCGGCATCCGCCGATGGAAGGGCCGGGCGCTTAGTAGAGGTAGGTGAACATTTTCCGGCGATACTCGCTGGCCAGCGGATCGCCCTTGGGCAGGCACTCGAACACTTCCAGCAGCGCGGAACGGGCCACCCCGTCCTGATAGTCGCGGTGATCGCGCAGCAACCGCAGCAGCGCGTCCAGGCCGGCCTTGAACTGGCCGGCGGCGGCGGCTCGCAGGCCGTAGGCGTGCAGGTCCTCCGGCTTGCCGTCGCGCTCGATGCGCGCCTGCAGCTCCTTGAGGCCGACGCCGTCGTTGTCGAGCTTTTCCAGCAGCGCGAAGCGGGCCCGGAACGGGCGCAGCGCTTCCACGTCCTCGGTGACTTCCGCCAGCACCGACTGCGCCTCGTCGGTGCGGCCCTCGCCGAGCAGGTACTCCACCAGCAACGCCCGGAAGGCGTGCTTGTCCGGCTGCTCGGAGAGCATTTGCCGCAACGCCTGCTCGGCCTGGGCGCCCTGCCCGGCGTCGATCGCCATGCGGATCTGCTCCAGGAAGCCCTCTTCCTGCTCCTGCTGGGCGGCGTCCGGGTCGACCACCGGGGTGAGCCATTGGCGCACCGCGCTTTCGGTTTGCGCGCCTTCCAGTTCGCTGACAAGCTGGCCCTGGTAGACCATTTTCAGGGACGGCAGATCGCGCACCCCGAACTGGCTGGTCAGGTTGGCCTGCTCGTCGGCGTTGACCTTGGCGAGGACGAACTTGCCCTGATATTCCTGGGTCAGTTTCTCCAGCATGACGGTCATTTGCTGGCTGGGCTGGCTCCAGGACGCCCAGAAACCAAACAGTACAGGCACCTGGCGCGAGTGCTCCAGCAGTTGCTGAGCGTTTTGTTCCGTGACGTCGATAGTGGCGGCGGCGTTGTCCTGCACGTTAGCTCCTTGAAGCGGATGGTTTAGCGTCCGACGATTGTACGTAAACGCGATACAGGATGCAGGATACAGGATACAGCGCGAATCGGGAGTCCATGCCGCGGCGGCTTTTCACTCCGCGCCGGCGACGCTCAAACCGCGGGCACGACATGGCGGACTGCACCGCTCTGCCCCGCGCTGTATCCTGCATCCTGAATCCTGTATCGCCGCGCAGGCGGCATTAAATACTGTTAAATCAAGACGAAAGCGGCATCATGGGCGTTAGTATTCTCTTAGGGGTCAGGAACAGGCGTTCACGTGCCGTACATGCTCGCTCGGTACCCTGATGTTTGATTCGTTACGATACCCACGCCCACCCGGAGGCGTATTTCCGGTTCATACTTGTGATCGACAAGTGAAGTCCTGGCAAAGGAGATGACCATGCTGAGCCTTTTGGCCCTGGTAATTCTGGTCGCGACATTGACGACCATTTTCTACATGCAGTTATCCCTGACCGTCGGCAGTGTTACGTTCGCCGTGGTCTGGTTACTGTGCGGTCTGTTGGCGTCCTGGTTGTACAACCCGATTCTTCTGATTCTGCTGGCCGGCGCGCTGGTGGTGCTCAACCACCCCGGCCTGCGCCGCAAGCTGATCAGCAAGCCGGTCTATCAGACGCTCGGTAAGATGATGCCGCCGATCGGCGACACCGAGCGCGAGGCCATCGAGGCCGGCGCCACCTGGTTCGAGGCGGAGCTGTTCAGCGGCAAGCCGGACTGGGATGACTTTTCCAAGGTGAATTTCACCCAGCTCACCGAGGACGAGCAGTCCTTCCTGGATAACGAAGTCCAGGAACTGTGTGAAATGCTCGATGAGTGGAAGATCTACCACGAGCACAAGGATCTGCCCGAGGAAGTCTGGGAGTATCTGAAGACCAAGGGCTTCTTCAGCCTGATCATTCCCAAGGAGTACGGCGGCCGGGACTTCAGCCCCTACGCGCAAAGCCGCACCATGAGCAAGATCGCCACCCGCTCGCTGACCACCGCGGTGACCGCGATGGTGCCCAACTCCCTGGGCCCCGGCGAGCTGCTCGCCAAGTACGGCACCGAAGAGCAGAAACAGCGCTGGCTGCCGGGCCTGTCCTCCGGCGAGGAAATCCCCTGCTTCGGCCTGACCGGCCCGGAAGCCGGCTCCGACGCCGGCGCGATCCCCGACAAGGGCGTGATCTGCAAGCAGACCGTGGACGGCGAGGAAGTACTGGGCATGCGCCTGAACTTCGCCAAGCGCTGGATCACCCTGGCGCCGATCGCCACCGTGGTGGGGCTGGCCTTTAAACTCTACGACCCGGAGCACCTGCTGGGTGACCAGGACGAGCTGGGCATTACCTGTGCCCTGCTGCCCGCCGACACCGACGGCGTGGAAATCGGCCGCCGCCACAACCCGGGCGGTTCCCCCTTCATGAACGGCCCGATCAACGGCAAGGACGTGTTCGTGCCGCTGGACGCCATCATCGGCGGTCCGGAAATGGCCGGCAAAGGCTGGCGCATGCTGATCGAGTGCCTGGGCGCGGGCCGCGGCGTTTCCCTGCCCGCCCTGGCCACCGCCAGCGGCGAGATGGGCTACCGCATGACCGGCGCCTTCTCGCGCATCCGCCGCCAGTTCGGCACCGCCGTGGGCCACTTCGAGGGCGTGCAGGAAGCGTCCGCGGAAGTGGCGGGGCTGGCCTACACCCTGGAAGCCTACCGCCACCTGGTCACCCGTGGCCTGGAGGAAGGCACCATCTCCGTGGTCACGGCCATGGCCAAGTACCACTCCACGGAAATGATGCGCGTGCTGATCAACAACGGCATGGACATCGCCAGTGGTCGCGCCGTGCAGATGGGCCCGCGTAACTTCATGGCGCTGGCCTACCAGTCCATTCCGGTGGCGATCACCGTGGAGGGCGCCAACATCCTGACCCGCTCGCTGATGATCTTCGGCCAGGGCGCGATGCGCTGCCATCCGTACCTGTACGACGAGCTGCAGGCGATTCAGGACGAGGACCAGGAACGCGGCCTGGACACCTTCGAAGGCCTGTTCTTCAAGCACGCCGGCCACACCCTTGGCAACATGAGCCGCGGTCTGGTGCACGGCCTGAGCGGCGCCGCCCTGGCGGAGATTCCGGCCAACGCGGACAGTTTCAGCGCCCCCTGGTACCGCCTGATCACCCGCTACAGCGCGGTGCTGGCGAGCTTCTCCGACGTGGCGTTCGCGCTGCTGGGCGGCGACCTCAAGCGCCGCGAGATGGTGTCCGCGCGCCTCGGCGACGTGCACAGCCAGCTGCTGATCGCCTGCGCGGTGTTGAAGTTCCACGCCACCCTGCCCCGCGACGAGGCCAACGACGCGCACGCCCGCTATGCGCTGCAGCACGCGTTCAGCCAGATCCACGACGCGGTGGAGGACTTCGCCCGCAACTTCGGCTACATGGGTGTGGCGCGCATTCTCAAAGGCGTGTTCTTCCCGTTCGGCCGGCCCGCCGGTGCTCAGAAGCCCAGCGACGAGCTGATCCGCACCCTGGGCGAGCAGATCATGAACCCCAGCAGCGTGCGCGATGCGCTGGCCGCCAACGCCTACATCAGCGTCGATCCGAAAGACAGCATCGGTCGGGTGGAAGTCACCTACAACAAGCTGCTGGAAGTGGAGCGCGACTACGAAGCCTTCCTGAAGGCGGACGGCAAGGGCAAGCTGGAGGGCGAGACCATCCAGGCCAAGCTGGAAGACGCCGCCGCCAAGGGCATCATCCCCAACGACCAGGTACAGGCGATTCTCGACTACGACGAGATGCGCTACGACTGCCTGCTCACCGACGCCTTCGACAAGGAGTTGAAGGAAGTCGACATGAACACCCAGCGGCCGACCTGATTGCGGCCCTGGTAAATCCTCAAGAGCCGCCCTCCGGGGCGGCTTTTTTTTGTTCGATCGATCCCAGATCGGCGAAATTTAACAATGGCGGGCCGCCGCGCCGCTTTCACCGGCTACCGCTTTCGACTAGGCTTTCTGCGTCTCGCCTTCGGCGCCAACCCATATTCATAAAGATCCCCCGTAATGACAGTGGCATTCGAGGAAAAGGCGGTTCTGGAGTTCAAGGGCCGCATGCTGATGATGACGGTCCTGCTGCTCAAGGACCTGGACCCCAACACCCTGCACCGACAGGTCAGCCAGCGGCTTGAAGACGCCGCCCAGTGGCTGCGCGACGCGCCCGTGGTGGTGGACCTGGCACAGCCCGAGGGCGCCGACCAGGTGGCCCTGATGGCCGCCGTGGACACCCTGCGCGGCCTGGGCGTGAACCTGGTGGCGCTGGCCCGCAACGAGCACCTGGACAGCGACACCGCCGCCATGCTCGGCCTGGGCAGCATCAGCCTGGCCGGCGGCCGGGACGTGCCGCGCAGCGCCGAACCGGCGCCGCAGGCGGAGCAACCGGCCGACGCCGGCCACACCCTGGTGATCGACCAGCCGGTGCGTTCCGGCCAGCAAATCTACAGCCGCGGCGATCTGATCGTGCTGGCGCCGGTGAGCACCGGCGCGGAGCTGCTCGCCGAAGGCCATATCCACGTCTACAACACCCTGCGCGGGCGCGCGCTGGCCGGTGTGCGCGGCGATCAGAGCGCGCGCATCTTCTGCCAGAAACTGGACGCGGAGCTGGTCTCCATCGCCGGGATTTACCGGGTCGCCGAAGACCTGCCCGAGCAACACCGCAAACAGGCGGTGCACATCACTCTGGACGGCGACGCCATGCGCTTCGCGGACCTCAAATAAGCCATACCCGACAGCAAAACCTAGGAGACGAGATCGTGACAAAAATCGTGGTCGTAACATCCGGCAAGGGCGGCGTGGGTAAAACCACCACCAGCGCCGCGCTGGCAACCGGCCTCGCCCAGCGCGGCCATAAAACCACGGTCATCGATTTTGACGTGGGCCTGCGCAATCTGGATCTGATCATGGGCTGTGAGCGGCGCGTGGTCTACGATCTGGTCAACGTGATCAACGGCGACGCCAACCTCAAGCAGGGTCTGATCAAGGACAAGCGCGTCGAGGACCTGTTCATCCTGCCCGCCTCCCAGACCCGGGACAAAGACGCCCTGACCCTGGAAGGCGTGGAAAAAGTCCTGGAAGGGCTCAAGGACATGGGCATGGAATACATCATCTGCGACAGCCCGGCGGGCATCGAAAAAGGCGCGCTCACCGCCGCCTATTTCGCCGACGAAGCGGTGGTGGTGACCAACCCGGAAGTGTCCAGCGTGCGCGACTCCGACCGCATTCTCGGCATTCTCTCCAGCAAGACCCGCAAGGCCGAGCGGGGCGAAGGCGACATTCCCGCCAGCCTGCTGCTGACCCGCTATTCCCCGGAACGGGTGGAGCGCGGTGAAATGCTGTCCGTGGAGGACGTGAAGGACATCCTGGCGATCGACCTGCTGGGCGTGATTCCGGAATCCCAGGCGGTGCTCAACGCCAGTAACAGCGGCGCGCCGGTGATTCTCGACAGCGAATCCGACGCCGGCAAGGCCTACGAGGACGCGGTCGCCCGCTTCCTCGGCGAGCAGCGCCCGCACCGCTTCCTCACCGCCAATAAGAAAGGACTCTTCGGCCGTCTGTTCGGAGCGCAATGATGAGCATTTTCAGCTACCTGCTTCCCAAGAAAGAGAAATCCGCCTCGGTGGCCAAGGAGCGCCTGCAGATCATCGTTGCCCGCGAGCGGGCCACCCGCGGCGGCCCGGACTACCTGCCCCAGTTGCAGGAAGAGCTGCTGATGGTGGTGCGTAAGTACGTGGAGGTGGACCAGGACGCCATCAACATCCAGGTGGACCGGGAATCCGGCTGCGAGATTCTGGAACTGAACATCACCCTGCCCGACGAATAGGTCGGGCTTCGCTTGACTACTGTTCGGATGTACAGTAACTTCGGTGGTCCGGTGAGCCCTCCTCAGGTTTTCTTTTCTGCGACCCCTCGGAAGGCCTGATCGATCTCCAGGCTCCAAGGATGGAGCCGGGCTCCCGGACCTTATTCCGCTCTCCCCTAGCCCATGTGCCAGCCGTGGCTGACCACGACGGACTGGCCGGTTAACGCCGCCGAGGGGAACGCCGCCAGCGTCACCGCCAGCTCACTGATGTCCTCCACGGTGGTGAACTCGCCGTCCACGGTGTTCTTGAGCATCACATTGCGGATCACTTCCTCTTCCGAGATGCCCAGCTCGCGGGCCTGCTCCGGAATCTGCTTGTCCACCAGCGGCGTGCGCACGAACCCGGGGCAGATGATGTTGCTGCGCACCCCGTGTCCGGCGCCCTCCTTGGCCACCGCCCGGCACAGCCCCAGCAGGCCGTGCTTGGCGGCCACGTAGGGGGCTTTCAGCGGCGAGGCCTCCATGGAGTGCACCGAGCCCATGTACAGCAGCGTGCCGCCCTGCCCCGCGTACATATGACGCAGCGCCGCGCGGGTCAGCAGGAAGGCGCCGTCCAGGTGCACGCTCATCACCTTGCGCCAGTTTTCCAGCGCCAGCTTGTCGAGGGACTCGATATGCTGGATGCCGGCGTTGGCGAAGGCGATGTCGAGCCGGCCCCAGGTGTCCACCACCCGCTGAACGCCGGCGTCCACCGCCTGTTCGTCGGTGACGTCCATGGCCAGCGCCAGGGCCTCGCCGCCGGCGTCACGGATCGCCGCCGCCGCTTCCTCGGCGGTGGCGCTGTCCAGATCGGCCACCGCCACCCGGGCACCCTCGCGGGCGTACCGCTCGGCGATCGCCCGGCCGATGCCGCGACCGGCCCCGGTGATCACCGCGACGCGTTGTTCAAGACGCATGACTACGACTCCTGTTTCAGGGGCGACGCCGCCGGCGTCTTATCCGCTTTCCGCTCCCGGCGCCGTTCCGCCCAAAGGCGCAACTGGCCGACGATACCGGCGGGGAAGAAATACACGCTCAACACGAACAACAGGCCGAACCACAGCAGCCAGCGGTCCGGGCCCGCCAGCTCGGCGAACAGGCTGCCCGGCTCGGCGTTGCTGACCAGCAGCCCGAGCAGATCCTGCAGGTAATTCTGCGCCAGCAGGAACACGGCGGTGCCGACCACGGCGCCGTACAGGGTGCCCATGCCGCCGATCACGCACATCAACAGGATGAACACCATCAGCTCGAAGTTGAGCGTGTTCTCCGGATTCACGTAACGGTTGATCAGCGCGAACAGCACGCCCGCCAGGGTCGCCAGCACCGCCGACACGATCACTGCCGCGGTGCGGTAGAACACGGTCCGGTAACCCAGCGCCTGGGCGCGGAACTCGTTCTCGCGGATCGCCTGCAGAACCCGCCCGAACGGGGAATTCACCATGCGCAGCAGGAACAGGAACACGCCCAGCGAGATCGCGAAGGTGATGTAGTACATCAGGTGCCGGCCGCTCACCCGCACCTCGAACACGGCGTCATTGAACGCCTGGCCGATACTGCCCTGGCCGACCACGCCGGTGATGAAATCGATCACGCTGAAGCCCGGCAGCGAGGAATCCAACGGCCGGAACGCCGGGCCCAGTTCGCGCGGGCTGCGCACCGCCAGACCGTCTTCGCCGCCGGTGATGTTGTAGAGCTGGGTCACCAGGCTGAGAAAGGCGAACGCCACCGCCAGGGTCACCAGAGCGAAGAAGATCGCCTTCACCCGCAGCGACAGCAAACCGAGCAGCAGCGACAGCAGAATGCTCATCACCACGGCGCCGCCGATGCCGATGAATACGGCGCCGAAACCGGAGCCGAAGGCGTCCGTGGACATCGCCACCCCGTAGGCGCCGATGCCGAAGAACATGGTGTGGGCGAACGACACGATATGGGTGTAACCCAGCATCAGGTCGTAGGACGCCACCACGATAATGAACACGCAGATCATGCCGAGCATGGAAAAGGCGCGCACGCCGGGAAACAGGAACGGCCCCAGGGCCAGACACACGCCGATCAGCACCAGCAGTGCGGAGAGCGCCCGGCTACGCGGATAGTCGCCGGAAAGAATACGATTAAACATGGCGCGCCTCCTCAGACTTTGATGACCGGAATCAGGCCCTGCGGACGCCACATCAGCACGCCCACCATCAGCCCCACCGTGGCCACCGCGGCCAGACGGGGCTCCAGGTAACCCACATACAGATTGATCAGGCCCACCAGCACGGCGCCGTAGAAGCAGCCCTTGATGGAGCCCAGACCGCCGAGGATGATCACCACGATCACCGAGATCATCAGCTCATCGCCCATGTGCGCGGTGATGATCTCCCGGTACATGGCCCACATGGCGCCGCCCAGGCCGGCCAGCGCCGAGCCGGCCACGAACACGCCCAGGAACAACAGGCGGATGCGGTAGCCCTGCACTTCCACCATCTCGCGGCTCTCCACCCCGGCGCGGATCAGAATGCCGACCCGGGTGCGCTCGATGATCCAGGTCATCAGCCCGTAAATGGCCAGGCCCAGCACCACCGCGATAAGGCGGTATTTTTCCAGCGCCACGCCGCCGATCACCGGCAGCGCATCGGGCAGCAGAAAGGCACCGGTGAGCGCCTCCGGGCGCGGCACCGGAATTTCATTGGGCCCCCACACCACATGGATCAGCTCCATGATGATGATGGAGCCGCCCACCGTGACCAGAATCTGCTTGAGGTGGTCGCCGTACACCGGCTTGATCACCAGCCGCTCGAACACCAGACCCAGCAGTCCCGCCACCACCAGGGCGAACCCCAACGCCGGCAGAATCGCCGCCAGATTGATCAGCAGCGACGGTTCGCTGGCCTGCGCACTCAGCCATACCAGCACGCTGGCACCGGCGAACGCGCCCAAAGAAATAAAGGCCCCGTGAGCCAGGTTGAGGACGTTCATCAACCCAAAGGTGAGCGTCATGCCCGAGGCCATCAAAAACACCATGGCACCCATCGCCAGGCCGCTGATGGTCAGCAGTACCCAGGTGCGCGGGTCCATCATCAACAGGGCCACCGCCATCATCAGCAGCAGCAGAAAAATATGCGGCTTGTTTTCGCGGAACGCGGCAAAGCGCGCCAACACGCCTTGCGGCGGCGTTGCTTGACCAATCATTTCGTCGTGCGCCGACATGGTCTTACTCCTATTCTTATTGGTGCTCGCCGAGCCCAAGACCCAGCAGCTCGTGCTGGAGATCATCGTTGTCGGCGAGTTCGGTCATCTGGCCGGACCAGACCACCCCGCCATCGTTCATCACCGCCGCGGACTGACCCAGACGGCGGGAAAAATTAAAGTTCTGCTCCACCAGCAGCACCGTGACCTGTTGCTGCTTGAGCTGCTCGAAGGCGCCGGCCAGGTCGTTGATGATCGCCGGGGCCAGGCCCTTGGTGGGTTCGTCCACCAGCAACAGCTCGCGCGGCTCGATGATCGCCCGGGCGATGGCCAGCATCTGTTTCTGGCCGCCGGAGAGGTTGCCCGCGGCCCGGTTCCAGAATTTTTTCAGCGGCGGAAACAGGTCGAACACCCAGTCCAGGCGGGCCGGGTCCATGGGGCCGTCCACCGCCGCCAGCACCATGTTTTCGCGCACCGTCAGCAGGCTGAAAATGCCCATGTTCTCCGGCACGAAGGCGATGCCCTTGCGGGCGATCCGCGGGGTGGGCTGGCCGGTGATGTCCTCGCCGCGAAAACGCACCTTGCCCTGGGTCACCGTGGTCAGGCCCATGATGGTGCGCAGCGTGGTGCTCTTGCCGGCGCCGTTACGGCCCAGCAGCACGGTCAGTTCGCCGGCGGGCACTTCCAGGTCCACGCCGTGCAGAATGTGGTATTGATCGATGTCGGCGCGCACGCCGGACAGGGAAAGAATCGATTCGGCCATCGTTCAGCCCTCCTCGCCGGCGGTGTCTTCCTGGGGCGCGCCCAGATAGGCTTCCTGAACAATCGGCGAGGCGATCACCTCGGAAGGTTCGCCGTCGGCCACCAGTTCACCGTTGTGCAGTACCACGATGCGGTCCGACAGGGAGCGCACCACGTCCATTTTGTGTTCCACCAGCAGAATCACTTTGTTCTGCTTGTTCTTGATGTCGGCGATCAGATCCAGAATCACCGGCACCTCGTCCACGCTCATGCCGGCGGTGGGTTCGTCGAACATGAACACTTCCGGCTCCAGCGCCAGCATCAGCGCCACTTCCAGTTTGCGTTGATCACCGTGGGGCAGATTGGCCACCGGCGTGTCGGCGCGCTTGCCCAGGTTGACCTGCTCCAGATAGGCGGCGGCGCGGTCGCTGATGTCGCGGCGGCGCGAGGCCATCTGCCAGAACACATGGCCGATGCGGTAGCGCGACGCCACCGCCAGGCGCACGTTCTCCAGGGCGGTCAGGTTGGGAAACAGGTTGGTGAGCTGGAAGGCGCGGCCCAGGCCCTTATCGGCCCGGGCGGCGGCGCCCAGCGCGGTAATGTCCTGATCGAACAGATGCACGCTGCCGGCACTGGCGGCGAGCTGTCCGGAAATAAGATTGAACCAGGTGGTCTTGCCCGCACCGTTGGGGCCGACGATGGACGTCAGGGTGCCGGCGTGGAACGCGCAGGACACCTGATTCACCGCCACGTGCCCACCGAAGTTAATGGTCAGCCCGCGGGTTTCCAGAACCGGTTCAGAGGCGGATTGGGGGTGCAAGGAGGCCATGGGAGGTCCCTTTTTATTGGATCGTATTATCGGAATTCTTGGCGGTCGATACAGGATTCAGGATGAAGGATACAGGGGCCCGCGAAGGAGCCTGGCTTGTATCCTGTAACCTGCATCCTGTATCCGTTTTTCCTGGGAAAAACCTAGCGCTTGTTGCGAATCGGAATGTTCATTTCGTCCATGCCGATCTTGCGAATCAGCTTGGGCACGCCCGCTTCCACGGTGCGGTCGGCGAACCAGTCATCACGCTTTTCCACTTCGATGCGGAAGTGATACATCTCCTGCATCGCCTGGTGGTCCTCGTCACGCAGCACCATCTTGCCCTTCGGGGTTTCGAACACCAGCCCCTCGAAGGCGTCGATCAGAGCCTCGGTGTCGGTGGAGCCGTCCGCTTCACGGATCGCCGCGGTGATCGCCATGGCCTGGGAAAAGCCCTGGGCGGTGAAGAAGTCAGGGGCGGCGTTGTAACGCTCCATGTGCTGCTTCACGAACCAGTCGTTGATCTCGTTCTTGGGGGATTCGAAGTAATAGAAGCCGGCGCCTTCCATGCCGGGGAACTCGGAGTAGCTCACCAGTGCCGGCAGAATGTTGCCGCCGGTGGCCAGCTTGATGCCGAAGCGGTCCGGCTTCAGGTCCTGGATACGGCTCAGCGGGTTGGCGCTGCCGGCCCAGATGGCGAAGATGTATTTGCCCTGCTCACAGCCGTCGCGATCCTTCAGGGCGCCGAACAAACGCTGGGCGGCGGCGGTGAAGTCGGTGGCGTCGGTGGGCAGGTATTCTTCGTGGACCACTTCGCCGCCCTGGGTTTCCATGGCCTCTTTATAGGCGGCCACGCCGTCACGGCCGAAGGCGTAATCCTGGGCGATGGTGGCGACACAGACGCCCGGCTCGCCGAGTGCCACGGCATTGGAAACCGCGTCCTGGGAAGAGTTGCGGCCGACCCGGAACACATAGCGGTTCCAGTCCGCGCCGGTGATGGCGTCGGCCACGCCCTCGGGCATGATGATGCGCTCATACTGCTGGGCGATCGGCAGGGTCGCCAGCGCCACCCCGGAAGACACCGGCCCCACCACGATGTGGGCGTCGTCCTCGGCGTAGGCTTCTTCCACCAGCGAGCGGGCGCGCGCCGGATCCAGCTGGGTGTCTTTATCGATGATTTCGACCTTGCGGCCCTCGATTTCCATGCTGCCGTCGGTGGCGTATTCGAAGCCCATCTTCATACCCACGCTGAGCTGCTCGGCGTAGGCGGACAACGGGCCGGTGAAACCGGTGACATGGGCAATACGGATGGAATCGGCCGCCTGCGCAAGAGGCGCGGCGGTGAGGGCGGTGAGCGTGAAGGCCGTCGCGGTGATGAGACGCTTCATAGGAATCTCTCCCTTATTTTTCGGCCTGATGGCCGTCTTGTTGTGGTTATGGTCCCCTTCAATATGACTCCCGATTCACCTTTCCGCAAGAGGGTTTCGAAAAAAATTCCACAAACGTGGAATTACCCGCCCGGACCGGCCACGCCACCTGCAAATACCGGAATAACGGGCCTTTGAGGCGTATTCCACGGTTCGGGAAGGCCGCGTATGGCAGGCATTGGGCCCTGTCCTGGTTGACACCGGGGGTGCGCAAACTTAATTTAGTTGAATACCGATTCATATTTCATACAACAAAATCACGGACCCAAGAAGCCCGCCATGACCACTGCCTCCCAGACCAACGCCGCCCAGGCACCGGCCGCCAGCGGCGGGCCCGGCGCCCCGAAAACCGCCCGCGGCGCCCGCACCCGGGCGCGTATTCTCAAAGCCGCCGAACACACCTTCGGCACGCTCGGTTACCACCGCGCCGGCATTTCCGACATCACCCGCGCCGCCGGCGTCGCCCAGGGCACCTTCTACACCTACTTCGCCGGCAAGGAAGAAATCCTCCGCGAACTGGTGCGCGATATGGGGCATCAGGTGCGTGCCCATCTGGCGGCGGAAATTCTCGACACCGACAACCGGCTGGAAGCCGAGGAGCGGGGCCTGCGCGCCTTTCTGCAGTACCTCTACGAGAACCCCTCGCTGTACCGGGTGCTGCAGGAAGCCCAGTTCGTCGACGAAGCGATCTACCGGGATTACTACGAAGCTTTCGGCAAGGGCTATGTGCGCATGCTCGCCAACGCCACCCGCAAGGGGGAAATCCGCCCCGGCAATAACGAGGTTCGCGTGTGGGCCCTGATGGGCATGTCCAACTTTCTCGGCCTGCGCTACGCGCTCTGGGAGCAGGACGTCTCCTTCGACGAGATTGTCGAGACCCTCTCCGACCTGTTCCGCAACGGCCTGACCCTGGACGGCAAGGAGAAGCCATGAACACGGCGGTGCACTATCAACTGGACGGCGAGCTGGCGCGCATCACCCTGAACCGTCCGCAGCGCCACAATGCCCTGGTGCCGGAGCTGCTCGACGGCCTGCGCGCCGCGCTCGCGCGCTGTCGGGAAGACCGCCCGGCGGCGCTGATCCTGGACGCGGAAGGCCGCTCGTTTTCCACCGGCGGCGACGTGGGCGGGTTCTACGACACCCCGCGCGCCGAACGGCACGACTACGCCAGCCGCGTGGTGGGCACGCTCAACGCGGTGATTCTGGATCTGCTCAGCCTGCCGCTGCCCACGGTGGCGGCGGTGCACGGCATGGTCACCGGCGGTTCGGTGGGCCTGGTGCTGGCCTGCGACATCGTCGTGGCCGGCCCGCGCGCCAGCTTCGCGCCCTGGTACACCCGCGTGGGCTACAGCCCGGACGGCGGCTGGACCGCCCTGATGCCGGAGCGCATCGGCCGCGCCCGCGCGCTCGACATTCAGCTGACCAACCGCCGCCTGGACGCCGAGGAAGCCCATCGCGTGGGCCTGGTTCAGTACCTCAGCGAGGACAACAAGGTGGCCGAGCAGGCCCGCGCCGTGGCCGACACCCTGTGCTCCGCCAAGCGGGGCAGCGTGCACCACACCCTGGCCCTCACCCGGCCCGACCTGGACACCGTGGCCGCCGGGCTGGACGCGGAGTTCCGCCATTTTCTCGAGCACATCGTCAGCGACGAAGCCGATCAGGGGATGGCCGATTTTTTGAACAGATAGGAAAAAACAAAACGACGAAAAACAAAAATCGGGAGAGACACCATGAAAACAATAACGCCAACCCCGCTGGCGGTACTCGCCGGCACCCTGCTGCTCGGTGCGCTGACTCCGCTGGCCGGCGGGTTCGACACCTTCGCCGACGAGGACCGTTCCTCGGAACTCAGCGGCGAACCGGTGCAGCAGCGCTACCAGTTCAACACCCCCACCACCGTCACCTACGACCGCGACAGCCTGGGCCAGGGCGCCGCCGGCGCGCGGGTCTACGTGGCCGACATGGGCAACCATGAAATCAAGGTGCTGAACCTCAACGGCGCCCTGGTGGGCCGGCTGGACGACAACGACCAGACCCTGGCGGCGGACAGCCCGGCCAGTTCGGTACCCGAGGTGCGCGCACCACTGGGGATCGCATTCCTGTCCGCCAGCGAAGCCGACGACGACCGGCTGGCCGGGCTCTACGTCAACGACGTGGGCCGACACCAGATTCATTTCTTCCGCACCGTCAGCAGCGGCGCCGGCGATTTCGAGTACGTCACCTCGTTCGGCCAGCCCGGCCACGGCGGCGGCGAGGAGATTTATCTGCCGCGCAACATGACCATTACGCCGCAGGGGTTCATCTACGTTTCCGACGAGTTCAACCACCGCGTCAAAGCGTTCCGCATCGATCCGGACAACGGCTATCAGGTCAGCCTGATTCAGACCCTGGGCCACCAGAACGCCAGCGGCGACTATGTGGACGCCGGGCCGATCATCCGCGGTGTCGACAAAAACTACGGCAGCGATTCCACCAATTACGACGATTACGCCGGCCAGCCGGACAAACGCGACGGCTTCCGCATTCCCCAGGGCATGACCTACTACCAGTCACCGGACAATGGCGCCACCTACCTCTACGTGGCGGACAACGGCAACAACCGCATCAAGATTTTCCGCGTCAACACCAGCACCGGCCAGCTCACCCTGGACGACATGCTGGGCCGCTTCCGCGACGACGGCGGCAGCGTCGATCACCTCAAGCGCCCGCGCGGCGTGCGCACCGACCTGGACGGCAACCTCTACGTGACGGACACCTATAACGGCCGCATCATCCAGTTCGAAAACCTGGCCAGCACCAGCGACAGCAACCCGGTGCGCTACCGCAGCAGCCAGAGCGCCGACGCCCGCGCCAACTGGGTCTACGGCCGCCTCGGCATCCACCAGGTGGAGATGCGCGCGCCCACCAGCGCCGGTACCGAGGACGAAGCCTTCCAGCTGCCCAATGATCTGGTGCCGATGATCGACGCCAACGGCGATTTTTATCGTGAAAACATCTACGCCTGGGGCTACTACTATTCCAACGCCCGCGTGCATCTGGTCAGCGACTCCGGCAACAACCGCATCAAGAAATGCTGGACCAATTCCTCGGGCTCCACGCTGCTGCGCTGCTCGGTCTCCGCCGGCGTCGGCACCGTGGCCGACAACGAATACTGGGGCCATCCGCGCACTCTGCCCGGCCAGCTGCATTCGGCCAGCGGCATGGCCTGGCTGGGCAGCAAGGACCAGCTGCTGGTCAGCGACACGCCCAACACCCGCATCAACATCTACGACAGCAACGGCGATTATCAGGGCCGTTTCCCGGGCACCAACATCAGCTACGGCGTCACCGGCATCGCCACCTTCAGCGACCCCAACATCGGCGAAGCGGTGGCGGTCCTGGTGGGCGCCGACGTCACCCTGCCCTGGCCCTACACCGGCGACGCCAGCCTGCGCATCTACGACGCCAACGGCAATCTGGAAGAGCTGTTCAACCTGAGCTACCGCACCGGCGGTTTGCCGGTGCCCGAGATCGGCCTGTCCACCAGCAACACCAACTACCCGGTGGCGGTGAGCGCCATCAACGACGGCGCCGCCGACCAGCACGCCATCTACATCACCAGCTTCGACAACTACGTCTGGCGTTTCGACTACGACAGCGGCAGCGGCTCGCTGGACGGCAACTGGTACGCCGGTGGCCCGGACAGCGACAAAGGCAACGACCTGGGCGACGGCTGGAGCCTGGGCCCGGACTTCTTCGAACAGGGCGACGCCGGCACCTTCGACCAGATCGGCAGCGTGCTGGCCCTGGACGACCGCGTCTACGTCACCGACCGCCGCAACCAGCGCATCCAGGCCCTGAACCCGGCCAACGGCGCGCTGATCGGCCAGCTCGGCCTGGGCGGCGGCACCTACGACCATCCGGACGGCCTCGACCCGGACCGGCTGTTCCTGCCCGCCGGCCTCGCCTACGACGCCCAGCAGGACGCGCTGGTGGTGGCCGATGGCTTCAACATGGTGGCGCGCGCCTGGGCAAACCCGGACCAGTACAGCCCCAACGGCGCCGGCATCATCGACCCGGCCTACCAGGGCCACTGGCTGGACCCGGCGCTGGGCACCCGGCCCGGCGGCCTGTTCGACGCCGAACAAGTAGCGGTCGGCGGCGGTGACGTCTACGTGTTCTCGCTGATCAGCAACCGCATCACCAAGTTCAGCTGGTCGGAAATCAATAACTGATTGTAGGAGCGGGCCTCGCCCGCGAAAGGCAAGCTCGCTTGCCGGCAGGATCCCAGGGACCTGATTCAGGTACCACCAACAAGGTCTCTGGCATCCTGCCGGGTGAGCAAGCTCACCCTTTCGCTTGCGAGGCAAGCTCCCACAAAGCTCGGGAGATGAAATGGAAATGTTCGACTTGCTCGCCCATCGGGCCCGGGTCTCCTCGGACCGCCCGGCTCTGGAGGACCTGGAAAGCGGCGAGCACTATAACTACGCCCAGTTCAACGAGCGCGCCGCGCGGCTGGCGGCCGCCGCCCGTGACCACTGGGGCCTGGAGGAAGGCGACCGGCTCGCCTATCTGGGCCACAGCCGCGCCGAGTTCTTCGCCATGCTGTTCGGCTGCGCCAAGGCCGGCCTGATCCTGGTGCCTTTGAACTGGCGCCTGGCGGTGCCGGAACTGGAAGTGCTGGTGGAAGACTGCGACCCGGGGGCGCTGATTTTCGGCGCCGAGTTCGCCGACGCCGCCGCCGAGCTCCAGCAGCGCTGCGGGCCGCTCACCCTGGTGGCGCTGGACGGCGCCGCGGACGGCCAGCGCGATTATCACCGGGATCTCGCCGACACCCGGCCGGACCTCACCGCCCACCCGGACAGGGACCCGGACACCCCCTGGTACCTGCTCTACACCTCCGGCACCACCGGCCGGCCCAAGGGCGTGATCCAGACCTTCCGCATGATGCTGGCCAACTATCTCAATATCGGTCTGGCGGTGAACCTGAGCGGCGACGATGTGCTGCTCAACGTGCTGCCCCTATTCCACACCGCCGGCATCAACCTGTATTCCTCGGCGGTGTTCATGGTCGGCGGCAGCGTTCTGGTGGCGCGCGCCTTCGACCCGGATCAGGCACTGCAAGTGTTGGAAAAAAGAGCGACCATCTTTTTCGGGGTGCCGGCGGTGTACCAGGCGCTGCTCGATCACCCCGGGTTCAGCGGCGAGCGTCTCAAGGGCGTGCGCTCCTGGGGCTGCGGCGGCGCGCCGCTGTCGCTGCCGGTGGCGCAGCGCTATGTGGACGCCGGTATCCGCGTGCGCACCGGCATGGGCATGACGGAAACCGGCCCCACGGTGTTCCTGCTGGACGAGGACAAGGTGATCGACAAGATCGGCTCGGTGGGCCGGCCGCAGCTGCTCACGGAAGTGCGCATCGTCGACCGCGACGGCCGGGACGTGCCCCCGGGTGACGCCGGCGAGCTGTTGATTCGCGGGCCCAACATCACGCCCGGGTACTGGAACCGCCCGGACGCCACCGCCGAGGCGATCCGCGCCGACGGCTGGCTGCACAGCGGCGACGTGGCCCGCTGCGACGAGGACGGCCAGTATTTCATCGTCGATCGCTGGAAGGACATGTACATCTCCGGCGGCGAAAACGTCTACCCGGCGGAGGTGGAAAAAGTATTGGAACAACACCCGGCCATCGCCGAAGTGGCGGTGGTCGGCATGCCCGACGACAAATGGGGTGAAGTCGGCAAGGCCTATTACGGCGTCCACGCGGACCGGGACGCCCCGGACCCGGAAGCGCTGCGCGCGTTCTGCCGCGAGCGGCTCGCCGGTTACAAGGTGCCCAAGGCGTTCGAACGGGTCGATGCCCTGCCCCGCAACGCCCTGGGCAAAGTCACCAAACAGGAGTTGCGTGATCATGCAAAACAATAACACCGCCCGCATGGAACGGGATCTGTCCTTCAGCCAGGAGGACTTCCAGCGTTTCGCCCGACTCAGCGGCGACCACAACCCCATCCATGTGGACCCGGACTACGCCGCCGGCACCCGCTTCGGCGCCACCGTGTCCCACGGCATGCTGCTGTTCAGCGCGGTGCGCGGGCTGATCCATGAATTCTTCCCCGGCGCCCGCCTGGAAGTGCAGGACCTGAAATTTCCGGCGCCGGCCTACGCCGACGAGCCGCTCACCGTGGTGCTGGAAACCCGCGGCCGCCCGGTGGACGGCATCGTCCACCTCACCACCGACGTGCTCAAGGAAGACGACAGCCGCTGCCTGCAGGGCACCTGCCGTCTCAAACTCGACCAGGAGATGGCGCCATGAGCGAGACCCTGCCCCGCTTCAACGCTCTGCGGCTGGAAGACCAGGCCACCGTGGAACGGCGCTTCAGCGCCGAGGATGTGCGCGCCTGGTGCGACATGGCCGGCCTTGAGGATGAGACCCCGGACCAGGTGCCCGAGCCGCTGATCGCCGGCCTGTTTTCCTATCTGCTCGGCGAGGAGCTGCCCGGCCACGGCACCAACTACCTCAAGCAGCACATGCGCTTCGAGGAAGACGCCCGCATCGGCGAAACGCTCACCGCCACCGTCACCATTACCCACCTGCGCGGCGACAAGGCGCTGGTGAATCTGGACACCCTGTGCACCGGCGAGGACGGCCGGATGATCTGCGCGGGCGACGCCCTGGTGCTGTTTCAATGCTGAACGCTCAGCTAAAGGCCTGGCTGGACCGCCTCAATGAACTGGTGGCGGAACAAAAAGCGGCCGGCGTGGAAGCCACCCCGGCCACCGTGCGCGACAGCATGGCGGCGATGACCCGCAATCAGGTCCGCCCGGGGCCCGAGCTGCCCTGGGTCGGCGACGCCCGGGTGGAATGCGGCGAAACCCCGGTGCCGGTGCGCCTCTACGACCCGGCGCCGGACCGGGACACCCCGGTGTGCCTGTTCTTCCACGGCGGCGGGCACATGGCCGGCAGCGTGGCGGTGTACGACCCGATTTGCCGGCGGCTCGCCGACGCCAGCAGCTGGCTGGTGGTGTCGGTGGACTACCGGCTGGCGCCGGAATACCCCTACCCGTTCGGCCTGGAAGACTGCCACAGCGTGGCCCGCCACCTGTGGCCGGTGCTCGACGCCCAAGGGCGCCGCTACCAGCGGCGCCTGGCGCTGGCCGGCGACTCCGGCGGCGGCACCTTCGCCGCCACCCTCAGCGCCCTGGCGCAGAACGACCAGCGGCTGCCGGTGGAAAAACAGGTGCTGATCTACCCCAGCCTGGACTACACCCTGAACCACCCCTCGGTGACCGAGAACGGCAAGGGCTATTTACTGGAAGCGGAGCGCATCGCCTGGTACTTCCAGCACTATTTCCAGCACGGCGAGGACCGCCGCGGCGCCTCGCCGCTGTTCATGCCGGTGAGCAATCGCCTGCCGGAAACGCTGGTAATCAGCGCCGAATACTGCCCGCTGCGCGACGAGGCGCTGGCCTACGTGCAAAGGCTGAACGACACCGGCGTGCCCTGCCGCCACCGCCATTTCGACGACATGATCCACGCCTACCTCAATCTGGAATCCCTGGCGCCCGACGCCTGCGCCGCCACCTACCGGGAGATCGCCGCCTTCCTCAACGGCGATTAACAATCGGGCGGGGCCCGCTCCCACAATGTCAGGAGCGGTCGGAGGTGGCGGGGGCGTCGCGCTGCATCAGATTATCGATGCCGTAGCAGTGCCCGGCGAGCAGGTTCTGGGCCAGCATGAAGCGGTCCTGGGGGGTGCGCGCGGTGAGCTCCGCCACGCTCAGGGATTCCAGCATCCAGGTGTCCCAGACGTTGACGAAGCGGGCGCGGATGTCCACGTCGCCGCGCAGCATGTCCGCCTGGCGGGCGGTGACCGTGAGGCTGTCATCGCCGCGGTCCACTTCGTAGCCCTGGTTGGGGTAGCCCACTTCCAGGCAGGCGAGGAAATTCTTCATGGTGCGCTCCGACGCCTGGCCCACGGCAAACGCCAGCGGCTGGTCGGGCACGTCTTCGAGGATGCTGAGGATATGGGCGTCGGCGAGCCGCTCGCGCAGCCGGCCCTGGGCCTCGTCGGCGGCGGCTTCGCTGCGTTTCTCCGCTTCCCGGCGGGCCGCTTCCATGTCCCGCCGGACCCGTTCACGTTCCGCCCGTTGCCGGGCCAGTTCGGCTTCATGGGCCTGCTGGGCCTGGTAGGCGTCGTCCACCAGCCGGTCGAGACGCCGCGACTGGCGCACCGACTCGATCCGTTCCCGGCAGGCGGGCAGCCAGTCCTCACGCAGTTGCCGCTGGTCCACGTAGCGCTCCGCCCGGTGCGCCTCGGCGAGCCGCCGGCAGGCGCCGTCCATGGCGCCGAGGGCGTCGATGGCGCCGTAGCTCAGCCCGGCCACCGCGTCCGGCGCCTGCGTCCGCCCCATCAGACCGGCGGTGGAATCACGCAGCGAGGCGCAGCCGGTGAGTACCACGGCCACCAGGCCGAGAAGCAGGATCGTCAGGTTGGAACGCATATTAAAAACAACGTTGTATTCGTTTTTGTTGAAACCCTTGGGAGCGAGCACTTGTAGGAGCTTGCTTGCAAGCGAAAGGCCGGCGAAGCCGGCCGGCAGGAACCCCAGCACCAACAAGGTCTCTGGCATCCTGCCGGGTGGCTAAAAGCCACCCTTTCGCGGGCAGGGCCCGCTCCCACAAGGCCCGCACAAGCAAAGGTTCAACGGTCCGAGCCGAAGCAGCCCCACAAGTTCCCCTCTCAGGCGGATTTGGCGGCGATCTTCTCTTTCCAGATCACCGGGCCGGTCTTGTGCACGGATTCGCCGTTGGAATCCACCGCCACGGTCACCGGCATGTCTTCCACTTCGAATTCGTAGATCGCTTCCATGCCCAGATCCTCGAAGGCGGCCACGCGGGATTTGCGGATCGCCTTGGACACCAGGTAGGCGGCGCCACCCACGGCCATCAGGTAGACCGCCTTGTTGTCCTTGATCGCTTCGATGGCGGTGTCGCCGCGTTCGGCCTTGCCGACCATGCCGATCAGGCCGGTCTTCTCCAGCATGGTGCGGGTGAACTTATCCATGCGGGTGGCGGTGGTCGGGCCGGCCGGGCCCACCACTTCGTCGCCCACCGGATCCACCGGACCCACGTAGTAGATAAAGCGGTTGGTGAAGTCCACCGGCAGTTCCTCGCCCTTGGCGATCATGTCCACCATGCGCTTATGCGCCGCGTCACGGCCGGTGAGCAGCTTGCCGGACAGCAGGATGGTGTCGCCGGGCTGCCAGGTCTGCACCTCTTCCGGGGTCACGGTGTCCAGGTTGACGCGCTTGGCGCCCTCGTCGTTGCCCCAGGCGATGTCCGGCCACTCTTCCAGGTCCGGAGCCTTGAGATCCGCCGGGCCGGTGCCGTCGAGGATAAAGTGGGCGTGGCGGGTGGCGGCGCAGTTGGGGATGATCGCCACCGGCTTGTTGGCCGCGTGGGTGGGGTAATCCGCCACCTTCACGTCCAGCACCGTGGTCAGGCCGCCCAGGCCCTGGGCGCCGATGCCCAGGGCGTTGACCTTCTCGAACAGCTCCAGGCGCAGTTCCTCGGAACGGGTTTGCGCGCCCCGCGCCTGCAGCTCGTGGATGTCGATGGGGTCCATCAGGGACTCCTTGGCGATCAGCATGGCCTTCTCGGCGGTGCCGCCGATGCCGATGCCGAGCATGCCCGGCGGGCACCAGCCGGCGCCCATCTTCGGCACCTGCTCGAGCACCCAGTCGACCACCGAATCGGACGGGTTGAGCATGGCGAACTTGGACTTCGCCTCGGAGCCGCCGCCCTTGGCCGCCACGTCGATTTCAACGGTGTCGCCGGGCACGATGGAGTAGTTGATCACCGCCGGCGTGTTGTCCTTGGTGTTGGCGCGCTTGCCGTCCGGGTCCGCCAGCACCGAGGCGCGCAGCACGTTGTCCGGGTGGTTGTAGGCCCGGCGCACGCCCTCGTTGATCATGTCGTCCAGGCTCATGTCGCTCTCGAACGTCACGTTCATGCCCACCTTACAGAACACGGTGACGATGCCGGTGTCCTGGCAAATCGGCCGGCGCCCCATGGCGGACATGCGGGAATTCACCAGAATCTGCGCCATGGCGTCCTTGGCCGCTTTGCTCTCTTCCCGCTCGTAGGCTTCCTTCACCGCGCGGATAAAGTCCACCGGGTGGTAGTAAGAGATGTACTGCAGGGCATCGGCAACGCTTTGAATCAGATCGTCCTGGCGGATCACCGTCATGGGGGCACTCCTGACTGCTGGGATTCGGGGCGCGCATTATAGACTACCCGGGCCGGCTTGTGGGAGCCGCCTTGTAGGAGCCGCCTTGTAGGAGCGAGCTTGTGGGAGCGGGCCCTGCCCGCGAAAGGCAAGCAAGGCTTGCCGGCAGGATCCCAGAGACCTACGCCAGGCACTCCCCGCGCTTGAGATGAGCGATAAGCAAATCGGCAACGGTCTCGGGACGCTCCAGATGCAGGAAGTGGCCGGCGCCGGACACCCGCTCCACGCGCAGCCCGCCCGGGAAGTCGCCGTGGTTGACGGTGTGGTCGAGCAGGCGCGGGCTCATGCAGCCGTCCTGTTCGCCGATCAGCACCTGGGTGGGCACCGTGATGTTCATGCCCAGCCACTCCTGGGTCTCACGCTGCTCCTTGCGCCACAGGCGGATCAGATGCCGGTACCAGCCCAGCGCGGCGGGCAGCACGCCCGGCTCGCGCAGGGTGTGCTTGGCGTTCTCCAGGTAGAGGCCCGGCTCCCAGTCCGGCGACCAGCGTTGCCAGAGTTTGTCGATGCCGGAAAAATCATCCTTCTTCAGCCAGGCTTCCGGCGCCATGGGCAACTGGAAGAACTGCATGTAGCCGCTCAGTTTGATCTGCTCGGGCACTTTCAGCAGCGCCTGGGGCAGGCGCTTGAGCGGCGGAATCGCCAGCGCGGTGAAGGTGCAGAAGGTGTCCGGGTAGCGGGCGCAGGCCAGGTAGCCCACGGCGGCGCCCCAGTCGTGGCCGATCAGATGCACGCGCCCGCCCAGTTGATTGGCGAACACCAGCAGGTCGTCCACCGCGGCATGCAGGGAATAGTCGCCGTTGCCGGGCTGACAGGACGGCGCGTAGCCGCGCAGGGCCGGCGCGAGGCAGGTGTAGCCCGCGTCGGCGATCAGCTTCATCTGCACCGCCCAGTTTTCATGGGTATCGGGAAAACCGTGCAGTAAAATCACCGGCTCGCCGTCACCGCTGAGCAGCGTCGGGAAGCGCAAGTGCCCGTTAACCATTTCCACCTGCTTCATGGGCGAAGCCTCTTCAATCGGTTACTACGAAATCGGCGTCGTTCCGGGGCAGCGTCTCGGTGACGGTGATGTCCGTGACCCGAGCGCCCGCGGGGCCGCGCCGCATCCAGGCGAGCAGCGCCTCGACCGCGTCGGGGGCGCCTTCCAGCCACGCCTCGACGCTGCCGTCGGGGCGGTTGCGCACCCAGCCGGCGACCGCCAGACGGCGCGCCTGTTGCTGGGTGGAAGCCCGATAATACACACCCTGGACACGGCCACTCACCACGGCTTGTCGGGCAATCCTAGCGGTTGTCACGATTTTCCTCCTCTTTTACATCCGCGCTTTCCTCCAACCGGTTGCCGAACAGCGCCTCCAGGTTGAAATCCAGCGGCCGGCGCAGGCCTTCCCGGGCCTGATCGCAGCGTTGCTTGAGCGCCGCTTCCCAGGGCTCCTTGCCGTTGGCGTGAATACGCAGCTGCTGCTCCGCCGGCCAGGGCACCAGGGTTAGCAGCTCGGCCATGGTGAGCGCGCGCAGATCGCGGATCAGCACATAGCCGCCCTCCTCGGTGCGGCGGATCAGATGGCAGTCCTGCAGCAGGTTGCGGAATTCGTCCCAGTGGGTGATGCCGGAGTCCTGCATCACCCGCCGCACCTCGTTGCCGTGCAGGGTCCGCCCGTCACGCTGGCGTTCCCAGAGCACGTTCAGCAACCGCATCAGCGCCTGCATGCGCGGCACCCGCCGCTGATGCTCCTGAAACACCACCAGGGCCCGCACCAGCTCGGCGCCGAACAGCACCAGCATCCAGGAAATATAAATCCATAACAGAAACAGCGGCACCGCGGCAAAGGCGCCGTACACCACCTGGTAGTTGGGCGCGTGCTTGATGAACTGAGCGAACGCGGCCTTGGCCAGCTCGAACAGCAACGCCGCGAACGCCGCGCCGATCAGCCCCTGGCGCAACGGCACCGAGGTGTTGGGCACCACGATGTAGAGCAAGGCGAGCACCGAGGTGGTCAGAAAAAACGGCAACAGCGTCAGCCAGAACCGCACCCCGCCCAGGTAGGCCACGGTGTCGCTGACCAGCGACAGCGAGGTCAGATAGGACGAGATGCCGAGCCCCGCCCCCAGCAACAGCGGGCCCAGGGACAGCACCGCCCAGTACATCATCAGGCTGACCCGGCCCTTGCGCGGCTGGCGGATTTTCCAGATGCGGTTCAGGGACTGCTCGATGGTGCGCAGCATCAGGATCGCGGTGACGATCAGAATCAGTACGCCGGCGCCGGTCAGGTTGGTGGCCTGGCGGGAAAACTTGCTCAGGTATTCGAGAATCTCGGCGCCGGCGGACGGCACGAAATATTCAAAGGCCCACTCCTGGATCACCATGCCCCGTTCGTTCAAGGCCGGGATCGCGGCGATCACCGCGAACATCACCGTCATGATCGGCACGATGGCGAACAGCGTGGTGTAGGTGAGCGCCGCCGCGCTGGACTGACAACCGTCCTCCACGAACTGGCGGCGCAACAGTTTGAGAAACGCCCACACCGATTGCGCCCTTGCCCGGAACGGAATTACCGGATCTTCTTCACTGCTTTCCAGGTCCTGATTCACACTGCTTCCTTTAATCGCGTAGCGGCACGCTTGTAGCTGCGGGTCGGTGCCTTACAATGCTCCCATCCTATCAGACGACAACGTGACGCCATGGCCGAATACACGCTCTACCATAATCCCCGCTGTTCCAAATCCCGGCAGGCATTGGCGCTGCTGGAAGAAAACGGCATCACCCCGACCATCGTCAAGTATCTTGATACACCGCCGGACGCGGAAACCGTCCGCACTCTGGTAAAACAGTTGCGCCTGGACCGCGCCCACGATCTGGTACGCCCTAAAGAAGCGGAGTACAAGGAAGCCGGGTTGAGCCGGGACGCCGACGACGACACCGTGATCAACGCCATCGCCCGCTATCCCAAACTGCTGGAACGGCCGGTGCTGGTGAAAGGTGACCAGGCGGTGATCGGACGCCCGCCGGAAACGGTTCTGGAACTGGTGACGCCGTGAGCGACGCGGCCCTCAACCCCTATGTGCTGATCCTTTATTACAGCCGCACCGGCGGCGTGGCGCGGCTGGCGCAGCAAGTGGCCCGCGGCGTGGAAGGCGCCGGCCTGCAGGCGCGCCTGCGCACCGTGCCGCCGGTGTCTCCGGATCACGAGGCCAGTGCCCCGCCGGTGCCGGACAGCGGCGCGCCCTACGCCACCCTGGACGACCTGGCCGGCTGTGCCGGTCTGGCATTGGGCTCGCCGACCCGCTTCGGCAACATGGCGGCGCCGCTCAAGTATTTTCTCGACCAGAGCAGCGACCTGTGGATGTCCGGCGCGCTGATCGGCCGCCCGGCCGGTGTGTTCACCGCCTCCGCCAGCCTCCACGGCGGCCAGGAGAGCACCCTGCTGTCGATGATGCTGCCGCTGCTGCACCACGGCATGGTGCTGGCCGGGGTGCCCTATTCGGAGGCGGCGCTGACACGCACCACCGGCGGCGGCACGCCCTACGGGGCCAGCCATGTGTCCGGCAGCGACGGGCGCGGCCGCGACACCAGCGACGACGAAAACGCCATCGCCAAGGCGTTGGGCCGGCGGCTCGCCACCCTGGCGCGCCAGTTGGCGCCCGCCCACTAAACCCAACCGAGGGGGAACACCATGCTGAGCGCCCTTCTGCGCATCACCTATATTCTGCTGCTGGTTCTCGGTATCGCCGGTCTGTTCTGGTTCGCGCCGCCGGACACGCCCACCTTCGCCGCCGTGATCATGGCGGCGGTGCTCTACGGCCCGCTGGCGTTAATGGCGGCGGCGCCGATCACGCTGCACCCGCGTTCGCTCACCTGGCTGTGTTTCCTGCTGCTTTTCTATTTTTGCGGCTATGTGGTGCAGTGCCTGAACCCGCCGCCGGTGCGCACCCTGGCCATCGTTCAGGTGTCGCTGACGGTGGTGCTGTTCCTGCTCGCCATGCAGCTCATGCGCCGGGGCGGCCGTGCGGATTGATGACCAGCTGCACATCGATACACCGGAGGGGGCGCGCCTGACGCTGTCCCTGGCCGGGCCGCTGCCGCGCGCCCTGGCCTACGGGATCGATCTGGCGATTCGCGGCCTGGCGCTGGCGCTGGTCGCGATTCCGCTGATGCTGTTCGGGCGCGGCGGAATGGGCCTCTACCTGGTGATGCTGTTCTTGATGGAATGGTTTTACCCGGTGTTGTTCGAAGCACTCTGGCAGGGGCGTACGCCGGGCAAACGGATGATGGGCCTGGCGGTGGTGCACGGCAACGGCGCGCCGCTGGGCTTTAACGGCAGCCTGGTGCGTAACCTGCTGCGCACCGCCGACCTGTTTCCGATGTTCTATCTCACCGGCTTCGTGGTGATGCTGATCACCCGACGCTCGCAGCGCCTCGGCGACCTGGCCGCCGACACCCTGGTGATCCACACGCCGCCGGCGCGCCCGGCGCGGCCCCACCAGGACGGCGACAGCGAAGCGCCGGACTGGCCGCTCAGCCGCGACGACCAACTGGTGTTGCTGGCCTTCACCGACCGGGGCGCGCGGCTCTCCGCCGAGCGTCAGGAGGAGCTCGCCGCCCTCGCCTACCCGGAGCTGGCGCCCGCCGCCGCCCGGGAAAAACTGCAGCGCGTGGCCCGGCACGTGTTGGGGGGCGCATGAGGCAGAGCCAGTTCGAGCAGCGTTACCGGCCCCAGTGGGAACGGCTGGAAACCAGTCTCACCGCGCTGGAAGCCCGCCGCCGCCCGCAGGCGTCGGCGCTCACCGATTTCACCGCCGACTACCAGAGCCTCTGCCACCAGCTGGCGCTGGCCCGCGAGCGCGGCTACAGCCTGGCGCTGCAGGAATACCTCAACGACCTGATGCTGCGCGCCCACCGCCAGCTGTACCGCTACCGCACCCCGCTGCTGCCCGGGCTGGTGGCGTTTTTCACCGGCGGCTTCCCACGCGCGGTGCGTTATCAGTGGCGCTGGCATCTGGTCAGCACGCTCTGCTTCGTGCTGTCCGCCGGCCTGGTGTGGGCGATGATCCTGCACGACCCGGAGCTGGTGCACACCGTGGTGGGCCCGCAGCAGGTGGCCGAACTGGAAGAGATGTACCACCCGGAGCTGCGCGACGTCAGCGGCCGCGACCGCCAGGACGATGTGATGATGTTCGGCTACTACATCTACAACAACATCGGCATCGCTTTCCGCACCTTCGCCGGCGGCCTGCTGCTGGGCGTGGGCGCGCTGGTGGCGATGCTCTTCAACGGCAGCTTCTTCGGCGCCGCCGCCGGCCACCTGACCCTGGCCGGCGCCGCGCAGCCGTTCTTCACCTTCGTGATCGCCCACGGCGCGCCGGAGCTGACCGCCATCTTCCTGGCCGGCGGCGCCGGCCTGCGCATGGGCTGGGCGGTGCTGGCGCCCGGCTCCTGGCGCCGGGTGGACGCCCTGCGGCGCGCCGCCGGCGAATGCCTGCCGGTGATGTACGGCGTGTTCGCGCTGCTGGTGCTGGCCGCGTTCATCGAGGCGTTCTGGTCGTCCCGGGAGCTGGCGCCGCAGATCAAGTACGGCGTGGGCGCCGCCTGCTGGGCATTGCTGGCGCTGTACCTGCTGTTCGCCGGCCGGCAACGCCGGCGCCAGGGAGGGCGGCATGGACCTGAATAAGCTCAACGCCCGCCTGGCACCGCGCTCGTGCTGGCAGGCCATGGATATGGGCACGCGCCTGTACCGGCACTGGTGGCGGTCGGCGGCGCTGGTGTGGGTGGTGTTCACCGGGTTGCCCTTCCTGGCGCTGGCCGGCCTCGCCGCCGCCTGGCAGAGCATCTGGCCAATGCTGCTGTTCTGGTGGCTCAAGCCGCTGTGGGAAAGGCCGCTGCTGGCGTTCTACAGCCGCGCCCTGTTCGATGACTATCCCGGCCCCTGGGCCCTGCTCAAAGGCTTTCGGGAGTACGGCCTGAACGGGCTGTTCGGCCAGCTCACCTGGCGGCGGCTGAGCCCGGCGCGGGGCATGCTTACCGGCGTCTGGCAGCTGGAAGGCAATCGCGGCGACGCCGCTTCCGGACGCATCGCCGTGTTGCTGCGCGCCCCCGGCCAGCGCCCGGCCACGCTGACGTTCACCCTGCTCACGCTGGAACACCTGATGACGGTGGCGCTGATCCTGCTGGCGATCACCCTGGCGCCGTGGCAGTTCAACCTGGAGTTCAGCGTCTGGTTCGGCGAGCAGAGCCGCCTGCACTGGGCCCTGGGCAACCTGTTCTGGTATCTGGTGCTGACCGTCACCGAGCCGCTGTACGTGGCCACCTCCTTCGCCCTCTACCTGAATCAGCGCACCCACCTGGAAGGCTGGGACCTGCAGCTGGGCCTGACCCGCATCGGCAAGCGCCGCGCCGCGCTGGGCCTGAGCCGGGGCGCCGGGGCGCTGGCGCTGATGGTGCTGTGCCTGGGCGGCCTGCCGGCGCCGGGCAACGCCGAGCAACAAGACAGCAAGCAGCAGGCCGTGGAGCTGCTCGCCTCGGACACCTTCATGCCCATGGCGCTGCGCGAAGAGCGCCGCCTGAAGGAACAATTCCGCGACGACGACGGCGACAGCTGGTGGCGGGACCTGCTGCAGCGGCTGATCGACGGCCAGCGGGACAACGAACGGGGCGACCCGCTGGCGCTGCCGGAAGGCCTGATCCACGGGATCGGCTGGACGCTGCTGGTGGCGCTGCTGGCGGTGATCGCCTGGGCCCTGCTGCGCCGTCTTCCCGGCTCGCCGCTGCGCCGGCGGCCCACCGCCATGCCGGTGCAGGTGGCGGGCCTGGACACCCGCGCCGAGAATCTACCGGTGGACCTGGCCGGCGCTCTGGACGACGCGCTGCGCCAGGGCCGGGTGCGCGAGGCCCTGGCGCTGCTGCTGCGCGACACCCTGGTCACCTTTTTCCGCCGGCACCCCACGCCGCTCACCCCCGGCGCCACCGAGCAGGACTGCCTGCGCGCCTACCGGCAGCTGCTGGGCGACACCCCGGCGGTGGTCTACCTGGAACGGCTCACCGAGGCCTGGACCCGCACCGCCTGGGCGCACCGCCCCACCACGCCGGAACAGGTCCAGGCGCTCTATGACCAATGGCGCGGACTGCGCCCGGCGGAGGCAAGAACATGAGCCGGCGGCGCGGCAGATTCTGGGGCGGCCTGGCGCTGCTGCTGGTGGTCGCCGCCCTGGTGTTCTATGTCTGGGCCACCGAGCCGGTACGCTATATGGCGCCGGCGGCGCCGGACGCCTCGGTGCGCGGCAACCCCTACCTGGCCGCCCAGACCCTGCTGGAAAACTGGCAGCGCCCCACCCGCCGGATCTTCAGCACCGGCGCCCTGTTCCCGCTGCCGGACACCGGCACCACCCTGATTCTGGACGAATACCGGGGCGAGCTGGGCAGCGGTCGGATCGACGCCCTGTTCGACTGGGTGCAGCGCGGCGGCCATCTGATCGTCGCCGCCCGCCCGGCCTATCACTACGTGGCCGACGAAACCGGGGACAAGGACGGGAACAGCGAGCGGACCGGCGGCAACGACGACCCGCTACTGACGCCGCTGGGCCTGCACGCCGTCGCCGTGGAGACGGACACCGAGGACGACCCCTTCACCACCCTGCTGGACCGCTTCCAGCCCATGGAAAGCCTGTTCCTGGAGTATTGCCTGGGCGACAACGACGGCGACCTGTCGCCGCAGTGCGAGGCGCTCACCTGCGAAGCGCCGCCGTTACCGGCGCCGGCAACCTGGGTGTTCGCGGACGGCGACCGGCGGCAACTGCTGGCCTCGCCCGGCCAGGCCCTGCAGCATCGTCCCACCGACCTGCTGCCGGCGCTGCCGTCCTCCAAGGCCGACAATGCGGAGGGCGCGCAACTGGTTCACCTGTCTTGGGGCGACGGGCAGATGACCGTGCTCGCCGGCCTGACGCTGTGGGACAACCAGCACCTGCACTATTTCGACCACGCCTGGCTGCTGGAGCAGCTGATCGGCGACGGCCCGGTGTGGTTCGTGCAAGGCATCGACATGCCGCCGCTGCCGCTGTGGCTGTGGCAGCACGCCTGGCCGCTGATGTTGGCCCTGTTGCTCGCCCTGGCGGCCTGGCTGTGGCGGCGTCTGCCGCGCCCCGGGCCGCAGTGGCACGCCGCCGAAGCGGACCGCACCGATTACCTCGGCCACCTGCTGGCGCTGGGCCATTTCCATTGGCGCACCGGCCAGAGCGAGCGGCTGACGGCGCCGCTGCGCGACGAGGCGCGGCGGCGCCTGGACCTGCTTCACCCGGACCGGGACCAGGCCCTGACGATCGCCGCCGAGCGGCTGGCCCTGCCCGAAGGCGCTCTGCGCGACGCCCTGAACAGCGGCGGCGACACCCAACAACCGCGCCCCCGGGACCGCCAGCAATGGGCGGACCGGGTGGCGATACTGCAAACCCTTAGGAGCCGTTTATGACCAGCCAGACGGAACAGGCCGGCGCCCTGGCGCGCCGCATCGAAGAGCAGCTCAACCAGGTGCTGGTGGGCCAGCCGGCGATCACCCGGCAGGTGCTGATCGCCCTGATCACCGGCGGCCATGTGCTGATCGAAGGCGTGCCCGGGCTCGGCAAGACGCTGCTGGCGCGCAGCCTGGCGCGGGTGCTGGAGCTGGACTTTCAGCGCATCCAGTTCACCCCCGACCTGATGCCCTCGGACGTCACCGGCCACGCCCTGTTCGACAGCCAGAGCGGCGACTTCCGGGTGCGCAAGGGGCCGGCCTTCACCAACCTGCTGCTCGCCGACGAGATTAACCGGGCGCCGGCCAAGACCCAGGCGGCGCTGCTGGAAGTGATGCAGGAACGTCAGATCACCATCGAGGGCGAGAGCTTCCCGCTGGCGCCGCCGTTCGTGGTGCTGGCCACCCAGAACCCGCTCGACCAGGAAGGCACCTACCCGCTGCCGGAGGCGGAGCTGGACCGCTTCCTGTTCAAGATCCTGATCGACTACCCGGACCAGGCGCACGAATCACGCATGGTGGAGATGGTGCTCGACGGGCGGCTGCCGGACAGCCTGGACGCGGCGCAGCTGACGCCGGTCACCGACGCCGCCGGCATCCTGGAACTGACCCGCAGCGCCGAACAGGTGCTGATCGACCCGGCCCTGATCGACTACCTGCTGCGCCTGGTGCGCGCCACCCGCGAGCATCCCAGCCTGATCCAGGGCGGCAGCCCGCGCGCCAGCATCGCCCTGGCCCGCACCGCCAAAACCCAGGCGCTGCTCAGCGGCCGCGACTTCGTGGTGCCCGACGACGTCAAGGCGGTGGCGGCGCCGGTGCTGCGCCACCGCCTGCGCCTGGGCGTGGACGCGGAGCTGGAAGGCCAGACCGTGGAATCGGTGCTCGCGCAACTGCTGGAGCAGGTGGAGGCGCCCCGGCAATGATCGCCTTCCGGTCGATACAGGATGCAGGATTCAGGATGCAGCCAGGAGGCGTGAGCGGCTGGACCTCTTGTAGGCGCTTGCCCTGTGGGAGCTTGCCTGCAAGCGAAAGGCCGGCAAAGCCGGCCGGCAGGATTCCAGAGAGCCAGGACAGCGGATTGCCGACAGGGTCTCTGGGATCCTGCCGGGAGCTTCGCTCCCTTTCGCGGGCATGGCCCGCTCCCACAAAAAACCAGGCCTCGCCCCTGTATCCTGAATCCTGCATCCTGCATCGCGGTCGCCAGACCGCCGTGGAGGCCGCATGCGGATAAGGCCCGGACAGCGCCTGATCCAGGTCTTGCTGGTGTGGGCGGCGCTGGCCGTCTTGCCGCTGGCGGCGCGCGTCGGGCTGCCGGATCTGGCGGCGCCGGCGCTACTGGCGTGGGCCGCGTTAGGCCTGGTCGGCGCCGCCTGGGCGCTGGACGATCTGCGCCGGCTGCGCGCGCG
>NZ_ARXR01000033.1 GCF_015356855.1 Alloalcanivorax venustensis ISO4
GGGGGCCGCCGGGGCCGCGCCGGAGGCCGCCGGCGCGCCGCCGTCCAGGGGTTTGATGCCGTCGATGTCGCCGCCGTCACTGACCGTGACGGTGTAGCGCTGGCCTTCCACGGTGACCGTGTAGACGCCCTCTTCCTGGCCGTCGTCGCCCTCGGAGGGCGCCGGCTCGAAGGCGTCCGGGTTGCCCCGGTTGGCGAGAAACTTGAGTCCGATCTGCGGGAACAGCGCGTAGGTGAGCACGTCGTCCAGTCGGCGCTCGCCGGTGGCCAACTCGATGCCCTCCTCACCGGCCTGCTGTTCCAGCTCGCGACCCAGGGCGTCCAGTTCGTTGTCGAGCCGGTCCGCCGGGCGGCAGGTGAGCGGCTGGTCGCCTTCCAGGGCGCGCTCGCGCAGCGCCTCGTCGAAGGGCGCCGGCGCTTCGCCGTATTCACCGCGCAGGATGCCGCGGGTTTCCTTGCTGAGCGCCTTGTAGCGTTCGCCGGCCATCACGTTCATTACCGCCTGGGTGCCGACGATCTGCGAGGTGGGCGTGACCAGGGGAATGTAGCCCAGGTCCTTGCGCACCCGGGGAATCTCCTCGAGCACCGCGTCGAAGCGATCCAGCGCGTTTTGTTCGCGCAGCTGGCTTTCCATGTTGGTGAGCATGCCGCCGGGCACCTGCGCCACCAGAATGCGCGAGTCCACGCCGCGCAGGCTGCCTTCGAAGCGCCGGTATTTGAGCCGCACCTGGCGGAAGTAGGCGGCGATTTCCTCCAGGGCGCGAATATCCAGGCCGGTGTCGCGGTCGGTGCCTTCCAGCATTGCCACCACGGTTTCCGTGGGGCTGTGGCCGTAGGTCATCGACATGGAAGAGATCGCGGTGTCGACGTTGTCGATGCCGGCCTCCGCCGCCTTCAGGGCGGTGGCGGTGGACAGGCCGGTGGTGGCGTGGCACTGCATGTGCACCGGAATATCCAGCGCTTGCTTGAGACGGCTGACCAGCTCGAACGCGGTGTAGGGCGTGAGCAGGCCGGCCATGTCCTTGATCGCCACGGAGTCGGCGCCCATGTCCTCGATGCGTTTGCCCTGCTCCACCCAGACGTCGAGGGTGTGCACAGGGCTCACCGTGTAGGCGATGGTGCCCTGGGCGTGCTTGCCCTGTTTGACCACCGCCGCCACCGCGCGCTCGATGTTGCGCATGTCGTTCATGGCATCGAACACGCGGAACACGTCCACGCCGCTTTCCGCCGCCCGTTCCACGAAGGCGTCGACCACGTCGTCGGCGTAATGGCGGTAGCCGAGCAGGTTCTGCCCGCGCAGCAGCATTTGCTGGGGCGTGTTGGGCATCGCCTTCTTGAGCTCGCGGATGCGCTCCCAGGGGTCCTCGCCCAGGTAGCGGATGCAGGCGTCGAAGGTGGCGCCGCCCCAGGATTCCAGTGACCAGAAACCGATGCGGTCGAGTTTCTCCGCGATCGGCAGCATGTCGTCCAGGCGCAGGCGGGTGGCAAGCAGGGACTGGTGGGCGTCGCGCAGCACCACGTCGGTGATGCCGAGAGGCGTTTTTGTCGTCATGGGAAGATTCCGATCAGCGTTGGGCGCGGTGTTGCCGGATGGCGTCCTGGATGGCCGCCCGAATGTGTGGAGAAACCCGGGGTGCGGGTTCCGGGGCCGGCGCGGTGGCGGGCTTGCCGCCGGTGGTTTCGGGGGCGAAGCGCTGAACCAGGGCCGAGAGGCCGGTCATCACCGCCACCAGAATCAGAAGAAAGGCGAGTACCACGCCCATGCCCAGCACCATGAGCTGTACGCCCTGGGCCAATAGATCGTTCATGCTCCGCTCCCGGGTAGGTTCAAGCGTGGGCTGTTTTGCTGGGGATCCGCCGCCTTTTGGGCGGGGTTCCGGCGCCCTGATTCGGCGCAATGTATCGGGATTGTCGACAACAGGCAAGGTAATGGGGGACTGGGGTGGTTGATTTTGGGGAGTTTGATGGGGGGATGGGGGTGGATTGTTGACATTTTTTTGGTGGGAGGGGTTGGGTGGGTTGGTGTGGGGGCGGCTTTGTAGAGGGGCGGCTGGCTTTGCTTCGCTTGCCTGGCTTGGGGGGGGGCTGAGGGGTGGGATTGAGGAGGTCGGGGGAGACGGGTTGTGGGAGCTGTCTGGGGGAGCTTTGGGGGAGGGTTTTGTGGGAGCGGGCCTTGCCCGCGAAAGGGTGGCGCTAGCCACCCGGCGGGATGCCACAGGCGTGGATCTGGAGGACGCTGATGGGGGGAGGATTGATTCGTCCGGCTTTGCCGGACTCACCCCTTCGGGGCGTCGCCGCTTTGCGGCGACGTCCTGCGCCGGCCGTTGGCCGGCTTGTACGAGCCAACGCTTAGGCGTTGGCTCGCCCTTCGGGCCGTAATGCTCGCATTACGTTACTTCGCGGCTCAATGAGCCGCTCGTTCGAACCCGGGGGGTTCTCTAAATAGCTCCCCGGTATAAGCCATACAAACTAAAAGGGCCCCGCTCAATTGAGCGGGGCCCTTTTAGTTTGTATGGCGCACCGGGGAGGATTCGAACCCCCGACCTCCTGGTTCGTAGCCAGATGCTCTATCCAACTGAGCTACCGGTGCGGGACCTTGCGGCGTTGGCCGTCAAGAGGCGCGCATTATTCCCAATGCCCCCCGGGGAGTCAAGCCGGGGGCGGTGATTTCTTGCGCAAACGGACCGCGGGGGCGATTTATTCTTCGCCGGCTTCCATTTGTTTTTGCAGATAATTTTCCAGGCCTACCTTGTCGATCAGGCTGAGCTGGGTTTCCAGCCAGTCGATGTGCTCTTCCTCGGAGGCAAGGATTTCGCGGAACAGGTCGCGGGTGACGTAATCGCGGACGGATTCGCAATATTCGATGCCGTCGCGCAGGTCGGGCACCGCCATTTGCTCAAGCTTGAGGTCGCAGTTGAGCATTTCCTTGGTGTTTTCGCCGATCATCAGTTTGCCCAGGTCCTGCAGGTTAGGCAGACCTTCGAGGAACAGAATACGCTCGACCAGCATGTCGGCGTGTTTCATTTCATCGATGGACTCGTGGTATTCGTGCTCGTACAGGGCCTGGAAACCCCAGTCCTTGTACATCTTGGCGTGCAGGAAATACTGGTTGATCGCCACCAGCTCGTTGCCGAGTGCGCGGTTGAGGAATTCGATGACTTTCTGGTCGCCTTTCATGTGCGTTCTCCGTGCCGGCGGGGTAATGGCGACTATTGTTCAGCAAGACGGGGGCACGGACAAGGTTTACCCGGAAAAAAATCGAGTAAATACAAGTAGTTATACTAATGAGAATCAGTCTTTAAAGGAACGCCGCAAGCGGCTGTGGGCGTCCCTGCTCCCTGGCTGGGCTCGGGCCTGGCTGGGAGGCTGATGGACTGCTCTCGCGCGGGGCGGCCCTCAGGCGGTCTGAGGCCAGTACTGGACTGGTTCGCCCCGGTTTGCCGAGATTGAAGAGACCGCCGGCATGGCGTTACGGGTATCACGCAATACCTGACGGGCGTGCCGTGCACATTTAGCACACTGACTGCCAACCCCAAGTTCCCGACGAAGATCGCGCAGGCTGTCGCAACCGCTTTCGGCTGCTTCCCGTATCTGACCGTCAGTGATGCCGTTACACAAACAAACGTACATGGCTACGTCCACTCCTCAAACTCGGGAGCAGAATAACTCTAATGCGAATTGTTATCAATAGCTTTCTTGGCCAGGGCGCCACCCCTGCCCGGCGGCAGGCCCAGGGCGGTTTTTTTTGGGGGATGGGGGGGGGCCGAAACGACAACGCCCCCGGCGGGCCGGGGGCGTTGTGTCGAACGGGCGGACGGTCCGGTCAGCTGCTCTTGGCCGGGGTCTTCTTGGCCGCCGCTTTCTTGCGCGGTGCTTTGCGCGCCGGGGTCTTGCGGGTGGCGGTCTTCTTCACCGCGGTCTTGCGGGTCGCGGTTTTCTTGGCCGCCGGACGCTTGCTGGCGCTTTTCTTCGCCGGGGTGCGCTTGGCCGCCTTCTTGGCGGTGGCGCGCTTGGCGGTGGTTTTGCGCGCGGTGGATGTCTTGCCGGTGGCTTTGCGGGCGGCGCGCTTGGCCTTCTGCTCCGCTTTCTTCTGAGCCACCTTGGCTTTCTTCGCCAGCTTGCGCTCGTACTCGCGCATCTTGGTGGTCAGGTTACGCTGGGCGGTGCGCAGCTTTTTGTTTTCCCGCGTGACCACTTTCTTGGCGGCCTGGATTTCGGCGCGAATCAGTTTGCTCTCGCCGCGCAGGTCCTGAAGTTTGAGACGCTGGGTGTTCATGCGACCGCGGGCGGTTTCCACGGCGCGTTTGGCGGCGGCGGTGGCATTGCCTTTGGCCTTATCCCGCTTGGCGGCCAGATCCGCGCGCAACTTGCTGAGTTTGTCGTTTTCCGTTTCGATCTTTTTCTTCTGGCGGTCCAGCTTGGTGCTGGCCTGGTCGACTTTCTTCTGTGCCTGGGCCACCGCCTTTTCCTGAAGTTTGGACTTGGACTCGGCGTTGGTTACCGACTTCGGCAGAGCCGGAGCCTTATTGGCGGTGGTTTTGGTGGTGGTGGTCTTCTTGCGTGCGGCGGTCTTGCGAGCCGCGGTTTTTTTCTGAGCGCTACTTTTTTTTGCTGCTCTGGCCATGATCGATCTCCTAATCTATGACGTCATTTTTCTGCGACAGTCGGAAAGTAGCATAAAAAAAAATCACTTGGTACATTATTTGACCAAGAGTTTGTAGGAATCAGTAAAAAAATAAAAAGCGGTTTTTTTTGGGGAGAGGGGCGCGGAGAAAAAATAAAACGGGGCAGCGTTCGGCTGCCCCGTGTCGGTCACTCGTCACCGCGTTTCATAAATGCGCGCGGACCACCGCTTCCAGGGCGTCGATGTGTGACGGTTCCGCGTTCAGCGCGGGGATATAGGCAAACGATTCGCCGCCGGCGTGCAGGAACACTTCGCGGTTTTCACCGTCGATTTCTTCCAGGGTTTCCAGGCAGTCGGCGGAGAAACCGGGGCACACCACCTGTACCGAACGCACGCCTTCCTTACCCCACTTTTCCAGGGTTTTATCGGTGTAGGGGTTGAGCCACTCCTGGGGGCCGAAGCGGGATTGAAAGGTCACCATCCATTGTTCGGCGCGCAAACCCAGGCGCTCGGCGATCAACGCGGCGGAGTGGTGGCAGCGCTCACCGTAGTGGTCGCCTTTGTCCTGGTAGGACACCGGAATGCCGTGGAATGAAAACAACAGCTTTTCCGCCTCGCCGTGTTGTTCGCGGAAACGCCGGATGCTGTCGGCCACCGCGTCCAGCCAGGCGGGGTTTTGCCAGTAGTCCTTGACCAGTGTCAGCCCGGGCACTTCCCGGCGGGTGCGCACCCAGCGCGCCAGAGCGTCCGCCACCGCGCCGTTGGTGGAGCCGGAATACTGCGGGTAGAGCGGCAGGATCAACAGGTGGTCGTGGCCCTGGTCCGCCAGCTCATCCAGCACGGCTTCAAAACCGGGGCTGCCGTAGCTCATGGCGTAACGCACGGTGCAGTCGAAACGGCCGGCCAGCGCTTCGGCCTGCTGCTGGGCCACCAGCCGGATCGGAGAGTCCTGCTGCCAGATGGAGGCGTAGAGTTTCGCCACCCGGCGCGGCCGCAGCGGCAGGATGATCAGCCGCAGCACCCAGAACCAGATCAGGCGCGGCGCTTCCACCACCCTGGGGTCGGACAGGAACTGCTTCAGATAACGGCGCACCGCCGCCGTGGTGGGCGCGTCTGGGGTGCCCAGATTGACCAGGACCACCGCCGGTTTCGTCACGGACATAACAAGCCTTCTCCTGAGTAAGCGCGGGGGCGCATCACAACCAATGGAGGGTGAATGATAGGTGAGACAGAGGACGTGAGCACGCTATCGGGGTGATAGGAGGGGGGAGATGCGAGGGCCCGCTGCCGCGGGCCCCTGGAGAGTTCAGCCTTTGAGTTTTTCCATGATGCGCTGACGGATGTCGTCGACGCCGCCGACGCCGGCCACGCGCACATAGGTGGGCGCGTTCTGTTCGCCGTTCTGGGCCAGCTCCTGGTAGAAATTCACCAGCGGGCGGGTCTGCTCCTGGTAGACCTCAAGGCGCTTGCGCACGGTGGCTTCCTTGTCGTCGTCGCGCTGAACCAGCTCGTCGCCGGTCTCGTCGTCCTTGCCGGCTTCCTTGGGCGGGTTGTGCTTGATGTGGTAGACCCGGCCGGAAGCGGGGTGTACGCGGCGGCCGCTGAGACGCTCGATGATCTCTTCGTCATCCACATCGATCTCAACCACGAAATCGATATTCACGCCCTCTTCCACCAGCGCCTGGGCCTGGGGGATGGTGCGCGGGAAGCCGTCGAACAGGAAGCCGTTCTTGCAGTCGTCCTCGGTGATGCGCTCTTTGACCAGGCCGAGAATGATGTCGTCGGATACCAGGCCGCCGGCATCCATCACTTTCTTGGCTTCCAGGCCCAGAGGGGTGCCCGCTTTCACCGCGGCACGCAGCATATCGCCGGTGGAGATCTGGGGAATGGAAAATTCTTCCTTGATGAACTGCGCCTGAGTGCCCTTACCCGCACCGGGCGCGCCAAGCAGGATGACACGCATAGGATTCTCCGTTTTGCCGCGAATGGAAGGGGCGTCAGGAGCTCCCCTCGCCCGAAGGGGGGGAACTTTACCGTGCGGGTCCCCCGGGTACAAGGGCGACCTTGGTATCGCGGACGCCCGTGGCGGCGCGCCTAGCGGCGAATCGTGAGACTCGCCGCCGGACGCCGGCTCAGATCAAGGGCGGTGGGCGCGGCATTCAGGTTGGCCTGGTCCACGCTGGAGCCGGGTGCCGGCGTGTAGCGCGCGGCCACGCGCAGCTGGTCGAGCTCGGCGGGATAGGCCTGCAGCCAGTCGCCCGGGCGCAGGGTCACCTGGATCGGAAACGATTCCGCCAGCACCCGGCGCGCGGCCAGCGGCTGGGGGCCCAGGAACACGAACAGAGTGCCGCCCTCGGGCACGTCGTCGGCCTGCACGGTGACGGTGAGCCCTTGCAGCTGCTCGCTGCGCTCACGCTGCTGCTCCGCCTGGGCCAGGCCGCGGCGGATCAGATCGCCGGCTTCGCCGTCGCCGTGACGGGCCAGCAGCGCGCGCCAGGACCGCGCCGCCAGATCAAAACGGCGGGCCTCGTTGGCGGCCATTGCCTGCAGCATCAGCGCGCCGTCGTGCCGGGGGTTGTCCGCCAGCACCCGGGCGATTTCCGCCTGGGCCTCGTCGGTGAGGCGGCCGTCGGCCTGGGCGATCAGCCCGCGCGCCAGCAGCAGGCGCGCGGCGTGGTCGTCCGGGTCCATCTCCAGCGCCCGGCGGGCGGCTTCCTGGGCCTGGGCCGGCGCGCCCAACTGGTCATAGAGCAGGCCCAGGGTGTACCAGCCGGTGAGGCTGGGCTCGCGCACCAGCCGCGACTGCAGCACCCGCGTGAGCGCGGCGGCGGAGATGTCCTGGTCCTGCTCACCGGGGGCTTCGCCGGCGATCACGCGCTCGGCCACCGGGTCGTAGCGGCGCTGGTCGGCCAGCCAGTCCAGGGTGTTGCGGTCCAGCCCGATGGTCAGATAGCCGAGGCCGGCCACCGCCACCACCAACAGGGGGATCGCCAGGCCGGTGATCGACAGGGGCGCGCCGGCGGCGCGGCTTTCCCGGCGCCACAATAAAAAGCACACCAGCAGCGCCGCCAGCAACACCACTATCAGCACAATGAACGGACTCATTGATCGTCTTCCTCCGCTTCGCGGCTGGCGCGGCGCACCAGCAGTACGATACCCACGCCGCCCAGCAGCAACAGGGTCAGGGGCCCCACCCAGAGAATCGCGGTGCGGGGGTTGAACGGCGGCCGGTAGCTGACGAAATCCCCGTAGCGGTCGACGAAGAAGGTGACGATCTCTTCATCGCTGTGCCCTTCGCGGATCATCCGCGCCACCCGCTCGCGCATGTCCTGGGAAATCTCCGCGTCGGAATCGGCGATGCTCTGGTTCTGGCACTTGGGGCAGCGCAGCTCCTCGGTGAGACGGTGAAAACGGTCCTGCTGGGCGTCGCTGTCGAACTGGTAAATGTCGATGGCGGCCCAGGACGGCGCGGCCGCCAGGGCGAGCAACAGAATGGCAAGACGGATCACGGCGCCACCCCCGAGGCCTCACCGGCCTGCTGCAGCACCGGCGCGAACTTGTCGTCCCAGACGCGCTGGTTCATTTCACCCACGTGGCGCAGCACGATCTCGCCGCGCGGGTTGATCAGAAAGGTTTCCGGCGCGCCGTAGACGCCCAGGTCGAGACCCAGCTGGCCGTCGGCGTCGACGATCACTTCGCGGAACGGGTTGCCGTATTCGGCCAGATAGTCGCGGGCCTTGGCGTCCTCGTCTTTATAGTCGAGGCCGACAATGGGAATGCCGCTGCGCGCCAGCTCCAGCAAATAGGGATGCTCGACGTAGCAGGTCGGGCACCAGGTGCCCCACACGTTCAACAATTGCCAGCGGCCGGTGAGCAGCTCCTCGGTGAGGGTGCGGTCGTTGAGCAGCGACGGCCGGGAAAATTCCGGCACCGGCTTGCCGGCCAGCGCCGAGGGCAGCTCTTCCGGGTTGCGGCCCAGGCCGCTGGCGAGCAGCACCGCCAGGGCGACGAACGCCACCAGCGGCAGGAAAACCCAGGGGTTGGTGCCTTTACTCATAAACCACCTCGCCGTCGGCGTCCGCTTTGCTGCGCGTCATCTTTTTCCGGTAACGGGCGTCGGTGAGCGCCAGCGCGCCGCCCAGGGCCATGATCAGCGCCCCCAGCCAGATCCAGCGGATCATCGGCTTGTGATAAATGCGCACCGCCCAGGCGTCGCCGCCCAGGGGCTCGCCCAGCGCCACGTAGAGATCGCGCATCAGGCCGGCGTCGATGGCCGCTTCGGTCATCACCTGGCCGCTGGCGCGGTAGGTGCGTTTTTCCGGGTTCATTTCCGCGATCGGCTCGCCGTCGCGGGTGACCAGGAAATGGCCCTTGCGGGAATCAAAGTTGGGGCCGGCGTATTCGCTGAGGGTGTCGAACTCGAAGCGGTAAGCGCCCACTTCGGCCACGTCGCCCGGCGCCATGCGCACGTCACGCTCCACTTCGTGGAAACTGACCACGGTGACGCCGGCCACCAGCACCGCCATGCCGGAATGGGCCAGCACCATGCCGTAGTAGCCGCGGCCGAGTTTGCCCAGCCCGCCCAGGAAGCCCCGGTTGTAGGCCAGCGCGCGGCGCACCAGATCGTCGATGTGGGCGAACACCAGGAACAGGGCCAGGATCAGCGCCAGGGTGCCCACCCAGGGCGTGTCGCCGGGCAGGCGCGCGCCCAGGTAGCCGCCGATCAGCGCCGCCGGCGCCAGCATCAGCATGCGCCGCAGCAACGGCGAGCTGTCCTGGCGCTTCCAGTTGCTGAGCATGCCGGGCACCAGAATCGCCATCAGCACCAGGGTCAGCGGCACGAAGAAGCTGTTGAAGTAGGCGGCGCGGATCGACACCTTGATATCCAGCGCCTCGCCCAACAACGGATACAGGGTGCCCATCAATACCGCGAAGGTGGCGGTGAGCAGCAGCAGATTGTTGCCCAGCAGGAAGGCCTCCCGGGAGAGCGGCTTGAAGCCGCCCTTGCCCTTGAGGCGCCCGGCGCGCAGCGCGAACAGGGTGAGCGCGCCGCCGGCCACCACCACCAGGAAGCCGAGAATAAAGGCGCCCCGGCTGGGGTCGTTGGCGAAGGCGTGCACCGAGGTGAGCACGCCGGAGCGCACCAGGAAGGTGCCCAGCAGGCTCATGGAAAAGGTGACGATGGCCAGCAGCACGGTCCAGGCGCGGAACAGGTTGCGTTTTTCACTCACCGCCAGGGAGTGAATCAGCGCGGTGCCGGCCAGCCACGGCAGCAGGGAGGCGTTTTCCACCGGGTCCCAGAACCACCAGCCGCCCCAGCCCAGTTCGTAGTAGGCCCACCAGGAGCCCAGGGCGATGCCGACGGTGAGAAAGCTCCAGGCGACGGTGGTCCAGGGGCGTGCCCAGCGGGCCCAGGCCGGGTCCAGATTGCCGGCCAGCAGACCGGCCACGGCGAACGCGAACGCCACCGAGAAGCCCACGTAACCCATATAAAGCATGGGCGGGTGGATGATCAGGCCCGGGTCCTGCAGCAGCGGGTTGAGGTCGGCGCCGTCGATCGGGAACCAGGGCAGCGAGCGGTCGAACGGGTTGGAGGTGAACAGCATGAAGGCGTGGAAACCCACCGCGATCATGCCCATCACCGACAGCACCCGCACCACCATGGGCAGCGGCACCTTGCGGCTGAACAGGCCGACCAGGGCGGTCCAGCCGCCCAGCATCCAGCCCCACAGCAACAGGGAGCCCTCGTGGCCGCCCCAGATCGCCGACAGCCGGTAGCCCAGCGGCAATTGCGAGTTGCTGTGGTTGGCCACATAGGTGACCGTGAAATCATTGATATAGAAGCTGTAGCCCAGGCAGACCATCGCCACCGTGAGCGCCAGCCACTGCAGCCAGGCCAAAGGCCGGGCGTAGCGCTGCCAGGATTCCACCCGGCGATACACGCCGATCAGTGGGAATACCGCCAACACCAGGGCCGCCGCTATGGCCACCCACAGGGAGAGATGTCCGAGTTCCGCCGCCACCTTATTCCTCCGGCTGAGTGTGCGCGGGCATCATCGGCAGATGCGGCCCGCTTTGCAAGCCCACCGGCGCGCCGCCCCTGGCGCCCCGCGGGCATGGACATATTTTGAGACGCTTAGCGGTCGTGCCCGACGACGCCGCTCTGCTACTATGTGGCTATCATCAGGGTCGACACTGTGTTTAAAGCGTCGCCATTTTGCAGTCAAAAGGTCATCTTGCATCCATACACTATCACCGGCGGGTTGGAACGAATCGGGCTCGATCCGTTCCATACTGAGTGAAAACAATGGATGTTCGGCACCAGCCCGGCCTGTGTGGAGTAACCAGTTTGAGCACAAATAACGTGAACACCGCGAATCCGGATCAAAAATCCGCCTATTCCTACGACGACCTGCTGGCCTGTGCCCGCGGTCAGTTGTTCGGCCCCGGCAACGCTCGCCTGCCCCTGCCCGGCATGCTGATGCTCGACCGCATCAGCCACATCGCCGACCAGGGTGGCGAATACGGCAAGGGCGAAATCATCGCGGAGCTGGATATCCACCCGGACCTGTGGTTCTTCGACTGTCACTTCGAGACCGACCCGGTGATGCCGGGCTGTCTGGGCCTGGACGCCACCTGGCAGCTGCTGGGCTTCTTCCTCGGCTGGCTGGGCAACCCCGGCCGGGGCCGTGCCCTGGGCGTGGGCCAGGTGAAATTTTCCGGGCAGATTCTGCCCACCGCCAAGAAAGTCACCTATCGAATCAGCGTGAAACGAGTGATCGCCCGCAAACTCACTCTCGGCATCGCCGACGCCGTGGTTTCGGTGGACGGCGAGGACATTTATGAGGCCAAAGACCTGCGGGTCGGTCTGTTTACCTCGACGGAAGGGTTCTAAATATGCGTCGCGTCGTGATTACCGGCCTGGGAATCGTGTCCTGCCTCGGCAACGAGGCGGACCAGGTGTCCCGGGCGCTGCGGGACAGCCTCCCGGGCATCCGCTTCAAGGAAGCCTATAAGGAAATGGGCATGCGCAGCCAGATCGCAGGGACGCCGGATATCAACCTGGAAGACCATATCGACCGCAAGCCCCGGCGTTTCATGGGCGACGCGGCGGCCTACGCCTACGTGGCCATGCAGCAGGCGATCGCCGACGCCGGCCTGGACGAGGCCGACGTCAGCAACGAGCGCACCGGCCTGATCGCCGGGTCCGGCGGCCATTCGTCGTTCAACCAGGTGGAAGCCGCCGACATCGCCCGCACCCGCGGGGTCAAGCGCGTCGGCCCCTATATGGTGCCGCGCGTGATGGCGAGCACCGTGTCCGCCTGCCTGGCCACCCCGTTCAAGATCAAGGGCATCAACTATTCCATCGCCTCCGCCTGCGCCACCAGCGCGCACTGCATCGGCAATGCGGTGGAACAGATTCAGCTGAACAAGCAGGACGTGGTGTTCGCCGGCGGCGGCGAGGAAGAGCACTGGACCCTGAGCTGTTTGTTCGACGGCATGGGCGCCCTGTCCAGCAAGTACAACGACACCCCGGAAACCGCGTCCCGCGCCTATGACGCCAGCCGCGACGGCTTCGTGATCGCCGGCGGCGGCGGCATGGTGGTGCTTGAGGAACTGGAGCACGCCAAGGCGCGCGGCGCGCGTATCTACGCGGAAGTGGTGGGCTACGGCGCCACCAGCGACGGCCACGACATGGTCGCCCCCAACGGCGAAGGCGCGGCGCGCTGCATGCGCCAGGCGCTGGCCACGGTGGACGGCGACGTGGATTACATCAACGCCCACGGCACCAGCACCCCGGTGGGGGATCTGGCCGAGCTGAAGGCGATCCGCGAAGTGTTCGGCGACGGCAAGATTCCGGCGATCAGCTCCACCAAGAGCCTGTCCGGCCACAGCCTGGGCGCCGCCGGCGTTCAGGAGGCGATCTACTGCCTGCTGATGATGCGCGACGGCTTCACCGCCGGCTCCGCCAACATCACCGAGCTGGACGCGGACGCCGAAGGCCTGCCGATTCTCACCAAGAGCAACGACCAGCGCCCCGAGCTGGTGCTCAGCAACAGCTTCGGCTTCGGCGGCACCAACGCCTCGCTGGCACTGAAGCGCTGGGCATAGGCCGGGCTCCGCCCGGCCAGCTACAAGCTACGAGCTAGAAGCGGATTCAAGACTGCTTGCAGCTTGAGGCTTGCAGCTTGAAGCTCTCTTCAGAACTTATGTTCCATCCCCACTGACAACAGGCTGCCGCTGTCGTCGGCGTCCACGCCACCTGGATAGGTGATGGTCGCGTCGGAGGAGGACACCAGTCCGTACACCTTGGTCTGGCGGCCCAGCTTGTAGTCCGCGCCGGCGGTGAGGATGTCGTCCTCGTAGCCGAAGTCGTCACCGTCGAAACGGCCCGCCTGGGCTTTCAGGGTCACCCGTGGCAGCAGGCGCCAGCCGGCGCTCAGCAGATAGGAGGTGGCGTCCAGGCGGTCGGCGCCGGCGGCGTCCGGGTCCAGGCGCAGCTGTTCCACCATGGCGCCCAGATCCAGCTCGCCCAGGGTCACGCCCAGGGTGCCGCGCAGCAGGTCGCGGTCGGCGTCCACCAGCGCCGGCGGCGGTGCCGGGTTGTCCACTTCCTGATAGCCGTGCTCGTAGGCGAGCGCCGCGAACAGCGTCTCACCGGACCAGGTGGCGGACAGGCCGAAGGTGTCGGCAAGGCCGTCTTTTTCCTCGTCACCGGCGCTGTCGCCCTCGCCCGGGGCCAGCTGCGCGCGTACCACCAGGCCGCTGAAATCCGGGCTTTTCCAGTTCAGGGTGTTGCTGTTGCGGCGCTGGCCGAAGAAGTAGCCGCCGATGTCCGCGGCGGTGTTGTTGAACTGGTCGACGCGCCCTTCCGCCATTTTCACCGGGCTGTCGTAGCGGCCGGCGAACACGTCACCGATCACCGAGCCCAGGCCGACGAAGCTGTTACGGGTGGAGAACGTATCGCTGTCACCGTCCACGTCGTAGCCCACTTCCAGCTGATAGAGCACGCTCAGCTCGCCCACTTCCAGCGGTTCGCGGCCGCGCACGCCCAGGCGTGAGCTGTTGCTCTCCAGGAACCAGCCTTCTTCCAGCGGCGAGCGCGCGGCGCGCACGTCGTTGAGCTGGCCGGACAGGGAGCCGTCGGGGTAATCGGAAAGGCGGTCCAGGCTGACGTTCACCCGGCCGTAGAATTCCGGGGCCGCTTGCACGGTCAGTGGGGCGCCGATGGCCGCCGCCAGGGCCAGGGCCGGGGTGGCCAGCCGGGTTAATCTGTTCATGTCCCTTCTCCCATTTTTGTTCGGGTTCTCGCGAAGGGTGCACTATATGACGCTTTTGTGACTCAGCCAAACGGGAATAGCGCCCTTTTCCGGGTTCATTTCCCGGGACCGGAAAGGCGCGCAAAAAAAAGCCCGCCGTAAAGGCGGGCAACTGTCACTTGCGTCGAGGAAATGTGGGCAGCGTCCGATGCCGCCCCGATACGGTTTTTCTTAGAACTTGTGTTCCATGCCCACGCCCAGGGTGCGCTCTTCTTTTTCGTCACCGGTGGTGCCGTCTTCGTAGGTGAGTTCGTTGAAGTAAGCGTACACCTTGCTGTTCTTGGCCAGCTTGTAGTCCGCGCCGAAGGCGTACTGGGTGCCTTCGTTGTCGGTCTGGTCGCCGTCGACCATGCCGTACTGGGCTTTCAGTTTAACGCGATCGATCTTGAAGGCGCCGCTGACCACGTAGCTGTTCTCTTCGCCGTCGCCTTCGGATTCTTCAGCGATCTGGTACAGCGCGCCCACTTCGAACACGTCCATGTTCAGGCCGGCGGCCACGCGGGTGATGTCGAGTACGGGATCCGGCAGGCCGGTCTCGTCGACGATCAGGTCGTCCTGGATGTCGGTGTCGCGGGACAGAGCGGCGTAGAAAGCGTCCTGCTCCAGGGTCAGAGAGATGGAGGTGCTGTCCGCCAGACCGTTTTCGTTGCTGCCGTCCTGGTCGAAGTCTTCGCTGTCTTCGTTGGGAATGAAAGCGACGTTCAAGGTAACCAGATCCGCCAATTTCGGGGTGCTGTACTGAATGATGTTGGAGACGCGGTTTTCGCCGGCGGCGATGTTCTTGATATCGCCGTCCAGATCGTTGAACTGGTCAACGTCCATTTGCGCTTTCTTGGTGGGGGTATCGAATTTACCCGCGATCAGGGTACCGAAACCGCCCTGGAAACCACCGTAGATGTTGCGCTGTGAGAAGGTCTGACCGCCTTTATCGCCGTCATCAACGCTGATTTCGAATTCTGCTTTGTAGACTGCTTTCAGACCGGCCACGTCCAGGTCGAAGTCGCCTTTCACGCCCAGGCGGGACGCGTTGCTCTGCAGCTCCCACTTGTCGTCGTTGTTGGCGCCGCCGGGCGCCGGATCGTAGTTCATGTTTTCCAGGGAAACATTCACTTTACCGTATACTTTCGGGCCGTCGGCCAGGGCCGCGCCCGGCATCATCATCGGCGAAGCAAGGGCCGCCCCCACAGCGATCGCAAGCAAGTTCTTTTTCATCGGAGCATCTCCTATCAATCAGGCAATTTTGAGAAGCAGATAGATGCTCCGGTGACGCCGCTTGGTCCGCCGGAACATCTTGAGTGCTTGGGGGCGGAGTATGGGGAGCAGCGATGACGGAAAAGTTTCTGTAATGTGAACTTTTTATTTCACCCGGAACTTTCGCGGATTTTACCGAGCTAGAACGACCGGCTGAGGCGGTGACCGGTCGGGGTAGGAAGGTCGGGTTAGCGGCCCGGCACTAATCGGATTGGCGTTTGGCCTGGCGCCAGAGAGCATCGAGACGGTCGTCGTCGAAATCGGACAGCGGCGCGCCGGCCAGTTGTTCAACCTGGCGGAAACGGCCCTCGAACTTGTCCGAGGCGCGGCGCAGGGCCAGGTCCGGGTCCAGCTTCAGGTGCCGGGCCAGGTTCACCAGGGTGAACAACACGTCGCCGAATTCATCCTCGATGGCGTCGCGGTCACCGGACGCCAGGGCCTGGTCCAGCTCCTGGAGCTCGCTGTCCACATGGGCACGCACCGGCGCCGTGGCGCGCCAGTCGAAACCCACCTTGGAGGCTTTCTTCTGCAGCTTGTGGGCGCGCTGCAGGGCCGGCAGGCCCTCGGGCACACCGTCCAGGGCGCTGTCGTGCTCACGGCCCTTGCGGGCGCGCTCCTCGGCCTTGATCGCCTCCCAGTTCACTTTCACCGCCTGTTCGTCCTCGGCGGTCTGGTCGCCGAACACGTGCGGATGGCGGCGCACCATCTTGTCGTTGAGCACCGCCACCACCTCGCTGAAATCGAACAGCCCCTGCTCGCGGGCGATCTGCGAATGGAACACCACCTGCAGCAGCAGGTCGCCGAGCTCCTCCTTGAGCTCCGGATAGTCCCGCCGCGCCACCGCTTCCGCCACCTCGAAGGCCTCTTCCACGGTGTAGGGCACGATGCTCTCGAAGTCCTGCTTCAGGTCCCAGGGGCAGCCGCCGTCCGGGTCGCGCAGCCGGGCCATGATCGACAGCAGTTCGGCGATGGCGGCTTCGGCGGCGGATGGATTAGCGGACATGCAACGGCTCCATTATTTTTTGTAGCGGCGCACTTCGAGGACGCCCTTGAGCTGGTCCATCTTCGCCAGCACCTTGCCGAGGCCGCCCAGGGAGGCAATCTCCAGCGTCAGCAGCATGGTGGCGGTGTTGTCCTCGGTGTGCGATTCGGTGTGCACGGCGGTGACGTTGACCTTCTCGTTGGCGAGCACCGCGATCACGTCGCGCAGCAGCCCCTGGCGGTCCCAGGCGCGCAGGAAGATGTCCACCGGGTAGAAGATGCGGTCCGCTTCCCCCCAGCTCACCTCGATCACCCGGTTGGGCTCTTCGCCCTGCATCGCCAGAAGATTGTGGCAGTCGGCGCGGTGCACGGTGACGCCGCGCCCCTGGGTGATGAAGCCCATCACCTGGTCGCCGGGCACCGGCCGGCAGCAGGCCGCCATGTGGGTGAGCAGGTTGCCCACCCCCTGGATGGTCACGTCGCCGCTCTCCGACGCCTTGGAGCGCGCCGGCACGAACGCCAGCTCCTGCTGCGGGTCGTCGCCGAGCAGCGACTGGGCCTGGTTGACCACATGGCCGGGACGCAGGTCGCCGGCGCCCAGGGCGGCGAGCACGTCGTCGCCGGTCTTCAGATTGAGCTGCGGCGCCAAGGCGTCCAGGTCGATGCGGTCCAGGGCCAGGCGCGAAATCTCGCGCTCCAGGATGGCGCGGCCCTGGGCGATGTGCACGTCCCGGTCCTGTCGTTTGAACCACTGCTGGATGCGCGCCCGCGCCGAGGAGGTGGCCACATAGCCCAGCGACGGCGTCATCCAGTCGCGGCTGGGACCGCCCTCCTTGGCGGTGAGAATTTCCACCTGCTCGCCGGTGTTGAGGTTGTAGTTGAGCGGCACGATGTGACCGTTCACCTTGGCGCCCCGGCAGCGGTGCCCCACCTCGGTGTGGATGTGATAGGCGAAATCCACCGGTGTGGCGCCGGCTTCCAGGTCCACCACATGGCCGTCCGGGGTGAACACATAGACCCGGTCGCTGACCAGGCCGTGCTTGAGCTCGTCGATCATGGTGTCGGCGTTGTCGCCCAGCTCGTCGTGCCACTCCAGCACCTGGCGCAGCCAGGCGATGCGCTGCTCGTAGGAGCGGCTCTTGCGGCCGGCCTTGCTGCCTTCCTTGTAGCGCCAGTGGGCGCACACGCCGAGCTCCGCCTCTTCGTGCATGTCGAAGGTGCGGATCTGCACCTCCAGCATTTTGCGCTCCGGGCCCACCACGGCGGTGTGCAGGCTCTGGTAGCCGTTGTCCTTGGGGCTGGCGATGTAGTCGTCGAACTCCTTGGGCACGTGCTTCCACAGCGAGTGGACGATGCCCAGGGCGGCGTAGCAGTCGCGCACTTCGCGCACCAGCACGCGCACCGCGCGCACGTCGTAGACCTCGCCGAAATCCAGATGCTTTTTCTGCATCTTCCGCCAGATGCTGTAGATGTGCTTGGCGCGGCCGTACACCTGGGTGCCCTTGATGCCGTTGCGGTCCAGATGGCCGCGCAGGCTGTCGATCACCTCGTCGATGTAGCTTTCCCGGTCGAGGCGCTTTTCGTCCAGCAGCTTGGCGATCTTCTTGTAGGCGCCGGGCTGCAGGTAGCGGAACGACAGGTCCTCCAGCTCCCATTTCAACTGGCCCACGCCCAGGCGGTGGGCCAGCGGCGCGTAGATGTCGAAGATCTCGCGGGCCACTTTCTGCTGGCGCTCCGGGTCGGATTCCTTCACCGCGCGGATGATCACGGTCCGCTCAGCCAGCTTGACCAGGGCCACGCGCACGTCGTCGACCATCGCCAGCAGCATCTTGCGGACGTTGTCGAGCTGGCCGTCCTGCTGCCCGAGCACCGCCTTGCGGGTGGGATTGAGGCTGGTGCCGATGGCGGCCATGCGCAGCACGCCCTCGATCAGGCGCGCCACCGGCTCGCCGAAATCCTTGTTGACCTCGGCCAGGGGCAGCTGCCCTTCACGCACCGCCCGGTACAGCACCGCCGCGGGCAGCGCTTCCGCGTCGGCCCCCAGATCGGCGAGCACATCGGCCATCTCCAGGCCGATGGTCAGGCAGCCCTTACCGTAGGGCCACAGACGGCCGGCGGCTTCGCCGGCGCGCTCGCAGCGCTCGGCTACCTGGCAGGCGCGCTCCAGAGTCACCGGGTCGCGGACCGGCACCCGGGCGTTGAGTTGTTCGAGCCATGCGTGCCAGTCCCGAGCGTCCAATTCATCGGGCTGTTGCCGGCGTACGGTTACCATGGGCTATCCTTTAACGACGATCGAACAGGGCAATCGATTCCACATGCGCGGTGTGCGGGAACATGTCCATCACCCCGGCGCCACTAAGACGGTAACCCCGGGCCACCAGTTCCCCGGCATCGCGGGCCAGGGTGGCCGGGTTGCAGGAAACGTACACCAGCTTCTCCGCACCAAATTGGGGCATCATGCGCACCATTTCCAGGGCACCGCTGCGCGGCGGGTCCAACAGCACCCGCTCGTAGCGCTGGCGGGCCCAGGGCTGGCCCTTGGGCTCGCTGTCCAGATCCCAGGCGTGGAAGGCCACATTTTCCAGGCCGTTGCGGCGGGCGTTCTCGTAGCCGCGCCGCACCATGGCGTCGCTGGCCTCCACGCCCACCACCCCGGCGGCGCGGCGCGCGGCGGGGATGGTGAAGTTGCCCAGGCCGCAGAACAGGTCCAGCACCTGGTGGTGCGCCTCCACCTCCAGCAAATCCAATGCCAAGGGCACCATGCGGCGGTTGATCTCGGCGTTGACCTGGGTGAAGTCCGACGGGTGGAAGGCCATTTCCACGTCCGCCTGCGGATGGCGGTAGTAGAGCCTCTCCTCGCCCTCCTCCGGCCATACCCGGTGCACCGTGCTCTCGTTGCCCGGCTGCAAATAGCACTGCAGGCCATTCTCGCGGCAGAACGCCACCAGCGCGTCCTGGTCGGCCGGGGACAGCGGGTCCAGGTGGCGGAACACCAGCGCCACGGCGTCGTCGCCCCGGGCCACCTCGATCTGCGGCAAACGCCGCCGGCAGTCCAGCCCGTTGATCAGCGCGCGCAGGTCGCGGAAGCGGTGCCCCACCTCGGGAATCAGCACCTCGCACTGCGCCAGATCGGCGATCAGGCTGTTACGTTTCTCGCGGAAGCCGACCAGGGTGTCGCCCTTGGCGTCCACGTACTTCACGCCCAGCCGCGCCTTGCCCCGGTAGCCGGTGACCGGCCCGGTGAGCGGCTCCAGCCAGCGATCCGGACGCAGGCCGCCGAAATGCTCGAGCTGTTCGGCGAGCACCGCCTGTTTGCGCTGAATCTGCACCGCCGGGTCCAGGTGCTGCAGGCTGCAGCCGCCGCAGATCAGGCTGTGCGCGCAGGGCGGCGTGACCCGGTCCGGGGACGGGTCGAGGATTTCCACCGCGCGGCCCTCGTCGAACTTGCGGCGCATGAAGGTGTATTGGAAGAACACCTGCTCGCCGGGCAGGGCGTTGTCGATAAAGGTGGTCTTGCCGTCCAGGCGGGCGATGCCCCGACCGTCGTGGCTGAGACTCTCGATGGTGGCGGCCACCGGCGTTTCCGGCAGCTGCTTCTTGCGACGTCGAGCCATAAATCAAATTCAGTTAAGAGTTAATAGTGAACAGTTAACAGTGGCGCGCGGCACGGGTTGGCTGAAACAGAACCGTCACGGGCCGCGCCAGAAGGTGGGGCGCGGCCTCGTACCGTTTGGATTCCAACCGCCTTTGCTCGCGCCGCTATTAACTGTTAACTGTTCACTGTTAATTGCCCGCGGCTTCCCAGGCTTCCAGGAAGCTCAGGAAGTGCGGATGCCCTTCGGCTTTCAGGTAATCCCGCAGCAGGTCCAGCTCGGCCTGGTAGCCGGTGGCGTCGAGCTCGCCGCGCAGCATCTGGAAGCGCAGGAACACCAGCCAGGTGTTGAGCACGTCGGTTTCGCAGTAGTCGCGGATCGCCTTGAGGTCGCCGGCCTGGAAGGTGTCGAACACCTTGGCGCCGCTCATCCCCATCTTTCCGGGGAAGCCCAACAGGGTGGCGATCTGGTCCAGCGGCGCGTTGGCGCGGCCGTTGAACATGGCCAGCTGTTCCATCAGGTCCAGGTGGCGCTGGTGGAAGCGGCTCAGGTAATTATTGAAGCGGAAGCTGGTGTCTTCGTTGCCGGTTTCCCAGAAGCGGCGCGCCACCACGCCGTGCTTGAGGGCGCGGTAGTTGAGCACCGGCAGGTCGAAGCCGCCGCCGTTCCAGCTGACGATCTGCGGGGTGAAGCGGTCGATGCCGTCGTAGAAGCGCTCGATCAGCTCTTTCTCGGTGCTGTCCTCGTCGCCCAGGGACCAGACTTTCACGCCCTGGGCGGAGCGCAGCACCACGGAGATCGCCACCACCCGGTGCAGGTGCAGGCGCAGAAACTCGGAGCCGTTTTCCTGGCGGCGCAGATTGAACAGCGCGCTGGCGGTGTCCTTGTCACTGAGGCCGTGCAGGTCGTAAATGCGGCTGCCGCCTTCCAGGTCGGGCACCGTCTCGATATCAAACACCAGCACGTTCATTGGCCGGCCTCCGCGTTGCCCGCCTCATTGAAGACGCCGGTGGACAGGTAGCGGTCACCCCGGTCGCAGACGATGGCCACGATCACCGCGTTCTCCAGTTCCTCGGACAGCTGCAGGGCGGCCGCCACGGACCCGCCGGATGAGACCCCGCAGAAGATGCCTTCCTCGCGGGCCAGCCGGCGCATGGTGTGTTCCGCCAGGTCCTGGCCCATGTCGATCACGCGGTCGACGCGGGCGGCGTCGAAGATGCTCGGCAGGTAGGCCTCGGGCCAGCGGCGGATGCCGGGAATCGAGGCGCCGTCGGTGGGCTGCAGGCCGACGATCTGGATCTCCGGGTTCTTCTCCTTGAAGAACTGGCTGCAGCCCATGATGGTGCCGGTGGTGCCCATGGAGCTGACGAAATGGGTGATCGCGCCGCCGGTCTCTTCCCAGATTTCCGGGCCGGTGCTTTCGTAATGGGCCAGCGGGTTGTCCGGGTTGGCGAACTGATCCAGCACCCGGCCCTCGCCGCGCGCCTGCATCGCCTGGGCCAGGTCGCGGGCGCCTTCCATGCCCTCTTCCTTGGTCACCGAGATCAGCTCGGCGCCGTAGGCGGCCATCGCATCGCGGCGCTCCTGGCTCTGGTTGGCGGGCATGATCAGCTTCATCTTGTAGCCGCGCATGGCCGCCGCCATCGCCAGAGCGATGCCGGTATTGCCGCTGGTGGCCTCGATCAGGGTATCGCCGGGCTTGATCTCGCCGCGCTGTTCCGCCTTGATGATCATATTCAGCGCCGGCCGGTCCTTGACCGACCCGGCCGGATTATTGCCTTCCAGCTTCACCAGAATGGTGTTGGTCGTGTTCCCCGGCAGGCGCTGCAGGCGCACCAGTGGCGTGTGGCCCACCGTGGATTCAATGGTCTTGTAGGTCATGGGGCGCATTGTAGCTTAACTCCGGGGCCGTGACAGGGCGGGATGCGCCGCTCGCCAACTGCGGCATAATGGCGGCACTGAAACCGCCACCATAATCAGAACAGAGATTTTCAGGGGAACCATGGCCCATTCGAGCCTGCGCACGCGCATTCTGGTGATGACCGCCCTGCCCGCCTTCCTGGCGGCGCTGGTGATCGGCGGCTACACGCTGGTCCACCGGATGGTGGAAGTGCGCGCCGACACCGCCCACCGCCAGCAACTGATCATCGAGAGCTACGCCGCCCGTCTGGCGGCGCTGGGCGAGGCCGAGCAGCCGGCCTACGAGCCGCTGCTGCGCGCCCTGCTGGAGGAGCCGGACGTGCGCGCCGCCTCGCTGCTGGACAACCAGTCCGGCTGGCAGTCCCACGCCGGGCCCCGGTTGCGCCCGGTGCAGGAAGCGGAGCGTCTGGAGGGCGGCGGCCGCCGGCTGGTCACCGATTCCAGCTGGCAGCTGGTGCGCGCCCTGCCCGGCCAGCGCAACCGGCTGCTGACGGTGGAGTTTTCCCGGCAGGGGCAGTACATCGAGATCCTTGAGGCGGTGCTGACGATGATCGCCGTGGTGGTGGTGCTGGTGCTGTTGGCGGTGATGCCGGCGGTGCGCTTCGCCAAGCGGCTGACGCAGCCGGTGGATTCGCTGTTGGACACGGTGCGGCGGGTGCGCGACGGCGACCTGAGCCCGCCGCCGCCGGCGGGGGCCCAGGGCGAGCTCAAGGAGCTGGAGGACGCGCTCGGCAATATGGTGGCGGCCCTGGACGAGGCCCAGGCCGAGCTGCAGCAGAACGTGGACCAGGCCACCCAGGACCTGCGCGAGACCCTGGAAACCATCGAGATTCAGAACATCGAGCTGGACATGGCGCGCAAGGAGGCGCTCAAGGCCAGCCAGATCAAGTCGGAGTTCCTGGCCAATATGAGCCACGAGATCCGCACGCCGCTGAACGGCATCATCGGCTTCACCCGCCTGCTGGAGCGCTCCACCCTGTCGCCCCGCCAGCAGGATTATCTGGGCACCATCCGCAAGAGCGCCGAATCGCTGCTGTCGATCATCAACGACATTCTCGACTTCTCCAAGATCGAGGCGGGCAAGCTGTCGCTGGAGCATATTCCGCTGGACCTGCACGACATCATCGAGGACGTGCAGACCATGCTGGCGCCGATGGCCCAGGAGAAGGGCCTGGAGCAGGCGGCGATCATCTACTCCGACGTGCCCACCGGCCTGCTCGGCGACCCGCTGCGCATTCGCCAGGTGCTTACCAATCTGGTCAGCAACGCGATCAAGTTCACCGAGCGCGGGTCGATCGTGGTGCGCGCCATGCTCGAGGAGGAGCGCGGCGCCGAGGCGGTGGTCAAGATCACCATCACCGACACCGGCAACGGCCTGTCGCCGGACCTGCAGAAGAACCTGTTCAACGCCTTCACCCAGGTGGACCAGAGCGCCCGCCGCCGTGAGGGCGGCACCGGCCTGGGCCTGGCGATCTGCAAGCGGCTGGTGGAAGGCATGGGCGGTGAGATCGGCATCGACAGCACCTCCGGGCGCGGCTCCACCTTCTGGTTCACGGTGCGCGCGGAGCGCGACGGCAGCGGCGAGCCGGAGCCCGCCCCGGTGGCCCTGAAGGACCTCAGCGTGACGCTGGTGGAGGCCAATGAACACGCCCGCCTGGCGCTGTACCACATGCTCAGCGGCTGGCGGATGCAGGTGACCGAGCTGCAGGCCCTGGAGCAGCTGCACGACCACCTGGAGACCGACACCCTGGCGAGCACCGATTATTTTCTGCTGGCGGCGCCGGCGTCCCTGCCGGACCCGTCACGTCTGACGCCGCTGGTGGAGCGTCTGCTGGACACCACCGGCAAGCCGGTGATCGTGCTCACCGCCCACGCGGACGCCCTATCCGGCCAGCTCAGCGGCCACGCCGAACAGTGCCGGGTACTGGGCAAGCCGCCCACCCGCCGGCGGCTGCGCGACGGCCTGCTGGAACTGGGCGGTCTGGCGGAACCGGCGTGCGCCGGCGCGGCCTGCGGCGGCGCCGCGCTGCACGCCCGGGTGCTGGTGGTGGACGATCACCCCGGCAACCTGAAACTGGCGCGGGTGTTCCTGGAGGAGATGGGCGTCGACGTGGTGCCCTGCGCCAGCGGTGAGGAAGCGCTTACCGCGTTTTCCCGGGGCACCTTCGATCTGGTGTTCATGGACGTGCAGATGCCGGGCATGGACGGCCTGGAAACCACCCGCCAAATGCGCGAGCGCGAAGGCGAGGGGCTGCGCACGCCGATCATCGCGCTCACCGCCCACGCCCTGGAGAGCGAGCGACGTTCGCTGCTGGCGGCGGGCATGGACGACTACCTGAGCAAGCCGATCACCGAGGGGCAGCTGCGCCACACCCTGGAGCGCTGGACCCGCACCGACGGCGCGGAGGCCGAGCCGGTCGCGGAAGAGGCGCCGGCGGCGCCGGAGCCGGCCGCCACCGACCTGGTGGTGGACGAGGCGCTCGGCAAGCAGCGCGCCGGCGGCCGCGAGAATCTGGCCCGGGACATGTTCAGCATGCTGCTGGCCAGCCTGGAGCAGGACGCGCCGGGCATTAACGCCCTGTCCGAAAGCAACAACCGGGACGCCCTGCTGGAGCGCGTGCACAAGCTGCACGGCGCCTGCCGCTACTGCGGCACGCCACGGCTGGAGCGGGCCGCCCGGGAGCTGGAAGAGGGCCTCAAGACCGAGGTGGACGACGGCCGCCTGGAGCACCTGGTGGCCGCCCTGCTGGCGGAGATCGAAAGCGTGCGCCAGTACGGCCAGGCGGCGCGGCTTTAGGCCGCGCCGGTCACGGCCCGGGTGGTGGAGTCTGTTACCCTTGGCTGGCAGTCATTCTTTCATGGAGCACCCGCATGTCCGCCAACCCGTTCGGCTTCCGGTTCGACAACAGCTACGCCCGCCTGCCCGAGACCCTGTTTGCGTTCTGTGACCCGCAGCCGGTGCGGGCGCCGGAGCTGCTGTTGTTCAACGGCGAGCTCGCGGCACAGCTGGGGCTCGACGCCGAAGCACTGAACAGCGACACCGGCGCCGCCCTGCTGGGCGGCAACCGGCCGCTGCCCGGCGGCGAGCCGCTGGCCCAGGCCTACGCCGGCCACCAGTTCGGCAACCCGACCATGCTCGGCGACGGCCGCGCGGTGCTGCTCGGCGAGCAGCTCACCCCGGACGACCAGCGCCGCGACATCCAGCTCAAGGGCTCCGGGCGCACGCCGTTTTCGCGCGGCGGCGACGGCCGCGCCGCTCTCGGCCCGATGCTGCGCGAGTACATCATCAGCGAGGCGATGCACGCCCTGGGCGTGCCCACCACCCGCGCGCTGGCGGTGGTCGGCACCGGCGAGCAGGTGCTGCGCGACACCGCCCAGCCCGGCGCCATCCTCACCCGGGTGGCGGCCTCGCACCTGCGCGTGGGCACCTTTCAGTACGCCGCCGGCCGCCAGGACAAGGCGCTGCTGGAAACCCTGGTGGACTACACCCTCAAGCGCCACTACCCGGACCGGGTGGGCGCCGAGGTGCCGGCGCTGGCGCTGCTGGAAGGGGTGATGGACCGGCAGATCGCATTGATCACCGAATGGATGCGGGTGGGCTTTATCCACGGCGTGATGAACACCGACAACGTGGCCCTGTCCGGCGAGACCATCGACTACGGCCCCTGCGCCTTCATGGACCGCTACCATCCGGAGACCGTGTTCAGCTCCATCGATCAACGCGGCCGCTACGCCTACGGCAACCAGCCGGTGATCACCCAGTGGAACCTGGCTCGCTTCGCGGAAACCCTGATTCCGCTGATCGACGACGACGCCGACCGCGCCGTGGAAACCGCGGAGGCGCTGATCAAAAGCCACACCGAGCGCTACGCGCAGCGCTGGCTGGTGATGATGCGCGGCAAACTGGGGCTGTTCGGCGAGGAGGACGGCGACGCCGCCCTGGCCGCCGACCTGCTCGACTGGATGGCCCGCCACGACGCCGACCACACCAACACCTTCCGCGATCTGATCGGCGGCGCCACGCCGCCGGGCGAGCCGTTCCAGAACGACGAGTTCGGCGACTGGCACCGGCGCTGGCAGGCGCGGCTGGGCCGCAACGGCAAGGCCGAGGAGGACGCCTGGGCGCTGATGGGCCGCCATAACCCGGCGGTGATCCCGCGCAACCACCAGGTGGAGGCGGCGCTGTCGGCGGCGGTGCGTGACGGTGACCTGGCGCCGGTGAAGGCGCTGCTGGCGGCGCTGGATGACCCCTACCGGGACCGGGGGCCGGACGACCCCTACCGGCAGCCGCCGGCGCCGGACGAGCAGGTGCTACGCACCTTCTGCGGCACCTGACTAAAGGGCGCTGCCGGCGGCACCGTCGATCAGCACACGCATGGCGCGCACCGCTTCGTCCAGGCCGGTCATCACCGCCCGGGCGATGATGCCGTGGCCGATGTTCAGTTCGTTGATGCCGGGGATCGCCGCGATCTCGCGGGTGTTGTGGTAGTGCAGGCCGTGGCCGGCGTTGACGATCAGCCCGGCCTCGCGGCCCAGCGCCACCGCGTCGCGAATACGGGTCAGCTCGCGGCCCGCCGCCTCCTTGTCGCGGGCTTCCGGCGCGGTGAGGTCGGCGTAGTGGCCGGTGTGGATCTCGATGGCCGGTGCCCGGCAGCGCACCGCCGCTTCGATCTGCGCCGGGTCCGCGTCGATGAACAGGGACACTTCGATGCCGGCGTCCGCCAGCCGCGCGCAGCAATCACGGATCCAGTCTTCGTTGGCGACCACGTCCAGGCCGCCTTCGGTGGTCAGTTCCTCGCGCTTTTCCGGCACCAGGCAGCTGTGCGCCGGGCCGATGCGGCGGGCGATGCCGACCATTTCCTCGGTGGCGGCCATTTCCAGGTTCATGCGCGTCTGCAGGGTGTGCGCCAGCAGCTCCACGTCACGGTCCTGAATGTGCCGGCGGTCTTCGCGCAGGTGCACGGTGATGCCGTCGGCGCCGGCCTGCTCGGCGATCAGCGCGGCCTGCACCGGGTCCGGGTAGCGGGTGCCGCGGGCCTGGCGCAGGGTGGCCACGTGATCAATGTTGATGCCGAGAAGAACGGACATGGGGGTGCTCCAGCAGCGGATTCAAAGGTTGGGGGAATGGTAGCAGAACCGCTCTAGCGGAACAGTTCGCGGCTGCGCAGGGGGCGGTCGCCGAGGTGCGGGGCCAGCGCCTCGCGCAGCAGCGCCTTGGCGGTGCGGCGCACGTCCGCGTCCCACTGGTCGCGGCCCAGGGCCAGCAGGTGCTCGCCGTAGTAGCCGTCGACGGCGGGCCGCAGGCCCTCGCCGCCTTCCCAGCGGTAGCGGCTGGCCGGGTCCAGGGGCTCGCCCTGCAGGTCGTGGTCCAGGGCCAGGCCGTAGCCGACGTCTTCCAGCAGCATCATTTCGAAGCGGCGCAGGGTGATGTCCAGGGGCGTGTCGCCGGCCAGCTCGGCCAGGGTGCGTTCGTACACCGGCCACAGGTCCGGGTGGGCGTCGTCGCGGTGCAGCAGGCGCACCAGCAGTTCGTTGACGTAGAAGCCGCAGTACAGCGCCCGGCCGTGCAGGGCCAGGCCGGGGCCGCGCGGCTCCACCTGGCGCAGGGTGAACAGCTCGCCGCCGGCTTTCAGGTCCACCCAGAGCGGCGCGAACGGCGCCAGGGAGGCGTCCCGGCGGCCACCGCGCGCCACCGCGCCGACCCGCCCCTGATTGGGCAGGAACAGGTCGACGATCAGGCTGGTGTTGCGGAAGGCGCGGCGGTGCAACAGCCAGGCCGGGGCGAGGCCGTTCGGGCCGCCGGTCTCAGCGGTGGTCATAGCCCAGCGAACGCAGGGCGCGTTCGTCGTCGGACCAGCCGGCCTTGATTTTAACCCACAGGGTGAGCATCACCTTGCGGTCGATCAGGCGTTCCATGTCCTCGCGGGCCTGGGTGCCGATGCTTTTGATGCGCGAGCCCTTGTCGCCGATCAGGATTTTCTTCTGGCCGCGCCGCTCCACCAGGATGGTGGCGGCGATGTCGGTGACCTTGGGGCCGTCTTCCCAGATGTCGATTTCCACGGTGATCTGGTGGGGCACTTCCTGGCCCAGCTGGCGCACCACTTTTTCGCGGATGATCTCGGCGGCCATGAAGCGCAGGCTGCGGTCGGTGAGCTGGTCGTCGTCGAACCAGAAATCCCCTTTCGGCAGGCGGCTGGAGAGCGCTTTCTCAAGCACGTCCAGGTTGTGGTCGCGCAGCGCCGACACCGGGATCACCTCGGCGAAGGCGAAGCGCGCCGCCAGGCTTTCCAGGTGCGGCAGCAGCAGGGATTTGTCGGTCAGGTTGTCGACCTTGTTGACCAGCAGAATCACCGGCGTGTCGCCGGCGCGCTGCAGCAGGCCGAGCACGTGCTCGTCGCCTTCGGTCCATTTCAGCGCGTCGACCATGAAGCAGATCACGTCCACGTCGGACAGCGCCGACTGGGCGGCGTCGTTCATGGCCCGGTTGAGGGCGCGCTCCTGGCCGGTGTGGATGCCGGGGGTGTCGGCGAACACGATCTGGTAGCCGGGGCGGCTGAGAATGCCGTGGATCCGGTGACGGGTGGTCTGCGGCTTACGGGAGGTGATGCTCACCTTCTCGCCGATCAGATGGTTCATCAGGGTGGATTTGCCCACATTGGGGCGGCCGACGATGGCCACCACGCCGCAACGGGTGTCGCTCATGCTGACTGCTCCAACCAGTCCAGGGCCTGTTCCGCGGCCTGCTGCTCGGCGCGGCGGCGGCTGGCGCCGCTGGCGGTGAATTGCCGGGACAGGTCCGGCAGGCTGCAGGCCACTTCGAAGGTCTGTTTCGGCGCCTGTCCGGTCACCGACAGCACTTCGTAGGCGGGTAACTCATGCTTGCGCGCCTGCAGCCATTCCTGCAAGCGGGTTTTGGCGTCCTTGCGTACGCTCTGCGGGGAGATCTGCTCCAGGCGGTCGGCGAACCATTTCAGCACCACGTCGCGGCAGGCGTCTTCGCCGCCGTCGATGACGATGGCGCCGATCAGCGCTTCCAGGGCGTCGGCGAGGATCGAATCACGTCGGTTGCCGCCGCTTTTCAGTTCGCCGCCGCCGAGAATCAGGTACTCGCCCACGCCCAGCTCCCGGGCCACTTCCGCCAGGGTCTGGCCGCGCACCAGGAAGGCGCGCATGCGGGTGAGCTGGCCTTCGGCGGCTTCCGGGAAGCGGTGAAAAATTTCCGAGGAAATAATCAGGCTGAGCTGGGAGTCGCCGAGAAACTCGAGCCGTTCGTTGTTGCGGCGACGGCTGACGCTGCGGTGGCTGAGCGCCAGTTGCAGCAGCGCCGGATCCTTGAACTGATAGCCGAGACGGCGGGTAAGACGATCCAGATCATCCATTACTGACCAATATTCTTGCTGAAGGTGTGGTCGAACTCCATCACCACGAAGACGTTGTAGAACATCGGCTCGCGGACTTCGTAATCGACGCCCACGGACAGCTGCCCGCCGGCTTTCTGGATATCCAGATCACGCACGCCGATGGCGTTCACCTGGTTGATGGTAAAGCGCTTGCCGATGGCGTCGTAGACTTCGCGCTCGGACATCAGCGCGGTCTTGCTGTCGGAGAGCACCGAATTGATCGCCGAGCGGATGGTGTTGTACTCCATGTAGGCGGGCACCATGCGAAACGCGGCGGTGCCGAACACCGCCAGGATGATCAGCACCACCACCCAGCCGATCAGGGAAAGCCCGCGCTGACGGGAAGGACCTGTGATCATTATTCTGCCTCCACTTTATCGATCGCCCCATTACGGGAGAAGCTCGGCCAGGAGAAGATCGGGTCCCAGTGCATCCAGATCAGGAAGGCTTCCCCCACCACCAGGTCCTCGGACACCACGCCCCAGAACCGGCTGTCGTTACTGTTGTCGCGGTTGTCGCCCATCACGAAGTAGCTGCCCTCGGGCACCTGCCATTCGCCCTGGGTGCGCTCCGGAATCATGGCGTCGCCGCTGTACGGATTGACCCGCCCTTCCTGCCAGATCAAATGCGGCTGTTCGCCCAGGGTCTCGACGTATTCACGGCGCCACACCTGCGAGTTGCGCTCGCGGCCGACCAGCTCACGGGGCACCGCCTCGCCGTTGAAGTAGAGCACGTTGTCACGCACCGCGATGCGGTCGCCGGGCAGCCCCACTACCCGCTTGATGAAGTTCTGCCCGGTGTCTTCCGGGTACTTGAACACCATCACGTCGCCGCGCTCCGGCTCGCCCAGCGGGATGATCTTGGTGTTGGTCACCGGCAGGCGCAGGCCGTAGGAGAACTTGTTGACCAGAATAAAATCATGAACTTTGAGGGTCGGCAACATGGAACCGGAGGGAATGGTGAACGGCTCGACAATAAAAGAGCGGATCACCAGCACGATGAACAGCACCGAAATCAGCGAATTGGAGGTCTCCACCGTGTTGCCGATCATGCCCTTGCGCTGGCGCAGTTTGAGCGCTTTGTCCGCCAGCCAGATGATTACCGTGACGAACAGCGCCAGGGTCAGCCACATTCCCACATCAATATCCATTTAGTCGTTCACCTTGAGTACGGCCAGGAACGCGGCCTGGGGGATTTCCACGTTACCCACCTGCTTCATGCGCTTCTTGCCTTCTTTCTGCTTCTGCAGCAGCTTTTTCTTGCGCGACACGTCGCCGCCGTAACACTTGGCGGTGACGTTCTTGCGCAGCGCCTTGACGGTCTGGCGGGCGATGATCTTGCTGCCGATGGCGGCCTGGATCGCCACGTCGAACATCTGGCGCGGCACCAGCTCCTTCATCTTCTCGATCAGGGCGCGGCCGCGATGGGCGGACTGGTCCAGGTGGCAGATCATCGCCAGGGCGTCGACCTTGTCGCCGTTGATCAGCACGTCCACCTTCACCAGCTTGGTGTCCTGGAAGCGCTCGAAGGAGTATTCCAGCGACGCGTAACCGCGGCTGGCGGACTTCAGGCGGTCAAAGAAATCCAGCACCACTTCCGCCATGGGAATGTCGTAGGTGAGCGCGATCTGCTTGCCCAGGAACTGCATGTTGATCTGGTCCCCACGGCGCTCGGTGCACAGCGTGATCACATTGCCCACGTACTCCTGGGGCACCAGGATATTGACCCGCGCGATGGGTTCGCGGAATTCCTCGATCAGGTTGCTGTCCGGCAGCGACGACGGGTTGTCTACGTACAGGGTGGAGCCGTCGTTGAGGATCAGCTCGTAGACCACGGTGGGCGCGGTGGTGATCAGGTCCAGGTCGTATTCCCGTTCCAGGCGCTCATGGATGATCTCCATGTGCAGCATGCCCAGGAAGCCGACCCGGAAGCCGAAGCCCAGGGCGTCGGAGCTTTCCGGCTCGTAGAACAGCGAGGCGTCGTTGAGCGCCAGCTTGGAGAGCGCGTCGCGGAAGTCCTCGTAGTCGTCGGCGTTGACCGGGAACATGCCGGCGTAGACCTGCGGCTTGACCTTCTTGAAGCCGGGCAGCATTTCCACGTCCGGCGTCTTGGCGTGGGTCAGGGTGTCGCCCACCGGCGCGCCGTGGATGTCCTTGATGGTGGCGCTCACCCAGCCCACCTCGCCGGCCTCCAGGATGTCGGTCTCTTTGCGCTTGGGGGTGAACACGCCCAGGCTGTCGACCACGTGGTTCTGGCCGGTGGATTTAACGTGGATCTTGTCGCCCTTCTTGAGGCGGCCGTAACGGATCCGCACCAGCGAGATCACGCCCATGTAGTTGTCGAACCAGGAATCGATGATCAGCGCCTGCAGCCGCGCGTCGCGCTCGCCCGCCGGCGCCGGAATACGCTCCACCAGCTGCTCGAGCAGGTCGTCCACGCCCAGGCCGGTCTTGGCCGACACATGGCAGGCGTCGGTGGCGTCCAGGCCGATGATCTCCTCGATCTCCTCGGCGACCCGGTCCGGTTCCGCCTGCGGCAGATCCACCTTGTTGAGCACCGGCAGCACCTCCAGGTCCTGCTCGATGGCGGTGTAGCAGTTGCCCACCGACTGCGCTTCCACGCCCTGGGCGGCGTCCACCACCAGCAGCGCGCCCTCGCAGGCGGCCAGGGAGCGGGACACCTCGTAGGAGAAGTCCACGTGGCCGGGCGTATCGATGAAGTTGAGCTGGTAGGTCTCACCGTTACGGGCGGTGTAGTAGAGCGTCACGCTCTGCGCCTTGATGGTGATGCCGCGTTCGCGCTCCAGGTCCATGGAATCCAGCACCTGCTCCTTGAGCTCGCGGTCGGACAGCCCGCCGCAAACCTGAATGAAGCGGTCCGCCAGGGTGGATTTGCCGTGATCAATGTGCGCGATGATGGAGAAATTGCGAATGTGCGTAATGTCGGTCACGTATACCCGCCAGAGCCGGAAATGAAAGAAGACACAATGGAGCGCGATTCTAGCGGATTAGGGCGCCAGTGGATAATCCCTCTTGTTTGCAGACCCCAGAGGTACTGATCTTTGGGGTGTGGGGCTCCGTATCCGAGACGCGGTGCAATGGTGGTGCCTTCCGGGACCGCTCAAGCCATCCATGGCCGCTGTTCGTTTGGCCATCCCTGGCCAAACAGCTCCCTCCAGGCACCACCATTGCCCCGCTCACTGGACAGCGGAACCGCCACGGGTCACAAAACCGCCAGGACCATTCTACAAACCTGACTTCGTAGCAGCCCTTGGCGGTGAGTTTTCCAAGGAGCGCCGGGATCGGGTGGG
>NZ_ARXR01000034.1 GCF_015356855.1 Alloalcanivorax venustensis ISO4
CTCGCCCCTGAAGAATGGCTGCGCCGCCGGCTGCCCCAATGGTTTCCCGGCGAAACCTTTCCCGAGATGCACGATCTGCAGGAGGCGTACGAGATGATCACCAACCGGTTCGAGGAGTGGAAGGAGCGCCAGCGTCTCGTGGGCGTGGCTCAGGGCGTCGAGCAAGGCCGCGCCCAGTGGGGATAGCTGCTCGCTGCTTTTGCACCGGCCGCAACTTTTGTTGCCAAACACGCAAAATGAGGCTTTCCCGGCTTTCTGACACTGTTTTCTGCTTTTTTTGCCCTGCTTTGCCGGCTAGTCAACCGTCCGGTTTTTTGCGGCGCTTGCGCGGCCGGCCCGGGCCCCGGTTGATGCCGAGTATGCCGTACTCCCGGTAGACCTCCTTCACGAACCGGATCGAGCCGGTTAGCCGGCAACGCTGTACCGCGGTATCGATCATCGCCTCCTCACTGCGATCCAGACCGTTGCTCATGTAGGTGCGGTAGGCTTCGGCGCGCTCCTGGATCGAACTGCCCAGGCGAGCGTATTCTTCCGGATCTTTGAGCCAGTAGTGGTCGGTCTTGCCGAGCCGCATGCGATAGCTGCTGAGGTGATAGTGGTACGCGGAGGTGGTGAGCTCATGGATCACCGGCAGTCGCTCCACGTAACACATGCAGGCCAGCAGCCACTGCCCCGGTTCCACCGGGCTGGAGCGGTAACGCACTTCCCAGGCGGAGCTGCGGCCGTGCAGGTTCTTGCGGCGTAGAGAGGTGCGGCACGACAGCGCTTTCATGAAGGTGGAGAGATCGGTGGGGTCGCCGTGCGGCGTGGCGATGATATGGATGCGGTCCGGGAGCAGGCAGTAAGCGTGCACGCTGAGGTTGTAGTCCTGGCTCAGCTTGCGGATCTGTCCCAGGCAATGGTTGTAGTCCGCTTCATCCAGAAAGATGGGTTCATTCCCTTGGCTCTTGCGCACCAGATGATGCGGATGGCCGGCGAGTAGAAGGCGGTCCTTGCCAGGCATAAAATCCCCCTTTGCTTTTGGTTTTTTGGCTTGTTTTCTTAACCTTAGCGACCTGGGACTGGCGTCTGAACAAAATTTCGTGAAAACATAGTTTTCAAAAAATGAAACCATGTCAGAAGTTGAGAAATTCCATGTAAAACAGTCAGTTACAAAAAAGGGGACGCACTCCCTTAAAAGTTGTGCGTCCCCTTTTCGGTAATTTACTGACGTTTTCTTCACGCCTTTCCCGAAGGTCCAGCGCTTTAAGGAACAAAATATCTATTTTTGTATATGGCTATTCGGACTCGCGCGGCTTGCCGGGCGGACGCCCTCTGCCACGCATGCTGACGCGGACGCCGGTGATCTTTTCCACCTCGTCGGTGAACTGCTTGTCGCCGGTGAGCTGGTTGCGCATGGCGGCGCCCAGGATAAGCCCGGCTTCCTGGTCCTGGATTTGTTGTTCCATGAAAAGACGGTAAACCTGCCGGCGCTCCTGGTCGGTGTCGGCCAGCTCGAGGAATTCTTCGGGGTGATCCAGCCAGGCCGGTTCGTCGCGGCCCATGCGCATGCCGAAACTGGTCCAGGGAAACCGTGACGGCGCGGTGGCCAGGTCCAGCAGGACCGGCCGCTTTTCCAGATAGCGCAGGCAGGCGAGCGTCCAGGAGCCGCGCTGAACCACACTGGAGCGGTAACGGCTCTCCCAGAGCGTGCCGCTGCGTTTATCCTTGCGGTTGCGGTGGCGCGTGGTGCGTGCCGCCAGCGCCTTCATCAACTCGCTCAACATGTCAGGGTTGGGACCCGGGTCAACCAGCATGTGGACTTGCTCCGGCAACAGGCACCACCCGTATACCTTAACGTGCCACTTCTCTTTTAACTCTCGCAGATCCGTCAGGTATTTAAGGTAATCCTCTTCATCCTTGAATACCTCTTGTCCGTTATGCCCCCGTTGAAGGATATGATGAGGATAGTTAGGCACCACCGTGCGCCTCATCCTTGGCATTTTTACCCCTCTTTATATATCGCTTTTATTTGTACGGGAGTCTATCGAAACAACGTGAAGAAATAAATTATTCAGAGGTATAAATAAATTACTCTGTCCCCTTTTTTATCAAGGTTTTCCTGCACTTACAAAAGGGGACAGACATTTAGGAAAGAACGTCTGCGCTCTTTATTAAAGGCATCTCATGGCATTTGGCCACCATGCTTATTTCAAATCCGTCGTTTGGATTTTCTTTTTATTTCCCGATAAGTTTTCGGAAAAAGTCGATTTTAGCCTGACGCCTGTCAGGATGTGAGCCGGTACGCGCGTTATGCGCTCAGTGTTTTCTCGAAAAACGCCAGCACCCGCCGCCAACTGTCCTCGGCGGTATCGGGGTCGTATTTGGCGCGTAGCGGGCTGTAGTCGGCCATGCGTTTGAACAGAAAAGTCTGGTGGTCGTTCATGTAGGAATGGCCGGCGTTCGGGTAGGTCTGGATGTCGTGCTCGACGCCGAGTTCGGTGAGGTGGCCGGCGAGCCGCTCGCCGTGGTGGCCGTAGATCAGGTCTTTTTTGCCCCAGCCGCCGACCACCGGACAGATGCCGGTGAGCGCGCGGGCCTTGCGGGGCACGCCGCCGTAGAACGGCGCCACCACCTGCAGGGTGCCGCGGGCGGCGTACAGCAGTGCGAAGCGCCCGCCCATGCAGAAGCCCATCATGGCCACCTTGGTGACCGGCTGATCGGTTTGTTCCAGCACCCATTGCCGGCAGGCGTCGAGCTGGTCGAAGGCGTCGCCGTGGCCGGCTTCGTGGTCGCGCAGGGTGCGCACCACGCACAGGCTTTTGGCGCCGGGCCGGTCGTAGAGATCCGGCGCCAGCACCGGGTAGCCGTTGTCGGCGAGCCGCTGCGCGATGCGCGCCTGGTCGTCGCTGAAGCCGAAGATGTCGTGGATCACGATCACCGCCGCGTTCAGTCCGTTGGGCCGTTCGGGCAGGAACCAGCGGGCACGCATGCGGTGGCCGTTGGGTACGGTGACGTGGGTATCCTGGGCGCTCATGGTCACTCCTTGGCGTAACGCCTTTGTTTTCGCCAAGCCTACCCCACTCCCGCCGCCGCGCCAGCCCGCGCGCCAGCTATTGGCCTACACGGCTTTCTGGGTACTTTCCCGATTTCTCCTACCCTCGTTTCAGCCATGGCTTACAGCTCTGGTTCGGCGTGACGAGCTAGATTAGACGGATCAAAAAGGTGCCATTCTTGAAAGGTAGCCGAATAAGGACTAACGTAATTACATCTGAGATTACATATGAGTATACACGACATGGCAACCATCAATCTTCGAATTGACGATGAGCTCAAAGCCCGCGCCTTCGAGGAGTTGAAGAAACTCGGCGTCACGCCTTCCGAATTACTGCGCCAGACTCTGCAGTACGTCGCCGACAGCGGCGAGCTGCCGTTTAAGAATGTACTCCTTACGGAGGAAGACGCGGAACTGCTGGCCATTGCCCGCGAGCGGCTGAGGGAGCCACAACGGGTGAAGGTGTCGTTGGATGACTTATGACCTGGAGTTTGACCGACGGGCGCTAAAGGAATGGCGCAAACTGGGAGATACGGTTCGGCAGCAATTCAAAAAGAAGCTGGCTCTCATACTCGAGGAACCTCACGTCGAGGCCAATCGGCTCCAGGGGCTAAGCAACTGCTACAAAATCAAGCTCAGGGCTTCCGGATACCGGTTGATTTACCAAGTGATTGATCATGAAGTCATCGTTTGGGTGGTAGCGATCGGGAAAAGAGAGCGGAGTGAGGCTTATCAAAAGGTCAGACATCGACTTTGAACTACAAGCCAAAGGGGTCAGGTCTTGCCTTTTGCCTCATCGGGACAAAAGGCAGGACCTGATCTCGAGTTAGCCGGTGTTACGCAGGCCGGCGGCGATGCCGGCGATGGTCACCATGAGCGCGCTTTCCAGCACCGGGTCGCTGTCGCGGTCGCGCAGGCGGGCCATCAGTTCGGCCTGCAGCAGGTGCAGCGGGTCGGTGTAGGGGTCGCGCACGCGGATCGACCAGCGCATCACCGGGTTGTTGTCGAGCAGGTCTTCGCGGCCGGTGAGCCGGTGCAGGGCGTCCACGGTGGACGCCAGCCGCTGGCGCAGGACGTCGCCCAGGCGGGTTTGCTCCGGGTCGTCGGTGAGGCGCTCTTCGTACCAGGCGGCGACGCGCGGGTCGGCCTTGGCGAGCACCATTTCCAGCATGTCCACCACCCCTTGGAAGAAGGGCCATCGTTCCGCCATATCGCGCACCGTGGCCAGATCCTCGGGGTCGTCGAGGGCGGCTTCCAGGGCCGCGCCGGTGCCCAGCCAGGCGGGCAGCATCAGGCGGATCTGGGTCCAGGCGAATACCCAGGGGATGGCGCGCAAGGATTCAATGCCGCCGCCGGTTTTGCGGCGCGCCGGGCGGCTGCCCAGGGCCAGGCGGCTGAGCTCGGTTTCCGGGGTGACGGTGCGCAGGTAGCTGACCAGCGCCGGGTCTTCGCGGACCACCTGGCGGTAGCCTGCCACGGAGACGTCGGTGAGCTTCTGCATTTGCGCGCGCCACTCGGCGTCCGGTTCGCGGGGCGGCACCAGGGTGGCTTCCAGGGTGGCGGCCACGTACTGCTCCAGGTTGTAGACCGCCACCGAGGGGCGGCCGTATTTGAAGCGGATCACTTCGCCCTGTTCGGTGACGCGGATGCGCCCCGCCACCGAGCCCGGCGGCTGCGACAGCAGCGCCATGCGGGTGGGCGAGCCGCCCCGGGAGATGGAGCCGCCGCGGCCGTGGAACAGGGTCAGCGGCACGCCGTGTTTCTGGAAGGTTTTGGTGAGCGCTTCCTGGGCACTGAACTGGGCCCAGGCGGCGCCCAAAAAGCCGGCGTCCTTGGCGGAATCCGAATAACCGATCATCAATTCCTGGCCGTCGATGACCCGCTGCTTGTAGAGCGGAATGTCGAGCAGCGCCGCCATGGTGTCGCCGGCGTTGTTGAGGTCGTCCAGGGTTTCAAACAGCGGCACCACGCGCATCGGCCGGCGCACGCCGGCGATCTTCTGCAGCAGCATCACCGCCAGCACGTCGGAGGAGGTCTTGGCCATGGAGATGACGTAGGCGCCCAGGCCTTCCGGGCCCTGCTCGGCGATCACCTGGCAGGTTTCCAGCACTTCGCGGACGTCGCCGTCGCACAGGTCGCTGCGGTAGAAAGCGTCGTCCACCAGCGGCCGGCGGCTCTCCAGCTCGGCGAGCAGGAAGCGTTGCTTCTGGCCCTCGTCCCATTCGCCGTAACCGCCCAGGCCCAGGTAGCGGGTGATGGCGTCCAGGGCGGCGGTGTGGCGGGTGGATTCCTGGCGGATGTCCAGGCACAGCAGCGTGATGCCGAAACAGTTGAGGCGCCGCAGGCTGTCCTTGAGCTCGCCGTCGGCGATCGCGCCCAGGCCCACCGCGCGCAGGGAGCGGTCCAGCAATAACAGTTCGTCGAGCAGTTGGCGGCCTTCGGTGAAGCCTTCGCCGTCGGGCACCGGGCGCCCTTCCACCAGCGCCTCCATGCGCCGCCGGGTGATTTTCAGGCGGTCGCGCACGCCGCGCAGCACCACCCGGTAGGGTTCGTGGCTGGGGCCGGTGCGCGCCAGCAGCTCGTCGCTGGCGCGGTGCATGGACAGGTCGGCGAGCAGGTTCTCCACGTCACGCAGGTAGAGGTCGGCGGCCATCCAGCGAGCCAGCAGCAAGACTTCGCGGGTGACGGTGGCGGTGACGTTGGGGTTGCCGTCGCGGTCGCCGCCCATCCAGGAGGCGAAGCGGATCGGCACCCAGTCCGCGGGCAGGGCGTCGATGCCGGCCTGGCCCAGCTCCGCTTCGATGTCGCGCATTACTCGGGGCACCGCTTTCCACAGCGACTGTTCGATCACCGCGAAGCCCCACTTGGCTTCGTCCACCGGAGTCGGCCGCTCGCGGCGGATTTCGTCGGTGGCCCAGGCGGACAGAATCAGCTCGCGCAGGCGCTGGCGCAGGCCGTAGTGCTCTTCGGCGTTGATGTCCGGGCGGTCCAGCTCGGCGAGCAGATCGGCCATCTGGTCGTACTTGCGGATCAGGGTGCGCCGGGTCACCTCGGTGGGATGGGCGGTGAGCACCAGCTCCACGGACAGCGGCGTGAGGGTCTCGCGGATGCGTTGCGGCTCGATGCCCTTCTGCTTCAGCTCCGCCAGCACCTGGCGCAGGCCCTGGTCGGTGTCCGGGTCGCCGGGGTAACGCTCGTGGCGGCGGTGCAGACGCTCGCGGTGATGCTGCTCGGCGATGTTGGCCAGGTTGAGAAACTGGCTGAACGCCCGCGCTACTTCCAGCAGCGTATCGTCGTCCAGCGGATCGAGCAGACCGCGCAGGCGGGTCAGTTCCATTTCCCCTTCCGAGCGGCTTTCCACCGCCGCCTGGCGGATGGTTTCCACGGTGTCGTACAATCGCTCGCCGGATTGTTCCCGGAGTACCGCCCCCAGCTCTTCGCCCAGCAGGCGTACATTGTCGCGCAGCGGCGCGTGTTGATCCTGTTCCACCGACATCTTCACTCCCGGTATCGTTTTTACAACTTTACACCCGACTGTATCTTTATTCCGTCGGGGAGGTGACGCAACATAGCCCGCATTGCTTTGAGGAACATCGCCACTCATGGAAACTTCTTCGCGTGTGTCCACGGAACAGGGCGTAATCGTACTTCAGTACCTGGCCCGAGCCTTGTTCGCCATCCTGGCGGTGCTCTACTTCAACCATTCGGAAGGTTTCTTCTTCACGGTGCCGACGGCCACGCCCTGGATTCTGGCCGGCAGTTACCTGGCTCTGCAACTGCTGTTTCTGGTGGCGCGTGTGCCGCACGCGACGATTCTGGCGTCCGGCCTGGACCTGGTGATTCTCGGCATCGTGATTCTGCTCGACGGCGGCGAGCCGCCGCCGACCATGGCGCTGCTGTTCCTGGCGGTGCTCAGTAACGGCCTGCTGCACGGGCTGAAGCGTTTTCTGGTGATGCTGGCCGCCGCCGAAGTGGTGCTGGCCATCGTCATGCCGATCCGCATCAGCTACAGCCCCGGCGGCGCCGAAACCGCCGCCTCCGCCAGCCTGTTCCTGCTCGCCGCGCTCACCGTGTGCATGCTCTACTTCGGGCTGATGATCTGGCGCAACCAGGTGCTCTCCCGGCAGGCGGTGGAAACCGCCTGGCGCGACCCGCAGACCGGCTTTATCAGCCGCACCGCCCTGACCAGCACCGCCGGCTGGCTGATCCCGCTGCACGACCGGCTGTCCTCGCCGCTGACCCTGGTGCTGGTCCACCACCCGGACATCAACGCCCTGGCCGAAACCGTCAGCCAGCGGCTGCGTCGCAGCGACGTGATCGCCCGTTACGACGAGGATCACCTGGCGCTGCTGCTGCCCAGCACCGCCACCGGCGCCGCCGAACGGGTGCTCGCCGACCTGCGCGAACGCCAGCCCGGCCTGCGCGCCGCCGTGATGACCCTGAACAGCGCCAACGCCGCCCTGGAACAGGTGCTCTACCACCTGCAAACCGCCATGCCCCGCACCCGCGACGACCAGGACCACTGGCTCGCCCACGCCTCGCCGCTCGCCTGAGCGGCACGGCCGTACCTTCTTTCTTCCGGTGGCTATCGTGCCACCTCCAGTTAAGATATTCTTGACGGATATTCGATATATTGAATCCCGATAGACCTCATAACCTTTTGATTTAAAAGGTTTTATATTTCATTTTTGAACTTAACTCAATCCGGGATTGAACTTAACGAGGTCAGGATGCCCTCTTTCAAGCACTTCGATCTGTCTCTGTTGAATCCCTCGTTTGATTCGCCGCTGGTGGATGTTCTTAACGAATTGGAACATCTGCGGCGTCTACGCCTGGAAGGCACCACACCCTATCCGGTCTTCTTCGAACTGAAGACACTGTTTCACATGCTCGAAAGCCTCGGTTCCGCTCGCATTGAAGGGAATCACACCACGCTCGCGGATTACGTGGACAGCAAGGTGCAAGGGGCGGCCCAGCCCGGTGAGCAGCTTCGGGAAGTCACCAATATCGAAGAGGCCATGACGTATATCGATAAGGCGGTCACCGAGAAGACCCCCATTACAGAAATACTGATTCGCGAACTCCACGCCATAACCGTAGAGCAGCTCACGGAAGAAGGTGATAGAACACCCGGCGCTTACCGTGAGGGAGGCGTAGTCATCGCCGCCTCAGAACATCTGCCACCTGACGCCGTGCAGGTATCCGCTTACATGGAAGAGTTGGTTGGTTTTATCAACAAAGACGACCCACCGAAATACGACCTGATGAAAGTCGCTTTGGCCCACCACCGGTTTGGCTGGATCCACCCATTCAGAAACGGCAACGGTCGAGTAGTGCGCCTGCTCACCTATGCGCTACTGATAAAATATGGGTTCGAGGTCTCCATGGCAGGCCGGATTCTCAATCCAACAGCCGTATTCTGTAACGACCGTGACCTCTACTACCGCATGCTGGGAGTGGGGGATACCGGCACGCAAGAGGGCCTGGAACGGTGGTGTACCTATGTGCTGACCGGTGTGCTGGACGAACTCCGCAAGGTAGACCAGTTAACCGATTACGGCTTCCTCAAGGAGCGGATCCTTTACCCTGCCTTAAACCATGCCAAAGATCGGCAACTGATAACCGCCCTTGAAAGAAACATCTTGTCGCTCGCGGTACAGAACGGCGTCGTTAAATCCTCCGATTTGGTACCCGCCATGCCAAAGTTGAAAGCCGGCCAAAGGACCTATCAGATTCGTCGACTGGTCAACAGCGGCATGTTGCGTCCTATCGCTGAAAACGCCCGGCAGTACACTGTCGGCTTCACCAACAACTACCTGATCCGTGGCGTCATTCAGGCTCTTGCCGACGAGGGCTACATCCCCTCCACCCTGAGTGGCCCCACCTGATCGGTAAGAAAGCACGGCCGTTTGTTGTATTAACGAAACGGTAACGGTTTGATCACGCATCGCCCGCGCGGAGGCGGTATGCTCGGGTAAAAGGGTCGGATCCGAGGAATAGCCATGGTTCGCAGGTTGATCACCCGCGCGGCGTTGCCCGCGCTTCTATTGCTGGGCGCCGCCGCCGGCGCCCAGGAAGCCACGCCGCGTATTATTGGTGGTGACGACGCCACCGGGGATTGGCCGTGGGCTGCACTCATCGAGATCGATACCGACCCCAGCACCCGGGGGGCCGGCTACTGCAGCGGTATGGCGCTGACCGACCAATTGGTGGTCACGGCGGCACACTGCTTCTTTGACGACCAGGAGCGCCGGGTAACTGATCCCGACGTGCTGACTGTCTGGATCGGTAGCGGTCCGGGACCGTTGCAAAGCCGTTCCGTAAGTGCATTCGAACTGCCCGCCGTTCAGACCTATGCGGACGCACTGTTTGACGTTGGCCAGGATATTGCCCTGTTGCGCTTAAGCAGCCCCGTCAGCCTTAACACCTTCCCTAGTCTGGTGGACGAATCGCGCCGTCAGAGTCTTGAAGCGCTGGATCAATCGCGCGCTGATGAAGCCTTAACGGCCATCGGCTGGGGCATCACCAGCCCGAACAGCAATGACCTCGCGGATACCTTGCAAGAGGTACAGCTCGACTACGTGCCGTTCTCTGTTTGTGACCAAGCCTGGAGCTTTCAACTCGAAAGCGGCCAGATGCTGTGCGCCGCTGAATTGAATCCGGTCAACCAGCAGCGCCAGGACACCTGCCAGGGCGACAGTGGCGGCCCGCTCTTCCTGGGTGAGGACCCGGCTCCTTATGTGATAGGCCTGACCAGCTTCGGCACTCCCGATTGCGCCAGCCAACGACCGACCGTTTATACCGATGTGTCCGGACAAATCGACTTCATTGAGAACGCTGGCGTTACTTTGGGCGAGCCGCTGGTGGATTTGAATTTCACCACTGGCCGTGACCGCTACTACACGGCGCCGGACTCCTCGGTGACGATCACCGCCAGCCTGGTTAACGACAGCCTGATTCGAACGGTCAGCAACCCGTCCTTTTCTTACACGGACAGCGGCCTGGACGTGACGGCCAACTGGAGCGGTTGTTCAGGGTCCAATCCCTGCGAGGTGGCGGCTGAACTATCGCCCGAGGCCAGCAGAAGCGGCAACTTTGAGGTGGGACAAAGCGTTCTAAGCGCCTCGCCACACCGAGGCGTTTTATCTATCAGTTCTTCCTCCGGTGAAGACGACTACCGCATAAAGAACAATGATCGGGAAATCCCCGTGATCTTTTCCGACCAGGCGGACCTGAGCGTTACCGCACGGCGAGTGGTGGCGGAAGCAGACAGCGCCAATAACGGCCAGGCGACAATCGAAATCACGGTCACCAACCTGTCCTATTTGACTGGCGCGATCGCCAATCAGGTTGAGCTGAACGTGGCGCCACCCAGCGACGCATCGATCGTCGGCAGCAGCGCCAACTGCCAGTCCGACCCCTGCATTCTGGTCTCATCACTCGGCCCCGAGCAGGAGGTTACCGCCCGGTTTACGCTCAGTACGTCCACACCCCGCGAGAGCACGTTCAGCGCGACGGTCAGTGCGGAAAACGGGGATTTTCCCACCGACAACAACAGCGCCAGTGTCACCTTCAATTACGCCGGGCAACAAGCCACTTCCAGCAGTGATGGCGGTGGCGGCGGCGGTGGTGGCGGCGCCCTGGGCGCTCTGCTGGCGCTGATCGCGCTCGCCGGCCTGCGCCGACACTTGTAGGAGCGGGCCCCGCCCGCGAAAGGCAAGCTTTGCTTGCCGGCGGGATTCCAGAGGCTTCTCTAACGGCAGCACAAACAGGGTCTCTGGGATCCTGCCGGGTGGCTATAAGCCACCCTTTCGCGGGCGGGGCCCGCTCCCACAAGGTCCCGCTGCCCACATTGGTTCGCTGCTCCCAAGAGCCGCCGCTTTAGTGGTGGAACAGGCGCTCCAGGTAGGCGAACAGGTAGTCGGCGTCGGTGAGCGGGGCGCGGTAGCCCAGGTGGCCGTCGGGGCGCATCAGCCATAGCCGGCTGCCGGTGCCGAAGGCCTGCTCGAATTCGCCGTCGTGGTCGCGCCACAGGTGGGCGCGGCCGGCGCCGGTGTCGGAGCGGTCCAGCTCGAAGCCGTCGCGGCTGATCACGGTGACGCGCAGTTCATTGAGGTATTCGTCCGGCAGCCGCGACAGCAGCGCGTGCAGGATAACCCTTGCGCGGTGGTCCGGCTCGCCGCCCAGCTGCAGCAGCAGATGGTGCACCGGCTGGCGCAGCAGCGCCTGCACCCGGCGCGGGGAGCCGTCCCGTTGTGACTGCAGACGGGCGTCCGGCACCCGGTCGCCGGGCAGCGGCCCCTGGTGGCGCCAGCCGAGATCGGCGTCGGGCCCGGCGTCGACCAGCGGCGAGTGCCGGTAGTGCACGTCCAGCTGGCTGGCGCGGCGCACCAGCCGGCGGCCCAGCTGCGGGCGGTTGCCGGCCAGACGCAGCAACGAGTCGCGGGCGCCGCGCAGAACCTTGGCGCGCACGAACGACGCCCGTGACAAGGCATCCACACCACGCAGCATGTCCTCGGCCACCGGCCGCCGCTCGCGCTGATAGCTGTCCAGCAGCGCCCCACCGCCGTGCCCGCGGCAGAACAGCACCAGCTTCCAGGCCAGGTTGAAGGCGTCGGCGATGCCGGTGTTCATGCCCTGGGCGCCCAGCGGGCTCTGCACATGGCAGGCGTCGCCGGCGAGCAGAATGCGGTTGCGGCGGTAGTGGCTGACCAGCCGGCGCTGGATGGTGAAGCGGCTCAGCCAGCGGGGCTCGCCGGGCAGCGGCGCCTGGTCGCCCAGGGCCTCGCGGATGCGCTCATGGAACAGCGCCATGTCCGGCTCGGCCTCTTCGGTCTCTTCGGTCTCTTCGCCGGGCTCCTCGGTGACCACCAGCCGCCAACCGTCGTCGGGCATGGGTATGGCGATCAGGTTGCCGTCGGCGAGCAGGAAGCCGTGGAAGGCGTCGTTCTCCAGGTCCGGGGCCCAGTCCACGTCGGCGAGCAGGAAGCGCTCGTGGTAGTCGTTGCCGACGAACGGCAGGCCCAGCAGTTCGCGTACCCGGGAGTGGGCGCCGTCGGTGCCCACCAGCAAGTCCGCCTGCAACTGGCGTTCTTCGCCATGCCGGCCCTGTCCATCGCGCTGTAGCACCCGCGCCTGAACACCAGAGCCGTCCTGCTGAAAGTCGAGCAGCTCGGTGTCCCACCAGAGCTCGCCGCCGAGGCTGCGGAAGCGCTCTTCCAGCACCGCCTCGATGCGCGGCTGGGGGCAGCACAGCAGCCGCGGGAACGGCGACGGCAGCTCGTCCATGGGCAGGCTCAGCAACGGGCCCTTGTCGCGGCCCTTGTCGCCGTACACGTGGATGGCCTCGAACGCACGCGCCTGGCCGCGCACCGCCTCGAGCACGCCCATGGCGTCGAAAATCTCCTGGCTGCGCGCGTGCAGGCCCAGTGCCCGCGACCAGGGTAGCCGGCCGGGCAGTTTGTCGATCACCCGGCACGGCACGCCGCCGCGCAGCAGGTTGATACCCAGGGTCAGGCCGGTGGGGCCGGCGCCGACAATCAATACTTTGGGGGCGTTGGATCCCGTGATCATGGTCGTGGTGCTACCATAGGTGTTTCATCTCCTGTGCCCTGCCAGTGGAGCCGCGAACCGCCGTGAGCCGCAAAATTATCCATGTGGACTGCGACTGTTTCTACGCCGCCGTGGAAGTGCGTGACGACCCGCGTCTGCGTGGCCGGCCGGTGGCGGTGGGCGGCGACCCGCAGCGGCGCGGTGTGATCGCCACTTGCAATTATCCGGCCCGAGAATTCGGCGTGCGCAGCGCCATGGCCTCGTCCCAGGCGCTGCGGCTGTGTCCCGAGCTGGTGATTCTACCGCCTGACTTCGATAAATACCGGCGCGTGTCCGGACAAATTCAGGACATTTTTCGCACCTTCACCAATATTATCGAGCCCTTGTCCCTGGACGAGGCCTTTCTCGACGTCACCGAGAGCCCGCTGCACGCCAACAGCGCCACGCGCATCGCCGAGGCGATCCGCCGCAAGGTGCGCGAGACCGTCAACATCACCGTGTCCGCCGGGGTGGCGCCGAACAAATTCCTGGCCAAGGTGGCCAGCGACTGGCGCAAGCCGGACGGGCTGTTCGTGATCACCCCGGAGCAGGTCGCCGGCTTCGTCGCCGCGCTGCCGGTGAAGCGCATTTCCGGCGTCGGCCGGGTCACCGAGGACAAGCTGACGGCGTTGGGCATCAAGACCTGCGGCGACCTGCAGACGCTGCCCCGGCTGGAGCTGGCCAACCATTTCGGCAGCTTCGGCGAACGGCTCTACCATCTGGCCCGGGGCGAGGACGACCGGCCGGTGCAGACCAGCCGCCGCCGCAAGTCGGTGAGCGTGGAAAAAACCTACCATGAGGACAAGCAGACGCTGACCCACTGGCTGCAGGAGCTGGACGATCTGCTGGAGCGGCTGGAACGGCGCGTGGACCGGCTGGACGCCAACTACATCGTGCAGGGCCTGACCGTGAAGGTGCGCTACAACGACTTCCGCATCGTCAGCGCCGACCAGAGCGGCGAGCATCTGGATCGCGCCGTGTTCGAACGGCTGCTGACCCAGCTCTGGGAGCGCCACCCGGCGCCGGCCCGGCTGCTGGGCATCGGCCTGCGGCTGCGTGACCTGAAATCACCGCGCCAGCCGGACCTGTTCCCCGAGGAACGGGAACGCGCTCTACGCGACCGGCGGCAATGATTTGTGCGAGCGGGCCCCGCCCGCGAAAGGCAAGCTTTGCTTGCCGGCAGGATTCCAGAGGCTTCTATTAAGCACTTAGAGAGACCTCTGGAATCCTGCCGGCCGGCTTTGCCGGCCTTTCGCGGGCCGGGCCCGCTCCCACCAGGCGCGCGTACAGGGACGCGGGCACCATTTCGGCCATGATCTCGCGGCCGCGCCGGGCCACCGGTTCCATCTGGGAATCCAGGTACTCTTCCAGTACCCGTACACACTCAGCGCAGTGCGCCAGGGACTCGGGGGCCGGGTGCTGGTCCAGTTCACGCACCGCCTGGTCCAATTCATTCAAGTATTTGAGCAGCATGCCGCACTCCAGGATTGGCTCATACTCGCGGGTAGGCTAGGCGCCGGTCGTGACGGTTCGGTGACAGCGTTCACCGGACGCCGACGCGGGCCTGACCTGATGGCTCTATAGTGGCCTACTCCGGCCCGGCGCGCATCGTCACGCGGGCGGCACGGCGATGAAATGATGTAAAAAATTACAACGCCAAGGGCGGCTGCAAGCCGCAAGCTACAGGCTGCAAGCAGGCCGTACGCACCTGACAGCTTGTAGCTTGTGGCTTGTAGCTTACAGCTGGCTCATTACGCTTGGCGACGGGCGTGGGCTTATACTGCCCCTTCAGCTTTCAACTTGCCGCTTGCAACTGGATGTTTTAATGACCGCTACGGTATCGACCATCGTCGCCCCCGAGGGCAGCCTGGAAGTTCTCAGCCAACAGGAAGTGGAGCGCCTGCGCGACACCTCCTCCAAGGGCCTGCACGAGCTGCTGCGCCGCTGCGCCCTGGCGGTGCTGAACGCCGGCACCCCCACCGACGACAGCCGCCAGGTGCTGGAGACCTACAAGGATTTCGACATCCAGGTGATCCAGGAAGACCGCGGCATGATGCTCAAGCTGGATAACGCCCCGGCCGGGGCGTTCGTGGACGGGCGCATGATTCGCGGTATCCGCGAGCACCTGTCGGCGGTGCTGCGCGACATCGTCTACGTGGCCAACGAGATCCAGCACGGCGGCCGCTTCGATCTGGACGACAGCACCGGCATTTCCAACGCGGTGTTCCATATTCTGCGCAACGCCGGGGTGCTGCACGCCGGCGAGCTGCCCAATCTGGTGGTGTGCTGGGGCGGGCACTCGATTTCCCGGGAAGAGTACGACTACGCCAAGAGCGTCGGCTACCAGCTGGGGCTGCGCGAGCTGGACATCTGCACCGGCTGCGGGCCCGGCGCCATGAAGGGGCCGATGAAAGGCGCCCACGTGGCGCACGCCAAGCAGCGCCGCCGCAAGGGGCGCTACCTGGGGATTTCCGAGCCGGGCATCATCGCCGCCGAAGCGCCCAACCCGATCGTCAACGAGCTGGTGATCATGCCGGACATCGAGAAGCGCCTGGAGGCGTTCCTGCGCGTGGCCCACGGCATCATCGTGTTCCCCGGCGGCGTCGGCACCACCGAGGAAATCCTCTATCTGCTGGGGGTGCTGCTGCATCCGGCCAACCAGGATATTCCGCTGCCGGTGGTGTTCACCGGCCCGGCGGACAGCGCCGACTACTTCCGCCAGGTGGACACCTTCATCCGCTACGCCCTGGGCGAGGACGCCGCCAAGCGCTACCGGATCATCGTCGACGACCCGGAAGCGGTGGCCCTGGCCATGCGTGACGGGGTGCGCGACCTGACCGAGTTCCGCCGCGAGCACGACGACGCCTTCTACTACAACTGGCGTCTCACCGTGCCCGAGGACTTCCAACGGCCGTTCGAGCCCACCCACGAGGCCATGGCCGCGCTGGCGCTGCGCACCGATCTACCGGTGTACGATCTGGCCGCCAACCTGCGGCGGGCGTTTTCCGGCATCGTCGCCGGCAACGTCAAGGAGGCGGGCATCCGCGCCATCGAGGAGCACGGCCCCTACCGGCTTACCGCCGAAAAGGGCCTGATGGCGCAGATGGATGTGCTGCTGCAGTCGTTCGTGGCGCAGAGCCGCATGAAGCTGCCCGGCAGCCACTACGAGCCCTGCTACAGACTGGAAGGTTAACGCGGCTGCATGCGGATGCCGCCGTCGAGGCGAATGGTCTCACCGTTCAGGAAGGTGTTCTCCACCATGTGGCAGACCATGGCCGCGTATTCCGGCGGGTTGCCGAGACGCTTGGGGAACTGGGTCATTTCGATCAGCGGCATTTTCACCTTGTCCGGAGCGGCGTTCATCAACGGCGTGTTGAAGATGCCCGGGGCGATGGTGTTGCAGCGGATGCCCAGCGGCGCCAGATCACGGGCGATGGGCAGGGTCATGCCGACCACGCCGCCCTTGGTGGCGGCGTAGGCCACCTGGCCCACCTGGCCGTCGAACGCGGCCACCGACGCGGTGTTGACGATCAGGCCGCGCTCGTTGTCTTCGCCGGGCTCATTCTCGGCCATCACCGCCGCCGCCAGGCGCGCCACGTTAAAGGTGCCGATCAGGTTGATCTGCACCACCATGTTGAACACGCCCAGGTCGTGGGGCTTGTTCTCGCGGCCCACGGTCTTCATCGCCGAGCCCACGCCGGCGCAGTTCACGCACACGTGGATGGCGCCGAACTTCTCCTTGGTGGCGTCGATGGCGGCCTGCACGGAGGCTTCATCGGTCACGTCGGTCTGCACGAAGGCGGCGTTCTCGCCCAGTTCGGCGGCCACTTCCGGGCCCTTCTTCTCATCACGGTCGAGGATCATCACCTTGCCGCCCTTGGCGATGATCGCTTCGGCGGTGGCCTGACCGAGGCCCGAGGCCCCACCGGTAATCACGGCGACTTTACCTTGGATGTTCATACTGTCTCCTTGTGTAAAACTTGAGTATAACCACGCAAACCCGGGGCTACATTGTTGCTTCCGCTCAGGGAGATACGCATTCTTGTTAATGAAGAGCGAGAGGGAACCCCCTATGAGCCAGCCAGAAACGCAACCACGGCATGCCGGCCTGGCCCGGCGCCTGGCCGACACCCGCGCGTTCAGCGAGACCCTGTGCGAGCCGCTCACCGCCGAGGACATGGGCCTGCAGGCCTGTCCGGAAGTCAGCCCGCCGCGCTGGCACCTGGCCCACACCACCTGGTTTTTCGAGACCTTTATCCTCAAGCCTTTCGCGCCCGGCTACAAACCCTCCGACGAGCGCTTCGAATATCTGTTCAACAGCTATTACAACGGCGTCGGCGAACAGTACCCGCGCCCGCAGCGGCATCTGTTGTCGCGGCCGGGCAACGACGCGGTGCGCGCCTGGCGGGCCAGCGTGGACGAGGCGATGCAGGCGCTGCTCAACCGCCCGGAGGTGGCCGACGAGGTGATAGACCTGGTGGCGCTGGGCATCGAGCACGAGCAACAGCACCAGGAGCTGCTGGTCACCGACCTCAAGTTCAGTTTCTCGCACAACCCGCTGGCGCCGGTGTACCGGCCCCGCCAGGACAGCGACGCCCAGGCGCCACCGCTGCGCTGGCACGAATACCCCGGCGGCCTCACCGAGATCGGCGCCGACCCCGCCGAGGGCTTCTGCTTCGACAACGAAACGCCCCGCCACCGCCAGTGGCTGGAGCCGTTCGCCCTGGCCAGCCGCCCGGCGACCTGCGGCGAGTACCTGGCCTTTATCGAGGACGGCGGCTACCGGCGCCCGGAGCTGTGGCTGTCCGACGGCTGGGCCTGGCTTCAGGAACAGGGCGCGCAAGCCCCGCTCTACTGGGATCTGGACGGCGACACGCCGGCCTATTACACCCTGGCCGGCCGGCGGCCGGTGAATCCGCAGGAGACGGTGGCCCACCTGAATTACTACGAAGCCGACGCCTTCGCCCGCTGGAGCGGCAAGCGCCTGCCCACCGAAGCGGAATGGGAACACGCCGCCGTCCGGCTGCCGGTGGTCTCCGGATCGTCCTCCGGCTTCGTCGACAACCGGCGTTTCCACCCCGGGGTGGCCGGCGCCGACAGCGAGGGCCCGGCGCAGCTGTTCGGCGATGTCTGGGAATGGACCGCCAGCGCCTACCTGCCCTACCCCGGCTTCGCGGCCGCCGCCGGCGCCGTGGGCGAGTACAACGGCAAGTTCATGTGCAACCAGATGGTGCTGCGCGGCGGCTCCTGCGCCAGCGCGCCGGGCCATTTGCGCGCCACCTACCGCAACTTCTTCTACCCTCATCTGCGCTGGCAGTTCAGCGGCGTACGTCTGGCACACAGCATGGAGGCAGGCCGTGCCCCAACCCCAACAATTATTGCCTAACCTGACTTTCCTGGACCTGCGCCCGCCGGTGGCGGACGCGGCCCGGGAGGTGGCCGCGTCGCTGTCGGCGGCGCGCCCCACCCTGGACCCGAAGTACTTTTACGATGAGCGCGGCTCGTCGTTGTTCGACGCCATCACCCGCACGCCGGAGTATTACCCCACCCGCACCGAGGCGGCGCTGCTGCGCGAGCACGCCGCCGGCATGGCGGCGCAACTGGGCGACGACCTGGTGATCGCCGAGCCCGGCGCCGGTGGCTGCGAGAAGGTGCGCATTCTGCTCGACCAGTGGCGCCCCTACGGCTACATGCCCCTGGAGATTTCCCGGGAGTGCCTGCTCGACGCCAGCCGCGCGCTGGCCGGTGAATACCCCTCGGTGCGCTTCGACGCGGTGTGCGCGGACTACTCCCAGGCGCTGGATTTCCCCGCCGACCTGCCCGGCTACCCCACCGATGTGCCCCGGCTGGTGTTTTTCCCCGGCTCCACCATCGGCAACTTCGAGCCCGACGCCCGCGCCGATTTTCTGGCCGGCCTGCGCCGCCTGGCCGGCGACGACGGCTACCTGCTGATCGGCGCCGACCTGCAAAAAGACCCGGCCCGGCTGAACGCCGCCTACAACGACAGCGCCGGCCACACCGCCGCCTTCAACCTCAACGCCCTGGAGCATCTCAACGCCCGGCTTGAATGCGGCTTCGACGTCTCCGCCTTCGAGCACCGGGCGTTCTACAACGAAACGCTGGGGCGCATTGAAATGCACCTGGAGTGCAAAAAAGCGCACTCCATACGCATCAACGGCCACACCATCGAATTGGCGCCGGGCAGTCGCATTCACACCGAAAACTCCTATAAATTCACGGTGGAGACCTTCACCCGGGAACTGAGCGACGCCGGCTTCGCGCCGCTGTCCAGCTGGGTGGACGACGAAGGCCTGTTCAGTATTCATCTGGCGAAGGCGGTCTGAGGGCCGCCGGTACGGGGGCACGGCGCCATGTAGCGGGGCCCGCCGTATCCTGTATCCTGTAGTTTGATTCGCGTTGGCCGCTGGCGAACGCCCTGGGGAAGGAAAACACCAATGCTGGAATTGATCAGCGCCGCCCGGCGCCGCAAACGCACGCCCACCTATTCGTTGTTCGATGTGGTGTCCATGGAATTCCGGGTGGGTCTGCTGGACATCGATCTCAACATGCACCTGAACAACGGCAAGTACACCAAGATCATGGACCGTTGCCGGCTGGAGCACGCGGTGGTCACCGGCCTGCTCAACCGCATGATCGAAGCCCGCGCCAGCGCCGTGGTGGCCAACAGTGAAATCGCCTATGTCCGCGAGCTGCGCCCCTACCAGCGCTTCATGGTGCACACCCGCATCCTCGGCTGGGACGACAAGTACACCTATTACGACCAGCGCTTCGACTCGCAGCGCAAGCTGCACACCCACGCCCTGCTGCGCCTGGCGCACATGTACGGCGGCAAGACCATCAGCCCCCAGGCGTTCCAGGAGATGACCGGCCTGAACAAGGTGTCCCCGCCGCTGCCCGCCTATGTGCAGGACTGGAAAACCCTGCTGCAGAGCAAGAAGCGGCTCACCGAAACCGACCCGGAGCCGGCCCGCGATATTCCTTGAGGGTTCACACAACCCGCGGCGCTTGCGTTACAATCCCGGCATGTCCAAACCCCGCATCGGCACCCCCTGCATCGGCGTTTGTTCCACCGTCTTCGGCGACACCGTCTGTCGCGGCTGCCGCCGCTTCAGCCACGAAGTGGTGGACTGGAACGCCTACTCCGACGAGCAGAAACGCATCGTCTGGGAGCGTCTCGACGAGCTTCTCGGCCTGGTGGTGAGCAACTACTTCGAAGTGGTCGACGCCGACGCGCTCGCCGGCCAGCTCGACTACCAGAACCTGCGCTACCAGACCCAGCTCTCCCCCACCGGCTGGGTGCCGGAGCTGCTCAAGGCCGCCGGCCGCCAGCGCATCGATTATCGGGTGTTCGGCCTGGAGCCGCTGCCCGCCGCCGAAGGGATGGCGCCCCGTGAACTCTACGACCTGATCAGCAAGGAGTGCCACGCCCTCAATCAGGCCCACTACGACCGCTCCTTCGCGCGCCCGGTGGGCAGCACCGGCGAGCTGGTGATGCAGGCGGCCCGCGAAAAAGGCCTGTTCTAGGGCGCGCAGCGTTCGCAGCGGCCGTGCATTTCCAACGGCTGGGCGCCGACACGGAAGCCTTCGTTCTTCAGGCTGCGCTGCAATTGCCGCCGCAGCGGGCTGTCCATGGGCGCTTCCCGCACCGCGCCGCACTGGTCGCACACCAGAAACAGGGTACCGGCCTCATGGCCGTGGTCGCACGCGAGGTGGCCGCAGGCCATGTAACGGTTGGTGGACGCCAGCCGGTGGGCCAGCCCCGCCGCCACCAGGAAATCCAGCGCCCGGTAAATGGTGGGCGGCTTGGCGCCGGGCTGATGACGGCGCTGCAACGCGTCCAGCAAATCGTAGGCACTGGCCGGGTCGTCCTGCTCCAGCAACAGCGCCATCACCTGACGGCGCTGGGGGGTCAGTTTCAGGCCCTGTTCCAGACAACGGCGTTCAGCGATTTCCAGTTTGGCTTGCGAACCTGGCGCCATGGGGTCTCCCTGCTGCCGCGGCCGACTCTGGCCGCGGCTCCATTATCCCGGTATCAGGACGCTTCCTCCAGGCCCCAGTCCGGGAACGGGTCCGGCAGGGTGCGCCAGTACTCCAGCCCGGCGCGGGTCTCGTCCTCGCTGAGCAGGCAGGCGTCCAGCGCCCGCCGGGTGTGCGCCGGGTCCATGCCCTGGCCGATGAACACCAGCTCCTGGCGCATGTCGCCGAACGGCTCGTGCCATTTTTCGCGAATAAAGGCGCGGGTCTCCGCATCGTCCGGCCAGTTGTGCTCGGGCACCGCCTTCCAGAAAAAACCGGCCACGCCATGGTGGGCGATGCCGCCCGCCTGGCTCCAGGTGCCCGCCAGACGGGGCCGGGTGGCCAGCCAGAAATAGCCCTTGGAGCGCAGCAGCTTGCCGTTGTCCCAATCGCGGTTCAGAAAGGCGTGGAAGCGGGCCGGGTGAAACGGCCGGCGTGCGCTGTAAGTGAAGCTGCTGATGCCGTACTCCTCGGTTTCCGGCACATGCTCACCGCGCATCTCCTTGAGCCAGCCCGGCGCCAGGCTGGCGCGCTCGAAATCAAAGCGCCCGGTATTTAGCACCTGGTCCAGCGGCACCCGGCCCTCGCTAATGGGCACGATCACCGCGTCCGGATTCAGCGCGTGCAGCATGCCGATCACATCCTGGCGCTGGATGTCGTCGAGCAGGTCCATCTTGCTCACCAGTAGCACGTCGCAGAACTCAACCTGGTCCACCAGCAGGTCCGCCACGTTGCGCTCGTCATCCTCGCCGAGATGCTCGCCCTTCTCGCGCAGGTCCGCTGCTTCGCGCAGATCGCGGGGGAAATTGACCCCGTCGACCACGGTCGCCAGCGTATCGAGGCGGGCCACCGACGACAGGCTCTCGCCGCTTTCGTCCTCGAAGGTGAAGGTCTCCGCCACCGGCAACGGCTCGGAAATACCGGTGGACTCGATCACCAGATAATCGAAACGCCCTTCTCCGGCCAGCCGCTTCACCTCTTCCAGCAGATCCTCGCGCAGCGTGCAGCAAATGCAGCCGTTGCTCATCTCCACCAGCTTTTCCTCGGCGCGGTTCAGGCTCACCTGCTCGTTGACCAGGCTGGCGTCGATGTTGATCTCGCTCATGTCGTTGACGATTACCGCCACCCGGCGGCCGTCGCGATTATTGAGTATGTGGTTGAGCACCGTGGTCTTGCCGGCGCCCAGAAACCCGGACAGCACCGTGACCGGCAGACGCTTGTCCACTGCGGTGTCCTGCATGATGGTTCTCCCTGATGGCAACTCATGAATGGCTCATGCGTGAATTCGTAATGTTATATTATAACATAACTGATATAGCAAGCCGCATTAGCGGGATGCACCGTCCGCGCCGGCAAGGCACTATGGGTGTTTGTTTGCGATCAGCGAGACGACGTTCGATGAGCTTTCAAGGTATGACCATCGTGCTCACCGGTGCTTCCAGCGGCATCGGCGAGGAAGCGGCCAAGCAATTGGCCGCGCGCGGCGCCCGCCTGTGCCTGGTGGCGCGCCGGGAGCAGGAACTGGAACGGGTGCAGGACGACATCCACCGCAAAGGCGGCCAGGCCTGGATCTACCCCACCGACCTGACCAACGCGGACAGCATCACCACCAGCCTGGACGCCATCCTGCATGAGCATCCAAGGGTGGACGCCCTGGTCAACAACGCCGCCCACTCGATCCGCCGCCCCATCCTCGAGGCGCTGGACCGCATCCACGACTACGAGCGCACCATGCAGCTCAACTACATCGGCGCGGTGCGCATGACCATGGGGCTGATACCGCGCTTCCTGGAGCAGGGCCGCGGCCAGGTGGTGAACGCCTCCACCCTGTCCGCCCAGGTGCCGATTCCGCTGTTCTCCGCCTACCTGGCCAGCAAGGCGGCGCTGGACTCCTACTCCCGATCGCTCAACGCGGAGCTCGGCCACAAGGGCATCCAGGCCACCATGGTCTACTTCCCCATGGTGCGCACGCCGATGTCCAACCGCACGGAAATCTACAAGCACATGCGCATGATGAGCGTGGAAGACGCCGCCGGCTGGATCATCAAGGCCCTGCGCGACCGCCCCGCCCGCGTCGGCAAACCCCTGGGCACCCTCGGCAGCCTGGTGCTCGCCGCCGCGCCCGGCCCGGCGGTGAAACTCACCCAGCCGTTCTTCCGCCGCATGGACAAGAACCTGAAGGCCAAACTCAAGAAGAAATAGCAGGGCCTTGTGGGAGCGGGCCTTGTGGGAGCGGGCCCCGCCCGCGAAAGGGTGGCGCCAGCCACCCGGCAAGTTTCTTACCGATACAAACGCCGATCACGCCCAACGCGATCCATCGCCTCATCGGTTTCCCGCCGCATCCGCAGCAACTTACGCCCCTGCGCCAGCGCCCGCTCGCGGGCTCGGCCGGTCATCTCATAGGCGTGCTTATAACTGCCGGGCGGACGATGGCATTCGACGTGCGTCTTGGAGCGCTCGTAGTCGTCGCAAAGAGAAGCGTACTTGGCGACTCGCCGTTCCAATGCGGCATCCGCCGTGGCGAGCGTCGGGGAGAAAAACAGAAAGGCTGAGAGCAGGACTGTCCCTGTTGGTGTCTTCATTTTTCCATCCTTGGAAACAGATTGTAGAAAGACTGGTGCGCCAGGAGGGACTTGAACCCCCACACCTTGCGGCATCAGGACCTAAACCTGACGTGTCTACCAATTCCACCACTGGCGCAGGCCGCGAAGTATAGCAGCGACCGGTCGGGTTAGCGAAGCGTAACCCGACCCTCGGCGTTACTGTTCCAGCCGGTCCAGCCGGTTGTTGACCTGGATGCGGTACTGGTCGAACGCCTTGATGGCGGCGTCGATGTCGTCCAGCCGCTGCTGGAGCTGATCGGCGCCGCCGGCGCTGCTACGCAGCTCGGCGATGGCGGCTTTCTGGCTCTGGTTCTGCTGCTCAAGCTGCTTGACGGTATCCACCACCACATCCACCTGGGTTTCCAGCTGGTTGATCTGGGTGCGCCACTGCGAGCTGCTTTCGTTGACCGCTTTGACGGCGCTGTCGATCTGCGTTTTCAGCTCGCCGATCTGGCTTTGGGTGTTCTTGATGCTCTGGTCGTAGCCGCCGACGGTTTTCTTCAGGCCGGCCAGGGCGCTGTCGTTGCTCTTGAGGCTGTCGCGCAGGCTCTGCACGGTTTTCTGGTTTTCCTGGATCCACTCTTTGTTGCGCTTGTTGCTGACGTCCCAGAGTTTGCGGATCTCATCTTCGTTTTTGTCGATGGCCTTGTTCTGGTTGTCCAGGGTCTCGCGCAGTTTGCCGGCGGACTGGTCCAGGGACTCGTCGGTGGCCGACAGGCGTGCCTGCAGGTTCTCGAGCTGCTCGGAGGACATGCCCATGCGGGTTTCCATCTGGCCCTGCAGCGCGGTGATCTCGCGATAGAAGTAAGCACACGCTACCGCCAGTGCCACCGCCAACAGCAAGGTCAGAAAGATCCAGCCGCCGTTGCCGCCGCCGCTGCGCGGGGGCGCCTGGCGCGGTGGCGGGGTGCGGCCGCCGCCCTTGCCCCGGTCGCCGCCGTTGCCGCCCTGGGGCGGCGGGGCGCTGGCTTTCCGCCGGCGCGGCTCGTCCACGGGTACGTCGTCGATATCACCCAGTTTGACGTCTCGCTCTCGAGTCATGGGGAAACCCTGTCCTGTCCGATGTGGGAAAACACCTATCTTACCCGCCCGCCGTCATCGGCGCACAGCGGTGTGGCTTGGTGTGCGGGGAAACAGAGAAAGTTCCGGGAGGAAGGCGGTTTGCGGGGGGGTAGTAAAAGGGCTTGTGGGAGCGAAATTTGTGGGAGCGGGCCTTGCCCGCGAAAGGGAGCGAAGCTCCCGGCAGGATTCCAGAGGCATGCCTAACGGCAGCACAAACAACGTCTCTGGTATCCTGCCGGCCGGCTTTGCCGGCCTTTCGCTTGCAGGCAAGCTCCCACAATCGCGTCCTACAAGAGCTTCACTTACGCGAAGTTCTTGGCGGCGAAGTCCCAGTTGATCAGGTTCCAGATGGATTCCAGATACTTGGGACGGGCATTGCGGTAGTCGATGTAGTAGGCGTGCTCCCACACGTCCACGGTGAACAGCGGCGTCTGGCCGTTGCCGTGGGCGATCGGGGTGTCGGCGTCGTCGGTGTTGACGATATCCACGCCGCCGTCGGAGGTTTTCACCAGCCAGGTCCAGCCGGAGCCGAAGTTGCCGGCCGCCTTGGCGTTGAACTCTTCCTTGAACTTATCGAAAGAGCCGAACTTCTTGGTGATCGCTTCACCCAGTGCACCGGACGGCTCGCCGCCGCCGTTGGGGCTCAGGCTGTTCCAGTAGAAGGTGTGGTTCCAGACCTGCGCGGCCTGGTTGAACAGACCACCCTTGGCGCTCTGGATGATCTCTTCCAGGGATTTGCCTTCGTCGTCGGTCCCTTTGATCAGATCGTTGAGCTTGGTGACGTACGCGTTGTGGTGCTTACCGTGATGATACTCGAGCGTCTCTTTGGAGATGTGCGGTTCAAGAGCGTCTTTCTCGAAAGGAAGCGGCGGAAGTTCAAAAGCCATAGTCAATTCCCCTGACTGTTGTCGAATTGCTATTCGGACGAAAAAATTACCGGAGCATCATAACAAGCAGCCTTTCGGTGAACCACCGAGCAAACGCCTTTTGCCCTTGCCGACCGCTTGTTGAGAATGATTACTTTTTCGGAAAGTCCGAGTCCGTTGCACTCTCCCACTTGGGGACGACCCGGGTGATCTCAAGTACACTACGCCCGTTTTTTTACAACTGTAGGAGCGGGCCTTGCCCGCGAAAGGGAGCGAAGCTCCCGGCAGGATTCCAGAGACCTCTGAAAGCGGAGCATCAGCATGTCCGAAAACAATATCGTTATCCTCAACGGTGCGCGCACCGCCATGGGCAGTTTCCAGGGTTCGCTGGCGCCGATGAGCGCGCCGCAGCTGGGCGGCGCCTGTATCCGCGAAGCGGTGGCCCGCGCCGGGCTGAAGCCGGAGGACGTCGAGGACGTGGTGATGGGCTGCGTGCTGCCCGCCGGCCTCAAGCAGGGCCCGGCCCGCCAGGCCATGCGTCTGGCCGGCCTGCCGGACAGCACCGGCGCCACCACCATCAACAAGCTGTGCGGCTCGGGCATGCGCGCCACCATGTTCTGCCACGACATGCTAAAGGCCGGCAGCCACGACATCGTGGTCAGCGGCGGCATGGAATCCATGAGCAACGCGCCCTATATCCTCGACAAGGCGCGCGGCGGCTACCGCATGGGCCACGGCCAGGTGGCGGATCACATGTTCCTGGACGGCCTGGAAGACGCGGAAACCGGCCGCCTGATGGGCGCCTTCGCCCAGGACGTGGCGGACCAGCGCGGCATCAGCCGCGAGCAGATGGATAACTTCGCCATCGAATCCCTCAAGCGCGCCCAGGCCGCCATCGACAACGGCTGGTTCGCCGACGAGATCGTGCCGGTGACGGTGAAAACCCGCAAAGGCGAGACCGTGGTGGACACCGACGAGCAGCCCGGCAACGCCAATATCGACAAGATCCCCGGCCTCAAGCCGGCGTTCAAGAAGGACGGCACGGTCACCGCCGCCAACGCCAGCTCGATCTCCGACGGCGCCTCGGCGCTGGTGCTGGCCCGCGAAAGCGTGGCGCAGCAGCGCGGCCTGCAGCCGCTGGCGCGGATTCTCGGCCACGCCACCAACAGCCGCCACCCCAGCGAGTTCACCGTGGCCCCGATCGGCGCCACCGAGAAGCTGCTCAAGAAAGTGGGCTGGAGCGTGGACGACGTGGATCTGTTCGAGATCAACGAAGCCTTCGCCATGGTGGCGATGATGCCGATGCTGGACCTGGGCATCCCCCACGAGAAGCTCAACATCCATGGCGGCGCCTGCGCCCTGGGGCACCCGATCGGTTCCACCGGCTCGCGCATCATCCTGACGCTGATCCACGCGCTCAAGCGCACCGGCGGCAAGCGCGGCGTGGCCAGCCTGTGCATCGGCGGCGGCGAAGCCACCGCGGTGGCGGTGGAGCTGGTCTAGCTGCAAGCTTCAAGCGGCAGGCTGGCCGTGCGGGCGGTCAGGCCGTGCCAGGAGCCGCGATACAGGATACAGCGCGGAGCTGGGCAGGATGGTGCGGACAGGTCGTTGCTCCGCGCTTCTTGCGTATTGGCAACCCGGGCCATGCTAATGCGCAAGCCCCTCCGCCCGCTCCAAATCCTTCCCCTGTATCCTAAACCCTGCATCCTATATCGGGCGGCGAAAGCCGCCCTCGGCCTTTCAGCCGGAACGACCAGCTTGCAGCTTGCGGCTTGGCTCGGGGCCAGTAGCAACCGTGAGCCGCGCTGGTTGCAAGTGATGTGCGGATAGGTTAAATTATAACCGTGCTCGCGATAGCCGGTGTCCCTTGGGTAGCGAGCATGGCGCCAGAAAACACTGGCTTCCACCAAAGAGTGGTCATAACCAAGACGCCCGGCAGTGATACTAAGTTCAACACAAAACCCCGCTTCTAGCGGGGTTTTGTGTTTTAGGGGTTCTTGCGCTCAAGGTACTGCTTCAAAAGTATGCAGAACTTTTTGGGGCCGCCCCTGATCCCATACGGCCGGTTGGGCCGCCAATGGACACTTCGCACCCATATCTGAAAAGGGGGATCATCGTATTCCTTGTAGTCTAGCCGCATGCAGATGTACCAGCCAGCGTGCTCTCCAGGGCGTTGCACCTCTTCCTGCCGGTAAAGAATCTCCTGACTTCCACCCATGAAGCATTGTTTGTAAAGCAAGTCGCGGATCTTGTCTCTCAAATCAACAGAGAACCCCCACCTTCGGTGGCAGAAAATCCGTATATCTTCAATGCCGTCTCGTCGGCGTTGTCGGTCAACGATATAGCGCTCATCATCGCCGTCTTCCATGCTTCTGGTGTAGCAGTGATTAGAAAAGCTCACCAGCGCTTCAACGTCTCTGGTCCCGTCGCTGAATTTGATCTCGTAGGTTGTGCGGAAGGCCAGGAAATGATCAAGCTCGTACTCTACGCCTGTATCTGGGTCCGTCCATACCGATCTGTCATCATTTAGCATCCTCCCCCCTTCCTGTGGTCTACCCTCCAAAACGTGGTCGGGAGCCAGACAGTGTGGCCCCAAGCCAGGGGCACGGCAACCGCCTCTGAGCGCTGACCAAGACCTGCCACCGCCGTCAACCATCGAGCTGATCTAGCTGCAAGCTAGCGATGGTGCGGGCCGGCCGTGCCAGTCAAGCGAGAGCTGCAAGTTTCAAGTTGAAAGTTGCAGCGCGGCGTAGGCCTTGCCCGCTGCAGGGGCCGTGCCCGCGTTTGCAACTTGCTAGCGCCCGGCCAGCGGCGCGGCCTTTCCTCCAGCACGGCCTGCTTGCGGCTTGAAGCGGGCCGGCGCCCGCCGACCGTAATATCCCGTTGCAACATCAACCCTTCTGACGCATACGCAAAGAAGCCTTAGGCGCCTAGAATTGACCGCTCAGTCACATTCTGGGGAGTCCTATGCCCGCCCTGCCCGTCATCACCGCCGTCGGCGGCATTAACGCCGCCGGCCGCACTTCCATGCACCACGGTTTTCACCGTCTGGTGTTCGATGCTCTGGATGACGCCGGCCGACGGCGAACCCTGGATGCCCTGGGCGCCCTTAACGGGGTGCACAGCGAAACCGCGCTGCTCAACGGCACGTTGATCCGCGGCCTGCCGGAGAGCCAGCGCCTGAACATGGCGGTGAACGGTCACAGCGACAGCCCGCTGACGCTGGAAATGCGCAATATGGACCTGCCCGACCCGCTGCCCACCGGCTGGCGGGTGGAGCCGATCAACCGCCAGCGCAGCCGCGTCACCCTGCCCGCCGGCGCCGATCTGCGCGTGCCCACCGACGTCACCCGCCGGGTGAGCGCCGCCGGCCAGCTGCCGGACGGCTTCGACCCGGGCGCCCTGTACGCCTCGCGCAACCACCCGCGCGCCCTGCAGATGGCGGTCTACGGCGTCAGCGATGCGTTCGGCATGCTCGGCATTCCCTGGGACAGCCTGCGTGGCCGGCTGGCCCCGGATGAGGTGGCGGTGTACGCCTCCAACGCCATGGCGCAGCTCGACGACAACGGCCTGGGCGGCATGATGCGCGCCCCGGCCCTGGGCCACCGCACCACCTCCAAGCAGTGCCCGCTGGGCCTGGGCGAGATGACCGCCGACTTTATCAACGCCTATGTGCTGCGCAGCGCCGGCTCCACCGGCGGCATGCTGGGCGCCTGCGCCACCTTCCTCTACAACCTGGAGCGCGGCGTGCACGCCATTCGCCAGGGCCGCGCGCGGCTGGTGGTGGTGGGCACCAGCGAGGCGCCCCTGGTGCCGGAAGTGATGGAAGGCTACCGCGCCATGGGCGCGCTCGCCGAAGACGAGGCCCTGGCCGCCCTGGACGGCGCCGCGAGCGCCGACCTGCGCCGCGCCTGCCGGCCGTTCGGCGACAACTGCGGCTTCACCATGGCGGAATCCGCTCAGTTCGCGGTGCTGATGGACGACGCCCTGGCCCTGGAACTGGGCGCGGACATTCTCGGCGCGGTACCGGACGTGTTCGTGCACGCCGACGGCGCCAAGAAGTCGATCTCCTCCCCCGGCATCGGCAACTACCTGACCCTGGCGCGCAGCGCCAACCTGGTCCGCCAGCTGCTCGGCGAGGACGCCCTGCGCGAGCGCAGCTATGTGCACGCCCACGGCACCGGCACGCCGCAGAACCGGGTCACCGAATCCCATGTGCTTAATCAGGTGGCCGAGGCCTTCGGCATCCGCGACTGGCCGGTGGCGGCGATCAAGGCCTATGTGGGCCACTCCCTGGGCAGCGCCGGCGGCGACCAGCTGGCGGCGGCCCTGGGCACCTTCGCCGACGGCGTGCTGCCCGGCATCGCCACGGTGGAGCGCTTCGCCGACGACCTGCACGCGGACCGGCTGTCCCTGAAACAGGCACACCGTGAGCTGCGCCCGGACGCCGCCCTGCTCAACTCCAAGGGCTTCGGCGGCAACAACGCCACCGCCGTGGTGCTGTCTCCGGACGCCACCACCGACCTGCTGGCGCGCCGCCACGGCGCCGCCGCGCTGGACGGCTGGCGCGACAAGGTCGGCGCCACCCGCGCCGCCGCCGGCGAGTACGACCGCCGTGCCCTGGCCGGCCAGGCGCTGCCGGAGTACCACTTCAACGACGGCGTGCTGCACGGCGACGACGTGGCGATCAACGACCGGGAGATTCGGCTGCCGGGTTGGGACCAGCCGCTGACTTTCGGGCATGACAGTGGCTTCGACGATTACCGGTAGGTCGGATTAGAGATCTCTCTGGGATCCTGCGGGGCAACCGTTGCCGGGCGCTTCGCGCCCTTTCGCGGGCTGGGCCCGCTCCCACAGGGCCCGCTCGCACAGTGCCTGTGTCCACCTTGTGGGAGCGGGCCTTGCCCGCGAAAGGCAAGCTGCGCTTGCCGGCGGGATGCCAGAAACGTATTTTCGGTGTACTCAAAAAGGCCTCTTAACCACAAAAGCACCGAGAATCCATGCCCTCTTCCCGCAAACGCCCTGTTCTTCTGCTGATTCTGGTGCTGGCTGGCGCCTGGCTGCTCACCGCCCTTTACCATGTGTTCAAGCCGCTGCCCGAGGGTGTCGGCGAGGCCTGGCCCACGCGGCCGGCGGAGGACGTGGCGGTATTGATCGACGACACCTGGGTGGAACAGGCGGCGGCGGATAGCCAGGGCGAACCCCGGCGCCATTTCGATCAGGCGATCTTCGACGAATTCTTCCGCCTGATCGGCCAGGCGGAGAAGCTGGCGGTGGTGGACATGTTCCTGTTCAACGACATGGCCGGCGCCACCACCGACACCCTGCGCCCGCTCAGCGAACAACTCACCGACGCTCTGATCGAGCGCAAACAGCAGCGCCCGAACCTGCGCGCGGTGCTGATCACCGACCGCTTCAACACGCTCTACGGCGGCGTCCGCGCGCCCCATCTGGAGCGCTTGGAAGCGGCCGGGGTGCGGGTGGTGTTCACGGATCTGCCGCGCCTGCGCGATTCCAACCCGAGCTGGTCGGCGCTGTGGCGGCTGTGCTGCCAATGGGCCGGCAACAGCACCGAAGGCGGCTGGCTGCCCAACCCCACCGGCGACGGCAAGGTCACCCTGCGCACCTACCTGACGCTGATCAACTTCAAGGCCAACCACCGTAAAACCCTGGTGGTGGACGAAGGCGACAGCTGGACCGGGCTGGTCACCTCCGCCAACGCCCACGACGCCAGTAGTGCCCACTCCAATATCGCGGTGCGTTTCAGCGGCCCGGCGGCGCTCGATCTGCTGCAATCGGAACGGGCGGCGGCGGCGTTCTCCGGCGCCGACGGCCTGGACGACTGGCCGCTGGCCCGCGAGGGCGCGGCAAACCCGGAGGAGGACGGCGCCACGCTGTCGGTGCTCAGCGAAGCGGCGATCCGCGACGCCCTGCTGAGCGCCATTGAGGAGGCCCGCGCCGGCGAGCGTCTGGATGTGGGCGTGTTCTATCTCTCCCACCGGCCATTGATCGAGGCGCTGGCCGCCGCCCGCGAGCGCGGCGTGCGGGTGCGCCTGCTGCTGGATCCCAACAAGGACGCCTTCGGCCGCAAGAAAAACGGCATGCCCAACCGGCAGGTGGCCTGGGAACTGCACGACGCCGGGGTCGATATCCGCTGGTGCGCCACCCACGGCGAGCAGTGCCACACCAAGATGCTGCTGCGTTACGGGGACGACGGCGCGGAACGGCCGGCGGTGCTGATCGCCGGCTCCGCCAACTTCACCCGACGCAACCTGGACAACCTGAACCTGGAAACCAGCGTCCAGCTCACCGCCGCCGCCGACCACCCGGCCATGACAACGGCCCGTGACGCCTTCCAGCGCCGCTGGAGCAACCCGGACGGCAAGCTGTTCAGCGAACCCTACGAAGCGTATTCCGACGACTCAAGACTGCGCTACGCCCTCTACCGTTTTATGGAATTCACCGGCTGGTCGACCTTCTAACCACACCGCCTTGTGGGGCCGGGCCTTTGTGGGAGATTCTATGGTGCCTAAC
>NZ_ARXR01000035.1 GCF_015356855.1 Alloalcanivorax venustensis ISO4
TGAACACGTTGGTGAAGGCCACGTTGCTTTCCGACGCGGTATAGAACTCGGCCACCCGGCGGATGCCGAAGCGGTTCTTGAACGCTTTCCAGATGCCGGGCCGCAGGCCGTTGCCGACGATGGTGTGCACCGGGTTGTCGCCGTCGCCGGGTTTCCGGGGCTGCTCGTGCAGGTAGCGGCACAGCTCGCCGACGTAACCGAAGGCGGTGCAGTTGTGCTTGCGGATGTCGTCCCAGAAGCGGCTGGCGGAGAAGCGCCTGGCCAGAACCAGGCAGCCCTGGCCGGCGATCACCGAGGCCCAGCAGACCACCAGGCCGGTGGCGTGATAGAACGGCAGGGTGCAATAAAGCCGGTCGGTTTTCGTCAGCCGCACCGAGGAGAAGCCGAACCCGCCGTGGGCCTTCTCCCAGCGGCCGTGGTTGAACACCACCGCCTTGGGCATGCCGGTGGTGCCGGAGGCGCAGATGTAGAACAGCGGGTCGCGCAGGAAGGTCTGGTGGGTGCTCTCCGGGTTCTCGCTGGAACAACCCTGGATCGCGGTCGCCAGGTTGGTGAAGCCTTCCGGGGCGGTGCCCGGGTCGGCCAGGGTGTCCTGGTCGGCGAAGTAGAAGAAGTTTTCCTTCAGGTCCAGGTGATCGCGTACTTCCTGGATCACTTCCACCAGTTCCTGACCGATGATCGCCGCCTTGGGTTTCACCAGGTTGAAGCTGTGAGTCAGCACTTTCCCTTTCTGGGAGGTGTTGATCAGAGCGGCGCACACGCCCAGTTTGGCACAGCCGATAAGCGTGGCCGGAAACTCGGGACGGTTCTCCATATCCAGCGCCACGGTGTCGCCTTTCTTCAGGCCGATGGAGGCCAGGTAGTCGGCGATGCGGTTGGCCCAGGCATTGAACTGGCGATAGGTGTAGCGGCGGTCGCGGTAAATCACCGCGAGGCCGTCCGGATTGTTCGCCGCCACCTTCTCGAAAGCCACGCCCAACCCCAGCGGCCTGGTGGTGTCGGTGATCTTGCTCATCCGGGAGCCTTTGATCAGGCCCGGCAGATTCATCACCACTTCAGGTACTTTGCTCAGCACTTTGGGCAGGGTAATAACGTCGGTCTGGCTCATAGTATTTCCCTCCCCTAGGCCGCGGTCTGGATTTTCTGGAACAGCCAGTCGTGCAGTCCGTCGGACAGCAGCGGCAGGAAGGCGACGATCAGCAGGGCGGTGAGCATCACCGCGATCGGCAGCAGGAATTTCTCATAGCGTCGGAAGAAGGTACCGGTGGAGAGCCTGGCGCTTTCCACCTCGTCGTCGCCCACCACCTGTCGTGAGAGCAGGTGGTTCAGCGCCACCGGTGGCGTCAGATAGCCGAGCTCGAAGGCGACCAGCGCGATCATCCAGAAGTGTAACGGCGCTATGCCGTTGGCGGCGGCCAGCGGTGCGAAGGTGGCGTTAACCAGAATCACCGCGCCCAGTGGATCAATAAACATGCCCACCAGCACCAGGGCCACCACCAGGAACAGGCCGGCGATCCAGATCGACGCGAAGGCGTCCGGCAGCAGTTCCAGCATCCCGGAGCGTTCGATGATACCCGCGGTGCCCACGGACAGGGCGATCAACATTAACATGGCGCCGATATGGCCGGCGGTTTCGCCGGTGGCGAAGCGCAGGCTGCCTTCCAATTTCTCGGAGACGCCTTCCTCGGGCGGGTAATCGGCCACCGGGTCGCTGTTGTTCCGGGACAACAAGGCGGCGCCATAGTGCACGCCCAGGAACAGGATCATCAGCAGGTTACGCCAGGTCTCGCTCCACAGCGCGGCCTCCAGCTCGGCGGCGGAGGTGCCGCCGGGGATCTCGCCGCTGACGAGCACCTGGTAGCCCTCCGCGATGCCCATGAAGGAGAGCACCAGCATCGGCACCAGAAAGGCGCTGAACAGATGCAGGGTGTGACGGCTGAACTTTTCGTAGACCAGAATCGCCAGCAGCATCACCGGCAGAATGATGGGCGCGGAAAACTCGTCCAGCTGGCGTCCCAGAACGTCACTGAAGAACACCGCCACGGCGCCCACCACGACGCCGTAGGGCGTCAACGGGATCATCCGTTTTAGGCTCGCCGGCAGGGCTTGCGAGAACGGCGCGATGCGTGCCGGGGTGGTACGGGCGAACTGGCTGTAGATAAAGAAAATAAACAGGCTGAGCGCGAACACCTTGGCGCCGGACGCGAACAGCTCGCTGGTGGTGACGCTTTTGTTGAGCGCCGCGATTATTACCACCAGCAGACAGGGCCGCAGCACCACGCCCATGGAGCCGGACATGGCGGTGGCCGCCAGCGCCAGCTGCTTGCGCGCGCCGACACGTCGTAGCTCGGTGTAGATGGTCGCGCCGGCGGCGATCACGAAGATGCCGGACGCACCGGTATAGGCGGTGAGCACGGCGGCGATCGCCAGCACCACCACGCACATCAGCTCCGGCGACATGCGCCAGGGGCGCAGGGCGTCGAAGAAAATATGCGTCAGGCGGGTCTGTTTCAGCATCATGCCGATCCAGATATACAGCGCCAGGTTCAGGAACACGCTGGACAGCTCCATCATCATGTTCAGATAGACGCTGGTGCCGTGGAAATAGCCCTGGGAAAAGAACTGCGCCGACGCCGACAGACACATATAGCTGTACAGCGGGATGGTCAGAAAGGCCTTGGCCCAGGAACCGCCCGGCTCCAGATCGCGCGGGCGGCGCAGCAGCCGGTACAGGGACGCCAGGGTGAGGGTGCCGAAGCCGGCGATCCAGATATTGTGCAGATAAAAATTATCCACGGTGACGCCGGCGGCCATCGATTCCGAATCCTGGATTCGATAGGCGATCGCCGACACCAGCAGCAAGGCGTTGGCCGCCAGCTGGCCGCTCAGTGACACCAGGTGATCTCTATCGGTGCGCGCCGGCCGCAGCGCGATATGGTGGCGCTGGAAGGTTGTCGTTGTGGCGCAGATCAGCAGCAGCAGGCAAAGCAACAGGCGCTTGTACTCGCCCAGCGTGGACACCACCAGGGCGACGCCGCCCTCCACGTTGCGGAAAGCGATCACCGCCGGCGTCACCTTCTCTTGTACGGTCTGGTAGCGCTCCAGTTTCGCCCGGCAGTTATCACGGGTGGCTTCCAGCGAGCCGCGGATGGCGCTTTCATCCACGGACGCACCGCCGAGGATGCCGGCCAGCGGATCGCCGGCGGCTTCGGCCTGGCGTTGCTTGACGATTTCGCGAACGCGCTGGTCAATGTTCGGGTCAGGGTTGCAGGTCGGCTCCGGCATGACGCCGGCGCTACGCAGCATGAAATATTCCTGCCAGGTGGCTTCACCGATCTTGAGCAATTGCGAGTGGATGATCTGTCCGGAGGACAGGAACACGACGATCAGAAGAAGCAACAGCGTCGGCAGGGTGGAAAACCATTCAGTGGGCGTGCGTCGGGGCATGCCCAGGGTCCGTTCCGTCATGGGAGCATTCCTTTTTTATTTTTTTAGTCATGATTGTTGTTATTTTGACCAGTCTAGCTCTTTTTTGTTCTCTATCCAAATCGCCCGGAGCCCTCCGCATTGCCATAAAAAAGGGCCGCGAAAGCGGCCCTTGTGGGTATTGCCGAGTGGTGGCCGTGATCAGCCGCCGGACTGGATTTTCTGGAACAGCCACTCGTGCAGGCCGTCGGAAACCAGCGGCAGGAACGACACGATCAGCAGCGCGGTCAGCATGGTCGCGATGGGAAGCAGGAACTTCTCATAGCGCCGGAAGAAGCTGCCGGTGCTGAGCTTGGCGCTCTCCACCTCGTCGTCGCCCACCACCTGTCGGGTCAGCAGATGGTTGAGGGCCACCGGTGGTGTCAGGTACCCCAGCTCGAAGGCCACCAGCGTGATCATCCAGAAGTGCAGTGGATCAATGCCGTTATTGAAGGCCACCTGGGCAATGGTGGCGTTGACAAGGATCACCGCCCCGTAGGGGTCCATGATCATGCCGATGATCACCATGGTCGCCACCAGGATGCCCATCGCCACCCAGATCGACGGGAACACCTCGGGCAGCATCTCCAGCAGGCCGGAGCGTTCAATGATGCCGCCGGTGCTTACCGACAGGGCCATCAGCATCAGCAGGGCACCGATGTGACCGGTGGTTTCATTGGTGGCCATGCGCAGGGAGCCTTCCAGCTTCTCCGAGACGCCGGCTTCAGGCTGATAGTGCGGGTCCTGATCGCCGGTTTTCACCAGGTAGTGGATCACCATGAAGGCGGTCAGGAAGATGTTGCGCCAGAATTCGGCCCACAGGATGTCTTCCAGCTCCGCGGCGGACACGCCCACCGGGACCTGCCCACTGGTCAGCGCTTGATAACCCTCCCAGATACCCATGAAGGACATCACCACCATGGGCACCAGGAAGAGGGTGAACAGGTGCAGCAGATGGCGGCTGAGCTTCTCGTAGAAGAGAATGCCGATCATCATCACGGGCAGAATGATGGGGGCGGAGAATTCGTCGAGCTGACGGCCGAGCACATCACTGAACAGCACCAGGATGGCGCCCACGATGATCGCGTAGGGCATCAGCGGCACCATGCGCTTGAGGCTCTTGGGCAGTGCTTCGGTGAACGGAGCGATGCGGGCCGGCGAGGTGCGCGCGAACTGGCTGTAGATAAAGAACAGGAACAGGCTCAGGAAGAAGATCTTATAGCCGGACGAGAACAGCTCGGCGGTGGTCACGCTCTTGTTGAGCGCGGCGATAATCACCACCAGCAAGCAGGGACGCAACACCACACCCATGGAGCCGGACATGGCGGTGGCGGCCAGGGCGAGCTGCTTGCGGGCGCCCACCCGAATCAGTTCCTGATAGATCGTGGCACCCGCCGCGATAACGAAGATACCGGAAGCGCCGGTATAGGCGGTGGGGATGGCGGCAACCGCCAGGACCACGAAACACATCAGCTCCGGCGACATCTTCCAGGGCCGCAGGATATCGAACACCAGATGCGCCAGCTTGGTCTGCTTGAGCAGCATGCCGATCCAGATATACAACGCCAGATTCAGGAACAGGGTGGACAGCTCCATCATCATGTTCAGATAGACGCTGATGCCGTGGTAATAGCCCTGGCTGGCGAATTGCGCCGCCGCGGTCAGCGACATAAAGCTGTACAGCGGGATGGTCAGGAACGCCTTGGGCCAGGAGCCGCCGGTTTCCAGATCCTTGGGCGGTCGGATCAACTGATAAATCGAGGCCGCCGTCAGTAACGCGAAGCCGGCGATCCAGAACTGGTGCAGGTAGAAGTTGCTCACCGTCACGCCGGAAGCGATGGCTTCCACCTCCTCCGCGCGGTACACCGTCGCCGACATCAATAGTGCCGCGTTGGCAATCAATTGCGCGGTGGTGGTGACGACATGGTCCTTTTTGGTGCGCGACGGGCGCAAGGAAATATGGTGTCGGGCGAGTGTGGCGGTGATCGCGCAGATCATCACCAGAAGACAGAGCAGAAGACGTTTATAGTCGCCGAGCGTGGACACCACTTTGGCGACGCCGCCCTCGATATTGCGGAACATGATCACCGCCGGGGTGACCTTTTCCTCGACGATTTTGAAGCGGTCCCACTTGTTGCGGCAATTCTCCCTGGACGCTTCAAGCGAGCCCCTGATCGCGTCCGGATCCACGGACGAGCCGCCCAGGATATCCCCAAGAGGATCGTTGGCGGCTTCCGCTTTGCGTTGCTCGACGATTTCCCGGACCCGCTGGTTGATATCGGGGTCGGGATTACAGGTGGGCTCGGACACCATGCCGGCGCCACGCAACAGGAAGTATTCGTCCCAGGTGTTTTCACCGATTTTGAGAAGCTGGGAGTGGATAATCTGACCCGAAGATAAAAAGATCACGGTCAGAAGAATGAACAGGGTGGGCAGCGATGATAACCACTCCCCCACCGAACGCCTGGCCACGGTCAACTGAGGTTTTTCCATTATTCACCCGGTTATTGTTATGCCGTTTTCAAACGGCACTATCACCTTACCGGCACCGAGGCTCGCCCGCGGCGCCAGCGTGCGTACTACATATAAAGAGAAAACGGGGCCCGGTGAGGCCCCGTTGGTTCGCGTCCGGCGAGGTGATTACTCCATCGCCAAGGTGCACTCCGCCCGGCTCGGTTCGGTTTTGCAGCGCACCTTGCGGAGGAGGTCCATCAGGTCCTTGTTATATATACCGCTCTCGGTCATGTTCACGCGGGCTTCGCGCAGCATTTCGTTGTAGCGGCGTTTGTCTTCTTCAGGGATGTCGATCCACCACTTGTCATCCACTTCGTTCTCGGCGTTGCGGATCACCTGCATGGCGCGATCAAACTGGCCCAGCATCCAGGTACGTGATTTGGCGGCGAACTCGTCGGAGAACTTGTCGCTGCGCAATACGATCTGGTTGGTCAGCTGACCCAGGGTGTAGCGAACGATACCGCCGTCCGGCTGCATGCCCTTGTACAGTTCCAGGGCGGAGTAGGCGACCACCGGGGCGAAGCAGATATCCACCGAGTCGTTGTTGAAACGGCCGGCGAAGTTGGTGATGTCCGACGGTACCGGGGACATGCCCACCTGGGAGGCCATGTTGGCCTGGTCCGGGGCGTATTCCATCACCGAGATGGATTTACCGGACAGCTCACCGACGGTGTCGATGCTCTGGTCCTTAACGAACAGATAGGCCGCGCCCATGGGAGCGAAACCGGCGATGGTGTAACCGTTCTGCTTGAGCTGCTTGTTGATGGACGCGTTGCCGCTGGCCATCACCCGGAACACGGTTTGCAGTTCCTTGTAGGAGGGGATCGCCCCCACGGCTTCGAAGCTGCCGGCGTAGCTGTTGAACTGACGCACCCGCAGACCGGTGAGAACGGCGCCGTCACACTGGCCCGCCTTCAGGTCCTCGGCGGCGATTTTCTCGTCGGTGTAGGGCTTGAGCTTGAGGTCCACGCCCCAACCGGCCGCCTGGGTCTTGTAGTCCTTCATGATGTTATACACATCACCGCTGGCACCGATGATATCGAATACGCAGAGGCTGCGCTCGGTGTTGGCGGCCTGGGCGGACATGGAGGCCAGGCCCACCGTCGTCACCGCCGCCATCGCTAAGGCTTTGAAAACGCGCATCGGTTTCTCTCCTTGCTTACTTCTTGTCTATTTGGAAGGCGGGCCCGTGAAGGGCCCGCGCTTATAACCGCTTGCCTTAATAGGGGCTACAGCAGATCGTCGATGTTCATCGTCGGTTCGCTGGGAGCGTCGTCCCAGAAAGTGCCGAGGCCGTTGAGCGGGGTACGCTTGCCGGTGTTCTCGGTCCAGAGACGGTCGGAAAGGCCGGTTATCAGGATTTCCGCGATGGCGTCGATCATGGCGTAGTCTTCATTGATGTTTTCACCGTTGGCGGCGAAATCGCGGATCGCGGTGCGCAGGCGGTCATTGTTGCCTTTGCCGTAAGCGCTGATGGCGTAGAAGGCGCTGCCCAGACGGACGCCGCTTTCGAAGCCTTTTTCAGCGGACTGTTCCAGGGTCTGCCAGGGCTGGGCGCCTTCCGGTGCCAGCTGCGGCAGGATGGTCCAGACCGCGGCGCGCAGACCCTGGGGCGCGCCCCACCAGTCGTCGCTGTCCAGGCACTTGGCGTTACGCTCGACCTTGGCCACGATGTTGCGCGGCACGCCCACGGAACCGTCGGCGGCGCCGTCGGCGACCAGAGCCTGAACGCCGGCGATGTTACCCACCAGCCAGACGATCTGGTCAAGCTCGTGGTTGAGTTTGGGGCATTCGCCCTCGTCCAGCGGACCGTAGACTTCGTCCATCAGTTCGTAGGACTTGAGCAGGCGCTTGGCGGCGATCTTGGACCAGCGCTTCTGCTGAATGCGCGCGTCCTGGGCTTCGCTCACCCGGCCGTCGTTGACCGCGCGCAGATAGCTGAGCTCGGATTCCAGCGCCATCTGCTCCGCGCACACCGCGGCGGTGGTGTAGGTCATCACGCCCAGTTTTTCCGGGTGGGAACCCACTTCGCTGAACGACATCAGCAGCGGTGTCTGTGCCTCGCCGGTGATGCAGCCCATGCGCACGTCGTCGTAGGCGAGCAAGTGGGGGGCGAGTTCCGCCTGGCCGAAGCTGACCAGAACGTCACCAGTGGTTTTGTAGATGATGCCACAACCGGAAAGTGCAGTGATCACGCCACCGGCGATGAGAGCACGCGCGGGGCGCGCGATTTTATTGAGTAGAGAACGCATTCCTTGAGCTCCTTTTTATTGTTCTCACGGCGTCGATGACAGTACCCAACCTTGTTGAGTTGGCACAAGCGCCGATTACAAAAAAGCACCTAAGCCATTACAAACCTAATGCTAGGCTTGCGATCATGAGTTCGCGGCACGTCGCTGATAATGACCCTGGGTCTCGGCTCTTGTGTCGGAACAGCCAATGCCTTCGGGGAACTTCAGGAGCCTTCGTCTTTATGCTTTATTTTTCAATCTGTTAGCGTCACGATCCCGGCCCGCTCCCGGGTGGCCGGCCCGGGCGGTGTTGACTCTTTCAACGGAACTCTAGGTAGATGTAATGAGCAAAGACACCATCGTTAATGAAATGCGCGCAAACCTTGCCCGTGAGCGGGAGGGCCTGGCCCTGGTGCGCAACACCGCCCGCGGCGCGTTCCGTGTCTTCGAAACGGTGGGCGTGGTCGGCCGCCAGGGTCTGGGCTGGCTGCTGGGCGACCGCGAAGCCCTGCCCAGGCACCTGCGCCGCACCTTTGAGTCCCTGGGCGCCACCTACATCAAGCTGGGTCAGTTCATCGCCAGTTCGCCGTCGCTGTTTCCGGAGGAATACGTCAGCGAATTCCAGAAGTGCCTGGATCGCACGCCGCCGCTGCCGTTTCACTACATCCGCGAGACAGTGGAAGCGGAGCTCGGCGCCCCCCTGGACACCCTGTATGAATGGGTCGATCCCAAGCCGCTGGCCAGCGCCTCCATCGCCCAGGTGCACGCGGCCCGCCTGAAGAACGGCGCCGACGTGGTGATCAAGGTCCAGCGCCCCGGCGTGCGTCAGGTGCTGCTCACCGATTTCAACTTTCTCTACGCGTCGGCGCGCCTGGTCGAGTCGCTGGCGCCGGGCCTGTCCCGCTCAGCGCTCTCCGGCGTGATCGAGGAGCTGCAGGCGGGCATGCTCGAAGAGTGCGATTTCCTGCAGGAGGCCCGCAATCTGGACGCGTTCAACCGCTTCCTCGCCGAAACCGGCAATGTGGCCGCGGTGGCGCCGCGCCCGGTGGCCTCGCACACCACCAAGCGGGTGCTCACCATGGAGCGCTTCCACGGCGTACCGCTCACCGATCTGCAGGTGCTGCGGCGCTACACGGACGACCCGGCCGGCACCCTGATCACCGCGCTGAACACCTGGTTCTCCAGCCTTATGGTGTGCGACTTCTTCCACGCCGACGTGCATGCCGGCAATCTGATGCTGCTGGAAGACGGCCGGGTGGGGTTCATCGACTTCGGCATGGTGGGGCGTATCCGCCCGGAAGCCTGGCAGGGCATGATGGCGTTCTTCGAAGCGATCGGCAGCGGCGACGTGCCCGCCATGGCGCGCGCCATGGCGATGGTGGGCATGACCAGCGAAGAGGTGGACGTGGACGCCCTGGCGCGGGACATTTCCGCGCTGCAGGACCGGCTCACGGACGTGGACGCCAGCGCCCTGGTGCAGGCCGACCGCAACGACCGCGAGGTCAATCAGCTGCTCACCGATCTGGTGCGCATCGGCGAGGGGCATGGTATCCGCTTCCCCCGCGAGTTCGCGCTGCTGCTCAAACAGTTCCTCTATTTCGACCGCTACGTGCAGGCGCTGGCGCCGGAGCTGGATATGTTCAGCGACCAGCGCGTGGACCTGTTCGGCACCCTGGACCAGCTGCCCGGGGACGAGCCGCTCCACTGAGCGGCTCCGGCGCCTATTCCTGCGGGTCGGCGCACTCGGCCCGCGACGAATCCAGCTTGCAACGGATGCGGCGCTGCAGGGTCAGCATGTCGGCGCTGTAGTAGCCGCGCTCGCGCAGTTGCAGGCGCACGTCCCGCATCATCACCTCGTACTCGCGCTTGTCGTCGTCCGGAATCTCGATCCACCAGCGGCCGGGGATGTTCTTGGTCTCTTCGTGCACCCGGTCAATGATCTGCTGATAGCTCTCGAAGAACACTTCGCGCACCAGCTGCGCGGCTTCGTTGGGGATGCGGTCGCGGCGGGCCACCAGCTGCATGCTGATCTGCGCGATCGGGTAGTTGACGATGCCGCCGTCCGGGGTCATGCCCTTGTACAGCTCGACGATCTCATAGGCCGCCAGCGGCGCCGCGAGCACGTCCACCACGCCGTTGTTGAACATGTTGGGCGCGTTGACGATGTCCGTGGGCACCGGCGAGGCGCCCACCTGGCCGACCATCTCCGCCTGCACGGGGTCGTAGTCCAGCACCGCCACGTTTTTGCCCGCCGCCGCCGCCAGGCTGTTGATCTTCTTGTCGTTGACGAACAGGTAGGCGCCGCCGCCGGGGGCGATACCGGCCACCACGTAATCCCCTTGCACCATGTGCTCCGCCGAGGCGGGGTTGGCGAGCACCTGCAGCAGAATACGCATGTGCTGCTGGGTGGGCAGCCCGCCGATGGAGTCGATGGTGCCGGTGTAGGTGTTGAACAGCCTGGCGCGCAGGCCGCTCATCAGCGCCGCGTCACAGAGGCCGGCCTTGAATTCGTCCACCATCACCCGCTCGTCGGTATAGGGCACCAGGTCCAGCTGGATGCCGTACTCAAGCAGCTTGGCGCGCTGGTCCTGGGCCGCCGAGAAGATCGGCCCGTTGCGGCCGACAATGTCCCAAATGCAGATCTTGCGGGTGTCATTGCCGGCTTTGCCCAGGCCGGTCAGTTCGCGCATGGCGTCGACGCGCTCGGTCATGGGCAGCGCGTCGTTGTAGACGGTGTCCCGCAGGGCGGCGTCGGACGCGGACGCCGGCGCCACGGCGAAGGCCAGGGTGGCGCCCACGCCGAGCAGGGTGTTACGCAATAGACGGGTTATCTGCACACGACCTCCTGGTGCGGTTTACTTGTTATTCGAGCATTCGCCACGGGACGGATCGAACTTGCAGCGAATCCGGCTTTGCAGGTCCAGCATGCGACCGTCGTAGTAATCCTGTTCGCGCAGGGTGTCGCGCGCTTCCTGCATCATCGCTTCGTATTCGCGCTTTTCGTCGGCGGGGATCTCGATCCACCAGCGGTCCGGCACCCGGTCTTCCTCGGTTTTTACCCGTGCCCGCACCTCGTCGTAGGCCTCGAAGGAGGCTTCACGGATCAGCTGCGCCACTTCATTGGGGAATTTGTCCAGCCGGCCCACCAGCTGCATGCTGATCTGGGCGATCGGATAGTTGACGATGCCGCCGTCGGGCTCCATGCCTTTATAGAGTTCCAGCAATTCATAGGCGATCAGCGGCGCGGCGAGGATGTCGACCACGCCGTTATTGAATTTATTGGGGGCGCTGACGATGTCCGAGGGCACCGGCGTGGCGCCGATGCCGGCCACCATTTCCGACTGGGTCTTGTCGTAATCCAGCACCGCCACTTTTTTACCGGCCGCCTTGGCCAGCGAACTGATGCGCTTGTCATTGACGAACACATGGGCGGCGCCGCCGGAGAAGATGCCCATGATCACGTACTCACCCTGGACCATGCGCCCGGCCTGGCTGGGGTGCGCCAGCACCTGCAGCAGGGTGCGCATGTGCTGGTTGTCCGGGATCGCACCGATGGCGTCGATGGTGCCGGTATAGCTGTTGAACAGGCGCGCGCGCATGCCGCTCATCAGGCCGGCGTCACAGCGCCCGGCCTTGAGCTCCTCGACCAGAATGGTTTCGTTGGTAAACGGGATCATTTCCAGGTCGATGCCGTATTCCAGCGCCATGGCGCGCTGCTCCATGGCCGCCTGGAACACCGGCCCGTTGCGTCCGGCGATATCCCAGATGCATATCTTGCGGTTCAGGGCGGTGCCCGGCGGCATCTGGTCGATGCCCACCAGCTTGGCGATGGCGCCAAGCCGCACGCGCACCGGCATGTCACGGGAATAAAAAATATCCGCCAGAGAGCGAACCAGATCCTGGTCAACGTCCACTCCGGGGAGCAGTTGTTCCATTTTTTGCTGCTGTTCTTGCGACAGGCGCAGTTCTTCCGCGCCGATACACAGCGATGACAGCGTTAGAATCAATGAGGCGAGGAGAAAACGAAACATGGCTATCCCTGATTATTATTCGAGAGGGTCGCCGGCAGTAATAGCATGGAGATGACCACGACCGGATGCTCGTCAGACATACCGGAATGTCGCTGAGGTCAAGATCGGGTGAAACGGAGAGCGGCCTCGGCCGCTCCCGGTATCAGCGGGGCTGGGCGTCCAGGGACTGGCCGTTGATCGCGGCCCCTTCAGGGCCCAGCAGATACAAATAACTGGCCACAATCTGTTCCGGGCTTTTCAATTTTTCCGCGTCTTCGCCGGGATAGGCAAGGGCGCGCATATCCGTGCGGGTGGCGCCCGGGTTGATGGTGTTCACGCGAATTTTGGAAGTGTTCTCCAATTCCTCCGCCAGCGTCTGCGACAGATTTTCGGTGGCCGCCTTGGACGCCGCGTAGGCGCCCCAGAAGGCCCGGCCTTTACGGCCCACGCTGGAGGAGGTGAACAGGATGCGGCCGTCGTCGCTGTTGCGCAGCAGTGGCAGCAGCGCCTGGGTCAGATAGAAGGCGCTGTTGACGTTGACGCGCATCACCGAATCCCAGGTGTCCGCGCCGTAACGCTCCAGCGGCGTGATGTCGCCGAGCACCGAGGCGTTGTGCAGCACCCCGTCCAGGCGCCCGAATTCGCGACCGAACAGGGTCGCCAGCTCCTGGTAGTCCTCGGGCCGCGCCACCTCCATGTTGACCGGCGCCAGCGCCGGCTCCGGCCCGCCGGCGGCTTTGATCTTGTCGTACACCGCTTCCAGCTTGCTCTGGGTGCGGCCCAGTAGAATCACGGTGGCGCCGTGGGCGGCCAGGGCCAGGGCCACCGCCCGGCCGATACCGGCGCCGGCGCCGGTAACCAGAATAATACGATCCTTAAAGGCGTCCGGCGGGCACTGGTAATTGGCCGCCAGGCCGTTGAGTTCCTTGATGTCCATTTCGACTGTACCTACTTCTTCACAGTGTTTTCAGCAGCGGCAGCAGTTGCTCGCCGCGTTCCACAAAATAGTCGGCCGGCCAGGCGCGCGGGTTGTCGTCCGCGTCGATGTAGCCGAATCCGGCGGTGACGGTGATCATTTTCGCATTGAGTCCGGCCTGGATGTCACGCAAATGATCGCCCACATAGACGCAGTGGGTGGGGTTGGCCCCCACGGCGCCGGCCGCCATCAGCAGGCCTTCCGGGTCCGGTTTGCGCTCGCGCACCTGGTCCGGGCAGATCACCGAGGCGCAGCGGTCGAGCAGGCCCAGGCCGGCCAGCACCGGGCGGGTGAAGCGCTCCGGCTTGTTGGTGATCACCCCCCAGGGCAGGCCCTGGTCTTCCAGCCAGCTCAGGGTCCCGGCCATGCCGTCGAACAGACGGGTGTCCACCGCCAGGCGGCCGCCGTAGGCGTCGAGCAGCTCATTGAGCCGCTCGTCGAAGCCGGCGTCCCCGGGCGCCAGGCCGAAGCCCAGCTCGGTGAGCGCCCGGCCGCCGTTGGAGACGGTGGCGCGCACCGCCTGGTAGCTGACCGCCGGCCGGCCGTGGTCGCGCAGCAGCTGATTGAGCACCACGTAAAAATCCGGCGCCGTGTCCACCAGGGTGCCGTCGAGATCAAAGAAGACCGCCTCAAGCATGGCGCACCGCGTGCATCAGATAGTTCACCGACACGTCGCGGTTGAGCTTGTACACCTGGGTCACCGGGTTGTAGGTCATGCCGGTGGTGTCGCGCACATCGAGCCCGGCGTCGCGGCTCCAGCCGGCCAGCTCCGAGGGGCGGATCAGCTTGGCGTACTCATGGGTGCCGCGCGGCAGCAGCCTCAGCACGTATTCGGCGCCGACAATGGCGAACAGAAACGCCTTGGGGTTGCGGTTGATGGTGCTGAAGAATACCTGGCCGCCGGGCTTCACCAGTTTGGCGCAGGCGCGGATCACCGACGCCGGGTCGGGCACGTGCTCGAGCATTTCCAGGCAGGTCACGGCGTCGTACTCGCCGGCGCGCTGCTCGGCGATCTCTTCGGCCAGCACCTGCAGGTATTCCACCTGCACGCCGCTCTTCTCGGCGTGCAGGCGCGCCACCGCCAGGGGCGCCTCGCCCAGGTCGATGCCGGTGACCGTGGCACCGCGCCGGGCCATGCCCTCGGAGAGCAGGCCGCCGCCGCAGCCGATGTCGATCACTTTTTTGCCGGGCAGGCCGAGGCGCTCGTCGATGTAATTGAGCCGCAGCGGGTTGATATCATGCAGCGGGCGGAATTCCGAGTTCGGGTCCCACCAGCGTTCCGCCAGGGCGTTGAATTTGGCGATTTCGCCGCTGTCCACGTTGGGTTGGTTCATCGGGTGTCCCTCATCGACTCTCGTTGTTGGCGCGGTCATTGTTGGGCGCGATGTTGCGCTGCCACTCGGCCGCGTTCTTGGCGATCAGCGCCGCGTTCAGCGTGGTCAGCCGGCGGTCCGCCATCAAGCAGCGCCCGGCGACCCAGCTGTGGGTGACCTGGTCCCGGGTGGCCGCGTACACCAGTTGCGCCACCGGGTCATAGACCGGCTGGGTCTCCAGGGCACCCAGGTCGACGGCGATCATATCCGCCTGCTTGCCGATTTCCAGTGAACCCGTGCGGCTTTCCAGGCCCAGCGCCCGGGCGCCGTTGAGGGTCGCCATGCGCAGGGCGGTGGCCGCCGGCACCGCGTCGGCGCGCAGGCTCACGCCCTTGGCGAGCAGGGCGGCGGTGCGGGTCTCGCCGACCATGTCCAGATCGTTGTTGCTGGCCGAGCCGTCGGTGCCCAGCGCCACGTTGATGCCGGCGTCGAGCAGTTTCTGCACCGGGCAGAAGCCGCTCGCCAGCTTCAGGTTGGACTCGGGGCAGTGCACTACCTGGCTGCCGGTCTCCGCCAGCCACTGGATTTCCTCGTCGAGCAGCTGGGTCATGTGCACCGCCAGCAGGCGCGGGTTGAGCAGGCCCAGTTGCTTGAGCCGGGTCAGCGGCCGCTCGCCGCTGGTCTCCACCGCCTGGTGGATCTCGCCGGCGGTTTCATGCACGTGCATCATCACCGGCGCGTCCAGTTCCTCGGCCAGGGTGAGCACCTTCTCCAGGGGGCCGTCGGAAACGGTATAAGGTGCGTGCGGGCCGAAGCCGATGGTCACCCGGGGTTCATGGCGCCAGTTATCGGCGGCCTCCGTGGCCAGGCGAAGATAGTCGTCCGGGCCGGCGCCCATGGGGGTGGGGAAGTCCAGGATCGGCGAGAACAGCACCGCCCGCAGGCCCGCCTCCATGGCCACCCGGGCGGTGGTCTCCGGGAAGAAGTACATGTCGGCGAAGCAGGTGGTGCCGGAGCGGATCATCTCGGCGGCGGCCAGACGGGTGCCGTCGCGCACGAAGGCTTCGCTCATCCACTGCCCCTCGGCCGGCCAGATGTGCTGCTCCAGCCAGGTCATCAGCGGCAGGTCGTCGGCCAGGCCGCGGAACAGGTTCATGGCGGCGTGGGTGTGGGCGTTCACCAGGCCGGGGATCAGCAGGTGGTTGCCCAGCTCCACCACCTCGTCGGCGCGCCATTTCTGGTCCGCCAGGGGCGTCGGCAGCAGGTCGACGATGGTGTCGCCGCGGACCACCAGGGCGTGATCGGCGAGGGCGCCGGTTTCCGGGGCCACCGGCGCGATCCAGCCGGCTTTGATGATGAGGTCGGCGTGTTGGTGATCCGGGGACGGCTGATTCTGCATCGCTGACGGCTTGTCCTGCATCGCTGACGGCTCCTTCTCCGCGCGGAAGTGGGCGTGAGACCGGGCCCGGCCCGGTCGGTCCGGCGGCGAGTATAACCTGTCTGGCCAGCCTCGTCCGATGCCGGCGCCGGGCTTGTGGTGACGGGGTTGATGGGAATTATTTAGAGGCGGCAAAGCTGTGCTATCATCGGTGGCTTTTAGGAGCTCCGCGACCGGGGCTTCCGCGGGTCGCTATCCACGCCACCGAGGGATATAAGGAACGCCATGACGGACCTCGCCAAAGAAGTTACTCCCGTCAACATCGAGGACGAACTCAGACAGTCGTACCTGGATTACGCCATGAGCGTGATCGTGGGCCGGGCTCTGCCGGATGTGCGCGACGGCCTCAAGCCGGTGCACCGCCGCGTGCTGTTCGCCATGCACGAGCTCAGCAACGACTGGAATAAACCCTATAAAAAGTCCGCCCGTGTGGTGGGTGATGTAATTGGTAAATATCACCCCCACGGCGATTCCGCTGTGTACGACACCATTGTCCGCATGGCCCAGCCGTTCTCCCTGCGCTACATGCTGGTGGACGGGCAGGGCAACTTCGGTTCCATCGACGGCGACTCCGCCGCCGCCATGCGTTACACCGAAGTGCGCATGGCCAAGATCGCCCACGAGCTGCTGGCCGATCTGGACAAGGAAACCGTCGACTATGTGGACAACTACGACGGCACCGAGCGCATTCCCGACGTCATGCCGACGCGGGTGCCCAACCTGCTGGTCAACGGCTCCTCCGGCATCGCCGTGGGCATGGCCACCAATATCCCGCCCCACAACATGGGGGAGGTGATCGACGGCTGCCTGGCGCTGATCGACGACGACAGCCTGACGCCGGACGACCTGATGGAATACATCAAGGGTCCGGATTTCCCCACCGCCGGCATCATCAACGGCCGTGCCGGGATCGTGCAGGCCTACCGCACCGGCCGGGGCCGTATTTATGTCCGTGCCCGCGCCGAGATCGAGCAGACCGACAAGAGCGGCAAGGAAGCCATCATCATTCACGAGCTGCCCTATCAGGTGAACAAGGCCCGGCTGATCGAGAAAATCGCCGAGCTGGTCAAGGAAAAGAAGATCGAGGGCATCACCGAGCTGCGCGACGAATCCGACAAGCAGGGCATGCGGGTCTATATCGAGCTGCGCCGGGGCGAGAACGCGGAAGTGGTGCTCAACAACCTCTATCAGCAGACGCAGATGGAGACCGTGTTCGGCATCAACACCGTGGCGCTGGTGGACGGCCAGCCGCGCACCCTGAACCTGCGCGAGCTGCTGGACGCCTTCCTGCGTCACCGCCGCGAGGTGGTGACCCGCCGCACCGTGTACGAACTGCGCAAGGCCCGCGAAAAGGCCCACCTGCTGGAAGGTCTGGCGGTGGCGCTGGCCAACATCGACCCGGTGATTGAACTGATCAAAGGCTCGCCGAGCGCCGCCGAGGCGAAGGAAAAACTGCTCGCCAAGGGCTGGGCGCCGGGCGACGTGCTGGCCATGCTGGAGCGCGCCGGCGGCGAAGACGCCGCCCGCCCGGACGGTCTCGATGAGCACTACGGGCTGCGCGACGACTTCTACCACCTGAGCCCGGAGCAGGCCCAGGCGATTCTCGATCTGCGCCTGCAGAAACTGACCGGCCTGGAACGGGAAAAACTGATCACCGACTACCAGGTGCTGCTGGACCAGATTCGCGAAATGATGCTGATCCTGGCCGACCCGGACCGCCTGATGCAGGTGATCCGCGACGAACTGCACGCGATCCGTTCGGAGTACAGCGACGAGCGCCGCACGGAAATCCAGACCTCGCGGCTGGATCTGAGCATGGAAGACCTGATCGCCGAGGAAACCGTGGTGGTCACGCTCAGCCATTCCGGCTACGCCAAGACCCAGCCGATCGACACCTACCGCGCGCAGAAGCGCGGCGGGCGCGGCAAGTCCGCCGGCCAGCTGAAGGACGAGGATTACGTCGAGCAGCTGCTGGTGGCCGGCACCCACGACACCCTTCTGTGCTTCACCAATGAAGGCAAGGTCTACTGGCTGCGCGTGTTCGAGCTGCCCCAGGGCGGCCGCGCCTCCCGTGGCAAGCCGATCGTCAACCTGATTCCGGCGCTCAAGCCCGAGGAGCGCATCACCGCCATTCTGCGTCTGGACGCCGAAATGGTCCGCCAGCGCGCCGGCGGCGATGATGAGGACGAGACCGACGCCGACGCGACGGCCATCGACGGCGAAGCCGCCGAGGTGGTGGAAGACATGGAAGCCGAGGGCGCCGACAGCGAGCCGCAGGCCGCCGAAGGGCCGTTCATCTTCATGGCGATCTCCAACGGCGTGGTCAAACGCACCGAGCTGGCCAAGTTCGCCAAGCCGCGCAGCAACGGCTTGATCGCCGTGCGTCTGCAGGAGGGCGAGCACCTGGTCAACGTGGCCATTACCCAGGGCGACGAAGACGTGGTGCTGGTGGCCGGCAACGGCAAAGTGGTCCGCTTCCAGGAATCCAAGGTCCGGGTGATGGGCCGCACCGCCCGCGGCGTGCGTGGCATGAAAGTGGCCGAGGGCGAGGAAGTGATCGCGCTGATGGTGCCGCAGGAAGGCGGGCAGATGCTGGCCGCGTCCGAGAACGGCTACGGCAAGCGTACCGACCTGAGCGAGTTCCCCACCAAGGGCCGGGGCACCCAGGGTGTGATCGGCATGGTGGTCAACGAGCGTAACGGCCCGCTGGTGGGCGCCGCCCAGGTGTTCGGCAATGAGGACATCATGCTGATCTCCAACCAGGGCACCCTGGTGCGCACCCGCGTGGACGAAGTCAGCCATCTGGGCCGCAACACCCAGGGTGTTCGTCTGATCCGTCTTGGCGAGGGCGAGGCGTTGTCCGGTCTGGCGCCGATTCCGGAACTGGACGTGGACGACGACGAGCTGGAAGAGGGCGCCGCCGAAGAAAACGGTGCCGAGGGTGCCGAAGACGCCCCGGCGGACGGCGGCGAAGAGTAAATAGAAGAGAGGGCGGCATGGCCGCTCGATACAGGATGCAGGATACAGGTTGAAGGGCGGGCACGTTGCCATCCCCTGTATCCTTCATCCTGAATCCTGTATCGCGGCGTCAGCCGCTAATATCCGGAGAATCGAATGTCCCGCGCTTATAACTTTTGCGCCGGCCCGGCGGCCTTGCCGGAAGCGGTCCTTCAGCGGGCCCGCGAGGAAATGCTGGATTACCGTGGCACCGGCATGTCGGTGATGGAAATGAGCCACCGCGATGACGTGATCGTGGCCATGGCGGAGCAGGCCGAAAAGGACCTGCGCGATCTGATGGGGATTTCCGACGACTACGCGGTGCTGTTCCTGCAGGGCGGCGCCAGTGCCCAGTTCGCCATGGTGCCCATGAACCTGCTCGGCGATGCGGGCCGCGCCGATTACATCAACACCGGCCAGTGGTCCAGCAAGGCGATCAAGGAAGCGCGCCGCTTCGGCGAGATCAATGTGGCGGCCTCCAGCGAGGACCGCAACTTCACCTATGCACCGGCGCAGAGCGACTGGCGGCTGTCCGACGACGCCGCCTACGTGCATTACTGCCCCAACGAAACCATCGGCGGGTTGGAGTTCGATTTCGTGCCCGAGGTGGACAAGCCGCTGGTGGCGGATATGAGCTCCACCATCCTGTCGCGTCCGCTGGATGTCAGCCGCTTCGGCCTGATCTACGCCGGCGCGCAGAAGAACATCGGCCCGGCCGGGATCACCGTGGTAATCGTGCGCAAGGACCTGCTCGGCCGGGCCGGCGCCTCGGTGCCGGCGATGATGAACTACCAGACCCACGCCGAGAACGGCTCCATGTACAACACGCCGCCCACCTTTGCCTGGTATCTGGCCGGCCTGGTGTTCCAGTGGCTCAAGGAGCAGGGCGGAGTGGACGCCATGGGCGAGATCAACCGGCGCAAGGCGGACAAGCTGTACGGTTTTATCGACGCCAGCGGCTTCTACAGCAACCCGGTGGCGCCCACCCAGCGCAGCTGGATGAATGTGCCTTTCATTCTCTCCGACAGCGCTCTGGACAAGGCGTTTCTGGCCGAGGCGGACGCCGCCGGGCTGCGCAACCTCAAGGGCCACCGCAGTGTCGGCGGCATGCGCGCCAGCATTTATAATGCGGTACCGGAAACGGCCGTGGATGCCCTGATAGATTTCATGGCGGACTTCGAAAAACGCAACGGATAAGGCGGGTGCGCGCGCACTCGCCAGCCGTGGCGCGCCCAGGCGGAACCTGACATGACCGAATCATTGGACAAGCTGAGAGATCAGATCGACGCCCTGGACCAGCAGCTCCAGGATCTGCTCAATCACCGCGCCGAGCTCGCCCACCAGGTGGCCGAAGTGAAGCGCCGCGAGGATGCCGAGCCGGTGTTTTACCGCCCGGAGCGGGAGGCCCAGGTACTGAGCCGCATCAAGGAACGCAATAAGGGCCCGATCGACGCGGAATCCATGGCGCGCCTGTTCCGCGAGGTGATGAGCGTGTGCCTGGCGCTGGAACAGCCCATGCGCGTGGCGTTTCTGGGCCCGGAGGGCACCTTCACCCAGCAGGCGGCGATCAAGCATTTCGGCCACGCGGTGGAAAGCGTGCCGCTGGGCGCCATCGACGAGGTGTTCCGTGAGGTGGAGGCGGGCGCCGTGCACTTCGGCGTGGTGCCGGTGGAAAACTCCACCGAGGGCATGGTGAACCACACCCTGGATTCGTTCATGAACTCCGACCTCAAGATCTGCGGTGAGGTGGAGCTGCGTATCCACCACCATCTGCTCGCCGGCCCGCACACTCGCCGCGACAAGGTGACGCGCATCTACTCGCACCAACAGACCCTGGCCCAGTGCCGCCAGTGGCTGGACGCGCACATGCCGGCCGTGGAGCGGGTGGCGGTGAGTTCCAACGCAGAGGCCGCCCGGCGGCTCAAGGACGAATGGAACGCCATGGCCATCGCCGGCGACATGGCCCGCGAGCTCTATGATCTGGAGCCGGTGCAGCGCAACATCGAGGACCGCCCGGACAACACCACCCGCTTCCTGATCATCGGCCGCCAGGACACCCCGCCCTCCGGCCGCGATAAGACCAGCCTGCTGATCTCCGGCAAGAATCGCCCGGGGCTGCTGTCCGATCTGCTGCGGCCGTTCCGGGACAAGGGCATCAACCTGACCCGTCTGGAGAGCCGGCCCTCGCGCATCGCCAACTGGAGCTATGTGTTCTTCGTCGACTGTGAAGGTCACAAAGCGGACGCCACGCTCACCGAAGTGCTGGAGACTCTGGAAGCCGACGGCAATACCATTAAGGTACTGGGCTCCTATCCGAAGGCGGTTCTGTAGGAAAGCGTTATGACTTGCGATTACACCCAACTGGCCAACAACGGCGTGCAGCAACTGCGCCCCTATCAGCCGGGCAAACCCGTCGAGGAGCTGCAACGTGAGCTGGGCCTGCGCGACGTGGTCAAGCTGGCCAGCAACGAAAACCCGCTGGGCCCCAGCCACCGGGCGCTGGAAGCGGCGCGCCGGTCGCTGGATCAGATCCACCTCTACCCGGACGGCGCCGGTTTCGAGCTGAAACACGCCCTGGCGGACAACCTGGGCGTGAGCAGCGACCGCATCACCCTGGGCAACGGCTCCAACGACGTGCTCGAGCTGGTGGCGCGCGCCTATCTGCAGCCCGGCGACGAGGCGGTGTTCTCGGAGTACGCCTTCGCCATCTACCCGCTGGTGACCCTGGGCTGCTCCGCCAAGCCGGTGTCGGTGGATTCGCACCTCTACGGCCACGACCTGGCCGCCATGGCGGACGCCATCACCGAACGTACCCGGGTGGTGTTCCTGGCCAACCCCAACAACCCCACCGGCACCTGGTTCAACGACCAGGCGCTGGACAACTTCCTGGCCCGGGTGCCGGAGCGGGTGATCGTGGTGCTGGACGAGGCGTACTTTGAGTACGTGGAGGAAAGCCACTACCCGGACGGCCTGAAGCGGCTCGACCGCTACCCGAACCTGGTGGTCACCCGCACCTTTTCCAAGATCCACGGCCTGGCCGGCCTGCGCGTGGGCTACGCCGTATCGCACCCGCAGATCGCCGATGTGCTCAACCGGGTGCGCCAGCCCTTCAACGTCAATATTCCGGCGCTGGCGGCGGCCCAGGCGGCCTTGGGCGACCTTGATCATATCGAGAACTCCAAGGGCGAGAACACCGCCGGCCTGGTGCAGCTGGCGGAAGGGCTCGACGCCCTCGGCTTCACGCAGATTCCTTCGGTGGCCAATTTCATTGCCTTCGACTGCGGCGGCGACGCCGAGACGGTCTATCAGGGGCTGCTGCGCGAAGGGGTGATCGTGCGCCCGCTGGGCGGCTACGGCCTGCCCAACCACCTGCGGGTCACCGCCGGCACCGCCCGCGACAACGAACGTTTCCTGCAGGCCCTGAAACAAGTGACGTGCCGCTGATGAGCGCGCCCCGGCCCCCTCTGTTTCAACGTGTCGCCATCATCGGGCTGGGCCTGATCGGCGGCTCACTGGCCGCCGCCATCCGCGAGCAGGGGCTGGCGCGCACCGTGGTGGCCGGCTCCCGCTCCACGCGCACCCTGGAACAGGGCCTGGCGCTGGGGCTGATCGACGAGGGCAGCCAGGACCTGGCGGTGGCGGTGCGCGGCGCCGATCTGGTGTTCGTGGCGACGCCGGTGTCGTCCATGGGGGCGGTGCTGAAAGCGCTGCGCCCGGGGCTCGCCGAGCGCGCCATCGTCACCGACGGCGGCAGCGTCAAAGGCGCGGTGATCGCCGAAGCCCGCCGGGCCCTGGGCGATCATTTCCCGCGCTTCGTGCCGGGCCACCCGATCGCCGGCAAGGAAAAAAGCGGCGTGGAAGCCGCCGACGCCGGGCTCTATCGCCAGCACCGGGTAATCCTGACGCCCACCCCGGACACCGACCCCAGCGCCACCGCGCGGGTGAGCGCGCTGTGGGCGGCGGTGGGCGCGGAGGTGCTGGAGATGGCGCCGGACCACCACGACCGGGTGCTGGCGGAAACCAGCCATCTGCCGCATTTGCTGGCGTTTTCGCTGGTCGATACCCTGGCCCGGCAGGGCGATTCCACCGAGATTTTCCGCTACGCCGCCGGCGGCTTCCGTGATTTTACCCGCATCGCCAGTTCCGACCCGGTGATGTGGCACGACATCTTCCGCGAGAACCGGGACGCGGTGCTGGAAGCGCTGGCCCTGTTCCGGGACGGTATTGACCGTTTCCAGAACGCCATCGAGCATAACGACGACGAGGCCCTGATGGGCGTCATGACCCGGGCCAACGCCGCCCGGGCCCACTTTCTGGCCATGAACGAGCGCACCTCCTACACCCGCGCTCGGCATTCCGACGACGAGACAGGCATGACACAGCAATCCAACCCCACCTTCCTGGCGCGCCCCGGCGGCCGGCTCAACGGCCGGCTGCGGGTGCCGGGTGATAAATCCATGTCCCACCGGGCCATCATGCTGGCGTCCCTGGCCGAGGGCACCACCACCGTGGAGGGGTTTCTGGAAGGGGAGGACGCCCTGGCCACGCTGCAGGCGTTCCGCGACATGGGCGTGCTGATCGAAGGCCCCCACCACGGTCAGGTGATCGTGCACGGGGTCGGCCTGCACGGTCTCAAGGCGCCGGGCAAACCGCTCTACATGGGCAATTCCGGCACCTCCATGCGGCTGCTCACCGGCCTGCTCGCCGGCCAGGCGTTCGACACAGAACTGACCGGCGATGAATCGCTCTCCAAGCGGCCCATGGAGCGGGTCGCCGGCCCGCTGCGGGAAATGGGCGCGCGCATCGACACCGGCGAGGGCGGCCGCCCGCCGGTGCGTATCCACGGCGGCCAGACGCTGAAGGGCATCCATTATCCGCTGCCGATGGCGTCCGCCCAGGTGAAGTCGGCGGTGCTGCTGGCGGGCTTGTACGCCGAGGGCGAGACCTCGGTGACCGAGCCGGCCCCCACCCGCGACCATACCGAGCGGATGCTGGGCGGTTTCGGCGTGCCGGTGCGGCGCGACGGCGCCACCAGCACGGTGGCCGGCGGCGCGCGTCTGGCGGCGGGCCCCCTGGACGTGCCGGCGGACATCTCCTCGGCGGCGTTTTTCCTGGTCGGCGCCTCCATCGCCGAAGGCAGCGAGCTGACCCTGCCCCATGTGGGGGTGAACCCCACCCGCACCGGGGTGATCGACATTCTCAAGCTGATGGGCGCGGACATCCGCCTGGAGAACCCGCGCGATTCCGGCGGTGAGCCGGTGGCGGACCTGGTGGTCAGGAGCGCGCCGCTGAAGGGCATCGAGATCCCCCGGGAGCTGGTGCCGCTGGCCATCGACGAGTTTCCGGCGATCTTCATCGCCGCCGCCTGCGCCCAGGGCGAAACCGTGCTGCGCGGTGCCGAGGAGCTGCGCGTCAAGGAGTCCGACCGCATTCAGGTGATGGCGGACGGCCTGGCGGCGCTGGGCGTGGAGCACGAAGTGTACGAGGACGGTATCCGCATCGTCGGCGGCCCGTTCGGCGGCGGTGAGGTGGATTCCCACGGCGATCACCGCATCGCCATGAGTTTCGCCATGGCGGCGCTGCGCGCCTCGGCGCCCATCACCATTCGCCGCTGCGCCAACGTGGCCACCAGCTTCCCGGGCTTCGCGGAGCTGGCCCGCGGCGCCGGTCTCGACCTGGAGGTGCACGCATCCAAGGAGAACGAATGATCCCGATCATCACCATCGACGGCCCGGTGTCCTCCGGCAAGGGCACCGTGGCGCGCCTGGTGGCCGCCCGGCTGGCCTGGCACCTGCTCGACTCCGGCGCTCTCTACCGGGTGCTGGGGCTGTACGCCACCCGCCAGGGCGTGGCCCTGGATGACCAGCCGGCGCTGATCCGGCTCGCCGAGAACCTGCCGGTGGTGTTCCGCGAGCAGAACGGCGACACCGCCGTGGTGCTCGACGGCGAGGACGTGAGCGCCGACATCCGCCGCGAGGAAGTGGGCGAGATGGCCAGCCAGGTGGCGGTGCTGCAGCCGGTGCGCGACGCGCTGTTCGCCCGCCAGCGCGCCTTCGCCCTGAGCCCGGGCCTGGTGGCCGACGGCCGTGACATGGGCACGGTGGTATTCCAGGACGCGCCGCTCAAGATCTACCTCAACGCCAGCGCCGAGGAGCGCGCCCGCCGGCGCTACGCCCAGTTGAAGGAAAAGGGCTTTGATGCTACCCTCGCGACCCTTATCGAGGACATCCAGACCCGGGACGACCGGGACATGAACCGCGATGTGGCACCGCTGAAGCCCGCTGATGACGCGGTGGAGATCGATTCCACCTCGCTTTCCGTGGAACAGGTGGTGGACGCGATTCTCGATGAGGCCGCCCGCCGATCTCTGGTCTGAAGGCGGTAAAACCGTATTCATCCGTAGGAGCGGCCCTGGCTGCGGCAACCCCGATTACGCGGGGTCCGCGAGCAGGGCCGCTCCCGCAATGAGTGTTAAGTGACAGGTCGCCCGGCCCCTGACAGTAAACCAGCTTGGGGCGGTGGCCTTTTAGTAATAACCCATGCCTGCTGGTTGGTATGTGTATCCGTGAGACTTCTCCATGACTGAATCTTTTGCCGAACTTTTTGAAGAAAGCCTTAAGGACCTCGACGTTGCCCGTGGTTCCATCATCAAAGGCACCGTGGTCGCCATCGACAGCGACTGGGTGACCGTCAACGCCGGCCTCAAGTCCGAGGGCATCATCGCCCGCGGCGAGTTCATCAGCGAAACCGGTGAACTGGAAATCGCCGAAGGCGATGAAGTGGAAGTGGCGGTTGACGCTATCGATGACGGCATGGGCTTCACCCGTCTGTCCCGCGAAAAGGCCAAGCGCGCCGAAGTGTGGGGCGAACTGGAAGTGGCTTTCGACAAAGACGAGATCGTCAAAGGTCAGATTTCCGGCAAGGTGAAGGGTGGCTTCACCGTCGATATCGGCCCGATCCGCGCGTTCCTGCCCGGCTCCCTGGTGGACATCCGTCCGGTACGCGACGTGACCCACCTGGAAGGCAAGGACCTGGATTTCAAGGTCATCAAGCTCGATCCCAAGCGTAACAACGTGGTGGTGTCCCGCCGCGCGGTCATGGAAGCCGAGCACTCCGCCGAGCGCGAAGCGCTGCTCGAGTCTCTGCAGGAAGGCATGGTCGTCAAGGGTATCGTCAAGAACCTGACCGACTACGGCGCGTTCGTCGACCTGGGCGGCATCGACGGCCTGCTGCACATCACCGACATGGCCTGGAAGCGCATCAAGCATCCCAGCGAAATCGTCGAAGTGGGCCAGGAAATCGAGATCAAGGTCCTCAAGTTCGACCGCGAGAAGATGCGTGTGTCCCTGGGTCTCAAGCAGCTGGGCGAAGATCCCTGGCACGATATCGTGCAGAAGTACCCGGAAGGTGCCCGCGTCAAGGCCCGTGTCACCAACCTCACCGACTACGGCTGCTTCGCGGAAATCGAAGAGGGCGTGGAAGGCCTGGTGCACGTGTCCGAGATGGACTGGACCAACAAGAACATCCACCCGTCCAAGGTTGTCGAGATCGGCGACGAAGTGGAAGTGATGATCCTGGACATCGACGAAGACCGTCGTCGTATCTCCCTGGGCATCAAGCAGTGCCAGTCCAACCCGTGGGAATCCTTCTCCGAGAACTACCAGAAAGGCGACCGCATCAGCGGCAAGATCAAGTCGATCACCGATTTTGGTATCTTCATCGGCCTGGAAGGCGGCATCGACGGCCTGGTGCACCTGTCCGACATCTCCTGGGAAGAGCAGGGCGAAGAGGCGGTGCGCAACTTCAACAAGGGCGACGAGCTGGAAACCGTGGTACTGTCCATTGATGCCGAGCGGGAAAGAATTTCCCTTGGAATCAAGCAGTTGACAGATGATCCGTTTGCTCAGTATGTTGCTGCAAACGAGAAGGGCACCATCGTTAAAGGCAAGGTAACGGAAGTGGACGCCAAGGGCGCCACCGTGGAGTTGGCTGAAAACGTGGAAGCATCCCTGCGTGCCAGCGAACTCAGCCGCGACAAGGTCAACGATGCGACCGAAGTGCTCAGCGTCGGTGACGAGGTGGAAGCCCGCATCACCAACGTGGATCGCAAGAACCGTGTGATCACCCTGTCCGTACGCGCCAAAGATCAGGTGCAGGACAAGGAAGCACTGGATACCCAGGGTCCGGACGCCAACGCGCCCAAGACCATTGGTGATCTGATCAAGAAGCAGATGGAAAACAGCAACGAGTCATAACGGCTCCTCCCGGGGGCCGGCCATCAGGCCGGCCCCGCTTGGGCAGGGAGCCCAGGGGAGTAGGTTGCAATGGCGTCAGCGTTAACCAAATCGAAACTGATTGCCCGTATTTCCAAGGAAAACCAGCAATTGTCTCCCAGGGATGTGGAGCTCGCCGTAAAAACCCTGATTGACTACATGGCCGACACCCTCGCTGAAGGGGGCCGCATCGAAATACGCGGTTTCGGCAGTTTTTCCCTTCATTTCCGTGCACCTCGCGTGGGCCGTAATCCCAAGACCGGCGCCAGCGTAAAGCTGCATGGCAAGTACGTTCCCCATTTCAAATCCGGTAAAGAGCTGCGCGAACGGGTCAACGACTCCATGTTCGACGCGTCGTCCGGAACCCATGGCGACGAGAAACGCAACGCCGATGACGCCCCCGGCGAAGCCGTCAACGGCTGATCGCCCCAGCAGGACGATGTGATGCGAAATCTTTACCGTATTTTTCTGATTCTGGTTTTGCTGCTGATCTTCATGGCGGCTTTCCTGTTCGTCACCGCCAACACCCAGCCGGTGACCCTGGCGGTGCCCGTCGCCGACTGGCAATACCAGGTGACGCTGGGCGCACTGGTGGTGGTGCTGCTGGCCCTCGGCCTGCTGGCGGGGCTGGTCACCGGCCTGGGCCTGAAAGGGTTGCGCGGCCTGTTCGGACCCCGTTCATGAGCGAACCGCTTTGGCTTATTCCGCTGTTCTTTTTCGCCATCGCCACGGGCTTTTTCCTCGGCCGGCGTGAAGGTAAACGCCGCCAGCGCCGGCGCATGGATTCGCTGTCCCAGGAGTACGTGGCCGGCCTGAATTTTCTGCTCAACGAAGAGCCGGACAAGGCGGTGCAGGCCCTGCTCAACAGCCTGGAGGTCAACGACCAGACCCTGGAAACGCACCTCAGCATGGCGCGCCTGTTCCGCAAGCGCGGCGAATTCGACCGCGCCACCCTGATTCACTCCCACCTTCTCGAGCAGGGCGAGCTGCCCCGCGCCACCCAGGAGCAGATTCAGCTGGAGCTGGCCGAGGACTACCTGGCCGGCGGCCTGTTCGACCGGGCCGAGGAAGTGCTGCTGGAAATGCTCGACCAGGAGTGCGAAAAGCGCGAGCAGGTGATTCGCCAGCTCACCTACCTGTACGAGCAGGAGCGTGACTGGACCAACGCCATCTCCATGGGCGAGCACCTGGTTAAATCGCAGCCCAAGATCGCCCCGGTGCTGGCCCACTACTGCTGCGAGGAAGCGGAAGCGCAGATCGCCCGCAGCGAGCTCAACCCGGCACGCCGCATGCTGCGCCGCGCCCTCGGCTTCGACAAGAACTGCGTCCGCGCCAGCGTCCTGCAGGGGCGCCTGGAAATGCGCGAGGAAGACTGGAATGCGGCCATCGACGCGTTCCGCCGCATCTGGAAACAGGATCCGGACTTCTTTGACGAGGTGCTCAGCGAGTTGCGCCAGTGCTATCAGGCACTGGAGAAAGAAGAGGACTTTATCCGCATGCTCGCCGATTACAGCGCCGAGACACCCAGCACCGCTCGGGTGCTGCTGCTGTCCGAGCAGCTGCGCGAGCGCTACGGCGACCGCGAGGCCGGGCAGTTCATCGCCGACTACATGCAGGCCAACCCCACGGTGCTCGGCCTGCACCGCCTGATCGACATGAACCTGCAAGGGTCGGCGGAAGGCGAGGCCCGCGAGCACCTGGGCCTGCTCAAAGCCCTCACCGAGCGGCTGACCAGCGGTAAAACCATCTATCAGTGCCGCCGCTGCGGGTTCCAGACCCCGTTGCTGCAGTGGCGCTGCCCCAGCTGCCGCCGCTGGGGCACCATCAAACCCCGCTCCGAAGGAGAGATTAAGCCGTGACCGTCGCCAGCCCCATTATCGTCGCCCTGGATTACTCGCAACCGGACCAGGCGCTGGCGATGGCGGACCGGCTCGACCCGGCCAAGGTGCGGGTCAAGGTGGGCAAGGAGCTGTTCACCCGCGGCGGACCGGACGTGGTGCGCGCCCTCCACGACAAAGGCTTCCAGGTGTTCCTGGACCTCAAATTCCACGACATTCCCAACACCGTGGCCGGCGCCGTCAAGGCCGCCGCCGACCTGGGCGTATGGATGGTCAACGTCCATGCCAGCGGCGGCAGCCGCATGATGCTCGCCGCCCGTGAGGCGCTGGTCGGCCATGAGCGTCCGCCGCTGTTGATCGCGGTCACCGTGCTCACCAGCCAGGAACGGGCCGACCTTCAGGAAATCGGCATCGACCACGAACCCGAGGACCAGGTCCGCCGCCTGGCGGCCCTGACCCGCGACAGCGGTCTCGACGGCGTGGTTTGCTCGGCCCGCGAGGCCGCCATGCTGCGCGCCGCCTGCGGCGACGATTTCGCCCTGGTAACCCCCGGCATTCGTCCGGCCGGCAGCGCCGGCGACGACCAGCGCCGGGTGGTGACGCCGCCCCAGGCCCGCGAATGGGGCGTGGACTTCATGGTGATCGGACGCCCGATTACCCGTGCGGAAAATCCCACGGCCGCAGTCGACGATATCCTACAAAGTCTTTCCTGATCAGAGCGCGAAAAGTCACCGCGCAGGCTTACAGCCCCGCCGCTTCGTCCCGCCTAGAGTAGAACGTCCTAACCCAAACCGATAAGGAGGAAGGACGATGAAGCTCCATGGACGAAAACTGTATCAAACCCTGCTACTCAGCCTGATGCTGCTTGCCGGCGGCCTGCCCGCCGCCCAGGCCGCCCCCGAAGCGGAGGGCGCCGGCGACGGTGCCGCCGCCGTGGACACCACGGTGAGCCTGAACAACGCCGGAGTGGAAGAGCTGCAGACCCTGAAAGGCATCGGCCCCAAGACCGCCGCCTCGATCGTGGCCTGGCGGGACCGGGAAGGGCCGTTCGAATCCGTCGATCAGCTTATGGCGGTGAAGGGCATCGGCGAGATGACGTTGTCGCGGATCCGTGACCGGCTGAGTCTCTGAGTTCTGTAGACCGTTGACGCGGAATGCCGCCCGCTCTTCCGTCATTCCGCTTTCACCGGCCGTCCTTTCCCCGGGACGGCCGGCTTTTTATATTCATCTCCGTCAGCGACGGAGAATGACCGATACCTTACGGGAGCGCGCTTGTGGGAGCGGGCCCCGCCCCGAAAGGGAGCAAAGCTCCCGGCAGGATTCCAGAGACTTATATTGTTCCGGCGATCGGAGCTCCGTATCCGAGACGCGGTGCAATGGTGGTGCCTTCCGGGACCGCTCAACCCATCCCGGGCCGCTGTTAGTTTGGCGCTCCCTGGCCAAACAGCTCCCTCCAGGCACCACCATTGCCCCGCTCACTTGGCAGCGGCACCGCCACGGGTCAGAACACCGCCTGGACCTTTCTACGAAGTGTGGTTTGTGGCGGCGAATCTCCCAAGGA
>NZ_ARXR01000036.1 GCF_015356855.1 Alloalcanivorax venustensis ISO4
CAGCGCCGGGTCACCGCCGCTTCCAGCTGGGCGGCGGAGACCGTGTCCGGGGCGCGCAGGCCGCGCTGGGCCAGGGCGCGGTGCAGGCGGGCGGGCGAACTCGCGCTCCAGGGGGCTGACCGGGGTGTCCCGGCGGCGGCTGAGCACCAGCAGCCCGAGCACGGCGCTGAACACCAGCACCACGCCGAGCAGCGCCAGCCCGACACGCAGCGGCGTTACCGCGCCGAGCAGGCGCTCCAGCAGATCGCGCTGGGACTGCTGGCGATAGCCGAGCACCCATTTCTGCCAGTTGAAGTCCACGTAGTCGGCCCACTGCTGCAGCTGGAACAGCACCGGCAGGCGGTTGAGGCCGTCGAAGTCACCGCCGGCGCCGTCGGCGGCGCTGTCGAAGGCGCCGCGCAGGCCCAGCTCGACACGCTCCGGGGCCACCGCCGCGGTGGGATCCACCTGCACCCAGCCCTGACCGGGCAGCCACACTTCCGCCCAGGCGTGGGCGTCATACTGGCGCACCTGCAGGTAGTCGCCGGCGTTCATTTCGCCGCCCTGGTAGCCGGCCACCACCCGGGCGGGGATGCCGGCGGCGCGCATCAGGAAGGTGAAGCTGGAGGCGTAGTGCTCGCAGAAGCCCTGGCGGGTGCCGAACAGGAATTCGTCCACGGTGTCGCCGGCGATGCGCGGCGGCTCCAGGGTGTAGAAGAACGGCTGCTCGCGGAAATAGCCGAGCGCGGCCTGCACCAGGGCGCCGTCGTTCCGGTGGCGCTGCCGCCAGCGCTGGGCCAGGGCACGCGCCTGGGCGTTGCCCTCTTCGGGCAGGTCCAGCATCAGCCGCCGTTCCGCGTCGCCGAGGGCCGGCACCGCGCCGGTCACGTCCACGCTGCGCACGGTGTAACTGAAGGCGCCGTTGACCGGGCCGTCCGCCACCAGCCGAAAATCCCGCGCCAGGGCGTTGCCGTCGAAGTCGGTGAACGGCACCGCCAGCGCGTACAGCCAGCGCTGCCGGGAGGGCTCCATGATCACACGGTAGCGGTAACCGGTGCGGTCGGCGGCGGCGTCGATCAGGGCGCGGTACCAGTCCGGCGACGGCCCTCGGCCGCCGTAGAACAGCTGCTCCCGCTCCCAGCCGGGCGGACTGGCCTGGCGCCAGGTAGTGCCGTCGAAGTAGCTGTAGGTGAGGCCACGCCAGTAGCGCTCCCGGGGCGGCGGCGGCTCGCCCTCGAACTGGACCCGGAACGCCAGCTCGCTGGATTCGGTGAGGCGGCTGACCTGCCCCGGCGACATGCTGTCGCTCATGCCGGTGCGCGCCTGGCCGCTGTCCAGCTGCATGTTCCACAGCGGCGCGATGCGCGGCACCAGCACGAACAGGGCGATGGCCAGCGGCAGCGCCTGCAGCACCATCACCGCCGCCACCGACAGGTGCTGGCGGCGGCGGGCGTGGGTGTCGCTGTAGTTGATGCCCGCCAGGCTGGCGGTGAGCAGAATCAGGCAACCGATCACGTAGAGCGCCATGGCCGGCCCGCGGTGGAACAGCAGGATGGTGGCGCACACGAAATAGCCGAGCACGATCAGCACATAGGCGTCGCGCTTGCTGACCAGCTCCAGGTATTTCAGCGCGAACAGGCTGGTGATCAACGCGGTGCCCGCCTCCGGCCCGTGCAGACGGCCGAAGCTGTAGAAGGTGGCGGCCACGGTGGCCACCAGCAGCACCAGGCGCAGGATGCGCCCGGGCAGCACCAGCCGCTGGCGGTCCATCAGGGCACGCCAGCCCAGCACCAGGGCGAGCAGCCCGGCCTGCCACAGGGGGCCGCCCCACAGCTGCGGCAGCGACGCGGCGATGATCGCCAGGGTGAGCCAGCCGCGGGCGTGGCTGGGGATCTGGTAGATGCGCGCCATCAGTCCGCCTCCGTGTCGCCGTGGCGGGCCAGCAGGTTGAGGGCCCGCAGACGCTGTTCCTCGCCCTGCCCCGGCGGCAGCTCGGCGCCGGGCAGCGCCAGGGCGAAGGGCCGGTTCTCGCGGCTCAGCCGCTGCACCCAGAAGCACAGGATCGACAGACGCCGCTCCACCGGCACGCCTTCCAGGCGGTCATAGCGCAACCACAGGCGGCCGCTGGCGGGCTCCTCGAACAGTTTGACGTTGAGCCCCCGGCCGCGGGCATAGCCTTTCCAGTCCACCTGGCCCAGGGAGTCGCCGGGCACATAGCCGCGCAGGCCCTGGAACTCCTCGCTGCCGCTTTGCCCGGCGCTGGCCACCTGGCGCTCCCGGTCGCCGCCGTCGGCGGGACAGTCGTGGCTTTCCTGAGGGCGCGGCCAGGCCAGGCAAACCTGATCCAGGGATACCAGCGACCAGCTGCGCAGCAGGCCCAGCGGGTAGCGGCTCTCCACGCGCAGACGCGGCGGTCGGACGCGGCCGCGCCGGCTGAGCGGCAGGTTCAGCCACAGGGCACTTTCCTCGCCGGGCTCGACGCTGATCTCCTGGGCCGGCTGGTCCAGCCAGCGCAGCCACAGCGCCCGGTGCGGGCGCCGCTGGGCGACCAGCACCACTTCCACGCTGCCCTGCCCGCCGACGAAACCGGAGCGGCTGGCGCCGGCGCGCAGCGACAGCCCGGACAAATTGCGGAAGGTGTGCAGAATGGCGACCAGAAACAGGCTGACCATCAGAAAACAGAGGCCGAGAATCAGGTTGTTCTCGTAGTTGATGCCGCCGAAGAACAGCAGCACGGACACCAGCAGATAGAGAAAGCCGTAGCCGGTGGGGAAAATAAAAATGCGCCGCTGGTCGAGCTGCACCTGGCGGGCCCGGGGAAGCCGGCGGTCGAGCCAACGCTGCCAGGCTTGCTTGAGCACGGCGTCCCTCCTCAGGTTCGACCGACTAGTGGCGCACCACCGGCACGGTTTGCAGCAGCGCCTGGGTCATCGCCGACACCTGGCCCCCTTCGCGGGGCTGCAGCCGGTGCTCGGCCACCGAGGGCCACACCGCCTGCACGTCCTCGGGCAGCACGTAATCGCGGTCGTGGATCAGCGCCCAGGCGCGGGCGGCGCGCAGCAGGCCGAGGCCGGCGCGCGGCGACAGGCCGGTGACCAGACGATCGTCGGCGCGGGTGGCTTCCAGCAGCCGCTGCACATAGTCGAGCAGATCGCGGGTGGCGCGCACCTTGCCCACATGGGCGATCAGTTTCACCAGGCCGCTGGGCTCGATGATGGGTTTCAATTCGCGCACCGCTTCGCGCAGGTCGCCGCCGGCGAGCAGGGACAGTTCCACGTCCGGGGACGGGTAGCCCAGGGAAATGCGCATCAGGAAACGGTCGAGCTGGGATTCCGGCAACACGAAGGTGCCGGCCTGGGTCACCGGGTTCTGGGTGGCGACCACGAAGAACGGCGACGGCAGCGGCCGGCTGACGCCGTCCAGGGTGACCTGTCGCTCTTCCATGGCTTCCAGCAGCGCGCCCTGGGTCTTGGGGGTGGCGCGGTTGATTTCGTCGGCGAGCAGAAGCTGGCTGAACACCGGCCCCTCGCGCAGACTGAACTGCTGGCTATCCGGATCGAACACCGAAACGCCGAGAATATCGGCGGGCAACATGTCGCTGGTGAACTGAACGCGGCGGTAATCGAGGCGGAACACCCGCGCCAGCGCATGGGCCAGGGTGGTCTTGCCCATGCCGGGCAGGTCCTCGATCAACAGATGGCCGCCGGCGAGCATGCAGGCCAGGGCCAGTTTCAGCTGTTCCGGTTTCCCCAGTAGCACGCTGCCCACCTGGGCCAGCGCTTTATCCAAAGCCTGCATAACACCCCTTTTTTGGCGACACGCTTCAAGCTTTTATTCGAAGCCGAGCGCTTTGATGCCGAGCCCCAGGTCGTTCTTGAGATCGCCGACGTCTTCCAGCCCCACCGCGATGCGGATCAGATTTTCGCTGATGCCGGAACGTTGTTTTTCTTCCTCCGCCACGCGCCCGTGGGTGGTGGTGGCCGGATGGGTAACGGTGGACTTCACGTCGCCCAGGTTGGCGGTGATGGAGAGCAGCCGGGTGGCGTCGATAAAGCGCCAGGCGGCCTGGCGGTCGCGCCGGCCGTCGCTGTCTTCCACTTCAATGGCGATCACCGCGCCGAACGCTTTCTGCTGGCGCTCGGCCAGGGCTTTCTGCGGGTGGCTGTCGAGGCCGGCATAGTGCACCCGGGCGATGCCCGGCTGCTGCTCCAGCCACTGCGCCAGTTGCAGGGCGTTTTCCGAATGCGCCTTCATGCGCAGGCCCAGGGTTTCCAGACCCTTGAGAAACACCCAGGCGTTGAACGGGCTCATGCAGGGGCCGGCGGAACGGACGAACCCGTGGATCTCCTTGAGGATCTCTTCGGGACCGACCACGGCGCCGCCCAGGCAGCGGCCCTGCCCGTCCAGATATTTGGTGGCGCTGTGAATCACCAGGTCCGCACCCAGTTCCAGCGGTTTCTGCAGCGCCGGGGTACAGAAGCAGTTATCAACGATCAGCAGCGCGCCGTTGTCATGGGCCAGTTTGGCCAGCGCTTCGATGTCGCCCACTTCCGAGAGCGGGTTAGACGGCGTTTCCAGATACAGCAGCTTGGTTTCCGGGCGAATCGCCGCGCGCCACTGATCCAGATCGTTCAGATCGACCAGGGTGGTGTCGATGTTGAACTTCTTCAGATAGCGGTCGTAGATCACATTGGTGGTGCCGAACACGCTGCGTGAACTGATCACGTGATCGCCGGGCGCCAGCAAGGTGAAGAAGGTGCTGCTGATCGCCGCCATGCCTGAGGCCAGCGCCACGCAGCTTTCGCCGCCTTCCATGGCCGCCAGGCGTTGCTCGAAGGAACGCACCGTGGGGTTGGTGAAACGCGAATAGACGTTACCCGGCTCCTCGCCGGAAAACCGGGCGGCGGCCTGGGCGGCGCTGTCGTAAACGAAGCTGGAGGTGAGGAAGATCGGGTCCGAGTGCGACATTTCATCGGTGCGCAACTGCGCCCAGCGAATCGCCAGGGTGTCGGTATGCAGGTCGCGGGGGTCCGGTGTGTCGCTCATCGTTACCTCGGTGCGGGGCGGCCGGGCCGCCCCTGGTTCAGTTGGAGTTATGCAGGTCGATCACTTCGTTGTCCGCCAGGGCGCGGGTTTTTTCCCGGCTTTTCTTGGCGTCGTCGTTGCGGCGCGTTTCCAGATCGGACAGATACTGGCCGTCGATATTACCGGCCAGATAGTGGCCGTTAAACACCGAACAATCAAACTCCTCGATGTCCGCGTTGCCTTCCTGGCAGGCGCTGACCAGATCTTCCAGATCCTGGTAGATCAGCTTGTCCGCGCCGATCAGCTGACAGACTTCGTCGTCGCTGCGGTCGTGGGCGATCAGTTCGCCGGCGGACGGCATATCGATGCCGTACACATTGGGGTATTTCACCGCCGGCGCGGCGGAGGCGAAATACACCTTGCGGGCGCCCGCTTCCCGGGCCATCTGGATGATTTCATGACAGGTGGTGCCGCGCACGATGGAGTCGTCCACCAGCAGCACGTTCTTGCCGGAGAATTCCAGTTCGATGGCGTTGAGCTTCTGGCGCACCGATTTCCGCCGCTGCTGCTGGCCGGGCATGATGAAGGTGCGGCCGATGTAGCGGTTCTTGATGAAGCCTTCGCGGTATTTCACGTTAAGCCGGTTGGCCATCTGCAGCGCCGAGGTGCGGCTGGTGTCCGGAATCGGGATCACCACGTCGATGTCGTGGTCCGGCCACACGCGCTCCACTTTTTCCGCCAGCTTTTCGCCCATGCGCAGGCGCGCCTTGTAGACGGAAATATCGTCGATGATGGAATCCGGGCGGGCCAGATAGACCTGCTCGAAGATGCAGGGCGTGAGCTTGGGCTGATCGTGGCAGGAACGGGTGTGCAGCTCCCCTTCCGAGGTGATGTAGATCGCCTCGCCGGGGGCCAGGTCACGCACCAGTTGGAAGCCCAGCGACGACAACGCCACCGATTCCGACGCCACCATGTACTCGGGGCCGTGCTCGGTCTCTTTCTTGCCGAAACAGACCGGACGAATGCCGCGCGGGTCGCGGAACGCCAGGATGCCGTAGCCGGTGATCATCGCCACCACCGCGTAGGCGCCCTCGGCGCGCCGGTGCACCGCGGACACGGCGTCGAAGATGTCGTCCGGCTCCGGGCGCAGCTTGCCCTTGCCGCGCTCGTGCAGCTCGTGGGCGAACACGTTCAACAGCACTTCGGAATCCGAGGTGGTGTTGATATGGCGCAGATCGGAACGGTAGAGGTGCTCGGCGAGCGCCTCGGAATTGGTCAGGTTGCCGTTATGGGCCAGGGTCAGGCCGTAGGGCGAGTTGACGTAGAACGGCTGCGCCTCCGCGGAGCTGGAGCTGCCGGCGGTGGGGTAACGCACGTGACCGATGCCCATGTTGCCGACCAGGCGGCGCATGTGGCGGTTGCGGAATACGTCCCGGACCATGCCGTTGTCCTTGCGCAGGAACAGCCGGTCCCCGTCGCAGGTGACGATGCCGGCGGCGTCCTGTCCCCGGTGCTGAAGAACCGTCAAAGCGTCATAAATCGCCTGGTTGACGTAGGAGTGGCCGACAATGCCAACAATGCCGCACATTTGCGTATCCTCGAGCTAGCTAAGCTTAGCTTCCGCTGACGTTCATAAGATAAGCGATCAGATCCCCGGCGAGACGGCGGGTCCAGTCCTCCAGCATGGCGAAATGCGGGACCAGAAGCGACTCGCGCCACCAGGCATCCTCGCTGAACAGATGGTGGCCCAGGGCCACCAATACAACCACCACCAGGGCGCCGCGCAAGGCGCCGAACACCATGCCCAGCAAACGGTCGGTGCCACTCAGGCCGGTCACGCGGATCAATTCACCGAGCAGGTGATTGATCAACGCGCCCACTATCAGGGTGACAGTGAACAACAGACCGAAGGCGACGGCCAGGCGCAGGCTGGGCGTCTCGATGGAATCGGCCAGGAGAACCTCCAGGGCCGGGCTGAACAGGCGGGCGACGATGAAGGCCGCCACCCAGGTGAGCAGGGAAAACGCTTCACGCGTGAAGCCACGACGCACACTGATCAGTGCCGAGGCGGCGATGATAAACAGAATGATGCCGTCTGCCAGATTCATGAACACGCGCGTGGTTAAAACAGGCCCGCGATTCTATCAGAGCGCCCGGGGCGGGCACAGGGCTTTATCGGCCCGGAATCGCTACGGCACAAAGGAACGCACCAGCCCTTCCAGGGCGAAGGCCTTGTCGTCGGCCAGCCGCTGGCGCAGGGCCTCGGCCCGTTCGCGCTTGATCTCCGGGCCCACGAACACGCGCTGCCAGGTGTTGCCGTCCTGGCGCACTTCACGGTGATAGGCGCTGTAGCCGGCCTCGCGCAGGCGCGCCACCAGCGCCTGGGCGTTGGCCACGTCGCTGAAACTGGCCACCTGCACGGTGAAGCCGGGTTGCGGGGCGTCCTGGGCGGCGGGTTGCGGTGCTTCTGAAGGCTCTTCATCCGCTGACGGCTCTTCCTCCACCACCGGAGGGGCCGCCCGCGGCTCCGGTTCGGCGGCGGCCACCTGTTGCTGCTCTTCGTCGATCTGACGGTCGGTGGCGGCCTGCTCTTCCTCGCTGACCACCGGGGCGATCTCCGGCTCGCTGATGCGCGGCGCTTCCGGGATCGACATATCCAGGGCCAGGCGTACCTGTTCCGGCGTGCGCAGTACCAGCGGCGCCAGAATCGCGGCCAGCAGCAGCAACAGCAGCAGGCCGATCACACGTTGGCGAGTTCGCAAATGCACCGCTAGTCTCCCTGATCCATGGCGTTCAACGCCTCGGCGACGGTAAAGAAAGAGCCCAGAACCAGCACCTGATCGCCGGCGCCGCTGTCCGCGACGGCCTGATCCAGCGCCGCCGCCACGCTGTCGAAACGGTGCGCCACGGCGCTCTCGGGCAGCGCCCGGGCCAGCCGCCCGGTGTCCGCCGCGCGGCTCACCGCCGGGCGCGCCAGATACCACTCATCCACGTCGGCGGCGAACAGCGCCACCACCGCTTCCACCGGTTTGTCGGTCATCATGCCCAACACCAGGCGCCGGCGGCCGGCGTGGGCGGGCAGCCGCCCGCGCAGCCGGGTCAATGCTTCCAGATTATGCCCCACGTCGAGCACGCACTGCACGCCACGGTAACGGCGCACCTGGCAGCGGCCGACGAGACCGGTATCCGCCACCTGGTGGGGGGCGTCGTCCGCCGGTGGGAAACCGGCGGCCACCAGCGCCTGGCAGGCGGTGGCCAGGTTGTCCGCGCCCAGGCGCGGGGGCAGCGGCAATGGATAATGGCGTTGCCGTTGGCCGTCGCGGATCGACAAGCGGGCGGCCTCCACCTGGAACTCGCGGCCGGCGCGCAGCGGCACCGCCTTGAGGCGATCCAGTTCGGCGTCCAGGTTGGCGGGGGCGTTTTCCTCCCCGTACACCAGGGGCCGCCCTGCCCGGCCGATGCCGAGTTTCTCCACCGCCACTTTTTCGCGGGTGTCACCCAGCCAGTCGGTGTGGTCCAGGCCCACGGAGGTGACCACCGCCACGTCCGCGTCGACCAGATTGACCGCGTCCAGGCGGCCGCCCAGCCCCACTTCCAGAATCGCCAGGTCGGCGCCGCTGTGGCGGAACAGCCACAGCGCCGCCAGGGTGGTGAATTCGAAATAGGTCAGCGCGGTGTCGCCGCGGGCGGCGTCCACCTGCTCGAAGGCGGCGCACAGGGCGTCGTCGTCCACCGGGCCGTCGGGCAGCGTGATGCGTTCGTTGAAGCGTTGCAGATGGGGGGAGGTATAGACGCACACGCGGCGGCCGGCGGCGGCCGCCAGGGCGCGGGTGAGCGCCACCACCGAGCCCTTGCCGTTGGTGCCGGCGACGGTGATCACCGGCATCGACAGGCTGGCCGCGCCGAGCGCCTCGGCCACCCGGCGCACCCGCTCCAGGCCCAGCTCGATCTCACTGGGGTGGAGTTTTTCAATGCGCGCCAGCCAGGCGTCCAGGCCGACGCTCATAGTTCGGCGGGTTCGGCCAGCGGCGCCCCGGTCAGATTGGCGAGAATGCGGTGCAGGGTGTCACGCATGTGCTGACGCTCGACGATCATGTCGATGGCGCCGTGCTCGAGCAGGAATTCACTGCGCTGGAAGCCTTCCGGCAGTTTCTGCCGCACGGTCTGCTCGATCACCCGCGGGCCGGCGAAGCCGATCAGCGCGTTGGGCTCGGCCACATTGACGTCGCCGAGCATGGCCAGCGACGCGGACACGCCGCCGTAGACCGGATCGGTGAGCACGGAGATAAACGGCAGAGCCGCTTCGCGCAGACGTTCCAGCGCGGCGGAGGTCTTGGCCATCTGCATCAGGGAGAACAGCGCTTCCTGCATGCGCGCCCCGCCGCTGGCGGCGAAACAGATCAGCGGCGTTTTGTGTTCCAGGCAACTTTCCACCGCGCGCACGAAACGCTCGCCGACCACCGAGCCCATGGAGCCGCCCATGAAGCGGAATTCGAACGCCACCGCCACCACCGGCAAATCGTGGAGCTTGCCTTTCATGGCGATCAGCGCGTCCCGTTCCTGGGTCTCCTTCTGGGCCGCCACCAGGCGGTCCTTGTACTTCTTGGAGTCCTTGAACTTGAGCCGGTCCACCGGCGCCAGATCGGCGCCGATTTCGCTCATCGGGCCGTCGTCCAGGAACATCTTCAGCCGCTTGCGGGCACCGACGCGCAGGTGGTGCTCGCATTTCGGGCACACTTCCAGATTGCGTTCCAGCTCCGGACGGTAGAGCACACTGTCGCAGCGCGGACACTTGCGCCACAGACCCTCGGGAATGGTGCTGCGCCGGGTTTCCTGCGGGCGACGCACCGCGGGGAGGATCTTTTCCAGCCAGTTATTGCTCATCAGTCGGACCTCGTACGCTCAGCGCTCAGCGTTTACTGTTTATCCATGGCGGCACGCATGTCGGCGAGAATCGCCGCCACCGCGGGGGCGATGCGATCCGGGGTATCCACGTTTTCGGCGGACTGGTTGACCAGCGCACTGCCGACCACCACGCCGTCGGATACCTGGCTCACCGCCCGTGCCGATTGCGCGTCTTTGATACCAAAGCCCACGCCAATGGGCAATTGGGCAAGGTTGCGAATTGTTTCAACCCGGCGCGCCACTTCCTCCACGTTGAGGCTGGCGGAGCCGGTCACGCCTTTCAGCGACACGTAATACAGGTAGCCGCTGGCGGCGCCGGCGATGCGGCTGATCCGCGCGTCGGTGGTGGTCGGCGCGATCAGGAAGATCAGATCGACGCCGCGCGTCTTGAACAGCGGCGCCACCTCGTCGCACTCCTCCGGCGGCAGATCCACCAGCAGCACGCCGTCGACCCCGGCGTCCACGCAGGCGTCGGCGAAGCGCTCGTAACCCATGATCTCCACCGGGTTCAGGTAGCCCATCAGCACCACCGGCGTGGTGTCGTTGTCGCGGCGGAACTCGGTGACCATGGCCAGCACGTCACGCAGGCCGGTGCCGGCGGCCAGGGCCCGTTCACAGGCCTTCTGGATCACCGGGCCGTCGGCCATCGGGTCGGAGAACGGCACGCCCAGTTCGATCACGTCGGCGCCCGCCTCCACCATGGCGTGCATCACCGGCACGGTGACCGCCTTGGTCGGGTCGCCGGCGGTAATGTAAGGAATCAGGGCCTTACGCTGCTGCTCCTTGAGAGTGGCGAAGCAGGCTTCAATACGACTCATATCCTTCCCCGATCTTAAAAATGAATACCGTCGATTTCCGCCACGGTGAGGATGTCTTTATCCCCGCGGCCCGACAGGTTGATGACGATGTCCTGGTCGGCGTCCATTTGCGGCGCCAGCTTACGGGCATAGGCGAGCGCATGGGCGGATTCCAGCGCCGGCATGATGCCCTCGATGCGGGTCAGCTCGCGGAACGCGGCCAGGGCCTCGTTGTCGTCGGCGGACACGTAATGAACCCGGCCGATGTCCTTGAGCCAGGAGTGCTCGGGGCCCACCCCGGGGTAGTCGAGGCCGGCGGACACGGAATGGGTCTCGATGATCTGACCGTTGTCGTCTTCCATCAGGTAGGTGCGGTTGCCGTGCAGCACACCGGGACGGCCGGCGCTCAGCGGCGCCGCATGGCGGCCGGTGTCGATGCCGTCACCGCCGGCTTCCACGCCGTACATGGCCACGTCCCGGTCGTCCAGGAACGGGTGGAACAGGCCGATGGCATTGGAGCCGCCGCCCACGCAGGCGACCAGCGCGTCCGGCAATTTGCCGGCCTGCTTGAGGCTCTGCGCGCGGGCCTCGCGGCCGATCACCGACTGGAAGTCGCGCACCAGCATCGGGTACGGGTGCGGCCCGGCCACGGTGCCGATGATGTAGAAGGTGTCGTCCACGTTGGTGACCCAGTCGCGCATCGCCTCGTTCATGGCGTCCTTGAGGGTGCGCGAACCGGAGGTCACCGGCACCACGTTGGCGCCCAGCAGCTTCATGCGATAGACGTTGAGGCGCTGGCGGCGAATGTCTTCCTCGCCCATGAACACGTGGCACTCCAGGCCCAGGCGCGCGGCCACGGTGGCCGAAGCCACGCCGTGCTGGCCGGCGCCGGTTTCCGCGATCACCCGCTTCTTGCCCATGTGCTTGGCGAGCAGCGCCTGGCCGATGGTGTTGTTCACCTTGTGGGCGCCGGTGTGGTTGAGATCCTCGCGCTTGAGCCAGATGCGGGCGCCGCCGAGCTGTTTGGTCCAGCGCTCGGCCAGATACAGCGGCGAGGGCCGGCCCACGTAATGGGCCAGGTCGTAGTCGAAATCCGCCTGGAACTGGGGATCGTCCTTGAGGCGCCGGTACATGACATCCAGCTCGTCGAGGGCGGCCATCAGGGTTTCGGAGACGAAGCGTCCGCCGAAGCGTCCGAAATGACCGTTCTGATCGGGAAATGCCTTGTAATCGGGCCCACTGCTTTCAGAAGACTGTGTCACCGAATGCTCCTCGTCATGGTGCCTGCCAGTTTGAATAAAGGGGTCAGCCGCGCGCCGCGCGTATGAACGCGCTCACCGCGCCGGGGTCCTTGATGCCGCCCTGCCGGCGGCCGTCGACGCCGAGAACCTCCACGCCGCCGCTCACGTCCACGGCCCAGGGCCGTACCCGCCGTACCGCCTCGGCCACGTTGGCCGGGTCCAGGCCGCCGGCGAGCACCAGCGGCAGGGAGGGATCGGCGGGCAGCCGGTCCCAGTCGAACCGTTCACCGGTGCCGCCGGGCACGCCGGGCACATAGCTGTCGACCAGCAGCCCGCGGGCGCCGGCGGCGCCGTAGCGCTCCGCCTCGGCCCGGGGGTCCACCCCGTCACGCATCCGCAGGGCCTTGATCCAGGGACGCTGGAAAGCGGCGCAGTATTCCGGCGATTCATCGCCATGGAACTGCAGCATGTCCAGCGGTACCTGTTCCAGCAACGCGGCGATCTGCTCCGGCGGTGCGTCCACGAACAACCCCACGGTGGTCACGAACGGCGGCAAGGCGGCGACGATGTCGGCGGCCTGACGCGGGCTCACGTAGCGGGGGCTGGGCGGGTAAAACACCAGGCCGATGGCGTCGGCGCCGGCCCGCGCCGCGTGGCGCCCGTCGTCCGGCCGCGTGATGCCGCAAATTTTGACCCGGGGTATGTTCATTCGTTACCTATGATAACAGACCGTGGTGTTGAGGGCGTCAATTATGGGGCATCGGCACCGCCGCCGTCAGCCGCGTTCAGCGTGGTCAGCCACAGCGGGCCTAGCGGCGGACGCGGCAGCACGAACGGCTCCGGGTAGCCGATGTCGACCAGATACAGCCCGAACGGCGGCGCGGTGACGCCGCCCTTGCGGCGGTCGCGGGCCTCAAGCACTTCACGGGCCCACACCGGCGGATGCTTGCCGGCGCCGATGCTCATCAGCACGCCGGCCATGTTGCGCACCATGTGCATCAGGAAGGCGTTGCCCTCCACTTCCAGCACGATCAACGGACCCTGCCGGTGAATATGAAAGCGGCTGAGGGTTTTCACCGGTGACTTGGCCTGGCAGTGCACGCTCCGGTAGGAGGTGAAATCGTGGGTGCCGACCAGGTGACGGCTTGCCTCGATCATGGCGTCCACGTCCAGCGGCCGGTAGTTCCAGGTCACCTGGCGGCGGAACAGCGCCGGCGGCGCGGCGTGGTTATAGATCACGTAGCGGTAACGGCGCCGGTTGGCTTTGAAGCGGGCGTGGAAATCGTCCGGCACCGCTTGCGCCCACTGCACCGAGACGTCGTCGGGGAGAAAGCGGTTGGCGCCCATCACCCAGCTCTTCATGCTGCGGTCGGCGTCGGAATCAAAGTGGCAGACCTGGCCGGTGGCGTGCACGCCGGCGTCGGTGCGGCCGGCGCAGATCAGCGCCACCGGGTGGTTGGCCACCCGCGAGAGCGCCTTTTCCAGTTCTTCCTGGACGGTGCGCACGCCGGATTCCTGGGTCTGCCAGCCGTGGAAACCGGCGCCGTCGTATTCCACCGCCACTGCGATTCGCGTCATCAAGCCGTCCTAGCGGTCTGTAAAGCGAGCATTAAAAAGGGGGCGATACCTTAAGGCATCGCCCCCCGAACCGCCAGAGACGGCAACCGGTCGGTCTCAGCCGACGCGGGCGAGCAGCTCCTTGGCTTCGCCCTGCTGCTCTTCGCTGCCTTCGCTGAGCACCTCGTTGAGGATGTCCCGGGCGCCTTCCGCGTCGCCCATGTCGATATAGGCGCGGGCCAGATCCAGCTTGGTGGCGTTTTCGTCGGTTTCACCCAGGAAGTCGAAGTCATCGTCGTCGCCGAGCATGTCGTCGCTCACCTCACTGGTGTCCGCGGGCGGCGTGGCGGCCGTTTGCGGCTCGGGCTCGTATTCCGTCGCCGACGCGTCGTCCTCACCGGCGTCGTCCAGTTCCAGATTCAGGTCGTCGAGGTCATCGGCGCCGGCATCCGGTTCGGTGCGCGGCGACGATGGCGCATCGTCTTCCAAGCTGAGATCGTCCAGGGACAGTTCCGTGTCGTCGTCTTCCAGGGACAGATCGGCCAGTTCGTCACCGGTGTCTTCCCCGGGCGAGGCTTCAGCCGGTGCCGGCGCGGGCTCGTCGACGCCGGTGCGGTCGTCGGTGAGCGACACATCCAGATCATCGAGTTCGAGGTCGTCGAAGTCGCCCAGGTCGTCGGCGCCACGCTCCGTGGAGGTGTCGCTATCGTCGTTGCCGGCGGGCGTTTCGGCGCTGTCCAGCGCGGCCAGCTCGTCATCGGTGAAGGCCACGTCGCCGTCGCTTTCGAAATCGTCCTCGAGGGAGAACGCCAGGCCGTCGTCTTCATCGTCGCCGGCGCGGTCATTGCCGTCGTCGAGTACCAGATCGTCCAGCTCCAGTGGCGTCTCGTCGCGAAGCGGCCGGTTTTCCGGCTCTTCGTCCTCGAGGGTGAAGTCGAAGTCGTCCAGTTCCAGGCTGTCGTCCTGGTCGGTCTGTTCGGTTTCGGGTTGTTCCGTATCGGCCTGCTCGGATTGCTCGCGACCGGCGGCAAAACCGGCCGCGGCGCCGGCCCCCGCCGTGGTGGCGGTGGCGGCATGGGAATAGCCGTCGCTGTCGTCCGGCTGATCCGACAGGTCGGACGCCAGATCCAGTTCCAGATCGTCCAGGGACAGCTCGTCGTCGCCGCTGTCCGCGCTGGACGCGACGTAGGCGTTATCGCCGTAATCGTGCTCGCCCGGATCGCCGCCAAGCCGTTTGATGGCGGCGTCCACCGCCGGACTGGTGCCGGCGAACGCGGTGGCCTGCTGGTGGAAACCGCGCTCGTCGTTGCTTTCGTGCAGCAGTTCCAGCAGGCGGATTTTCAGATCGCCGCGCTCCGGCGCCTGATTGATTTCATTACGCAGGAAGTCCACCGCCTGGGGGTACTGGCCGTAGGCCACATAGACGTCGGCCCGCTCCATCGGATCCATCTCGTCGTCGGCGAGATCCTCTTCCAGGTCGGCGTCGTCGTGGGCGGCGGTTCCGGCCATCACCGGGGCTTCGAAATCATCACCAAACCCGTTGTCGTCCTCTTCGTCGTGCTCGTCGCCGGCCGCGTTTTGACGGCGGCGCAGCGCCAGCAACAGCAGAAGCAGCAAAACCGCCAAAGCGGCGCCCACATACAGCAGGTTGTCGCGAATCAGGCCGACGATACCGCCGCCGCTGTCCGCCTGATCGGCGTTGGCCGGGCCGGAGCCCGACTGATCCGCGGAGGCCGGTTCCGGCTTTTCGGGCGGGGTCACGGTGGCGGTGCGGTCATCATCGCCGCCGCCCTGATCCGGCGACGGCCCGTCGCCGCCGCCGTTCTGGCCCGGCGCGCCCAGCGCCGGTGCCGCGTCGTCGTCATCGCCAGCCGCGCCCGGCTGGTCGCCGGCGGCGTCGGCGCTATCGGTGCCGTCCGTATTTTCGGCGCCGCCGCTGTCCGCGCCGCCGGTGTCGGCGGTCATGTCGGGGGCGCTGTCCGCCGCCGGCTCGGGCTCCTCCAGCAGTGACGGGTCCACGTCCAGGTCCTGCTCTTCACGCAGCCGGCGCAGTTCCGCCTGCAGCGCGGCGATCTTCTCGCTGCGCATTTCCAGCAGCTGCTGGCTGGTGCTGACCTGCTCGTCCAGCGCGTCCAGGCGGCTGCGCAGCTCGCTGTTTTCGCGGTTCAGGCGGTCCAGATTTTCGTCGCGGATCGCCAGCTCGTTCTGCAGCGCGGCGGTGTCGGCGTCGCCACTGCGGCCGCCGGTGGCGTCGCCGTCGCGCACGCCGCCCTCGCTGTCCGGGCTCACCAGAGTGACCTGGCCCTGACCGTCGTCGCCGCCGGCGACCTGATCACTGCGGTCGCGGCCGGTGGCGTCGATCGGCGCCCGCTGCGGCTGGCCCGCCGCCGGCTCGGGGCGCATGCCCCGCCATTCGCGGTTCTGCGTGGCCACCCGGGACAGGGCTTCACGGCTGGACACACGGCGCACCTGCTGCTCGGACGGAATGCGCAGCACCGCGCCTTCGCGCACCAGGTTCACGTTGTCATTGATAAAGGCGTCGGGATTGCGCTCCTGGATCGCCAGCATCATCTGCTGTACGGACACATCCGGGCTCGGGCGCTGCTGCCGGGCGATGCGCCACATGGTGTCGGATGCCCCGACCCGGTAAGTGCCGCTGTCGCGTTCGGCCACTTCGCCGGCGCCGTCGCCGGGAGCCTCCGAGGGGGCCGGGCGGGTTTGCGGGCGCGTGGCCGGTTCGGCGGGGCGCTGGCGGGCCGGCTCGGAAGCGGGCTCGGGCCGGGTGGCCGGGCGTGGCGAGGGTTCGGAAACCGCGGGCTGCAGGCTGTCGCCGTCGTCCGCGTAGCTGGGCGGATCCAGCAGAACGGTGTATTCCCGCATCAGGCGGCCGGTGGGCCAGAGGAATTCCACCAGGAAATTAAGATAGGGTTCGCGTACCGGCTGACGGGAGCGGATGTGCAATACGCCGCTGTCGCCGCTCACGTCCACTTCGAACTTCAGATCGTTGAGGAAGTAGCCGCGGTCCACACCGGCGGCGTCGAACGCCTCCTGCGTGGCCAGGTTGGCGAGAATTTCGTCCTCGGACAGGCCGCCCAGATCGTGCAGTTCCACGGTCATGTCCAGCGGCTCGTTCAAATACGAGTTCAGCTCGTACTCACCCACCCCCAGTGCAGCCGCCAGCCCGGGCGCCATGGTCGCCAGAGCGATAAAGCCTATCCCAAGTTTTCGGAGCATTGATCGAACCCTTTACTTATTATCTTTCCCCGCCCTCTCAGCCGGCAGGCCGCCAAAATTATCCCGATGCGGTCTTTGAATGCCAAGAATCGCTATCGTGATTGTGCAGGAAATTACACCGGACACCTAGAAACTGCGTCACATAATCTCGGTAAGTATCCATTACAGATAGTCTTTTAGCAACTTCTCGACCAGCAGCACCGCGTTGTAGGCGGCGCCGGTTTTAATATTATCGGCCACCGTCCAGAAGCTTAAATCACCCTGCCCGTCGATGTCCTCGCGAACCCGTGCAATTCGCACGCCCAGGTCGGCGCGGATCTGCCGTACCGGGGAGGCGCCGTCGGCTTCGTCGTCGGCGTCCATTTGCAGCCCGGGGGCGTCCTGCCAGCAGGCTTCGGCCTGCGCCAGGGTGATCGGCATGGTGCCCTGCACCACCACGGTTTGCGACAGGCCGTGGAACACCGGCACCTGGACACAGCTTACGTCCACCGCCAGTTGCGGCTGGCCCAGAACCCGGCGCGCCTCCAGCATAAGTTTCAGCTCTTCGCTGGTGTAGCCGTTATCCTGACGGCGGCCGGCCATCGGCAGCATATTAAAGGCGTACTGGGACTCCGGCCCTTCGCTGGCCTCCAGGCCGTTCAACAGCCGCGCGCTCTGGCGCGCCAGGCGCTCCACGCCGACCCGTCCGGACGACGACGCACTCTGCATCTGCGTCACCGTGACCCGGGTCAGATCGCCCAGCGCCATCAGCGGTTTCAGCGCCAGCAGCAGCTGCACCGTGGCGGCGTCGGCGGCGGCCACGATGTTGCGTTCGCGGGCGGCGCCGAGCTGTTCGTCGTTGACCCCGGCGACCAGCAACGGCACGTCGGGCTCATAGCGGAACGCCGGCGACAGATCCAGCACCAGCGCGCCGGCGTCGGCGGCGCGCGGTGCCAGTTCCTGGGACACCGCCGCGCCGGCGGCGAACACCGCCAGCTGCACCCGTGAGAAATCGAAGTCCTCGGCTTTCCGTACCTGCAGGGATTTTTTACCCACGCGCAGGCTTTTGCCTTCGCTGTTTTCCGAGGCCAGAACGAACAACTCGCCCACCGGCAGATCCCGATGGGCGAGTTGTTCGAGAATGGCCTCGCCCACCAGACCGGTGGCGCCCACCAGGGCGAGGTCAATACTCATCAGTGCTCCAACAAAATGCGCAGCATGCGGCGCAGCGGTTCCGCGGCGCCCCACAACAGCTGGTCACCCACGGTGAAGGCGTTCAGGTATTCACCGCCCATGTTCAGTTTGCGCAGGCGCCCGACGGGTACCGTCAGGGTGCCGGTCACCGCCGTGGGGGTGAGGTCGCGCAGGGTGGCTTCCTTCTCGTTGGGCACCACTTTCACCCAATCGTTGGCCTGGCCGATCAGATCATAGATCTCATCCAGCGGCACGTCCTTCTTGAGCTTCACGGTAAGCGCCTGGGCGTGGCAGCGCATGGCGCCGATGCGCACGCAGGTGCCGTCCAGGGGGATCGGGTGGTCGCCGCGGCCGAGAATCTTGTTGGTCTCCGCCTGGGCTTTCCACTCTTCCTTGCTCTGGCCGTTTTCCATTTCCTTGTCGATCCACGGCAGCAGCGAACCGGCCAGCGGGAAGCCGAAGTGTTCGTGGGGCATGCCGTCGCCGCGCATGGTGGCGGCCACCTTGCGGTCGATGTCCAGAATCGCGCTGGCCGGGTCGGCCAGTTCCGAGGTCACGTCGCCGTGGATGGCGCCCATCTGGGCGATCAGCTCACGCATGTGCTGGGCGCCGGAGCCGGACGCGGCCTGGTAGGTCTGGGCGCTGGTCCACTCCACCAGGTCGGCGTTGAACAGGCCGCCCATGGCCATCAGCATCAGGCTCACGGTGCAGTTGCCGCCGACGAAGTCCCGGGTGCCTTTGTCCAGCGCCTGATCGATCACCTTGCGGTTGACCGGGTCCAGCACGATGACGCTGTCGTCGGACATGCGCAGCGCCGAGGCGGCGTCGATCCAATAGCCTTTCCAGCCGGCTTCGCGGAGCTTGGGGTACACCTCGTTGGTGTAATCGCCGCCCTGGCAGGTGACGATCACGTCCAGGGCTTTCAGTTCGTCCACGCTCTTGGCGTCGCCCAGGGGCGGAATGTCCTTGCCCACGTCCGGGCCGGGCTGGCCCACCTGGGAGGTGGAAAAGAACACCGGTTCGATGTCCTGGAAATCATTTTCCGCGCGCATGCGGTCCATCAATACGGAACCGACCATGCCGCGCCAGCCGATAAAACCGACTTTATTCATTGAGACGAATCTCCTGAAAGGCCGTTGCCCTTCTCTATGAATGGATTACTGCGTTTGTGCTCTTCAGCGGGGCTCAGACGCCGGCCAGTGCCTCGGCCACGGCGGAGCCCATTTCCCCGGTGCTGACTTTCCGGGTGCCCTCGGTGTAAATATCGCCGGTCCGCAGACCTTGATCCAGGACCTTTTCCACCGCCGCTTCAATGGCGTCCGCCACATCGTCGCGCTGCAGGCTGTAACGCATCAACATGGCCAGCGACATAATCGTGGCGAGCGGGTTGGCGATGCCCTGGCCGGCGATGTCCGGCGCGGAACCGTGGCAGGGCTCGTAGAGACCTTTGCGGTTTTCGTCCAGGGACGCGGAGGGCAGCATGCCGATGGAGCCGGTGAGCATGGCGGCTTCATCGGAGAGGATGTCACCGAACAGATTACCGGTGACGATCACATCAAATTGTTTGGGCGCGCGCACCAACTGCATGGCGGCGTTGTCCACGTACATATGGGAGAGCTCGATCTCCGGGTAAGCCTTGGCTTCCTCGGTGACCACTTCTTTCCACAGTTCGGTGACTTCCAGCACATTGGCCTTGTCCACCGAGCAGACGCGCTTGCCGCGCTGCATGGCCAGGTCGAAGGCGACCCGGGCGATACGCTTCATTTCCGACTCGGAGTACACATAGGTGTTGAAGCCGACACGCTCGCCGTTCTCTTCCTTGATGCCGCGCGGCTGACCGAAGTAGATACCACCGGTGAGCTCGCGGACGATCAGAATGTCCAGGCCGGAGACCACTTCCGGCTTGAGGCTGGACGCCTCCGCCAGTTGCGGAAACAGAATCGCCGGGCGCAGATTGGCGAACAGGCCCAGCGATGAGCGCAGGCGCAGCAGGCCGCGCTCGGGACGCTTGTCGCGTTCAATATTGTCCCACTTGGGGCCGCCGATGCTGCCGAACAGGATGGCGTCGGCGGCGCGCGCCTTGGCCAGGGTACTCTCGGGCAGCGGGTCCCCTTCGGCGTCATAGGCGGCGCCGCCCACCAGGGCGTGGTCCAGCTGGATGTCCAGGTCGAACCGTTTCTGCGCCGCCGTCAGCACGCGCAGCGCTTCGTCGACGATTTCCGGGCCGATACCATCGCCCGGCAACACCAGGATACTGCTCATTCACTTTCCTTAAACGTTGGGTTCACCCCGTTCAGAACAGGGTCTCGTCGTAGACGTTCATCACGCCGCTGCCCTGGGGCACCAGCACCGCGCTGTAGCGCTTGTCGCCCTCGCCTTCATCGACCAGGATCCGGTAATCACGGCCGGGCTCGAAATCATGGCTCAGCGTACCGAAGCGCAAAAAGCCCTGGTGGTCGGCGAAGATTTCCACGCTGTGCTCGCCGGGCTCCACGAAGACGCGTTGCTCGCCGCCCTTCTCGGCCAGACGCTCACCGTCCACCTTGAAAATCGCCACGGTGCTTTCACCGGCGCCGGGCATCTGCCAGCCGCTGCTCTCTTCGTTACTGCCCAGCTGGCTTTCGATGCTCAGCCGCGCTCTCGGGTCGTCGTCACCCGGCGGGTGGTACATGGCGGTGCGGGTACAGCCGGTGACCGCCAGGGCCAGGACCAGCAACAGGCCAGCGCTACGAAATATCATCATGCCTCCTTGTTTTATTGTTTTTGCGGCTCCTGGAAAATCCAGGGCTCGGCGGCCAGCCGGCGGCTTTCGTATTCACGAATCGCATCGCTTTGCTGCAGCGTCAGGCCGATCTCGTCCAGGCCGTTGAGCAGGCAGTGTTTGCGAAATTCGTCGATCTCGAAGCCGATGGCCTCGCCATCCGGGGTCATCACCTGCTGATTCGCCAGATCGATGGTGAGCTGGAAATCGGTGCTTGCCGCTTCGGCTTTAAAAAGCCCATCAACGGTAGCTTCCGGCAACACAATCGGCAACAGGCCGTTTTTGAAGCAGTTATTGTAGAAAATATCCGCATAGCTGGGCGCGATAATCGCCCGGAAGCCGAAATCCATCAGCGCCCAGGGGGCGTGCTCGCGGCTTGAACCGCAGCCGAAGTTGCGGCGCGTGAGCAACACGCTGGCGCCCTGATACTGCGGCTTGTTGAGCACGAAATCCGGGTTTTTCGGGCGCTTTTCGTTGTCCTGGCCGGGAAAGCCCTCGTCCAGGTAGCGCCACTCGTCGAACAGGTTGGGGCCGAAGCCGGTCCGCTTGATCGACTTGAGAAACTGCTTGGGAATGATCTGGTCGGTGTCCACGTTGGCACGATCAAGCGGCGCCACCAAACCGGTGTATTTCACGAACTTTTCCATGGTACCGCTCCTAAGCCGTCTGATCCGCCGGGGCGAGATCGCGAATGTCCACGAAATGGCCGGCCACCGCCGCGGCCGCGGCCATCGCCGGGCTCACCAGGTGGGTGCGGCCGCCGTTGCCCTGGCGCCCCTCGAAGTTGCGGTTCGAGGTGGAGGCGCAGTGCTCGCCGGGCTGCAAGCGGTCCGGGTTCATGGCCAGACACATGGAGCAGCCGGGCTGGCGCCACTCGAAGCCGGCTTCGATAAAGATTTTGTCGAGCCCTTCCTTCTCGGCCTGCTGCTTGACCAGGCCGGAACCGGGCACCACCAGCACCTGCTTCACGGAATCCGCCTTTTTGTGGCCCTTGGCCACCTGGGCGGCGGCGCGCAGGTCCTCGATGCGCGAGTTGGTGCAGGAACCGATGAACACCCGGTCCAGCTTGATGTCGCTGGTGCGGATGCCGGGCTTGAGGCCCATGTACTGGTAGGCCCGCTCCATGCCGGAACGCTTCACCTCATCGGCTTCGTCGGCCGGGTCCGGCAACACGCCGTCCACCGGCACCACCATTTCCGGGCTGGTGCCCCAGGACACCTGCGGGCGGATGTCGGCGGCGTCGATTTCCACCAGGGTGTCGAACTCGGCGTCCGGGTCGGACACCAGCCCGCGCCAGTAGGCCTCCGCCTTGTCCCAGTCCGCGCCCTTGGGCGCGCCGGGACGACCGCGCACGTAGTCGATGGTGGTGTCGTCCACCGCCACCATGCCGGCGCGGGCGCCCGCTTCGATGGACATGTTGCACACCGTCATGCGCCCTTCCAGGCTCAGCGAGCGGATCGCGCTGCCGGCGAACTCGATGGCGTGGCCGTTGCCACCGGCGGTGCCGATCACACCGATGATGTGCAACACCACGTCCTTGGCGGTGACGCCGGGGCCGAGCTCGCCTTCCACGCGCACCTGCATGTTCTTCATTTTCTGCGCCACCAGGGTCTGGGTGGCGAGCACATGCTCCACTTCACTGGTGCCGATGCCGTGGGCGAGACAGCCCAGGGCGCCGTTGGTGGAGGTGTGGGAATCGCCGCAGACCACCGTCATGCCGGGCAACACCGCGCCCTGCTCCGGCGCCATCACGTGTACGATACCCTGGCGCACATCACCGATGCCGTATTCGGTGATGCCGAACTGGCGGGTGTTGTCCTGCAGCGTCTGCACCTGGATGCGCGAGGTGTCGTCGACGATGTCCGAGGCGTTGTTGAACGGCGTGGTCGGCACATTGTGGTCGATGGTCGCCACCGACGCGCCCGACCGCCACGGCTGACGACCGGCCAAGCGCAGCCCCTCGAAGGCCTGCGGCGAGGTCACTTCGTGGATGATCTGACGATCAATGTAAATCAACGCGGAGCCGTCCTCGCGTTCGGTCACGAGGTGGGCGTCCCACAACTTGTCGTAGAGTGTCTTGCCTGCCATAACCTGTTCTCCAATTGATAGCCACACCTTACGCAGGGCTTTTCGATAATTCCAATTCATAATTTTTATGTTTAGGATTCCAGAAGGTTATCTGAATTCCCGGAGGCGCTATCCATGGACACCCAGGCCCTGACCGCCTTCCTGGCGGTGGCGGAGAGCGGCTCCTTCTCCACCGCGGCGGAACGGCTGTTTCTCACTCAACCGGCGGTGAGCAAACGCATCGCCCAGCTGGAGCAGCAGCTCGGCACCCGCCTGTTCGACCGGGTGGGCCGGCGCATCCGCCTCACCGAGGCGGGCGAAGCGCTGCTGCCCCGCGCCCGCCAGGTGCTGCTCGACCTGGAAGACATGAGCCGGGCGATCAGCAATTTGACCGGCACGGTGTCCGGCACCCTGCGCATCGGCACCAGCCACCATATCGGCCTGCACCGGCTGCCGCCGGTGCTGCGCCGCTTTTCCCGCGAATACCCGGACGTGAAACTGGACATCCATTTCATCGATTCGGAGGAAGCCTGGGAAGCGGTGCTGCACGGCGACCTGGAGATGGGCGTGGTCACCCTGCCCCCGCAGCCGGACCCGCGCCTGCACAGCCAGGCGGTGTGGCAGGACCCGCTGGTGTTCATGGCCGCGCCGGAGCACCCGCTGGCGCGTCTCGACCGCGTGACCCTGGAGACCCTGACCGGCTACAGCGCCATCCTGCCCTCGCCGGTGACCTTCACCCGGCGCATCGTGGAAAGCCTGTTCGAGGAACAGGCGCTGACCCTGAACATTTCCATGTCCACCAACTATCTGGAAACCATCCATATGATGGTGTCCATCGGCCTGGGCTGGAGCGTGCTGCCGGAAACCATGCTCGATGACAGCGTGGTGCGCCTGAACGTGGACACCGCCCTGCCGGTGCGCCGTCTGGGCGTGGTCACCCACCCGGGCCGCAGCCGCTCCAACGCCGCCGGTGCCTTTCTGGATATTCTCAACAGCGGCGGTTGAGCAGCCAGCGCCACACCACCAGCGCCGCCACCGCCGCCGTGGCGGCCGCCACCAGAAAGCTGTCGGCGCCCCAGCGGGCCCAGTACAGGCCGCTGAGGCCGGCGCCCAGCGCCCAGCCGGCCCCGTAGCCGAGGCTGGAGTACAGCGCCTGGCCCTGGCCGGCGTGGGCTTCGCCGAAGGTGTCCTGCACCCAGGCGATGCTGGCGGCGTGGAAGCTGCCGTAGCTGGCCGCGTGCAGCAGCTGGGCGGGCACCAGCCACCACAGATCGGCGCCGCAAAGCGCGATGATCAGCCAGCGCAGCACCGCCAGCAGCAGGCTGACGAACAGCACCCGGGCCAGGGCGAAGCGGCGCATCAGCCGGTGCATGATCAGGAAGATGCCGACCTCGGCGGCCACCCCCAGCGCCCACAGCACGCCCACGGTGAACTTGCGGAACCCCAGGTCTTCCAGGTGAATGCTGTAGAAGGTGTAGTACGGCCCGTGGGACGCCTGCATCAGAAAAGAAGCAAGGATGAACGCCTGCACGTCGCGCCGGCGCAGCAGGGCCCGCACGCCGCCGGGCCGGGGGCTAGGCTGTTCGGCGCCGCCGGAGGGCAGCGATTGCGTGGTCAGCCACAGCAGCCACAGCAGCGCGGACATCACCCAGGGCAGCAGATCGATGGGCAGATGATCCAGCGCCCAGCCCACCAGCAGCACCGCGCCGATAAAGCCGAGCGACCCCCACAGCCGCACATGGCTGTAGCGGTGCGCCTGGTCGCCGAGCGTGCGCAGGGTGATCACCTCGAACTGGGCCAGCACCGCGTTCCAGAAGAAACTGAAGGTGGCGAGCAGGATCGCCATGCTCCACACCTGGTCGACCCAGAACACCGGCAGGAAGGCCAGCGCGGCGGCCAGATTGCCCAGGCGGATGATGCGCAGCCGGGCCCCGGTGCGGTCGGCCAGCCAGCCCCACAGGTTGGGCGCGCCGATCTTGGTGATCTGCGGCACCGCCATCAGCACGCCGATGGCGAACGGGCTGAAGCCCAGGTCTTTCAGGTACAGCGACCAGTACGGCACCAGGGTGCCGAGCAGGCCGAAGTAGAGGAAATAGAACCCGGACAGGCGCCAGTAAAACGGCATACGGCGCCCCTTGCTCAGAATCCGCCGGGAATCGGCGCCAGCGGCGGCGTCACGTCTCCGTTCTGGCCGCGATGGCGCAGGTAATGGTCCATCAGCACCAGCGCCAGCATGGCTTCGGCGATGGGCGTGGCGCGCACGCCCACGCAGGGGTCATGGCGGCCCTTGGTGACCACTTCGGTGGCCTCGCCGCGCAGATTGATGCTGCGCCCGGGGATGGTGATGCTGGAGGTGGGTTTGAGCGCCATGCTGGCGCGCACGACCTGCCCGGAGGTGATGCCGCCCAGCACGCCGCCGGCGTGGTTGCTGGCGAAGCCCTCGGGTGTCATCTCGTCGCGGTGTTCCTCGCCGCGCTGGTTGACCACCTGGAAGCCGTCGCCGATCTCCACGCCTTTGACCGCGTTGATCGACATCAGCGCCTTGGCCAGATCCGCGTCCAGACGGTCGAACACCGGTTCGCCCCAGCCCGGCGGCACGCCTTCGGCGAACACCGTCACCCGCGCGCCGATGGACGAGCCGTCCTTGCGCAGGTCGTTGATCAGCTGTTCCAGGGCCGGCACCTTGTCCGCGTCCGGGAAGAAGAACGGGTTGTCGTTGACGCTGTGCCAGTCGAACCGCTCGGCGCGGATGGTGCCGATCTGCTCGACGCCACCGTAAATGCGCACGCCGACACGCTGCTCCAGATACTTGCGGGCGATGGCGCCGGCGGCCACGCGCATGGCGGTCTCGCGGGCCGAGGAACGCCCCCCGCCGCGGTAATCGCGGAAGCCGTATTTCTGGGTGTAGGTGTAGTCCGCGTGGCCGGGCCGGAAGGTCTCGGCGATGTTGCTGTAATCCTTGGACTTCTGATCGGTGTTCTCGATCAGCAGGCCGATCGCCGTGCCGGTGGTTTTGCCCTCGAACACCCCGGACAGGATGCGCACCTGGTCGGGTTCCTTGCGCTGGGTGGTGTAGCGGCTGGTGCCCGGCTTGCGGCGGTCCAGCTCGCCCTGCAGGTCCGCCTCGCTGATCTCCAGACCCGGCGGGCAGCCTTCCACCACCGCGCCCAGCGCGACGCCGTGACTTTCACCGAAAGTGGTGACGCGAAAGCGTTCACCGAAACTGTTCCCAGACATAGTGCTCCTCAGGCGCTCAGGCGGCGATAAACCGATCCCGGAATTCTAGCAGTTGGCGGCGGTCCAGCATGAAAACGCCATGCCCGCCGCGTTCAAATTCAAACCACAGGAACGGCACGTCCGGCCACAGGGCCGCCATGTGCCGGTCACTGTTACCCACCTCGACGATCAGCACGCCGTCCTCGGAGAGCCGCTCGGCGGCGCCGGCCAGCAGGCGGCGGGTGAAATCCAGGCCGTCGTGCCCCGACGCCAGCGCCAGTTCCGGCTCGTGGCGGTACTCGTCGGGCATCGCGGCCAGGTCCTCCGCGTCCACGTAGGGCGGGTTGGAGATAATCAGGTCGTAGGGGCCGTCCAGCCCTTCCAGGCCGTCCGCCTGCACCGCCGTGACCCGGTCGGCGAGACCGTGCTCGTCGATATTGCGCCGGCACACCGCCAACGCCTGTTCGGAGATGTCGCTGGCGTCCACCCGCGCGTCGGGTAGCGCATGGGCGCAGGCGATGGCGATGCAGCCGCTGCCGGTGCACAGATCCAGCACCCGGCCGACCCGCTCCGGCGCCAGCCAGGGCTGGAAGCCGGCCTCGATCAGCTCCGCCAGCGGCGAACGGGGTATCAGCACCCGTTCATCGACGAAAAACGGCAGCCCGCAGAACCAGGCCTGCCCGGTCAGATACGGCACCGGCACCCGCTCGTTGGCGCGCTTAACCAGCAGCGCCACATAGCGGTCGACCTCGTCCGGCAGCAGCCGCGCGTCGAGCATGCGCGGGTCGGTGTCCAGGGGCAGCGCCAGCACGTGCAGCAACAGCGCCAGGCATTCATCGCCGTGGTCGTCGGTGCCGTGGCCCAGATAGACCCCGGCGCGGCGCAGGGCGGATTCCCCCCAACGCAGACAATCACGGGGGGTCTTGAGGGTGGCCAGGGCCTGTTGCTGTTCGCGGGGTTCAATCACGTCTTGGCTCCAAACGGGCGCGAAAGAGTACCACATTCTGCCACAGGGGGAGGCCCGGCGCGCCGCCGGCGGCATCGTCACAGCACTGACATGCGCCCTTGCCATGCTGGTTCCGGCACTGAAACGTAAATACAGATGACATTATCGGGAAACCTGTTAAATTGCGCTTTCCAGGCAATCGAGGCTTTCATGCGAACTTGGCTCTTCAAGACCGAACCGAACGACTTCAGCATCCGCGACCTGCGTGATGCCCCCGACCAGATGACCGGTTGGGACGGCGTGCGCAATTACCAGGCCCGCAACCGGCTGCGCGACGAGATCCAGGACGGCGACCGGGTACTGATCTACCATTCCCGCGGACGCAATCCGTCGATTGTCGGTGAAGCCCAGGTGGTGTCCGGCCCCTACCCGGATCCCACCCAGTTCAAGCCTGACCACCCCGGCTTCGACGCGCGCAGCAGCGAGGACATGCCGCGCTGGTTTCAGGTCGACCTGCGTTTCGTGGCGCTCTACCAGACCCCGCTGAGCCTCGCCGACATGCGCGAAGTGCCGGAATTCGCGGACATGGAGCTGCTGGTGCACCCGCGCCTGTCGATCCAGCACATCACCGACCGCCAGTACCAGCAGATCATTGCCCGCTGCGAGCCGGAGCTGGCCGCCCGCTCCCCGCTGATCCCCGCCTTTACCTAAAGCCCGAGCTATGGCTCCGTAGCCCGGTTCGGTCTCGGTGCCCGCGAGAGGGGCGAAGCCCCGGCAGGATCCCAAAGACCTTTCTCTCCAGAAAGCCCGCACCGGGATCGGG
>NZ_ARXR01000037.1 GCF_015356855.1 Alloalcanivorax venustensis ISO4
GCCCGCCGGTACCGACTGGCGGGTGGAGATCTCCAGCCTGGCCAACGGCTTTTTCGGCTACGCGGTGAGCGAGGCCGAGTACGGCGCTCAGTACTACGAGGGCGGCCACACCCTTTACGGCCCGCATACGCTGGACTTTCTCGCCGCGCAAAGCGCGCGGCTGAGCGAGGACCTGATGCGCACCGGTGGCGTCGACGACTATCCCAGGGAAAGCCGTTTCGAGCTGCTCAGCCATCACTACTGGCCGGACGGCGACCCGGACCGCACCTGGTCGCGGAGCTGGCGCCGGCCGGCCACCTTCCACCGTGGCGAAGAGGACAGCGGCCCCTACTGGTCCTGGCGTTTTGTCGGCGAACCACCCGGTGACCTGCGCCTGCACCAACCGCTGCTGCGGATTCTGCGCAGCGACAACCGGGGCACGCTGGTGGACGATGAAAGCGGCGACATGCGCCTGCGGCTGATCGACGACGACGTCGAGGGACAGGGCCTCTACGAAGTGCGCTGGTATCACCCCCCGGTTGCCGACGAGGGCCGTTTTCAGTTGGAGGTGAGGGCCGGCGCGAACGCGCCCGCGCTTATCTCGCCGGCGTTCCCCTGACCGGGCGTCCCTAACCGGGCGTCCCTAACCGGGCGTCCCTGAGCGGCGTCACAGAATGACGTAAAACCGCGTCGTTATCGGGTTTCTCCGTGGTCGGCCCCTGCTACACTGGGTGCTTGTTCATCCGGAAGTAGTGTTGTGGAGAGTGCCATGAGGGGCCTGTTACTGGCGGTTCTGTTTTTGAGCGGGTGCGCCAGCACCACGGAAGTGACCACGCGCACGGTCACCGACACCCCGCCGCCGCCGGCGGAAACCCTGCTGCTGGTGGCGCAAAGCCCGGAAGGCGACACCCGCGAGACCTGGGAACTGACCTGCCGGCCGATCTTCGAGCGCGCCGGCCTGACCGTGCTGCTCAGCCACCAGGAGGTACCGCTGTGGTACGAGCGGGGCCGCAAGGCGCTAGTCGAATGGGCCGGCGACCACCCGGTGGACCGCATTCTGCTGGTCGATCTGACCCGCCTGCTGATGTCGGCGCCGCACATGCGCGACCGCCAGGAGCTCAACCCGATCAACCAGGACAACGAAGTGCGCCCCACCTGGCGCGTGGGCCTGGACGGCGAGCGCATCAAGGACGCGCCGCCGGCGGATGTGGAGCAGATGTTCCCCGCCGACCTGCTCGACGGCGCCGGCACCAACCTGTGGCACGGCATGGCCCGCACCCACGAAGCCAATGATCAGAGCGCCATCGCCAAAAGCCAGTGCCTGGCCCTGCGCGACACCCTGCGGCAGGCGCGCCTGCTGCCCTGACCCGGGTTGAGAGTCGCCGGCCCCGCCCCCACTGTCTTCACGGTACGGTTTCCCGGCGGCTGTCATGGTCGTCGTCCAGTCACGGAGGTTGTATGAAAGCAGTGATCCCCGGCACATCCCTGGCGATACACCCGGACCGGTTCCCCGATCCGGTGGAAGACGTTCCCACCGATCAGGACGCCGGCCGCGCCGTGCTCGCCGGCGGCTGCTTCTGGTGCGTGGAAGCGGTCTATCAACCTCTCGACGGCGTGCAGTCGGTGGTGTCCGGCTACGCCGGCGGAGACGCGGCCAGCGCCAATTACGAAGCGGTCTGCAGCGGCCGCACCGGCCACGCGGAAGTGGTGGAAGTGCGCTACGACCCGCGGCGGATCAGTTTCGGCGCCCTGCTTAAACTGTTTTTCGCGGTGGCCCACGACCCCACCCAGAAAGACCGCCAGGGCAACGACCGCGGGCCGCAGTACCGTTCCGCCATCTTTCCGGTGGACGAGGCGCAGCGGAAAGTCGCCGAGGACTACATCCAGCAGTTGAACAACGCCGGCGCCTTCACCGCGCCCATCGTCACCACCCTGGAGCCGGGCCACCCGTTCCATCCGGCGGAGGACTACCACCAGGATTTCGCCCGCCGCAATCCCAACCAGCCGTACATCACCCATGTGGCGAAGCCGAAACTGGAAAAGCTGCACGCCGCCTTCCCGGAAATGCTTAAAACCTGAGAGGTAGCCATGACTGTTTCCGCCAGCGGCTTCGATCTGACGCCGCTCACCGACGCCGAAAAGCAGCAGCGCGCCGCCGGCCTCACCGCCGAGGAGCGCCGCATCCTGCTGAATCAGGGCACCGAGCCGCCGTTTTGCGGCGGTTTGCTGGACAATAAGGAAAGCGGTACCTACGCCTGCAAGCTGTGTCACCTGCCGCTGTTCCACGCCGACAGCAAGTTCGAGTCCGGCACCGGCTGGCCCAGCTTCTTCGAGCCGGTGGACGCGGACCACGTGCGCGAGCTGGAGGACAGCAGCCACGGCATGGTGCGCGTGGAGATCCGCTGCGCACGCTGCGACGGCCACCTCGGTCATGTGTTTCCCGACGGACCGCCGCCCACCGGCCAGCGCTACTGCCTCAACTCCGCGTCCCTGGTGTTCGAGCCACAGCCCCACTAGCACGCCCCTGCCGGTCGCCCCGGGCCGGCCCCGCCCGACCCGGGAGCAACCCACCGCTTGACCCTGGGTAACAAGCGGCCACTCCTGCATTGCCAGCCGAGACACAGTGTCTACTATTGGGGAAAACGTCCAATAACACGCACCTCGGCCAGCCGGCTCAGCCCGCAAGGAGTGCCCTATGAACGCCGTTTCCCCTCTGGCATCACGCCGCCACGACAGCGCCACCGAGCGCTGGTCACGGATGCCGGTGATCCGCACCGGTGACGACTACATCAGCAGCCTTAAAGGCCGCGGCACCCGTCTGTTTCTGTTCGGCGAACTGATCGACGAACCCGCCGACCACCCGATGATCCGCCCCAGTATCAACGCCCTGCGCGCCACCTACGACCTGGCCATCGACGACCCGGAATTGGCCACCGCCCATTCGCCGCTGATTGACGCCCCGGTGAACCGCTTTCTGCACATGCCGGAATCACCCCAGGACCTGGTGATGAAAAACCGCATGCAGCGGCGCCTGGGCCAGCTCACCGGCACCTGCTTCCAGCGCTGCACCGGCCTGGACACACTCAGCGTGCTGCACTCGATCACCTGGGACATCGACGAAAAGCACGGCACCGGCTACCACCAGCGCTATCTGGCTTTCCTCAAGGAAGCGCAGCGCCATAACGTGTTGATCGCCGCCGGCATGACCGACCCCAAGGGCGACCGCAGCAAGCGACCGTTCGAGCAGAGCGACCAGGACATGTTCCTGCACGTGTCCGGACGCAACGACGACGGCATCTTCGTGCGCGGCGTCAAAGCGCACATGACCGGCGGCTGGAACCAGCACTGGATCTGCGTGATGCCGACCATGAACCTGAGCGAGCACGACAAGGACTACGCCGTGGTGGGCATGATTCCCGGCGACGCCGAGGGCATCACCTACATCTACGGTCGCCAGAGCAGCGACACCCGTTCCATGGAAGGCGGCAGCATCGACCAGGGCAACGCCGAATACGGCGGCCAGGAGGTGTGGGTCTATTTCGACGACGTCTTCATCCCCCACGAGCACGTGCTCATGGACGGCGAATACGAATTCGCCCAGGACATGGTGGCGCGCTTCACCGCCTACCACCGCGCCAGCTATGTGTGCAAAACCGGCCTCGGCGATGTGATGACCGGCGCCGCCGCCACCATCGCCGACTACAACGGCGTCGACAAGGTCAGCCACATCAAGGACAAGCTGGTGGAAATGGTGCACCTCAACGAGACCATTTTCTCGTCCGGCATCGCCAGCTCCCACGAAGCCAAACCCCTGGCCAGCGGCATCTACATGAACGACGCCATGCTCTCCAATGTGTGCAAGCACAACGTCACCCGTTTCCCCTATGAGATCGCCCGCCTCGCCCAGGACCTGGCCGGCGGCATCGTCGCCACCATGCCCAGCGAAAAGGATCTGGACAACGAAGAAGCCGGCGCCATCATCCGCCGCTTCCTGAAGGGCCGCGACGACATCCCCACCGAGGACCGCATGCGCATCCTGCGCCTGATCGAAAACATGACCCTGGGCCGCAACGCGGTGGGCTACCTGACCGAGTCCATGCACGGCGCCGGCAGCCCCCAGGCCCAGCGTATTCAGATCCTGCGCGGCATGGACGTGGAGTCCAAGAAATGGCACGCCCGCAAGCTGGCCGGCATCAAACAGGCGTAAGCCGTCGGCGGTCTTGCCAGCCGTGGGGTTCCTGCTAAACTAGCGCCCGCTCGCCCCCGGGCGGGCCGTGCCGGAATAGCTCAGTCGGTAGAGCAACTGATTCGTAATCAGTAGGTCGGAGGTTCGATTCCTCTTTCCGGCACCATTCCTTTCCCGTCGAAACGGGCGTGAAGGTCACGACAATTTCTTGCCTTCCTTTGTATCCCCGGTAAAACCTTTATAAAGCTTAGGCTTTTCAAGCCATTGAAGCCTCTCTTTGCATTGACTCAAAGGCCCGCTTCGCCAACTGTGTAAGTCCATTTTTTGACTCACACACCGCGCTGTGGAGAAGGCCCCGTTTATGACATCGATGCCCGCCGGCAGCAGTACTCCGAAACAGCACGGACGCTTCCGTCTCGACGACCCCCGTGAGGATGCCGAGCGGTTACTGGACGCGGCGCTGTCCGGCGACCGCCGTTGCCTGGCGCGCATCGCCGTACACCGTCTCACCCCGGTCAGTGAAAAGCCCGGTCTGCGCGACGCCCTGCACACCGTGTCCCGGGAGATGGGTTTTCAGGGCTGGGATCACTTCCAGCGGCACGTGGCCGCTCTGGACACCGCCGGCGAACGGGCCGAAAGGACGTTGGACGACGACCTGGATACGGTGCACATCCGCTGCGGGTCGGATCTGCGCGACGCCCTGCCCGCCACCGGTTTGCACGGCCACTTTCACACCTTCAGCGACCCCTTCTGCATCGGCCCGCTGCACAGCCGGGAGCGGCAGGCGTTCATGGACGAGCGCACCCGCTTTCTTTGCGAGGTCTTCGGTGGCGACGAGAACGAAACCCGCCGGCGGCAGCAGCATGAGTACGATGGGCTGGACCAGGCCATGGACAGCGAACGGGTGGTGCTGTGGTTCGAACACGACAGCTACGACCAGTTGATTCTGGCTTACATCCTCAATCATCTGGCCCTGCAACGTCGCCCCACGCGGCTGGAACTGGTGGCCACCGACGGTATTCCCGGCGTGGACCGGTTTATCGGCCTGGGGCAGCTGGCGCCGGAGGTGCTCGGCTGGCTCTGGCAGCAGCGCCGCCCGGTGGACGATGCGCTTATTACCCTGGGCCGCCGTGCCTGGCGGGCGGTGACCGCCGACACGCCGCAACGGCTGGACGATCTATCACGCACCCTGACCCCGGAGTTGCCGATGCTGGGCCGCGCCCTGCGCCGACACTTATTGGAACTGCCGGACGAAGCCACCGGCCTGGGCCTGAGCGAACAGCTGGCGGTGCAGCTGGTGGCCGAGCGCGGCCCGATTACCGTCGGCGAGGTGTTCCGGGATCTGACGCGCGAGCGCGAGCCGCTGCCCTATCTGGGCGACACCATGTTCTGGTGGATGATGCAGCCGCTGATGGGCGGCGAACGCCCACTGCTGACCAGCGACCACGGCGAGGACACCCCGTGGCAGGACCGGTCACTGCACATCACCTCCCACGGCCACGCGGTGCTCAGCGGCCACAACAACTGGCTCGACACCCATCCCGGACGGCGCTGGGTGGGCGGCATCGCCATCGACGGCGACCGTGACAGTTGGTGCCTGAACAAGGGCACCGGCCGGCCGCAAAAACGGCCGGCCAACGTGGCCTAGGGTCTAGAGATCGCGGCAGATGTCGGCGGCCATGCGGAACGACTGCAGCCGCTTGGCGTGGTCGAAAATCCCGCCGGTGATCATCAGCTCATCCACCCCGGTCAGGTCACGGAAGGCGCGCAGCCCGTCGCGGACCGTTTCCGGTGACCCGACCATGGCGTACTTCATCGCCTGGCGCACGCCCTCCGCTTCCAGCGGCGACCAGATGCCGTCCATGCTCTCCACCGGCGGCGGCAGCGGCCCGGGCCGCCCACGCCGCAGATTAACGAACTGCTGCTGCATGGAGGTGGCCAGGAAGGCGCCCTCCTCGTCGCTGTCGGCGGCGAACACGCCCACCCCCGCCATGGCGTAGGGGCGCTCCAACTGCGCGGAAGGCTGGAAGTTGTCGCGGTACACCTGCAAGGCGTCAAGCAGGGCCTCCGGGGCGAAATGCGAGGCGAACGCGAACGGCAGGCCCTTTTGGGCCGCCAGCCGGGCGCTGAACAGGCTGGAGCCGAGCAGCCAGATGGGCACCTTGCTGCCGGCGCCGGGCACCGCCCGCACGCGCTGATCCGGGGTCGGATCACCCAGGTAAGCCTGCAGCTCCTCCACGTCGCGCGGGAACTCCATGGCGTTGCTGTTGAGATCGCGGCGCAGCGCCCGCGCGGTTTCCATGTCGGTGCCCGGCGCCCGGCCCAGGCCCAGGTCGATGCGCCCCGGGTGCAGGGCCGCCAGGGTGCCGAACTGTTCGGCGATCACCAGGGGCGCGTGGTTGGGCAGCATCACGCCGCCGGAGCCGACCCGGATACGCTGGGTGCCGGCGGCGATATGGCCGATCACCACGCTGGTGGCGGCGCTCGCCACGCCGGGCATGTTGTGGTGCTCGGCCACCCAGTAGCGGGTGTAGCCCCACTGTTCGGCGTGGCGCGCCAGATCAAGGGAATTGCCCAGGGCCTGGGCGGCGTCGCCGCCACGCAGGATGGGACTCAGATCAAGAATGGAATAGGCAGTCATCAGGCCTCCCGAGCCAAAACGCGTCCGTTTACGCGTCTTCTTACGGTTGGGCCTGTGACCGCGTTTTTAAAGGTGGCGTCGGCTAACCCCCGTTCAAGCGACGATAAATCTCGTCCTTGAGGTGCATACGCTCCACTTTCATGGTCTCCATATCGCGGTCCGCGATCGGGTTCTCGCGCATCTCCAGCCCCCGAATGGTTTTGTCCAACCGGTCGTGCTCCTCCACCTTGGCGCGGAACTCCGGGTGTTCCTTGGCCAGGGCGTCAATGCGTTCGCGGTGCTGGGGGAATTCGTGGTGGATACTATGGGGTTCACCGAGCATAGCTGACAGGTCCTCCGCTGAAGGGGCCCGGGCACCGGGGCGGTGCTCGGGCGGGTAATCCTCTTCAAGCTACTACCGCCGCCGGGTACTTGTCATCCTCCCGGTGGCGACTCAACGCATTCCTCGGGCTTCCTTGATCATATCGTAGGCTTTGCTGATCTCGGCGGTCTTCTCGGTGGACACGCGAATCATCTCTTCCGGCACGCCACGGGCCGCCAGTTTGTCCGGGTGATGCTCGCTCATCAGCCGCCGGTAGGCCTTTTTGACCTCCTGATCGGAAGCGTCCTCGTTCACCCCCAGCACCTGATACGCCTCGCCCAGCGACGGCCGTGACGGGCCGGCCGCGCCACCCGCGCCGGCCGCACCGGCGCCGCCGAAGCGCGCCTGGGCCAGCACCATGTTGAGAATCTGCCGGAACTGGCTTTCCGGCACGCCCAGCCCGGCGGCGACACGGAACAGGATGCGCTCCTCCTCGGCGTGCAGCTCGCCGTCCGCCAGGGCGGTTTGCAGCAGCAGCTCAAGGAACACCACCACCAGATGGCGGCGCCGGCGGATGCGCTGGCGGAATTCGGCAACGGTCCGGTCGAGGGGGAAATCATCGTCCTTGCCCTGGCGGAAGGCCTCCTGGGCCCGGCGGCGCTGCTCGTCGTTGAGCTGCATGCGGCTCATGATCGCTTCGGCCTGGCCGATCTCCTGCTCGCTGACCCGGCCGTCCGCCTTGGCCAGATGGCCCATGATCGAGAACACCGCCGAGAACAGGGCCTCCTGGACCTCCTCCCGTTCGCCGGGCCGGTAGGGCCGGAACGGGTTGAAGGACTGTACCCGCTCCACGCCACGGTCCAGGAAGTGGCCGATCAGCACGCCGATCGCCAGGCCGATGGGCCCGCCGATCAACATGCCCAACAGGCCGACAATGAGTTTGCCACCCCAACTTCGCATTAATCAGAACTCTCTATCGTCATCTACAGGTAGGGAAAGACCACGGAGTATCCGGGAGGTTCGCGCACAAACGCAAACCCGGGCCTGAGCGGCCCGGGTAGAACGGTGTGCGGGGAAGGACCTACTTGGTGGCGCGGTTACCGCGCGCTCTCAACCTGCTTTAGTGGCGCGGTTACCGCGCCACCAGGCCAGCACCGCCAGGACCACGGCGGCGGCCTGGGCGAGGGCGCCCTGCAGGGTGGGGAAGAAACCGATCCACTCCAGCGTCGGCAGGCCGATGTAGGTGGCATTGATCAGGCCGGCTTCCTGCAGGGCGGCGATGCCCTTGCCGAGCAGGATCACCGACAGCACCAGCAGCACCAGGCTGGTGGCCTTGAAGAACAGGCCCAGCGGCAGGCGCATACCGAGGCGGAAGATCAGCACGCAGACCACCGCCAGCGCCGCCAGGGCCGCCAGCAGCCCGTACAGCAGGTACGGCTGGGTGGCTTCGGTGACCTGGGTCCAGAGCGCCTGATAGAACAGGATGGTTTCGAACATCTCCCGGTACACGGAAATGAACGCCACCAGGGTCAGGGTCCAGACGGTGCCGGCGCCGAGGGCGTTATCCACCTTGCTCTTGATGTAGCCCATCCACTTCTGGCTGTTGCTGTTGCTGTGCATCCAGAAGCCCACGTAGAACAGGATCGCCGCCGCCGCCAGGCCGGCCACGCCCTCGGTCAGCTCCCGCGAGGCACCGCTGAAGCTGATCACCGTGGAGGCGGCGAACCAGGTGGCCACGCCGGCGATCAGCGCCGCCACCCAGCCGAAGTGGATATGACGGCTGGCCGAGCGGGCGCCCGCTTTACGGGTGAAGGTGAGCAAGGCGGCGACGATCAGCAGCGCCTCCAGACCCTCACGGAACAGGATGAAGAAACTCGCCGAGAAGGTGGCGGCGGCGCTCAGGCCGTCGCCGCCGAGCGCGTCCTCGGCGGCGGCCAGGCTGTCGCGGGCCTCGGCCACTCTGGCGTCCACCGTGGCGGGCTCTTCACCCTGTTCGATCGCCTGGCGCACCGCCATGAAACGGCGCTCGGTGGCGCGCATCAGGTCGCCGTCCACCGCCGCAAGCTGCTGCTCGATCATCTCGAAGCCGTCCAGATAGGCCGACAGCGCCGCGGCGCGGGCCGCCGCCCGGTCGCCGTCGGCGTACAGGCCGGCCGCCTCGCCCAGCTTGGCGTCACTGATTTCGATAAAGCGGTTCTGGCTGAACAGCGCTTCCGGATTACGGCGCAGATAGCCCATGGCCTGGACCGCCGGCTTACCGATCTCGTCGCGCACGTCCGCGGGGGCCTTGCCGATCACCGTGTCCAGGGTCATATCCGCTTTCAGGCCCGGCGTGCCGCGCAGGGCCTGCTCGCCGGCGTCGGCCTCCTGATCGGACACCGCCTTGCCGCCCACGTAGAACGCCAGCGCCCAGCGCTCCGCCTCGCTGAGCTGGTCGTCGTAGGCGGCCATGCCGGTGCCGTCCACACCGCCGGTGATGGTGGTGTAGAGCCCCAGCATGGAGCGGCCCATGTAGCGGGCGCGCTCATGGAAATCGGTGGGCGCCGGCTCCAGCGCCGCGCCGGCGGGGCCGTCGCCACGCCCTTCGTCACCGTGACAGGCGGCGCAGTGGGTCTGGTACAGCTGCGCGGCCTTCTCCATATCCGGCGCGGTCTTGGGAATCACCGGCAGGCCGTACACCGTCACCAGGGTGCCGCGGATTTTCTGCGCCAGTTCCTGAATGCGCGCCTCCGGCGCCTTGTCGTCGACGGCGGCTTCCAGCTGTTGCGCCTGGTCGGCCAGCCGCTGCTTGCCTTCCACGTCGTCCAGGGTGGCGATGCCCTCGCTCAACAGGCGGGTGAATTCGTCCATTTCGGCGTATTCCGCCTCGCTGACGATCTCGCCGTCCTGCACCGCGTTAACGTAGTCCGCGCCGACGTACTCCACCAGCTGTACCAGGGCGGTCTGGTCCGCCGCCCGGGCGGTGGCGGTCAGCATGAAAAAGCACAGCAACAAAAAAACGCCCAGGGGGCGCCGCTCGATGAGAACCATGGATCCGGATTCCAGCGTCTAAAAGTGAATAATTCTTATTTATGTTCCCTTTCCAGACCCGCTGTGTCAAAGGGTTTTACCCAACCGTGAGCGCCAGTACCTTGCTGATGTGAGCCTGCGGACGGCCGGATTCGCTCTGCCACTGGTTGAACGCCGCCTGCGCCGCGCGCTGATCGCGCTGGCTCGACAGGTTTTTGTCGATGATGCGGTGGGCGCGGAGCACGCTGATCACATCGTCGGTGGGGTACCAGGTATCGCGCCCCACCATGCGCAGGAAGGCGGCGCCGGAATTGCCGCCGAGCTGCTTGCCGCGCTTTTTCAGCAGGATCCACATACCGACGGTGTCCTCCGCCGGCCAGTCCGCCAGCCAGCGGCCCATGCTGCCGTATTCGCGGCGCAGGTCGAGCACCAGCTGGGCATTATGGCGGATCGCCTTGATCTTGCCCCAATGGCGGATCAGCCGTGTGTCCTGCATGCGCTCCTCGAGCATGCTGTCCGGCATCAGCACCAGCTTGTCCGGATCGAAACCGAAGAACGCCTCTTCGAACGCCGGCCATTTGGCGTCCACCAGAGAGTGCTTGAGCCCGGCCCGGAACACGCGCCGCGTGAGCGCGGAAAAATAAAAGGCGTCGTCCGGGCGGCGCAGCTGGGCGGCGCTCTTCACCGCCGGCAGTTGCGCTTCCACCGGCTTGAGGCCGCCCTTGCGGTTCACCGCCAGGGCCAGCAGGTCCTTGAACTCGATCATCAAATGCTCCCGGCTGCTTCGTATACAGTGTTTTCCCGCCATTGTAGAATCCGGTCTTTAGCCTAACGCCGGATCAGGACGGGCAGTATTCATGAGCGGTCATCAAACCACGATCAACAAATCCGACAAACTCAAGGGCGTCTGCTACGACATCCGTGGCCCGGTGCTGCGTGAAGCGCACCGCCTGGAGGACGAAGGCCACCGGGTGATCAAGCTCAACATCGGCAACCCGGCGCCGTTCGGCTTCGAAGCGCCCGAAGAGCTGCTGCAGGACGTGATTCACAACCTGCCGGATTCCACCGGCTACTGCCATTCCAAGGGCCTGTTCCCGGCCCGCAAGGCGGTGATGCAGTATACCCAGACCAAGGGCATCGAAAACGTCACGGTCGACGACATCATCATCGGCAACGGCGTCTCGGAACTGATCGTGATGGCGATGCAGGCGTTGCTCAACTATGGCGACGAGGTGCTGCTGCCGGCGCCGGACTACCCGCTGTGGACCGCCGCCGTGCGTTTGTCCGGCGGCAACCCGGTGCATTACCTGTGCGATGAAAAGCAGGACTGGCAACCGGCGCTGGACGATCTGCGTTCCAAAATCACCGACCGCACCCGCGCGATGGTGATCATCAACCCCAACAACCCCACCGGCGCCAACTACGACAAGGCGCTGCTGCAGGAAATGCTGGAGATCGCCCGCGAGCACGACCTGATCGTGTTCGCCGACGAGATCTACGACAAGATTCTCTATGACGGCGAGGAGCACCACTCGATCGCGTCGATGGCCGACGACCTGCTGTTCATCACCTTCAACGGGCTGTCCAAGAACTATCGCGCCGCCGGCTTCCGCGCCGGCTGGATGGTGATCTCCGGCGCCAAGTACCGCGCCGAGAATTACATCGAAGGCCTGGACATGCTGGCCAGCATGCGGCTGTGCGCCAACGTGCCCAGCCAGCACGCGATCCAGACCGCGCTGGGCGGTTACCAGAGCATCGGCGACCTGGTGCTGCCCACCGGGCGCCTGGGCCGCCAGCGCGACAAGGCCTGGGACATGCTCAGCTCGATCCCCGGTGTCAGTTGCGTCAAACCCAAGTCCGCGCTCTACCTGTTTCCGCGTCTGGATCCCAAGGTGTTTCCGTTCCAGGACGACGAAGCCTTCGCGCTGGACCTGCTGCGCCAGGAAAAAGTGCTGATCGTCCAGGGCACCGCGTTCAACTGGCCCGACCCGGACCATTTCCGGGTGGTGTTCCTGCCGCGCATGGACGATCTGGAGGATTCCATCGGCCGCATCGCCAACTATCTGGACCGGATCAGAAAGAAGTAATCCCATGCATCTGCACATCGACGACTTCAGCCAGGACGTGGCGCGCATACTGTTGCAGCTGTATATGAACTTTCCGCGCCCCCAGGCCGTCTATGTGGAAGACATCAGCGGCCCTGACCAACTGGACGAGGCGGGGCTGCACGGCAAGAGGCACATGGCCTGTCTGGGGGCAATGCTGTGGCTGGCTGAAGAGGGTTACCTGCGTTACCAGAGCACCCTCTACCAAGAGGGCATTGAACAGGCGGTGCTCAGCAACCGCGCCTTCACCCTGCTCACCGCCACCGGCGATCCGGACCCGCAAGCGGACCCGGACCTGCCCGTCAGCGTACAACTGGAGCGCGCCACCCTGGCGGAGCAGTTCCGCACCGCCCTGGCCGCCCGGGATTCCACGCGAATCTCAGCGCTGGTGCGCCATTTCCTGGCCCGCGCCACCGCCTGAACGTCCACTTCACCCAAGGACGGTTTTCATGGGACCCGCGTTATAGCGGGACTTGGGGAAACAATGACAGCTTTACGATACCGCCCGGACATCGAGGGTCTGAGGGCGCTCGCCGTTTTACTGGTCATCGTGTACCACTTTGAGTTTCCGGGTATCAGCGGCGGCTTTATCGGCGTCGACGTGTTTTTCGTGATCTCCGGTTTCGTGATCACCGGTTTGCTGACCCGTCAGATGGACCAGGGCGGCTTCCGCTTCGGCGACTTCTATGCGCGCCGTATCCGCCGTCTGGTGCCGGCCTTTCTGCTGGTCTCCACCGTCACCTTTTTGATTATTTCGCCGTTCTATATCGGAGACGATTACTACATCTTCGCCAAGAGCTGGCTGGCGTCGCTGATGGGGATCAGCAACCTCTACTATTTCACTGAACTGAGCCAGTATTTCGCGCCGGAAACCCGCAGCCTGTCACTGCTGCACACCTGGTCGCTGGCGGTGGAAGAGCAGTTCTACCTGCTGTGGCCGGCGGCGACATTGTGGGCCTGGCGCAGCGGGCAGCTGACCCGCTCGCCGCTGGTGTTCCTGGCCCTGTTGATCGCCGCCCTGCTGCTCTCCGTCTACCTGGCCCATACCCACCCAAAGGCGGCGTTTTATCTGCCGCCAGCGCGGCTGTTCGAATTCATGCTGGGGGCCGGCGTGGCCCTGTACGGCCACCGCCTGCCGACGCTGGGGCCCAGGCAGGCGGAGGCGCTGGCGGTGGCCGGCGTGGCGATGATTCTCGCCACCGCCGTATTCCTGACCAGCAACGATCCCTTCCCCGGCTTCAACGCCCTGTGGCCGACGCTGGGCACGGCCATGGTGATCCAGGCCGGGCTGGTGCAGCCGGGCACGGTCACCGCCCGCCTGCTCAGCCTGCCGGTGATGGTGTTCCTGGGCGGGCTATCCTACTCCTTGTACCTGTGGCACTGGCCGCCGGTGGCGCTGTTGCACTACCAGCTGATCGAGCTGACCTGGCCGATTCGTCTGGGCCTGCTGGCGGCGGTACTGCTGGCGTCCTGGCTGGGTTACAAGCTGGTGGAAAACCCGCTGCGGCGCCGCCCCTGGAACTTCAAACGGGCCTTCAAGATTCTGGTGTTGGTGCCGCTGCTGATCATCTGGGCGATCCAGTCCACCATCCGCATCGCCGACGACCTCAGTTTCCGCATCCCCGAGGAACGCCGCGACCTCTACAAGATCATCGTGCAGAACGACAGCGCCGACGTGCACGAACCGTGCTTCAAAGGCCCCACCCGGGATTTCGTGCGCGACCAAGCCTGCCTGTTCGGCCAGCCGCTGGCCGAGGGTGAGCGGCCGGACAGCGTGCTGATCGGCGATTCCCACGCCATCGCGCTGATCGGCTTCATGGAAGTCTTCCTGGAGAGCACCGACCTGTCCCTGTTGATGGTCACGCAGGCCTCCACGCCGTTTATTCCCGGTGAGCTGACGGAGCAGGCGTTCCCCGGCGACGAAGAGAAGATCGTGCGCAACCGGGCCCTCACCGAGTACCTCAAGCAGGAGCCGATGACGGTGTTTATCTCGGCCTGGTGGAACTCCTACCTGCGGTCGACGGACTTCCACGACTACTTCGTGGCCACCATCGACTGGCTACTCGACCAGGGCCACCGGGTGGTGGTGCTTGAAGGGGTGCCGGAGCTGCCCTCCGACGCGCACGCGCAGTGCCGCTTGAAGGGCCTGGAAGACTGCAGCATCGACGCCGCCGACGCGGCCGAACAGCGGCGTGACTTCAACCGCTTCCAGCGCGACGTGCAGGCACGCTTCCCGAGCGTGAACTGGATCGACCCGAGCCGCGTGCTGTGCGACGCAGAGCGTTGCCAGACGGTGCTGGACGGCATCCCGCTCTACCGCGACGAGAGCCATCTCAATTACATCGGCGCCCAGGAAATCGGCCAGGCGTTCCGGGCGCGCTTCGGCAACCCCCTGGAACCGCTTAAGGCGCTGGCCGCCGATAGCGGTACGCCAGCGCCTTGAGGGCCGGTTCGGCGGCCTCGTCGAAACCGGCCGCGCCCGGCAGCCGGCCTTCGAAGGTGGCGCCGGGCAGCCGCTCCGCCGCCTGCTCCCGCAACCAGTCCGCCGGCAGCCAGGGGGCGTTCAGGCACAGCAGCAGTTCCGCCTCCGGTGCCAGCAGCTTGCTCAGCCGGGCCAGCACCTTGGGGTAGTCCCGTTCCACCAGAAAGCTGCCCTTCTGGGCGCTGGGCGGGTCCGCCACGATCAGATCGTAACGGCCCAGGGCGTGCAGCTTCTTCCAGCTGCGAAACACGTTATGCGGCAGATAATGCACCCGGGCGTCGGCGAAACCGTTGGCGTTCTGGTTTTCCCGGCCCAGCGCCAGCGCCGGCCGGGACAGGTCGATGTTGACCACCGAGTGGGCGCCACCGGCCAGCGCCGCCACGGAGAACGCACAGGTAAAGCTGAATAGGTTGAGCACCCGCTTGCCCTCGGCGCGCTCCCGCAGCCAGGCCCGCCCCGGCGCCATGTCCGCGAAGAACCCCAGGTTCTGGCCACGCTGGAAATCGAGCCGGTAGCGCAGGCCGGCCTCCTCCGCCCAGGCGGTCTCCGGCAGAGCGCCGCGCCGCACCTCGGTGACCGCCGGCCGGCGGTGGCGGTGCTGGAACACCAGGGTGTCGCAACCCAGCCCCGGCAGGGCCTCGCCGAGGCGCTGCTCCAGCGCCGCCAGCGTGGCCGGAGGGTAGTCGTCGAACAGGGTCGCCACCAGCACCGGCGGGAACCGGTCCAGGGTGAGCCCTTCCCAGCCGGGCAGCGTCTTGCCACGGCCGTGAAAAAGCCGGTGGCGAGCGTCGCTCGGGGGAACCAGAAAGGGGCTGAGCAGGTCTATCGAATCGGGGGAAGGCATGCGCATCAAGGACCGATGGAAACCGGCGAGTATCGCCGCCGGGGCGCTTGAAGACAACCGCGCCGCCCCCATTTAACGATCGGTTTGACAACGTCCTTTTGGTTTTGGAGATCGACCTCAATGATGCGCATCGCGCTGTTCTTGCTTACCAACCTGGCGGTCATCGTGGTGGCCAGCATCACGCTCAGCCTGCTGGGCGTGAATTCCTATCTGGCGCAAAGCGGCACCGGACTGGATCTGGGCAACCTGCTGATCTTCAGCGCCGTGTTCGGCTTCGCCGGTTCGTTCATTTCACTGCTGATATCCAAGCCCATGGCCAAGTGGTCGACCCGGGCGCAGATCATCAAGCAGCCCTCCAACAGCGGCGAAAAATGGCTGCTGGACACGGTCCGTGAGCTGTCCGAGAAAGCCGGCATCGGCATGCCGGAAGTGGGCGTGTTCCCCGCCCAGCAGTCCAACGCCTTCGCCACCGGCTGGAACAAGAACGCCGCCCTGGTGGCGGTCTCCCAGGGCATGCTGCAGCGCTTCCGCCCGGAAGAAGTGCGCGCCGTGCTGGCCCATGAAATCGGCCACGTGGCCAACGGCGACATGGTCACCCTGAGCCTGATCCAGGGCGTGGTGAACACCTTCGTGATCTTCGCCGCCCGCGTGGTCGGCTCGGTGGTGGACAGCTTCCTGCGCCGCGACGGCGAAGGCGGCCTGGGCTTCGGCTACTACATAGTGGTGTTCATCGCCGAGATCATCTTCGGCATCGCCGCCAGCACCATCGTCATGTGGTTCTCGCGGCGCCGGGAATACCGCGCCGACGTGGCCGGCGCGCAACTGGCCGACCGTCGTGACATGGTCAGCGCCCTGCAGCGCCTGAAAGCGGAGTACGAGGTGCCCAACCAGATGCCGGATTCGCTGGTCGCCTTCGGCATCAACAGCGGCGTGCGCCACGGCCTGGCCGCCCTGTTCCGCTCGCACCCGCCGCTGGACGACCGCATCCAGGCGCTCACCGAAAAACGCTACGGGTAGCCGCTAACCCGCATCGGTGGCGACGCGATAGAGCAAAGTGTCTTCGTAGCCGCTGATCACCGGCCAGAGCCCACATAAGGACCGGTCCAGCGCGGCGTCGCCGGTGTCCACCACCAGCGGGCGCCCTTCCAGGGTGCCCAGCTTGGTGCGGCTGGCGAGAATATCGATGCGGCCCTTCCCCAGGCGCCGGATCACCGCCGGGCTGAACTGCTGGTTGCCGCGCCCGAACAGATGGCCCTGGCCGCCGATCACGGTCAGTAACGCCCGGGCCGGGGCGTCGCCGATCACCTCGAGTATCCGGTCGGCGCCCACGTCGGCGGCCACCACTTCCTCATTGCGGATAATGTCCACGCCCAACAGAGTGTTGGGCAGACCCAGCTGTTCCATCACCACCGCCACCGTGGACCCGGAGCCCACCAGGTAATAGGTGTCCGGCTCCAGGGTGTCGATCACCCAGGCGGCGATCTCGGTGACCACCAGGTCCTCCACCTCGCGGCCGCCGCACTTCACCTGCTGCAGGTAGCGGGCCTCGGCGGGCACGTTCAGGTCGCCGTAGTGGCGCGCCTGGACGCGCCCGGCGCGGAAGGCCTCTTCGTCGATGTCGCGCACCTCGGCCTCGTGCAGCGCCACCAGGCCGCCGTCCACCAGCTCCGCCAGCAACTCGCCGGCGGCTTCCGGGTTGATCGCATAGACGGCGGAGTGCATCTTGCAGCCCGCCGGCACGCCCAGCACCGGCACGTCGTCCTCGCCGAGTGCGTCGACCAGATCCCGGGCGGTGCCGTCACCGCCGGCGAACAGCAGCAGCTGCGCGCCGGCATCGACCAGAGCGCGCGCGGCGCGGCGGGTGTCATCGGCTTCGCTGGGCGACGGCGGCTCGCCGAGCGAACGCGCCGGCAGCCCGGCCGCCCGGCAACTGTCCTCACCCATGGCGCCGCCCCAGGTGAGCACCTCCAGACCACCGGTGCGCGCGGCCAGACCGGCCAGGGCGCGGGTCATGCGGTCCACCGCCATGGGCGTGGCGCCGCGCCGCAGCGCTTCCTCGCGGGTGTCGCTGCCGTCACTGCCCTTGAGGCCCACGGCGCCGCCGACGCCGGCGAACGGGTTGACCAGCACGCCCAGGACCAGGCGATTCTCGATGTCTGTCATAAAACGATCATGTCTCTTTATAACAATGGCCGGGACGCAACGCCGGAGACCTTAGCATGAGCTGCCTGTCCTATTCACAAACGCCCCGTGGCGCGGACTTCCACGGCGCCGCCGTCCTCGACGATCAGGGCCGCGAGATTCCCATCACCGAGGCGATGATCCTGCGGGCCTGTGAAGAGCTGGAACAGGCCTGGCGCTACCCGAAGCGTTCGACTCGAAAAGCAGGCTGACCAGCGCCCGCAGCGACGGCGCCACCTTGCCCTGGTGGCGCCAGTGATGCAGTTCGTGGCGGGGCGGGTATTGCTTGCGCAGCCGGTCGAAGGCGGCGCCGGGGTCGCTCTCACGCAGGCTGCGCCGCAGCCGCTGGTCGTCTTCCGGCAGCCGGTGGGCGTAACGCAGCAGCGCCAATAGCTGGCTTTCGTCCTCCACATCCAGAGCCAGCGTGCGCCGCTCCGCCACGGCCGGCGCCGCCGGCGCCGGTTCCCCCATCCAGCGACACCAGGCCTCGTAGAGCATCGCGCTGCCCAGGCGCTTGCCCTCCACGCTGTAACCGGCGACATGGGGGGAGCCGTTGAACACCTGCTCCAGCAACGCCGGGTTCAGCAGTGGCTCCCCTTCCCACACATCGAGAAAGGTCAAAGGCCCGTCGCCGCGCGCCAGACGCCGGCTCAGGGCCTGGTTATCGACCACCGGACCCCGGCAGGTATTGATCAGCGTTTGCTCGTGGTTGAGCGCCCGCAGCCGGGTCTTGTCCAGCAAATGCCGGGTGGCCTCGTCGCCGCCTTTGATCAGCGGCACATGCAGGGTGACGGCGTCCGCCGCCAGCGCCTCGTCCAACGACACCGAGGTCACCCGGCCGGCGCGCGCCAGCGGCGGGTCGCACCCCAGCACCTTCACATCCAGCGCGCGCAGCCAGGCCGCCACCAGGCCGCCCACATTGCCCAGGCCGATCACGCCCACGGTGCTGCCGCGCAGGGGGCGACCGTGGTGCTGGCTGGCCATCAGCAACGCCTGCAGCACGTATTCCGCCACCGCCCGGGCGTTGCAGCCGGGCGCGCAGGCAAAGGCGATGCCCAGCCGGTCCAGGGCGTCCAGATCCACATGGTCGGTGCCGATGGTGGCGGACCCCACGAACCGCACCGGTGTATCGGCCAGCAAGGCTTCCGTGACCGGCGTCACCGAGCGCACCAGCAGGATGTCCGCGTCGCGCAGGTCGGCCCGCGTCAGACTTCGCCCGTCCACGCGGGTCACCCGCCCCAAGCGCTCAAAGTCATCCAGGGCGGGCATGTTTTCGTCGGCGACGATGTGCATCGGCTATCTCAGTCACGCAGCAAGGCGGTGGCGCTGTCGGCTACGGCGCCGGCATAGCCACCGCCGAACAGATTGAAGTGGTTGAGCAAATGATACAGGTTGTAAAGCCGGACGCGATGCTGAAAATCCACCGCCCGGGGGTTTTGCCCGTAGGCCCGGTAAAACGTCTCCGGTACCCGGCCGAACAACGACAGCATGGCCAGGTCCACCTCGGCGTGGCCGTAGTACACCGCCGGATCGAACACCACCGGGCGGTTGCCCGCCAGGGTGCCCACATTGCCCCGCCAGAGATCGCCGTGCACCAGCGCCGGACGAACGCTCAGGCCCGCCAGCCAGGCCGGCACCCGCGCCATGACCCGCTCCAGCCGCTCGCCCACCGCGGCCTCCAGGCCCCGGTCACGGGCCCAGCGCAGTTGCGGCAGCAGCCGTTGTTCAACGAAAAAGCGCGGCCAGTCAGTGTCCGGCCTGTTGTATTGCGGGTTGGCGCCGATCCAGTTGTCCCGGTGATGGCCGAAGCGTTCACCCTCCACGCCGTGCAAGGCGGCCAGGGCACGGCCGAGCGCGGGCCAGAACGGCTCGCCGGGTGCCGCCAACGGCAGCCACTCCAGCAATAACGCCCGCCCTCCGGCCAGGTCGCCGTGGTCCAGTACCTCGGGCACCCGGATCGCCTTGGCCAGCGCCGCCAGCCCGTCCGCCTCCGCGTCCAGGGCATCGACGTCGGGCAGCCATTTAAGAAACGCCGGTCGGCCGTTCAAATCGACTTGGAAGGTGGCACCGGTGTCGCCGCCGCCCAGGGCGTCCACCCGGCAATGCCGCACCGGCAGGCCGTGGCGGGCCGCCAGGGCCGCCTGGATCCGTTCACTGGTTATCATGGCGCTATGGTAAGAGAGCCGGGGCGGCGCGAAAACCGTAAGGGTTCAGCGGCGGCGCACCTGATTTTTGCGGTAGGCGCCGGGCGCGCAACCGGTCCAGCGCCGGAACGCATGGTAGAAATTGGCGATGTCGGAAAAACCCAGACGGCGGGCCAGCTGCGGCATGTCGCAGTCACCGCGGCGCAACCGCCGGCAGGCGTACTCCATGCGCACCTGGTCGCGCAGGCGGGCGAACTGCGCGCCTTCGTGGTGCAGCCGGCGCTGCAGGGTACGCGCCGTCATGTCCAGCCGATCGGCGACCAGATGCACGGTCAGGGGCCGCTCGCCGAGGCCGGCGTGCAGCTGCTCGATCACCTGGCCGGTCACGCCGCCGACCCGCCGCAGTGCCTGTAGCTTTTCGTCCGCGGTCCGTTCCAGTTCCCGCCGCCGCGCGGTATCGGCGGCGGGCAGGCTGTGCCCCAGCAACGCCGGGGAAAACACCAGGGCGTTGGCCGGCTGGTCGAACTGCAGCGTGCAACGGAAAAACGACCGGTACTCATCCAGCTCCTGATCGGGCGGGCAAGGATGGCGGAACGCCACCCGCTGAATCGGCATGCGCCCACCCAGCAGCGAGTGGCCCAGGGCCAGCAGGGTGGCGAGCAGCAGATCGTTATGGGCGCGGGTGTGGGTAACGGCGAGCGCTTCGCCGCCGCTCACCGTGAGGGTGCACTGGTGTTCCCCGCGGCGCAGCGCCAGCGCCAGATAGGGCAGCATCAGTTCCCGGTAACGCAGCAATACCAGCAGGGCCTGCTCCAGGGTCTCGGAGGCCGCCATCAAGGCGCCCAGCGGCCCCAGGTCGCGGTAATGGTTGGCGCGCCCCACGCGCAGCCCGAACAACGGGTCCCCGGCTTGCGTAAAGGCGGTGCCGAGCAGCGCGTCCAGTTGCGCGGAGGTCAGGTGGCCGTCGCCGCCGGCGACGGTATCCGCGTCCAACCCGGCCTGCTGGAACAGAGTCGCCCGATCCGGGCGGCCACGCAGGACGATATCAAGCAAACCGGGGGCCGTGCCCGCCGGCAGCGGTTGATCCACCATGAGGGTTCCTTTTGTTATTTTTTTGTCGACGCTAGGCAGAGGCGTGCCGGCGGTCAAGCGGACCAAAGGCGAATGGCCCGATTCAACCCGCGCCGGAACTGGTGGCGCGGCCCCATGATGGGTACTCTTACCCCCGTCACGAATACGCCCGTCACGAGGACCGCATGCTGAAACGTTACTTCATCGACGAAGTCACCGAGACCCGGGCGTCACGGCGCCAGGCCTTTTCCCTGTTCAGCCAGGTGAACGGCTGGGCGGACTGGTGTTCCGTGGTTCGCCATGCGCGCCTGTTCGGCGGTGAGTGGCGCGAAGGCGCCGCGCTGCTGTTCGTGGCCGACCTGCCCCGTCTGCCGCCGGCGCCGGTGGTGGTGCGCATCCAGGAATACCGCGAAAACGAATCCATCGCCTGGGGGCTGGAGCTGCCCATGGCCAGCATCACGCACCGTTTCACCTTTATCGACGATGGTGAGGGTGGCTGCCGGGTCCATCAGGAGGAGTGGTCCGAAGGGCTGATGACCCTGCTGACGCTGCCCGCGGGCCGCTTGATCCATCGCTTCGATCAGCGCTTCGCCCGCGAATTCGCCGCCATGTTCTAGGGATTCTTGATGACGTCTCGATTGTTTCGCGCCTATTGCCGGCTGGTTCTTCGCCATCCTATGTTCTGGCTCGCCGCCGTGGGCGCGCTGTGCGCGGTGGCGGCCTGGCAGGCCACCGACTTCAAACTGGATGCGTCGGCGGAATCCCTGACGCTGGAAAACGATAAGGCGCTGGAATACTACCGGGAGATCGCCAAGCAATACGGCGGCAGCGACTTCGTGGTGGTCACCTACACCCCCAAGGACCGGCCGCTGTTCCAGCAGGACACCCTGCGCCATATTCAGGCGCTGCAGGACGAACTGAAAGGCGTGGACCGGGTCGGCTCGGTGTACAGTTTCCTCGACGTGCCGTTGCTGTTCAGCCCCAAGGTGGCGTTCACCGACCTGTCCGACGGCTACCGCACGCTGCGCGACCCGGGCGTGGACCTGGGCCTGGCCAAGCAGGAGTTCACCGAAGAGAACCCGCTCTACGAGGACCTGCTGGTCAGCGAGGACGGCGGCACCACCGCCCTGCTGCTCACCTTCGAACGGGACGAACGCTATTATGAGCTGCTCAACCGGCGTAACGCCCTGCGCGAGAGCGAGCGCGCCGGCGAGCTGAGCGATCAGGAAGCGGAGCAGCTGGAACAGGTCGCCGCCGAGTTCAGCGACTACCACAGCCAGGTGCAGGCCCGCACCCAGCAGGAAGTCAGCGAAATTCGCAGCATCATGGACGGCTACCGGGACCAGGCGCAGCTGTTCCTGGGCGGCGTGCCGATGATCGCCTCGGACATGATCCGCTTTATCGAGTCCGACCTGAAGGTGTTCGGCCTCGGCGTGCTGATCTTCCTGGTGCTCACCCTGTTCCTGATCTTCCGTCGCCCGCGCTGGGTGGTGGTACCGCTGGCCTGCTGCGCGGTGACCGCCCTGGCGGTGACCGGCTGGCTCGGCTGGATGGACTGGAAAGTCACCGTGATCAGCAGCAACTATCTGTCGCTGCTGCTGATCATCACCATGTCGATCACCATCCATCTGACGGTGCGCTACCGGGAACTCCATGAGGAAAACCCGGCCGCCGACCAGGCCTGGCTGCTCAAGGAAACCGCCGCCCACATGATGCGCCCGAGCATCTACATGGTGCTCACCACCATGGTCGGCTTCTCCTCGCTGGTGATCAGCGACATCCGCCCGGTGATCGACTTCGGCTGGATGATGACCATCGGCATCGGCGTCGCGCTGGTGACCTGCTTTCTGCTGTTCCCCGCCCTGCTGGCGCCGCTGTCGCCGGGCCGGCCGCGCCAGGGCCGTGACCTGACGCGAAGCATCACCCTCGCCTTCGCCGGCTTCGCCGACCGCGGCCGGTTACCGTTGCTGCTGCTCGCCGGGCTGGCGCTGATCGCCGCGGTGTGGGGCATGACCCGGCTGACGGTGGAAACCCGCTTTATCGACTACTTCCAGGAAGACACCGAAATCTACCAGGGCATGCTGCAGATCGACCGCAAGCTGGGCGGCACCACGCCGCTGGATATCGTCATCGACGCCCCGGAAGAACAGGCCGACAACACCCCGCGCGCCAGGCAACAAAACAGCGGCGACACGGCACAAAGCGCCGACGGCTTCGAGGCGGTGGAAGCGGATCCGTTCGCCGACGACGGCGGCGGCGCCGGTGCCAACGGCGATGACGGCTTCGGCGCGGTGGAGGACGACCCCTTCGCGTCGAACGGTGACGACGGCTTCGGCGAACCCGCCGGCGACGACCCCTTCGCCGATAGCGGCGGATCCGGCCAGGCCCGCGCCAGCGACGGTCCCAACCTGAAAGGCGCCTACTGGTACACGCCCCAGCGGCTGGACCGCATTATCGAAATGGAGCGCTACCTGGAATCCCTGCCGGAAACCGGCAAGGTGCTGTCCATCGCCACCACCTACGAGGTGGCCAAGAAAATCAACGAAGGCCCGCTCAGCTATGTGCAGCTGATGCTGCTCGCCAGCTTCATTCCCGACGACCTGCGCTCCCAACTGGTGAGCCCCTACCTGTCCGACGACGGCCGCCAGATCCGCATCAGCGTGCGCGTGGTGGACTCTTACAAGGGCCTCAACCGCAACCAGCTGCTGGAACAGATCCGCGCCGACATGCTGGAAAAATTCGACCTGCAGCCGGAGCAACTGCACCTCACCGGCGCCATGGTGCTCTACAACAACATGCTGCAGAGCCTGTTCGACTCGCAGATCAAAACCCTGGGCTATGTGTTCGCGGCGATCATGCTGATGCTGCTGGTGCTGTTCCGGTCCCTGCCGGTGGCGCTGATCAGCATGGTGCCGAGCCTGGTGAGCGCCGCTTCGGTGCTCGGCCTGATGGGCTGGATCGGCCTGCCGCTGGACTTGATGACCATCACCATCACCGCCATCACCATCGGCATCGCCGTGGACGACACCATCCACTACGTGCACCGCTTCCACGAGGAGCTGCCCCGCGACGGCGACTACCGCGCCACCGTGCGCCGCTGCCACGGCTCCATCGGCAAGGCGATGTACTACACCTCCCTGGTGATCATCGCCGGCTTCTCGATTCTGTCGCTGTCCAACTTCAACCCCAGCGTCTACTTCGGCCTGCTCACCGGCCTGGCCATGCTGGTGGCGCTGCTCAGCAACCTGACCCTGCTGCCGGCGCTGCTGATGAGCGTCAAACCCAAGCTCCGCGCCGGGCCGACCACGAACATGGCGGAGTAATAGCCCTGTGCGAGCGGGCCCCGCCCGCGAAAGGGTGGCTTTTAGCCACCCGGCGGGATGCCAGAGACTTTTATTGTTCCGGTGTCCGGTGCTCCGGATCCGGGACGCGGTGCAATGGTGGTGCCTTCCGGGATCGCTCAAGCCATCCATGGCCGCTCTCATTTGGCCATCCATGGCCAAATAGGTCCCTCCAGGCACCACCATTGCCCCGCTCACTTTGCAGCGGAACCGCCACGGGTCAGCTTCACCCTTTCAGAAAAAGCGCCAGGACCTTTCAATTTTCCAAGGAGCGCCGGTATCGGG
>NZ_ARXR01000038.1 GCF_015356855.1 Alloalcanivorax venustensis ISO4
CCACCCGGCAGGATTCCAGAGGCCTTTTGTGTTCCGGTGTCCGGCGCTCCGTATCCGAGACGCGGGGCAATGGTGGTGCCTTCCGGGACCGCTCAAGCCATCCCTGGCCGCTGTTAGTTTGGCTATCCCTGGCCAAACAGCTCCCTCCAGGCACCACCATTGCCCCGCTCACTTTGCAGCGGCACCGCCACGGGTCCCAAAACCGCCCGAACCATTCTAAGAAGCTCGGTTTGTGGGAGCTTGCCTTGCAAGCGAAAGGCCGGCAAAGCCGGCCGGCAGGATTCCAGAGACGCTGTTGGTGTCGCGGTTAGATCAGTCTCTGGGATCCTGCCGGGAGCTTCGCTCCCTTTCGCGGGCTGGGCCCGCTCCCACAAGGCTTAATCCCACACCCCCCCAGCTTCGTAGAAAGGTCCGGCGCCGGCGATAACCCGGAACACCGGAATCTCACTCCCGAGCGTGTCTGTGTTATGCCCTTCCGGGACCCTGGAGGACAGGACGTCCGACAGGGAGCGTACAGGGACGTATTCACAGCGTTCCCGGAAGGGCATAACACAGACACGCGCCCCCGGCTGGAGAGACCCCGCCCGGCCAAAACGCGATGCACCATAAAAAAGCCCGGCGCGAAGGCCGGGCTTTTCAGGGGTGGAAACCGGGTCGAGGGTTAGTCGACCAGGTTTTCCGCCAGGTAGAACCAGGTGCCCATCACCGAATCCGGGTTCAGGGACACCGAGGAAATACCCTGGTCCATCAACCAGCGCGCCAGATCCGGGTGATCGGACGGCCCCTGGCCGCAAATGCCCACGTACTTGCCCTGGGCATTGCAGGCGTCGATGGCCATCTTCAGCAGCGCCTTCACCGCCGGGTCGCGCTCGTCGAACAGGTGGCTGACGATGCCGGAGTCCCGGTCCAGGCCCAGGGTCAGCTGGGTCAGGTCGTTGGAGCCGATGGAGAAGCCGTCGAAGTACTGCAGGAACTCGTCGGCGAGCAGCGCGTTGGTGGGCAGCTCGCACATCATGATCACCCGCAGGCCTTCGTCGCCGCGCTTGAGCCCGTTCTTGGCGAGTAGATCGATCACCTGCTCGGCCTCGCCCGGGGTGCGCACGAACGGCACCATCACTTCCACGTTGGTGAAGCCCATCTGCTCACGGACTTTCTTGATCGCGCGGCACTCCAGTTCGAAGCAGTCGCGGAAGTTTTCGCTGATGTAGCGGCTGGCGCCCCGGAAGCCGAGCATCGGGTTTTCTTCGTCCGGCTCGTAGAGGCTGCCGCCGATAAGGTTGGCGTATTCGTTGGACTTGAAGTCGGACAGGCGCACGATCACCTTTTCCGGATGGAAGGCGGCGGCCAGCGTGGCGATGCCTTCCACCAGTTTCTCGACGTAGAAGTCCACCGGATCGTCGTAGCCGGCGATGCGCTTGTCGGCGGCCTGTTTCACGTCGCGCGGCAGGCTGCCGTAGTTCAACAGCGCCTTGGGGTGCACGCCGATCATCCGGTTGATGATGAACTCGAGACGGGCCAGGCCCACGCCCTGGTTGGGCAGCGTGGCGAAATCGAAGGCGCGGTCCGGGTTGCCCACGTTCATCATGATCTTGAACGGCAGCTTGGGCATGGACTCGATGGAGTTGCGCTGGATGTCAAAGTCCAGCTTGCCTTCGTAGATGTTGCCGGTGTCGCCCTCGGCGCAGGAGACGGTCACTTCCTGGCCGTCCTTGAGCAGGTCGGTGGCGTCGCCGCAGCCGACGATGGCCGGCACGCCCAGTTCACGGGCGATGATCGCCGCGTGGCAGGTGCGCCCGCCGCGGTTGGTGACGATGGCGGAGGCGCGCTTCATCACCGGTTCCCAGTCCGGGTCGGTCATGTCGGTGACCAGCACGTCGCCGGGCTGCACACGGTCCATTTCCTTGATGTTGGAGACGATGCGCACCGGGCCGGCGCCGATGCGCTGACCGATGGCGCGGCCTTCCACCAGCACCTTGCCGGTCTGCTTGAGCAGGTAGCGCTCCATCACGGAGGCGTCGGAACGGCTCTTCACGGTCTCCGGACGGGCCTGGACGATGTAGAGCTTGCCGTCGTCGCCGTCCAGCGCCCATTCGATGTCCATGGGCATGCCGTAGTGCTTTTCGATCTCGATGGCCTGGCGGGAAAGGTCTTCCACCTGGGCATCGGTGAGGCAGAAGCGCAGCCGGTCGGCGCTGTCCACGTCCACGGTTTGCACCGATTTGCCGGCGCTGGCTTCGCTGCCGTAGACCATTTTCTGCATTTTGCTGCCCAGGTTGCGGCGCAGAATGCAGGGGCGCTTGTTCAGCAGCGTCTTCTTGTGGACATAAAACTCATCCGGGTTTACGGCGCCCTGCACCACCATTTCGCCCAGGCCGTAGGAGGCGGTGATGAACACCACGTCGCGGAAGCCGGATTCGGTGTCCAGGGTGAACATGACCCCGGCGGCGCCGGTCTCGGAGCGCACCATTTGCTGCACGCCGGCGGACAGGGCCACCAGTTTGTGGTCGAAGCCCTGGTGCACCCGGTAGCTGATGGCGCGGTCGTTGAACAGGGAGGCGAACACTTCCTTCACCGCCACCATCACATGGTCGAGGCCGCGAATGTTGAGGAAGGTTTCCTGCTGACCGGCGAAGGAGGCGTCCGGCAGGTCTTCGGCGGTGGCGGAAGAGCGCACCGCCACCGGCAGTTCGCCGTCGCCGCCGCCCATCTTCTCATAGGCGTCGCGGATCGCCGCTTCCAGCTCCGGCTGGAAGGGGGCGTCCACCACCCATTTACGGATCTTCTCACCGGTTTCCGCCAGAGCCACCACGTCTTCCACGTCCAGCGCCCCGAGAGCGTCATTGATCTTGGTGGTCAGATCGTTGTGCTCGAGGAAGTCGCGGAAGGCTTCCGCGGTGGTCGCAAAACCGCCCGGGACGGACACGCCGGCCGCCGCCAGGTTGCTGATCATCTCGCCAAGGGAGGCGTTCTTGCCACCGACGCGCTCGACATCGCCCTTGCCCAGATCCTGAAACCAGACTACGTATTCCGCCAAGGTCGTCTCCTTAAGTATTGCTGGCCTGGGGAGCCTCCGACCCACTCTTGGCGCGCTCTGGCTTTACGCTTCAGGTCGCCGGGGGGTGTTTCGAGGCTCTCTTAACTTTACCGGAATGAATGGAGGCGCCATTCTACCCAAAACATCAGCGCTTTGCCCGCCCGGATTGGGCAATCTGTTACGACTTTTGTGGAAGGAGCATCGAGCCCATGGCCAGAACCGCCTTTTTTATCTCCGACGGCACCGGCATCACCGCCGAGACCCTCGGTCACAGTCTGCTGAGCCAGTTCGGCGGCATCAAATTCGACCAGGTGACGATCCCCTATGTGGCCTCGGATGACCTGACCCGGGAAGCGGTGGCCCGAATTGACCGGACGGCGCAGACCGACGGCGCCAAACCCATCGTCTTTTCCACCCTGGTCAACGACGACCACCGCGCCATCCTGCACACCTGCAAGGGCAAGGTGCTGGATCTGTTCACCGCCTTCCAGAAGCCGCTGGAAGACGAGCTCGGCGTCACCGCCAACCACAAGGTCGGGCAGAGCCACGCGATCCGCGATCAGCAGGCGTACCGCATCCGCATCAACGCGGTGCACTTCGCGCTGGACAACGACGACGGCGCGCGCACCCGCTATTACGACCAGGCGGATCTGATTCTGGTGGGGGTGTCACGCTCCGGCAAGACGCCGACCTGCCTCTATCTGGCGCTGCAGTTCGGCCTGTTCGCGGCCAACTACCCGCTCACCGAGGACGATTTCGACGATCTGCGCTTGCCCGATGCGCTGGCCCCGCACAAACACAAGCTGTTCGGCCTGACCATCAACGCCGACCGGCTCAGCGCCATTCGCAGCGAACGCAAGGCGGGCAGCCGCTACGCGTCACCGCGCCAGTGCGATATGGAAGTGCGCGCCCTGCAGGCGCTCTACAACAAGTTCAATATTCCCCACCTGGACGCCACCGAGCTGTCCATCGAGGAAATCAGCACCCGCATCCTCGCCACCACCGGGCTGCAGCGCCGGCTGCAATAACCGGCGCCGCCGGCGGCCGGTTCAGATCACGAACCGGTCCATGAACTCGTTGACCGGCGTGTCGTTGAGCCGCACCGGGTCCAGACACAGGTCCATGATCTCCGCCACGCGGGCGGCCGGGAAACGGGTCGCCAGGTTGCGTTTGAACTTCTGTTCCAGCACCGGGATGCCCTCTTCCCGGCGCCGGCGGTGGCCGATGGGGTACTCCACCGCGACCTGGTCGGTGCTTGAGCCGTCCTTGAAGAACACCTGGATGGCGTTGGCGATGGAGCGCTTTTCCGGGTCGTGATAGTCCTTGGAATAGCGCTCGTCCTCGACGATCTCCATCTTGTCGCGCAGCTCGTCGATCCGCGGGTGCGCCTCGTGGAACTCGTCCTCGTAGTGCTCCGCCACCAGGTTGCCGAAGATCAGCGGCACCGCCGTCATGTACTGGATGCAGTGGTCCCGGTCCGCCGGGTTGGCGAGCGGCCCCTGCTTGGAAATGATGCGGATCGCCGAGTCGTGGGTCGTGATCACGATGCGGTCGATCTCATCGAGGCGGTCCTTCACCTGCGGGTGCAGGGTGACCGCCGCTTCGCAGGCGGTCTGGCTGTGGAATTCCGCCGGGAAGCTGATCTTGAAGAGGATGTTCTCCATCACGTAACTGCCGTAGTCACGCTGGAATTTGAACTTGCGGTCCTCCTCGGGCTTGAGCTTCTGGTCCTTGTTGGTCTTGGAAAACAGGACGTCGTAGAAGCCCCACTGGGGCGCGGACAGCGCGCCGGGGATGCCCATCTCACCGCGCAGGGCGATGTCCGCCAGGCGCACCGCCCGGCTGGTGGCGTCGCCGGCGGCCCAGGATTTGCGCGAGCCGGCGTTGGGAGCGTGCCGGTAGGTACGCAGCGCCTGGCCGTCCACCCAGGCGTGGGAGACCGCCGACAGCAGCTGCTTCCGGTTGGCCCCCATCATCCGCGCCACCACCGCAGTGGAGGCCACCTTGACCAGCAGTACATGGTCCAGGCCCACCCGGTTAAAGGAGTTTTCCAGCGCCAGCACGCCCTGGATCTCGTGGGCCATGATCATGGCCTCGAGCACGTCCTTGATGGTCAGCGGCGCCTTGCCGTTGGCGAGGTTTTTCTGTGACAGGTAGTCGGCCACTGCGAGAATGCCGCCGAGATTGTCCGAGGGGTGGCCCCACTCCGCCGCCAGCCAGGTGTCGTTGTAATCCAGCCAGCGCACGATGCAGCCGATGTCCCAGGCCGCCTTCACCGGGTCGAGCCGGTGCGGCGTCCCCGGCACCCGGGCGCCGTGGGGCACCTGAGTGCCCTCCACCAGCGGCCCCAGATGTTTGCTGCACTCCGGGAAACGCAGTGCCAGCAAACCGCAGCCCAGGGTGTCGATCAGGCAGTTGCGGGCGGTGTCCCAGGCCTCCTCGGAGTCGATCCGATAGTCGAGGACATAGTCCACGATGGCCTGGATTTCCGGATCGTAATCCGGGCGCAGGTTCTGGTCGACGTTGCTGCTCATGGGGCCTCCTTTCTGTCTAGAATGCGTCTCCGGGTACGCGCACCCAGCCTTCCATCAAGACGCGGGCGCTGCGGCTCATGCTGGCCTTGGTAACCACCCATTCGCCGTCCTGCTGGTGGGCTTCGCCGCCCACCCGCAGGGTGCCGGACGGGTGCCCGAAACGCACCGCGTCCCGTTCGCCGCCGCCGGCGGCCAGGTTCACCAGGGTGCCGGGAATCGCCGCGGCGGTGCCGATGGCCACCGCCGCCGTGCCCATCATGGCATGGTGCAGCTTGCCCATGGACAGCGCCCGCACCAGCAGGTCCACGTCGCCGGCGGCCACTTTTTTACCGCTGGACGCCACATAGTCGCGCGGGCCGGCCACGAACGCCACCTTGGGCGTGTGTTGCCGCTGCTCCGCCTCTTCCAGGGACTGGATCAGGCCCATGCGCAGGGCGCCGTGGGCGCGCAGGGTTTCGAACATGGCCAGGGCGCGGGCGTCCTCGTTGATGTCGCCCTGCAGCTCGGCGCCGGTGTAGCCCACGTCCTCGGCGTTGACGAACACGGTGGGGATACCGGCGTTGATCATGGTCGCCTTGATGGTGCCGATACCGGGCACGTCCAGGTCGTCCACCGGGTTGCCGGTGGGGAACATGGCGCCGTCGCCGTCCGCCGGGTCCATGAAATCGATCACCACTTCCGCCGCCGGGAAGGTCACCCCGTCCAGCTCGAAGTCGCCGGTTTCCTGAACCCGGCCGTCGGTGATCGGCACATGGGCGACGATGGTCTTTTCGATATTGGCCTGCCAGATACGCACCACCGCCACGCCGTTATCGGGGATGCGGTCGGCGGCCACCAGGCCGTTGCTGATGGCGAAGGCGCCCACCGCCGCGGTCAGGTTGCCGCAGTTACCGCTCCAGTCGATGAACGGCTTGTCGATGGAGACCTGGCCGAACAGGTAGTCCACGTCGTGGTCCGGGCTGTCGCTTTTCGACAGGATCACCGTCTTGCTGGTGCTGGACGTGGCGCCGCCCATGCCGTCGGTGTGCTTGCCGTAGGGGTCGGGGCTGCCGATCACCCGCAGCAGCAGCGCGTCCCGGGCGGGCCCGGGGACGCGTGCCGCTTCCGGCAGATCGTTAAGGCTGAAGAACACGCCCTTGCTGGTGCCGCCACGCATGTAGGTGGCGGGGATTTTGATCTGGGCTGCGTGAGCCATGGTACGGATCCTCGCGATTGCGTTAGCTGGCGGCCTGCATGAAGTCCTTGGCGAAGCGCTGCAGAATGCCGCCGGCGGAATACACGGAGACTTCCTCGGCGGTGTCCAGGCGGCAGATCACCGGGATACGCTCCACGTCGCCGTTGGCGCGGTGCATCACCAGGGTCAGCTCGGCGCGCGGCGACGGCTCGCCTTCCACGTCGAACACCTCGGTGCCGTCGATGCCCAGGGTGTGGCGAGTGGTGCCCTCCTGGAACTGCAGCGGCATCACGCCCATGCCGATCAGGTTGGTGCGGTGAATGCGCTCGAAGCCTTCCGCCACGATCGCTTCCACGCCGGCCAGCGCCACGCCCTTGGCGGCCCAGTCGCGGGACGAGCCCTGGCCGTAGTCAGCGCCGGCGATGATGATCAGCGGCTGCTTGCGTTCCATGTAGGTTTCGATCGCTTCCCACATGCGCATCACTTCGCCTTCCGGCTCCACCCGGGCCAGCGAGCCCTGGATCACATTGCCGTCTTCGTCGCGCACCATTTCATTGAACAGTTTCGGGTTGGCGAGCGTGGCCCGTTGGGCGGTGAGGTGGTCACCGCGATGGGTGGCGTAGGAGTTAAAGTCCTCCTCCGGCAGGCCCATCTTGTGCAGGTAGGCGCCGGCGGCGCTGTCCAGCAGGATGGCGTTGGACGGCGACAGATGGTCGGTGGTGATGTTGTCCGGCAACACCGCCAGCGGCCGCATGTTCTTGAGCGCGCGGGCCTCCGCCATGGTGCCTTCCCAGTACGGCGGGCGGCGGATGTAGGTGGACTGCGGGCGCCAGTCGTACAGCGGGCTCACCGCCTTCGCGCCGCCCTCTTTCTTCTCGAACATGGGAATGTAGGTACGGCGGAACTGCTCCGGCTTGACGCTGGATTTAACGATGGCGTCGATCTCGCTGTCGTCCGGCCAGATGTCCTTGAGCATGATCGGCTTGCCGTCCGCGTCATGGCCGAGCACGTCCTTCTCGATATCGAAACGGATGGTGCCGGCGATGGCGTAGGCCACCACCAGCGGCGGCGAGGCCAGGAACGCCTGCTTCGCGTAGGGGTGGATACGGCCGTCGAAGTTACGGTTGCCGGACAGCACCGCGGTGGCGTACAGATCCCGGTCGATCACTTCTTTCTGGATTTCCGGGTCCAGGGCGCCGCTCATGCCGTTGCAGGTGGTGCAGGCGAACGCCACCACGTCGAAGCCAAGCTGCTGCAGCTCCGGCAACAGTTCCGCTTCCTCCAGGTACATCTTCACGGTCTTGGAGCCCGGCGCCAGGGACGACTTCACCCACGGCTTGCGGATCAGGCCCAGCCGGTTGGCGTTACGGGCGATCAGACCGGCGGCGATCATGTTGCGCGGGTTGCTGGTGTTGGTGCAGGAGGTGATGGCGGCGATGATCACCGCGCCGTCGGGCATTTCGCCCTCTTTCTCTTCCCAGGCACCGGCCACGCCGCGCGCCGCCAGGTCCGACGCCGGCAGCAGCGCGTGCGGGTTGGACGGGCCGGCCAGGTTGCGGCCCACCGAGGACAGGTCGAACTTCAGCACGCGCTCGTAGTCCGCGCCCTTGAGGGCGTCCGCCCACAGGCCGGTCTCCTTGGCGTACTTCTCCACCAGGGCCACCTGCTCGTCTTCGCGGCCGGTCAGTCTCAGGTAATCCAGGGTGTTGTCGTCGATAAAGAACATGCCGGCGGTGGCGCCGTATTCCGGGGTCATGTTGGCGATGGTGGCGCGGTCGCCCACGGACAGGCTGTCCGCCCCTTCGCCGAAGAACTCCAGATAGGCGCCGACCACCCGCTCCTTACGCAGGAACTCGGTGATCGCCAGCACCAGGTCGGTGCCGGTGATGCCCGGCTTGAGCTTGCCGGTGAGCTCCACGCCGACGATGTCGGGCAGGCGCATCATGGACGGGTTGCCCAGCATCACGTTTTCCGCTTCCAGGCCGCCCACGCCCACGGAGATCACGCCCAGCGCGTCCACCATGGGGGTGTGGCTGTCGGTGCCCACGCAGGTGTCCGGGTAGGCCACGCCTTCGCGCACCTGCACCACCGGCGACATCTTCTCCAGGTTGATCTGGTGCATGATGCCGTTGCCCGGCGGGATCACGTCCACGTTATCAAAGGCGGTCTTGGTCCAGTTGATAAAGTGGAAGCGGTCCTCGTTGCGGCGGTCTTCCACCGCCCGGTTCTTCTCGAAGGCGTTCTCCTCGAAGCCCGGGTGTTCCACCGCCAGGGAGTGGTCGACGATCAGCTGGGTGGGCACCACCGGGTTGATCTTGGACGGGTCGCCGCCCTGCTCGGCGATGGTGTCACGCAGGCCGGCCAGATCCACCAGGGCGGTCTGGCCGAGAATGTCGTGGCACACCACGCGCGCCGGGTACCAGGGGAAATCCAGATCCCGCTTACGCTCGATCAGCTGTTTCAGGGCATCCGTCAGCGCCGCCGGCTCGCAGCGGCGCACCAGCTGCTCGGCGAGAATGCGGGAGGTGTACGGCAGCGTGTCGTAGGCGCCGGGCTGGATCGCGTCCACCGCGGCTCGGGTATCGAAGTAGTCCAGATCCGTGCCTGGAAGGCGTTTGCGGTATTCGGTGTTCATGCCTGGGAGTACCTGAGTAGAAAATGGGGAGTGCGGGGCGAGCACGGCGGACGTTCGGCGACGCGAACGCCCGTCCGTTCTCGTTCAAGGCGTGCCTTATCGCTCGGCGATGGGCGTGACCTTGCGCAGTTCCGGGCCGGTGTAGTCGGCGCTGGGACGGATAATGCGGTTGTCCGCGCGCTGCTCGAACACATGGGCGGCCCAGCCGGTCAGGCGGCTCATCACGAAGATGGGCGTGAACAGCTTGGTGGGGATGCCCATGAAGTGGTAGGCGGACGCGTGGAAGAAGTCGGCGTTACAGAACAGCTTCTTCTCGCGCCACATCACTTCCTCGCAACGTACCGACACCGGGTACAGGGTGGTGTCGCCCACGTCCTCGGCCAGCTTCTCGGCCCAGTGCTTGATGATCGCGTTGCGCGGATCGGACTCGGTGTAAATGGCGTGGCCGAAGCCCATGATCTTCTCTTTGCGCTCGAGCATGCCGAGCATGCCTTTTTCGGCGTCGTCGGCGTCGCTGAACTTCTCGATCATGGCCATCGCGGCTTCGTTGGCGCCGCCGTGCAGCGGGCCGCGCAGGCTGCCGATGGCGCCGGTGACACAGCTGTGGATATCGCTGAGCGTGGACGCGCAGACGCGGGCCGTGAAGGTGGACGCGTTGAATTCGTGCTCCGCGTACAGGATCAGCGATACGTTCATCACCGTCTCATGCAGCTGGTTGGGCTTCTCGCCGCGCAGCATGTGCAGGAAGTGGGCGCCGATGGAATCGTCGTCGGTCTCGGTGTCCACGCGCACGCCGTCGTGGCTGAACCGGTACCAGTAACAGATGATGCTCGGGAACGCGGCCAGCATGCGGTCGGCCTGGTCGTCCTGCTGGTCGAAGCTGGTCTCGGTTTCCAGGTTGCCGAGCATGGAGCAGCCGGTGCGCATCACATCCATGGGATGGGCGCCCTTGGGGATCCGCTCGAGCACTTCCTTGAGCGCCTGGGGCAGCCCGCGAAGGCCTTTCAGCTTGGTTTTGTAGGCGTCCAGCTCGCTCTGGTCGGGCAGCTCGCCCTTGAGGATCAGGTACGCCACCTCTTCGAACTGGCAGTTCTCCGCCAGATCCTTCACGTCGTAGCCGCGATAGGTCAGGCCGGAGCCGGATTTGCCCACCGTGGAGAGCGCGGTCTTGCCCGCTACCTGGCCACGCAGGCCGGCGCCGCCAACTTTCTTCTCTGCCATCGTCGTTTTCCTCTGCTCAAGAAGTGAAACACTGCCGGCCCGGCGTGACCGGGCACCAGGTGCCGTCACCGGCCGGCAGCGGGTTGATTTATTCGCCGCGTTGCTGGGCGAACAGTTCGTCAAGCTTGCGTTCGTAGTCGTGGTAGCCCAGGAAGTCGTACAGTTCCATGCGCGTCTGCATGGTGTCCACCACGTTTTTCTGGGTGCCCTCTTCGCGAATCGTGCGGTACACGTTCAGCGCCGCCTGGTTCATGGCGCGGAACGCGGACAGCGGATAAAGGATCATGCTGGCGCCGGCGTCGCTGAGCTCCTCGCGGGTGAACAGCGGCGTGGCGCCGAATTCGGTGATATTGGCCAGCAGCGGCGCGCCGCCGAGGCCCTCGGCGAACGCCTTGTAGTCTTCCAGGGTGTGCACCGCCTCGGCGAAAATGCCGTCGGCGCCCGCTTCCAGGCAGGCGCGGGCGCGATCGACCGCCGCGTCCAGGCCCTCTTTCTGGAACGCGTCGGTGCGCGCGATGATAAAGAAGTCCTGGTCGGTGCGGGCGTCGGCGGCGGCCTTGATGCGGTCCACCATCTCCGCCTTGGAGACGATTTCCTTATTGGGGCGGTGGCCGCAGCGCTTCTGCGCCACCTGGTCTTCCAGGTGCACGGCGCCGGCGCCGGCGCGGATCATTTCCTTCACCGTGCGGCCGATGTTGAAGGCGCCGCCCCAGCCGGTGTCGATGTCCACCAGCAACGGCACGTCGGTGGCGGCGCTGATGCGGCGCACGTCCTCGAGCACATCGTTCATGGTGGTCATGCCCAGGTCCGGCAGCCCGTAGGAGGCGTTGGCCACGCCGCCGCCGGACAGGTAGATGGCGCGGTAACCGACCTGCTCGGCCATCATTGCCGTGTAGGCGTTAATCGTGCCCATGATCTGCAGGGGCTGTTCCTCGGCCAGGGCGCGCCGGAAACGGGCGCCGGCACTGTTCGACTGGGTCATTGTGGACTCCTTTGCTGGGCCTGCTGTTCGATGTTTTCCCGTGCCCGGCTGATATGCCGGCGCATCAGCAGCTCGGCCATTTCGGCGTCACGCGCCTCAATGGCTTCGACAATGCGGCGGTGCTCGTGCAGGGCTTTTTGCGGCCGGTTGGCCACGGTGCTGAATTGGTACCGGTACATGCGCACCAGGTGGTAGAGCTCGCCGATCAGCATGCGGATCAGCGTGCGATTGTGGCTGCCCTGGATGATGCGGTAATGAAAATCCAGGTCGCCCTCGCGTTGAAAATAGGCGGTGTCGTGGCGCAGGTCCTGCTGCTGCTCATGTTGGCCGAGCAGCTCGGTGAGGCCGGCCACCTCCTCGGCGGTCATCAGCCGGGCGGCGAGGCCGGCGGCCAGCCCTTCCAGGGCCTCGCGCACATGGTAGATTTCGATCAGGTCGTCGAAGCTGAGCGACGCCACGCGGGTGCCGACGTGCACCTCGCGCTCCAGCAGCTTGCGCGATTCCAGGCGGCGGATCGCCTCGCGCAGCGGCCCCCGGCTGACCCCGTAGCGGCCGGCCAGGTCGGTTTCGCTGACCTTGCTGCCCGGGGCGATCACGCCGCGCACGATATCGTCCTGGAGCCGGCTGAAGACCCGATCCGCCAGGGTGCGCGAGCTGTCTACCAGGACTTCGTTCATGGGGGGCGCTCATTCCGGTAGGCCGGGTCACCGTTCGGCGGCGGCCATTGTCGACAATTGTTCCAAGTGGCGGGCACTCTACCCGCACCGCCCCGACCTTTCAATGGTTATTGTCGACAATGGCGCCGGGCTCGCGGGCCGCCGCCACGGGCGCTACACTACGCGCTCCCCGCGGCCGGGCGCCCGCCCCGCCGCCATCGCTCAGAGAATTCAGGGTCGAAAGCGTGCAACCTGTGCAAGTTGTGGTGACTCGAAACGGCGAGCTCCAGGCCCTGGGGCCGCCGGCGCTGACGCTGCGCGCCGACAGCGCGGCGGACATCGAAGCCCTGCCCGCCCGCGTCGAGCAGGCCCTCGCCGAAGGCTGCCGGTTCGCCTGCGGCCTGGTGCCCTACGAAACCGGCGCCCTGCTGCACGGGCTGCCGGTGGCCGGGAAGCGCACCGGCATCACCGTGCACCTGTTCGATCACCCGCCCGGCCCGATGCCGGAACAGCGCGCGCCCTTTCAGCTGCGCCGCGAGTTCGAAGCCCAGCAAAGCGCCACCGACTACCTACAGGCGCTGGCGCGCATTCAGCACTACCTGCGCGCCGGCGACTGCTATCAGGTCAACTACGCGCAACGCTTCGAGGCGCGCTGGGACGGCGACGCCCTGGGCGGCTTCCAGCGGCTGGTGGCGGCGCACCCGGCGCCCCACGCCTGCTTCTTCCGGGACGGGGAGGATGCGGTGTTCGGCGTGTCGCCGGAGCGCTTTCTGAGTGTTCAGGGGCGGGACGTGGTGACCGAGCCGATCAAGGGCTCCCGGCCCCGCGGCGCCACCGAGGTGGAAGACCGGGCCCTGGGCCGCGCCCTGCTCCGCCACCCCAAGGACCGCGCCGAAAACCTGATGATCGTGGACCTGCTGCGCAACGACCTGGGCCGCTTCTGCGACGCCGGCTCGATCCAGGCGGACCCGCTGTTCGAACTGCGCCGCTTCAGCAACGTGCAGCACCTGGTCTCCACCGTGCGCGGCCGGCTGCGCGACGGCGTCGCCCCGCTCGCCGCGCTGATAAGCGCCTTCCCCGGCGGCAGCATCACCGGCGCCCCCAAGAAACGCGCCATGCAGATCATCCAGGAACTGGAACCCGCCCCGCGCGGCGCCTACTGCGGCAGCCTGTTCTGGCAGGACGACCAGGGCCGCTTCGACAGCAACATCCTGATCCGCACCCTGCAAACCGACGGCGACCGCCTCCACTGCCACGGCGGTGGCGGCATTGTTTTCGATTCCGATCCGGACGAGGAATACGCGGAGAGCTGGTTTAAGGTCCGAAAACTAATGACAGCAGTTAACAGTTAACAGTGAATAGTTAACAGCGCGCGGGTGGGATTGGCAGAGGCGTCGAAAGCCGTGCCCGCGCACATTGCGTTTGAGCAACCCGAACCTTGCTAACTCGCAAACCTCGCAGCCGCGCTTTGTTTCCGCTATTAACTGTTCACTATTAACTATTAACTAACCCACCGCCGTCTCAACGGAGTTCTTAGCTAAGCGGAATATCCCTTTCGCTCGCCTTAATGATCTCCCCTTTGAGATCCTCATACGTTTGTACTGAGGGGAATTGCGGGAATTCGGCGATGACGTTGTCGGGGGCGTGGAACAGGATGCCCTGGTCCGCTTCGCTGAGCATGGTGGTGTCGTTGTAGGAGTCGCCGGCGGCGATGATGCGGTAGTTGAGGGTGTGCAGGGCTTTCACCGAGGCGCGCTTGGGGTCTTTCTGGCGCAGGATGTAGTCGGTGATGCGGCCGTTGTCGTCCACCGCCAGGCGGTGGCACAGCAGGGTCGGCGAACCGAGCTTGCGCATCAGCGGGCGGGCGAACTCATAGAAGGTGTCCGAGAGGATGATCAGCTGGAAATGCTCGCGGGCCCACTCGACGAATTCCACCGCGCCGTCCAGCGGGTCCAGGGTGTCGATCACCTTCTGGATGTCCGGCAGGCCGTAGCCGTGCTGGTCGAGGATGCCGAGCCGCATTTTCATCAGCTCGTCGTAGTCGGGAATGTCCCGGGTGGTGGCGCGCAGCTCGTCGATACCGGTGCGCTCGGCGAAGTTGATCCAGATTTCCGGAATCAGCACCCCTTCCAAATCGAGACAAAGCAATTCCACGATGATCCCCTAGGTCGTTGAAGGCGGGCACAATGTAGCCGCGCGCCCGGCGCTTTGCAACGGCCAGGGGCCGCCGCCGGGCGCGTCAGCGCACCGGCAGGTCCAGGTCGGCGAACAGCACCTCCCGCTCTTCGCGGGTGCTGGCGCGGACCGCCGCGTCCACCCGTTCGCGGGTGAGATGGGGGGCGAAGGTTTGCAGGAATTCGTACATAAAGCCGCGCAGGAAGGTGCCCTTGCGGAATCCGATGCGGGTGGTGCTGGGTTCGAACAGATGGCCGGCGTCCAGATTCACCAGGCCTTTGTCCTGCACCGGGTCCACCGCCATGTGGGCGACGATGCCCACGCCCATGCCCAGGCGCACGTAGGTTTTGATCACGTCGGCGTCGGCGGCGGTGAACACCACCCGGGGCTCCAGCCCTTTGCGCGCGAAGGCGTCGTCGAGCTTGCTGCGCCCGGTGAAACCGAACACATAGGTGACCAGCGGGTAGTCCGCCAGGGCTTCCAGGGTGAGCGGTTTGACCTCGGTGAGGGGATGACCCTCGGGCACCACCACGGTCCGGTTCCAGCGGTAACAGGGCATCATCACCAGGTCGGAGAACAGGTCCAGCGCTTCGGTGGCGATGGCGAAATCGACGCTGCCGTCGGCGGCCATCTCGGCGATCTGCATCGGCGTGCCCTGGTTCATGTGCAGGGACACGTCCGGAAAACGCTTGGTGAACTGCTGGATCACCGGCGGCAGCGCGTAGCGCGCCTGGGTGTGGGTGGTGGCGATGCTCAGGTCGCCCTTGGTTTCGTCGCGGAACTCCTGGGCCACCCGCTTGATCGATTCGGTCTGCTGCAGGATTTCCCCGGCGATGCGCAGAATCGCCTCGCCGGCGGGCGTCACATGGGTCAGGTGTTTGCCGCTGCGGGCGAACACTTCCACGCCCAGTTCATCCTCCAGCATGCGGATCTGCTTGCTGATGCCCGGCTGCGACGTATACAACGCCTGGGCGGTGGCGGATACGTTGAGGTCATGGCGCGCCACTTCCCAGATGTAGCGTAGCTGCTGCAGCTTCATCGAATGCTCCTTGCCGGCGACACCCGCCGTTTACGCGGAGTTATAAGAATAGCCGAAATTATGCATTCCAAGCATAGAGGCAAGCAAAGACGCTGGCAACGGGAAGCCGGCGGGCGCGTCAGGCGTCTTCCGGGCGCGGGTTGGAAATGCCGTGGGGCACATGACCGGCGGCCACGTGTTCCCGGGCCGATTCGCAATGGCCCTGCTGATCGTCGAAGAACACGTCCGCGCCGAACGCCTTCAGAAAGGGCCCTTTGGGCAGCCCGCCCAGGAACAGGCTTTCGTCCAGGCGAATGCCCCAGCCGCGCAGGGTGCGCACCACCCGTTCATGGGCCGGCGCCGAGCGGGCGGTGACCAGCGCGGTGCGAATCGGGCAGCGTTGCGGGGAAAACTCCCGCTGAATCTGATGCAGGGCTTCCAGAAACGCCTTGAACGGACCGTCGCTGAGCGGCTGCCGGGCGGCCTGCTTTTCGCTGGCGGTGAAGGCTTCCAGCCCGCTGCTCTGGAACACCTGCTCGGACTCGTCGGAGAACAATACCGCGTCGCCGTCGAAGGCGATGCGCAGCAGGTCGTCCTTATGCTGCAGCCCGGCGCCGGAAAGAATGGTGGCGGCGGCGTAGCCGGCATCCAGAACCTGGCGCACATCCTCGGGATCGGTGGACAGGAACAGATGGGCGCCGAACGCGGACACATAGCGGTGCGGGCTTTCGCCGCCGGCGAACGCCGCCCGGGTGATCGGCAGACCGTAATGCTCGATGGAATTGAACACGCGCAGGCCGGTGTCGGAGCTGTTGCGTGACAACAGGATCACCTCCACCCGGCCGGCGCCCTCTTCCAGCTCGTTGATCGCCAGCAGCTTGGTCACCAGAGGGAAGGCGTCGCCGGGTGGCAGCACGTCGTCCTCATGGGCGATCTGATAATCCTGGTAGGCGTCCAGGCCTTCCTTCTCGAACACCCGGTGGCTGTCGCTGAGATCGAACAGGGCCCGGGAGCTGATCGCCACCACCAATTTTCCGTCAAAGGACGCCGGCATAGCCCACCTTTTTTCCACCGTCATTCAATTGGGCGCAGTATCACCGCTGTCCGATAAAACCACAACACGACCACCGTGTTACAGGAATTGACCAGAAAGCCTGCAAAGCCAACCCCCTTGGCGGTTGTCCAGCTTAAAAATGTGACATACAGTTTCCTGGACGTCCGCACCGCGGACCCAAATCAGCACGGGGAAAGGGAGTCATCCATGGCCGTTAATAAGGTAAGAGATCGTCTCGACGAACTGCAGGCGCAGATTCGCAAACTCGCCGAGCGCTTCGACAATGAACGCGACAAGCAAATCGCCCAGCTGGAATCCCAGCTCGAGAAAGCCCGCCAACGGGTCAGCGAAGAAATGAAGCGCCGCCGCGACAGCCTCAACCGGCTGGAGAAGCTGCAGAACGAGTACCGGGACAAAGCCAACGCCACGGTGCAGCGCCAGCTCGACCGCGCCCGCAAGGCCGTGGACGACGCCCGCAAACGGGTGGACGACTCCGAAGCCCGCAAGCGCTTTCTGGAAACCGAAGTGAAGGTGCTCAAGGCCACCGCCAAACAGGCCAACAGCCTGGCCAAGGTGATCAACCAGTACCAGAAGGATCTGGAGAAGCGCGCCAAGGACATCGAGAAGCGGGTCAGCCCTTCCGCCCGCAAGGCACCGGCCAAGAAAGCCGCCGCCAAGAAAAGCGCGGCTAAAAAGAGCCCCGCCAAGAAAGCCGCGGCCAAGAAAAGCACCGCGAAAAAGAGCGCCGCCAAGAAGAGCGCGGTGAAGAAAGCCCCGGCCAAGAAGAAGGCGGCCCGCAAGGCGCCCGCCAAGAAGGCGGCGAGCTCCGGAGACTCCGGCGGCGCCACCCCCTCAAGCTGAACGCAAAGCGGCCCGGGCATCACCACCCGGGCCGCTTCGCTTCACGCCGGCTGAACGGGTTACGGCTGCAGGAGCAGCGACTCGAAATACGCCACCACCGGTTTCTGGTGGGATTTTTCCATCGCCGGAATGCCCTTCTCCACCGAGGACGCGGACGCCTTCTTGATGGTGGCGCGGGCACCGGACACCAGCCCGCGATTGATACGGCCCAGCTCCAGATTGCCCACGGTTTTGTCGAGATAGTTCTCGATGGCGCCGGCGCTGATGCCGTCCATCACTTCCACCAGGCGCGGCATCTGGCCGTTGCCGTCGGCGAATTCCTGGAACACCAGCGAGGCACGCTCGGCCAGCGCCGGCGACAGCGGGTAACCGATGTAGACCTGACCGTCCTTCTCCAGCCGCAGGTTGCGGAAGTGCTCGGCCAGCGCGCGCTGCTCTTCAACGCTGGTCTTGCGCATCAGGCGCCCGGCCAGGCCGTGGGCGGCTTTACTGATGACCTTCATGGCACCAAGGATCACGTTCACCGCGGTGCCCTTGGCGTTGACCGCGTCGATGGGCCCGGTGAAGTAGGTGTGCAGCACTTCGTCGAGGAAGGGATCCATGATCGCTTCCAGTTCCTGCACATGGTTGCTGTCCGGTTCTTCGCGGGTAATTTCCAGGAAGGCGTCGATCCGGTCGCGCAACTCGTCGGAGGCCGGAAAGGCCACGTAAAGGGTGGGTTGGCTCATAATTATCGGCTCGGCTTACTGCGATTCAGAAGCCGCGGATGATAATTCAAGCCCGCGCCGGAAACGTCCGCCTTCGCGACTGCGGGCCTTGTCTGTGGGGTCAGTCGAAGCGGATCAGACGGCGACCCGTGCACGCCAGGCGTCCAGCACGCCGGCCAGGCGCTCGGCGGCGGCACGCACCGCCGCGCCCTGCTCTTCCTCCAGGCGCAGCCGCGCCACGTCCTGACGGTTGCGCTCCGCCGGCGCCAGCTCGCGGCGCTGCTCGCCGCGGGTGAAGTGACCGCAGTCTTCCGCCAGACGGTGGATCGCCGCCAGATCCACTTTCGGCTCAATGCCCTGGGGCAGGCAGTCCAGCAGCACGCTGATGCGGATGCTGGCCTCGGCGCTGTCCACTTGTTCCTGCAGCAGGGCGCGGCAGAGAATGCTCAGGTTCTCCAGCACGTCGAGATGCCGGGCGGCCTGCCGGCGCCGCTCTTCACGTTTGCGCGAAGCCCGCAGGATCAACATCCCCAGCAGCGCGCCTATGGCGAGCCCCATGAGGGCCACGAGTACCAACTTCCAAGCCATGCCGGTGCATCCTTAAAGCGATTGATTTGCGACCTACAAGCCACCATTGTACGGCACGTGGCATCAGCAACCCATGAACACCACCGCAACGCCGCCCACGGAGAGGCAACGCCTTTGGATCTGAACCTCCAGCGCGACTGGCAACCCCTGCTCGAACAGCTCCAGCCCCTGCTGCCGATTCTCACCGTCACCGGCGTGGTGATGGCCGTGGCGTCGATGCTGGCGATTCCCTGGCTGCTGGTGCGCATGCCCCAGGATTACTTCAACACCCCCAGCCGGCCGCTCCATTACCGGGGCCCGCTGGGCTGGTGCCTCTGGCTGGTGCGCAACGCCCTGGCGCTGGTGCTGCTGGCCGCCGGCATCCTGATGCTGGTGCTGCCCGGCCAGGGCATTCTGACCATTCTGATCGCGCTGATGGTCAGCACTTTTCCGGGGAAATACCGCATGGAACGCGCTATCATGCGCCGCCCGAGGGTGCTGCGCGCGGCCAACTGGATTCGCCGCCGCTACCACAAGCCCGAGCTCAACCCACCCCGCGACACCGAGAGGCCCTGAATGCCCATTGATAGTCCCGCCATCCGCTGGCTCGACGATCATTTGCTGCTGCTGGATCAACGCCATCTGCCGTTACGCACCGAGTGGCTGGCGATCCACGACGCCGCCGGCGCCGCCGGCGCGATCCGCGACATGGCGGTACGCGGCGCCCCGGCGATCGGCATCACCGCCGCCTACGGCCTGGCGCTGGAAGCCCTGGGCCTGGGCCGGCGCGCGTCCCTGGAAACACTGCGCCCGGCGCTGGAAACCCTGGCCGCCAGCCGCCCCACCGCGGTCAATCTGTTCTGGGCCCTGGAGCGCCTGCAGCGGCTCGGCGCCGACCTGGAAGGCGAGGCCCTGGGCCGCCGCCTGGCCCGCGAAGCGGAGAGCATTCACCAGGACGACCAGGCCGCCAATCTGCGCCTGGGCGAACTGGGCGCCGCCCTGCTGCCCCACGACGCCCGCGTCTATACCCACTGCAACACCGGCGCGCTGGCCACCGGCGGCCACGGCACCGCCCTGGGCATCATCCGCTCCGCCTGGCGCGGCGGCCATCTGCGCGAGGTGATCGCCGGCGAGACCCGCCCCTGGCTGCAGGGCGCCCGGCTCACCACCTGGGAGCTGATGCAGGAAAACATTCCCGTCACCCTGGTGGCGGACAGCGCCGCCGGCATGTTGATGGCGGCGGGCCGCGTCGATGCGGTGGTGGTGGGCGCGGACCGCATCGCCGCCAACGGCGACACCGCCAACAAGATCGGCACCTACGGGCTCGCCGTGCTGGCCCGTCACCACGGTCTGCCGTTCATCGTCGCGGCGCCGGATTCCACCCTGGACCCGGCCATGACCGACGGCGGAGGTATCGTCATCGAGGAGCGCGCCGCCGACGAAGTGCGCCGGGTGGGCGGCCAGCCCCTGGCACCGGAACAGTGCCCGGTCTACAACCCGGCGTTCGACGTGACGCCGGCCGCGTTGATCACCGCCATCGTCACCGAGAGCGGCGTGGTGCACTCGCCGGACGCGGCCAGCGTCGCCGAGCATCTGTCGCGCCTGAACCGGAGGTCCTGATGAGTCACCGCCCCTACTCCACCAGCGCCTACCGGGAAGCGGCCCGCGCCCTGGCCGCCATCGGCCGCCGCATCTACGGCCAGGGCTGGTCGCCGGCCACCAGCAGCAATTATTCGCTGCGCCTCAACGAGGACCACGCGGCGATCACCCGTTCCGGCCGCGACAAAGGCCTGCTGGAAGAGACCGACATCATGGTGGTGGACATGGAAGGCGCCGCCGTCGGCGACGGCAAGCCCTCCGCCGAGACCCTGCTGCACACCCAGCTCTACCGCCGGCTGCCGGACTGCGGCGCGGTGCTGCACACCCACAGCCACGCCTCCACGGTGCTCACCATGCACTGGCCCGCCGACCACATCACCCTGGAAGGCTACGAACTGCTCAAGGCCCTGGACGGCGTGCAAACCCATGACACGCGGCTTACCATTCCGGTGTTTGAAAACAGCCAGGACATCGCCGCGCTGGCGGCCGAGGTGGACCGGGCCATGGACGCCGGCGACGCCGGCCACGCCTACCTGATCCGCGGCCACGGCCTGTACACCTGGGCGGCGGACATCGGCGCCTGCTATCGCCAGCTGGAAGCGCTGGAAACCCTGCTGGCCGTGGAACTGGACCGGCGCCGCCTGGGCTGATCGGCGGCGGCCCCCTGAGGAGGAAAACCCCATGAGTAATTTGAAAGTGTTTCGCGACGGGCATCCCGAGCAACCCGAACAGATCATCAACGACAAGCTGGCCATGGCCGAGGAACTGGCCAAGGTGGGCATTCGCTACGAACAATGGCAGGCCGTCGGCGCGCTCACCGAGCAGCCCAGCCAGGAAGAAGTGCTGGACGTCTATCGCCGGGAAATCGACCGGCTGATCGACGAGGAAGGCTACCAGAGCGTGGACGTGGTCAGCATGACCCCGGAGCACCCGCAGAAACAGGCGGCGCGGGAAAAATTCCTTGAGGAACACAGCCACAGCGAAGACGAAGTGCGGTTCTTCGTCGACGGCCAGGGCCTGTTCAGCCTGCACATCGGCGAGCGCATCTACGAAGTGCTGTGCACCAAAGGCGACCTGATCTCGGTGCCGGCCAACACCCCGCACTGGTTCGACATGGGGCCCAACCCCAACTTCACCGCCATCCGCTTGTTCAATAACCCGGAAGGCTGGGTCGCCAACTTCACCGGCAGCGACATCGCCCAGCGTTTTAATCGTCTGGAGAATTGATGATCCGCGCCATTCTCACCGACATCGAAGGCACCACCAGCAGCATCCGCTTCGTCAAGGAAGTGCTGTTCCCCTACGCCGCCGAACAGATGGGCGACTTTCTGGCGCGCCACTGGGACGACCCGGCGGTGGTGGAACAGATGGCGGCGGCGCGGCAAGAGAGCGGTGAAGCGCTGGCCACGCCGGAACAGGCCGCCGCGCTGATGCGCGCCTGGATTGATGAAGACCGCAAAGCCACGCCGCTGAAAGCGCTGCAGGGCATGATCTGGGAAAGCGGCTATCGCAACGGCGATTACCAGGCGCACCTTTATCCGGACGCCGCCCGGCGGCTGCGCGACTGGCACCACCAGGGCTTTCCGCTGTACGTCTACTCCTCCGGTTCGGTGGCCGCCCAGAAGCTGTTCTTCGGCTACTCGGAAGCCGGCGACCTGACGCCGCTGTTCCAGGGTTACTTCGACACCACCAGCGGCGGCAAGAAAGAAGCCGCCAGCTACCGGCGCATCAGCGAGGCGATCGGCCTGCCCGGCCACGAGATTCTGTTTCTCTCCGACGTGGAAGCCGAACTCGACGCCGCCCGCGAGGCCGGCCTGCACACCGTGCTGCTGGATCGGGACAACGCCCTGCCCGACGGTGCCCACCCCAGGGTTACCGACTTCGACGCCATCGATCCCGCTTCCTTCTAGCGCATGTGGTTCCCTCCAGAGGGAATTTGGCCCTGTGGTAGGCCGTTCCCTCCAGAGGGGCCGCGTGTCTGTGGGCCAGGCCTTGTGGGAGCGGGCCCTGCCCGCGAAAGGGAGCGGAGCTCCCGGCAGGATTCCAGAGACCTTTATCGTTCCGGTGTTCGGTTGCTCCGTATCCGAGACGCGGTGCAAT
>NZ_ARXR01000039.1 GCF_015356855.1 Alloalcanivorax venustensis ISO4
GTTAGGCACCATAGAATCTCCCACAAACCCCTCAGCGGGCGAAGGCGGTGACGGCGTCGGCGACGGGCTGGTCGCCGGACAGCAGGTCGAACTCGCGGCCGGCGGTGGCCGGGTTTTCGAGCACCGCCTGCAGCACCGCCGCCACGTCCTGGCGGGGGATCTCGCCGAAGTCCTCGAAGCGTTCGGCGAGGCGCACCTGGCCGGTGCCGTCGTCCTCGGTGAGCTTGCCGGGCCGCACGATGGTGTAGGCCAGCTTGCTGGCGCGCAGGTGGTTGTCGGCGTTCTGCTTGGCGATGAAGTAGTGGCGCATTTTTTCCGGGCCGCTGTCCGGCTCGTCGGCGCGCATGGAGCTGACGATCACGAACCGCTCCACGCCCATGTCCTGGGCCTGGTCGATCAGATTGATGGCGCCGTTCTGGTCCACGTCCACGGTTTTTTCCGGGCCGGTGTGGGGGCCGGAACCGGCGGTGAACACCACCGCGTCACAGGTGATCAGCGCCGCCCGGCAGTCGCCTTCCAGGTCCGCCACCACCACTTCGTCGGCGCCCAGCTGGCGCAGCTCCCACTCCTGGGCGGGGTCGCGGACCATCGCCCGGCAGATATGCTCACTGTTCGCCAGGCCGCGTACCAGATGGCGGCCAATCTTGCCGTTGGCCCCGGCAATCAGGATTTTCATCAGGGTCTCCTTCACTCCGATGGGCTCTCACCCTAGGAGGATGGGGATTTTGAAACAAGCTTCAAGCTACAAGCCGCAAGCTATAAGCACCCACCTCCGCGTCGGGCAGGGTCTGCTTGTAGCTTGAAGCTTGCGGCTTGTAGCCGGTTATCACCAGCGCTGCGGGACACGCTGGATGCGGCGGGTGTCGTAGCCCCGGTCGGCGGCGATTTGAATCAGCCGCTGCAGGGTGTCCTCGGACAATTCCGGCTGACGGGCCATGATCCACAGATAGTCGCGCTTCTGGCGCCCGATGAGGGTGGTGCGGTAGGCATCGCCCACGTACAGCACCCGGGAATCGGCGCGGAACGGCCAGATAAACCGCATGCCCCAGATGGCGTTGCTTTCGTCGCTGACAAAGCCGGTGGGCGTCATGGTTTTACGCTCACCGTCGAAGCTGTCTTCGTTGAAGGCGAAGGTGACGCCGATCTTGTCGTCAGCAAGCCGCTGATAGCTTTCCACCGCGTTGTGGGCGCCTTTTTCCGGCGGCGTGGGAATGTTGGCGATCACATACCAATCGCCCATGAAGCGGTCCAGGTCCAGCTCATCCACGGTCTCCACCGGCGGACGGTCGGGGCTTAACTGACAGGCGGCCACCAGCGCGGCGGCGGCCAGAATCACGATGACGGTGCGCATGGCATCTCCTTGGCTGCGCGCTCAGTGTCGGAGAGCCATGGCGAATGGCGGGTGAAGACGACGGTTCAGTGATCGCCCAGCACTTTGAAACGGCGTTGCAGGCGAAAGCCCTGGTCGTCCACCAGCGTCAGGGTGTGCCAGCCCGGCGAGGCCCGCAGCGCCCACTCATGGAAGTGGTCGGTGCGGCCCAGGTACTGGTCGTCCAGGTGCCAGAACAGGCTGGCGCCGGGCCGTTCGTGCACCACCCGGAACACCGCCCGGCCGCGCTCGCCGCCCAGTTCCCGGGGAATGAACAGTCCGGCGCCGGCGTGGGGGTAAATCACCGCCATCGGCGGCGTGGTATCCAGGGCCCGGGCGCCGGCGGCGCAGTCCGCCCGCCAGGCCGGCAGGGGCCGGTAGTCCGGGTGCCGCTGACGGTAAAACCAGGCCTGCGCCGGCGGCAGCACGAACCAGTCCCGCGAGCGCATGTTGGCCACCGATTCGCAGCCGCTGTGCACGCGCTGGCCGTTGGCGTCCAGGTGCACGCGGCGGTGATGCGGAGTAACGGTCTGGAAGTGGCTGTGCAGAGGCGCCAGTGTGTCTTCCGCCCGGCAGCGGCCACCGGCCAGGTAGCCGTCGTCGACACAGGCGCGCACGGTTTTCAGATCGTTGAGCGGCGGCGCCGGCCAGGGTTCGGTGCCGAGCAGGCTGAACACGTCCAGCATCAAGGGCGCGGCGGTGTCCGCGCCGCCCAGGTGCGGCGCCGGTTCGCCGTTGCCGTTACCGGCCCACACGCCCACCGTGTAGCGGCCGTTGCTGCCGATCGCCCAGGCGTCGCGCAGTCCGTAGCTGGTGCCGGTTTTCCAGGCGATCGGCTGGCTGGAGCGGTACAGCCGCCATTGCCGGGCGGTGCCGGGCCGCGCCACCTCGCGCAGGGCGTCCAGGGTGAGCCAGGCGGCGCCGGGGCTGATCGGGAACGGCGCCGCCACCGGATGCACGCCGGACAACAGCGCCGCCGGCGGCGCGGCGCCGTCCCGGGCGGTAGCGATCAGCCGCGCGTAGATGCCGGTGAGTTCCATCAGGGTGCCTTCCGCGCCGCCCAACACCAGGGTCAGCCCGTAGCCGTCGGCGGGCCGGAACAGCGTGGTCATGCCCAGCGCCCGCAGCTGATCGTGGAACCGGCCCACCCCGTAGCGGCGCAGCATGCGCACCGCCGGCACGTTCAGGGAGCGGGCCAGCGCCTCGTGGGCGGGCACCGCGCCGCGGTACTCGCGGTCGAAGTTTTCCGGGCTGTAGCCGCCGTAATTGGTGGGCAGGTCGGACACCAGGGTGCCCGGCAGCAGCTGCCCGGCGTCCAGCATCGAGCCGTACAGCAGCGGCTTGAGCACGCTGCCGGTGGAGCGCGGCCGGGCGGCGATGTCGACGGCGGCGCCGTAGGTGAGCGGGTCGCCGTGATTGACGTTGCCCAGGTAGGCGCGCACCGCCATCGCCCGGTGGTCGATCACCACCACCGCCAGGTTGTGCACGCCCTGGCGCCCCAGCCGCTGGCCGTGGTGGTCGGCGAGGTCGCGCACCCGGCGTTGCAGGTCCGCGTCCAGGGTGGTGCGCAGCAGCGGCGCGCCGCCGCCGGCGGTGAGCGTATCCAGCAACCGGGGCGCCAGCGACGGCAACGCCTGGACCCGGGGCAGCGGCTCGAGACGGGCCAGGGCCAGGTCGTCCCGGTCCAGAGCGCCCTGCTCCCGCAGCGTTTCCAGCAGACGGTCGCGCTTGGCGCGCAGCCGTTCCCGGTCGCGCCCGGGATGAATCAGCGCCGGGCTGTTGGGCAGCACCGCCAGCAACGCCGCTTCCGCCCAGCTGAGCTGCTCCGGCGGCCGCTGAAAATAGCGCCAGGCGGCGGCGCGCAGGCCCACGGTGTTGCCGCCGAACGGCGCGCGGCTGGCGTACTGGCGCAGGATCTCGTCCTTATCCAGGTGCCACTCCAGCTGCAGCGCCAGCACCGCTTCGCGGGCTTTTTCCGGGAAGGTGCGCGGCGGGTCGGCGCGCAGCAGGCGGGCCAGTTGCATGGTCAGGGTGGAGCCGCCGCTGACCACCCGGCCGGCGGCCAGATTGTCGCGGGCGGCGCGCAGCACCGCCACCGGGTCGACCCCGGGGTGATAGAAGAAGCGCCGGTCCTCGAAGGTGAGCAGCGCCCGGCGATACTTGTCCGGCACCCGCGCCACCGGGGCGAACCGCCACTGCTGGTCGGCGGCGATGCGCGCCGCCAGAGGCCGTCCCTGCCGGTCCAGCATCAGGGTGGCGTAGTCGCTGGCCGTGAGCGCGGCGGGCAGCGGCGCGAACTGCAGAAACGCCAGCCCGGCCAGCAGCGCCAGGGCGGCGCCGCCCAGCGCCCACCGACGACGGCGGCCCGGAAAACGCCCCTTAATCGCGGATCACCTCCACCCACTGGCCTTTATTGCGGGCGCGGGTGTCGCCCTGGTACATGGCCTCCACCTGCCAGCCCGGCAGATAGAACCGGCCGGCGAAGGTGGCGTTCAGCCCCAGGGTGTATTCCCGCGCCTCGCCGGCGGCCAGCGAGAAGTAACTGAGCACCCGGTCGTCGCGGATGTCCCGGTAATCCAGCGGCGCCGCCTGCTCGTCGCCGGCGAGACGGCTGTCGGTGATCTGCCAGCCGGACGGGATCACCTGGGTCAGGGCCAGGTTGTCCAGGTCGCGGCCGCTGTTATTGACGACGCGCACCCGGGCGCGGAAATCAGTGCCCTGGGACAGGCTGCCCGGATCCAGGGGCCGGCCGTCCAGGGTCAGGAAGCGGGCCTCGATACCGAGCCCTCGGGCGGCGGCCTGTTCCTGGCCCGGCGCCGGCGTGCCCCGGGTGGTCACCGAGGCGAACAGGCCGCGTTCGCTGTCGTTGCGCACCGCCAGCTCGACGCCCTCGCCGTCCAGCGACAGGTCCTGGCGGAACACCGGCGCCAGGGATTGGATTTCCTGCCAGTCGCCGTCGCCCCGGCGCCACGCGAACCGGTAGCCCTCACCGGCGTCGCCGGAGCCGGCGAAGCGGGCCATGGCCATCAGCGCCCAGGCGGTGCTCTGGGTGGAATACCACTGCTGGGAGGCCAGCCGGCCGGCGATCGCCTCGGCCTGGCGCCAGGCGCCGTCGCTGTCGCCGCGGGCGTCGCGCACCAGCAGCTCGATGGCCTGGTCACGCAGCGCCGAGCCGTAGGTGGGGCCCGGGCGGTCGTAGTTCGAGGGCGCGTCGGCGCCAGCGATCAGTTCGCCGGCCACGTCGTTGAGGCCCATCTGCTGGTAGGCGGCGGCCAGCAGCCAGCGCGCGGCCTGGTAGCCGGGCCGGCGGCTGTCGCCGTCCGCCCGGGCGGACAGCGCTTCCCGCAGCCGGTTCTGGGCCCCCACCTCCGGCTCGCCGGCCAGCGCCAGGGTGTAAAGGCGGTAGGCCTGGCCGGCCCACTGCCAGGGCTGGCCGCCCGGGTTGCGTCCCACACGGCGTTGGTAATCGGCCCAGTCTTCCAGCATGCCGGCGGGCACCGCGAAGCCCTGACGGCGCGCTTCCAACAGGAAATGGCCGGCGTAGGAGGTGCCCCAGTCGTCGGCCACGGCGGCCCCGGGCCAATAGGCGAAGGCGCCGTCGCCGAGCTGGAAGCGGCGCAGCCGTTGGATGGCCGCTTCCACGTTGCTCTGAATGCGGGCGCGCTGCTCGTCGTCGAGGGCGATCAGCCGCGACAGATAGAGCTGCGGCAGGGCCGCCGACACGGTCTGCTCCACGCAGCCGTGGGGATAGCCGAGCAGGTACTCCAGGCGGCGCTCCAAGCCCATGGCCGGCAGGCTGCTTACGGTCAGCCGGCTTTGGTTGGTGCCGGGCAGACCGTGGGCGCGGTGCCGCTGCGACCAGGTCTCGCCGGCGGCCAGCAAGCGCCCGGCGTCACGGACGGTGGGCGGGTTGGCGGCGCGCACCGGCAGGTGCACGGTTTCGCTGGCGCGGTACCCCTCGCCCTCATGCTCCTTGGCGCGGGCGGACACGGTCACCGTGGCGGTGCCGGTACGCTGGTCGGTTTTCAGGCCCAGCTCGGCGATCCGTTCGCCGCTGTCCTGGAAGTCCAGTTCGGCGCCCTGCTCGTCCGGCCGGTCGCTTAACGCGATCGGCCCGTCCACGTCGGCGGACACCGTTACCGGGCCCAGGCCGTCCTCGGCGGCGAACAGGGTGACCGGCAGGGCCAGGGTTTCGCCCGGCCCCAGCACCCGCGGCAGGGACGACAGCAGGGTCAGCGGCTGAGTGACGGTGACGTTCTTGTCCGCCTCGCCGTAGGCGTGGCCGTCGCCGGCCACAACCATCACGCGCACCTGGCCCATGTAGGCGGGCAGTTCGATGTCGTGATCGGCGGTCTCGCCCTTGGCCAGTTGGAAGGGCCCGCTGAAACGGACCACCGGCGGGAAGCGGCGGCGCTGTTGCTCGCTGCCGTCGCGCAACGCGTCGGAACCGCCCAGCGCCAGCATCTGATCCAGTTCGCCGCCGTAGGCGCCCACCACCTGATCGAACAGGTCCCAGGTCAGCACGCCCAGGGCCTCGCGCTGGTAGAACGCCCGGTGCGGGCGCGGCGTGGCGAAACCGGTGATGCCCAGCAGCCCCTCGTCGACCACCGCCAGGGTGTAGGTCATGGGCCGCCCGCGGCGCTCGGACACCGCCACCGACAGGGTGCTCTCCGGGCGCACTTCGCTTTCCGCGCGGATGTCCGGCATCAGGCGGGTGGCCGGGTCGTCCACCAGCAGCGGCGCGATGCCGTAGAGGCGGATCGGCCGGTCGTTGTCGCGTCCGGCGTGGGGCTGCAGCAGCGCCACGTTGACATAGACGTTGGGCGCCATGGCGGCGGTGACCGGCACTTCCAGGGTCAGGGTGTCGCCCTGCTCGCCGGCTTCCAGCCAGTAGTGGTCGAGCACCCGGGCGCCGTTTTCCAGGCTCACCAGCAGGCGGCCCTGGCCGCTCACCGGCACCTGCACGCGGGCGGTGTCGCCCACCTGATAGTGGTCCCGGTCGGTGCTCAGCGACAGCCGGGTGGCGGCGTCCCCCTGGGCGCCGCGTTCGCCGCTCCAGCCCAGATAGACGGTGCGGCTGACGCAGTGGCGGCCGTCGCTCTGGCAGACCCGCAGCAAGTGCCGGCCCCATTCGTAATCGGCGCCGGCCAGGGTCCACTGCGCGCGCCCGTCGGCGTCGGTGGTGAGGGTGTCCTGGCGCAGCTTTTCGGTGTGCGGGTCGCTGATGAAGTTGGTCAGGTTGTCGTCGCCGCGGTCCCACCACCAGCGCCAGTCGATGCGGTACAGGCTCAGGGTCAGGTCGCGGCCGGCCTCGGGCTTGCCGTCCCGGTCCAGCGTCAGGAAGCCGATCTCGTGGTCCCGGTCGCGGCCCAGGGCGCCGCCCCAGCCGTCGCCTTCCGGCACGCGCATGCCCACCCAGTGCCGGTAGGGGCGCACCGGTACGCGGCGCACCTGGGTGCTGTAGTCGCCGCTGTTTTCGAACACCCGGGTGGTGAGCGTGGCGGCGGCCATGCCCGGCGGGGTCAGCTCCGGCAGATCGAGCGGGAAGCGCGCGTCGCCCTGGTTGTCGAGCTTGCCTTCAAAGGCCGTGAACGGCTCGGCGCCGAGGCTGCGGGTGGGGTCGTCGAAGGCGAAGCCGTCGTAGCCTTCAAAGGTAGTGGCGGCGTTGCTCAGGCTCGCTTTGACGTCGGCTTTCAGGCCGCCGGCGCGGGCGCCGTTGAGCCACTGGCTGTGCAGGGTCACCGGGTTGGCGGTGCCGGCGTCCAGGGCGTCGGGCAGGTCCAGCTCGATGCTCAGCCGGTTGGGTTTGATCGCCTCCACCCGCAGCGGGGTATCGAAATAACGGTCGCCGATGCGCGCCACCGCGCGCCAGTTGCCGGTGGGCGCGTCCTCGGCGGTGCTCAGGGTGAAGGTGTAGAACTGCCCCACCGGCTCGCTGTTGGTGTATTCGGCCACCTTATCGCCGCGCGGGTCGAACCAGTCCAGGGTCAGCGGGTGGTCGTCGGGAATGCGGTCGTCGGCGTCGTCGAGCATAAAGGTGAGATGGATGTCGTCGCCCGGGCGCCACACGTCCCGCTCGCCGTAGAAGAAGCCTTTGAGGCCGTCGCGCACCCGCTCGCCGCCGGTATTGAACTGGTTGGTGGGCAGCGCCTGGTTGCGCGCCAGCTTCAGGTAGCCGCGGTCGTCGCCATGGTGGGCGACCAGATAAAACGGTGTGCCGTCCACGCCCAGGGTGGCTTCGCCGTCGCTGTTGGTGGTGCCCTCGGCGAGCTGCTGGTGCTGGTAGTTGTGCACGGTGACGCGCACGCCGCTGGCCGGCGCGTTGCTGTCCAGATGGGTGGCCACCACGATCAGCCGGTCGTCCTCGCCCTGCTTGGCGATCAGCCCCAGGTTGGAGGCCAGGAAGGCGCGTGAGGATTCGGCGCGCTCGTTGTACTGGTAGTAGGCGTCGGCGCAGGGGTTGTCGCGCTCCTGCCAGCTCAGGTAGCCGGCGTTGTCGTAGTAGCGGCGCAGGCGGTCGTCGCCCTCGCCCTGGCCCGGCCCTTCGAAGTTGTCCGGCAACTCGGCGGTGCGGCTCGGCCCCTCGCCCTGGCATTGGTAGTCGATGGTGTCGGCGTCGATCTTCAGGGTCAGGCGCACCAGGCCGTTGGGGTGGCGCGCCATCAGTTCGCTGAGGTCCAGCCGGTAGCGCTGCCAGTCGCCGTCGCCGTCCGGCGGCAGGCTCAGCGTCTTTTGCCACAGGTAGCGGCCGTGGCGGGTGTCCGCGTAATCGGCGTCGAGGTCGTTGTTCTGCAGATAACCGGCGATGTTGTCGGCGAACACTTCGAACGCCTGCACCTTCACCGCGCGGGTGCCCACCGCCTCGAACGGCACGCTGAGAGTTTCGCCGGCGGGCAGGATCACGCCGTCGCCGACGAAGCGAACGCCGGGTTTGGCCACGCGCAGCACCAGATCCTGGCTGAACTCGCGGTCCAGGCGGGCCCGTGACGCGCTGCGCAGGCCGGCGCCGACGGTCAGAGTTACGGCGCCGTCGTCTCCGGTCTCGCCGCCGGGGTAAACCAGCAGCCGGCTGCCGTCGATGCGCACGCGGGCCTCCTCGCCGTTGACTCGCACCAGACCGGCGGTGTCCTGGCTGCCCATCAGCGGCTGCGAAAACTGCACGCGGATATGCGGCTGCGGGTAACTGAGGGTGCGCGCGGCGGTCACCTGGAAGGCGCCCTCGGCCGGTACCGGGTACTCCCGTTCACCGCTCTCCTCCACCGCCAGCGGCTCGCCGTCCCAGCGCAGCACCACCGGCGCCGGTTCGCCGTCGCGGCGAATACCGCCGATCCGGAACCCGTGGCTGAGCCCGGCGGCGCCGTGGTGCCATTCAATCTCCAGGCGCCGGTCCGCCTGGGTGGCGGTGACCGCCGACTGGACCGCCAGCGGGTCGGCCTGATCGGCGGTGGTGAGCTCGCCGTCCAGCCGCATGCGGGCCGGCGCCTCGTCCACCGGCGCCAGGGCATCCACCCGCAGGCTCAGTTGCTGGCGCAGTACGGTCAGCGGCAGTTTCAGCGGTGGCAGGCGGTCGTCGACCCCGGACAGCTCCTGGGGAAACAGCGTCAGCGTCAATTCCCGGCCCCGTTCCAGCGGCGCGTCGGGGCGGATTTCCAGGCGGTCGCGGTCGGTGAACACCGCCTTGAAACCGACCTCCGGCGCCAGACGGGCGACGCCTTCGGCGGGCTGTTCCAGTGCCTCCTCGGCGACCACCGGGTGGGTGAAACGTACCACCAGCGGCGCCCGGGCGCTCACTGCGCCGGTGGGCCAGCTGTCCAGGTGGCTGCGCCAGCGGCTGTCCATGGGGGCGGCGTCTTCGCCGTCGCTGGCCGGGGAAGAGGTTGGCGGGGAAGTCTCCCCGCTGGAGGACGCCGGGCCGGGTTCCTCGGCGGTGTCGCAGGCCAGCAGGGAGAGGGCCAGAAACAGCACGCCTAAGTGTTGTAATCGCATTCCTTTGACCGCCTTGGGCTTATTGTTACGGGGCACGTTTTGTCACGGGGAGAGTGTTTCCGGAAAAGGTAGCACAGTTGCCAAAGGCCGCCCTCCTCGCACAAGGTAAAATCGTACTGAAATGCAGCGGGACCCGCGCCCCATGACACAGACCGCGCCATGAAGAAAACCGTATTGGCGGTTGCGCTGATCGCCCTGGCGGCCACCGCCGGCCTGGCGCTGTGGCCCGAAGACCCGGTGGCCGCCCGCTGGCAGGACTACCTGGCCCGCCTGGAACGCCTCACCCGGCAACCGGTGCCGTCGGCGGCCGCCCTGGAGCTGCGGCCCTACCCGGGCAACGCGGCGCTGCGCCGCCCGCTGCCGGACCTGCGTACCGGGCTGCTCAACTATCTGGGTTTGCGCCATTGCGACCTGATGTCGCTGGTCAGTGAGCGCAACAGCGCCCTGGGCAAGTTGCGCAGCGCCTCCCTGCGGCTGGATTACGAGCTCACCTTTATTGAGCGAGGGCAACGCTGTCTGAACGGCGCAGCCCTGGAAGACCCGGAACTGATCGGCCTGTTGGAACGCACCCTGGAGGTAAAGCGTGACAGCCTCGGCGACCTGTTCTGGAACGCCACCTGGGCCAGCGATGAGTTGCGGGGCTTTCTGAACCAGTCGCCGGGCCCGGCCGGCGATTCCGCCCGGGGCCTGGAAGCCCTGGGCGGCCTGGCGAGCGCCGGGCGGGCGCTGCGTGAGTCGCCGCCGCCGGATGCCCTGCCCGACCTGGAACGGCACCTGGCCACCCTGGCCGGTGGCGCCGCCGGCGGCGCGGTGCTGCGCGAGATCGCCGCCGCCCGGGTGGCCCTGGCGCAGGCTCTGGGCATGCTCGAGTCGCTGGACGAGGACAGCCTCTGCCCGCGGGGCCGGGCCAGCCAAAGGGCGCGCTACCTGCGCAACCTTTTGGATAGCGTCTACGGACAGGAGGTACAACCGTATCTGGCGGAACTGGACCGCCGCCAGCGCCGTCTGGGCGAGCGCCTGCGGGCGCTGCGGGCCGCCAGCAGCGGCACCAACCCGGCGCTGGACCGGTGGCTGGACCACTACTTCGGGCCCCGGGGCCAGTCGGCGCGCCTGGACCGGGCCTTGCGGGCCCACACCGAGCGCTGGCAGACCGTGCTCGGGGCCTGCGGCCTGATGCCCGGCGGCGGCTGATCAGCGACGGTGAATTATTGGCCAACGAAGCGTTTGTGAACGGCTGTACAGCTAATGTTTTTGAAATCGGTCACAGACATACTCTCATTCGTCGGCGAGGTCCCATCCGTCGACTAGCGGAGTACTGCTCCGTGATAGCTCTCCCGAGCCAAACGATTCATCGGCGTCCTCTGGACGCCGTTTTTTTTGGGTGGCTGATGGAGACAAGAGCATCGCCTGTCACAACATGCGGCTGTTCTTGCCGAACTGGCTGCGCAGGAAGGCCATCTGGTCGCCGCGGATGCGGTGGCTGTTAATCAGCGCCAGGTATTCCGCCATGTTCGGCACATAGGGCAGCGCCAGCAGTTCCATGTTGATCTCTTCCGGCAGGCGGTCGCCTTTGTGCTGATTGCAGCGCCGGCAGGCGGCGACCACGTTGAGCCAGTTGTCCTTGCCACCCCGCGAGGTGGGCCGGATATGGTCGCGGGTGAGCAGAGCCTCCGGGTAGGGTTTGCCGCAATACAGACAAAGATGCTGGTCACGACGGAACAGCGCGCGGTTGGTGAGCGGTGGGCGGGTGCGGCGGCGCGGGCTGGCGATGCCGTCGCAGGCGATGATGGAGTGCAGAGACAGCCGTGACCGGTCGCCGGTCAGGCGGCACATGCCGCCGCGCAGGTTGTAAATCACGTCGCCCAGGGTCCAGGTCACCAGACCCCGGGCGTAGAGCACCGCGGCGGCCTGCCAGTCCAGCCACTCCACCGGCGTGCCCGCCTTGTCCAACCGCAAAATTCGCTCACTCATAGGCACCTTCGCCTGTTCCGACGTTTTTTCTTCCGCGTTCCGCGGAGTCATGAAAGTCTTTAAGCGTGACGATTCTGCGACAGGGGGCGGGCGGCGGTGAGAAAAGGCACCGGCGCCAGGCCTCGAAAGCACGCGCCGGCGGGTGGCGCGGGTACTGTCCTGATCTCTGATTAATCGACCCCGGCCAGCTAATCAGAAAGCAGGTAAAGAAAAACGGCTGCCTGAATAATAAACAGCCTTAATCCGGGTCCGCAACCGTGATTACCGTTCAGAGGGCCGCGCGTGTTGCGGCTGAGCGGAAAAAGAAGGCAGTTCATAGCAGGCTTCGGCGACCACGCCGGTGTTGTCGGTGTCGGTCATGATCGCCACCGCGTCCACGCTGTCCACTTCCATATCATGGAAGCGCTTGAAATCAGCGGCCACGTCACGGCTGAACCCGCGCCACGGCCCGGCTTGGCCGCCCGGCCCCTGGACCACCACCATTTCCGCTTGCCCGGCATAGGGGTTGGGCCAGTGGCTGCCCGGCGGGTGCGAGCGCGACCAGACGTAATTGATCGCCCGGGTGCGCCAGGGCACCCAGCCCTCCTTGATCACATAGACCCGCGCCAGAAAATCATCGCCCTGCTTGCTCTGCTCGTCCGCCGCCGACCAGGCCGGCGTTTCAGCGGCCCGCCAGCGCCAGTTCAACCAGGGCGTGCGGGCCAGATTCACCGCCTGTTCGCGCACCAGACCCGAGGCGCTGGCTTCCGCCCTGGCCCGCCAGCAACCGGCATCGGTGAGCCGATAGCGGGTCTCGCCCTCGAAGGCCACGTGCCGCCAGTCCGGCGGCGGCTCCGCATTGGCCGTGGCGCGGATACACAGGGTCAATAACAGGAGCGCGCTACAGGCTATATACTGGTTGAAATAGGCACTGAACATAGGCGAGCGGCATGCAGTTTGATTATGTGATCGTGGGCGCCGGCTCCGCCGGTTGCGTCCTGGCCAACCGGCTGTCCGAGAATCCCAACACCCGTGTTTGTCTGCTGGAAGCGGGCCCCGCGGACAACAGCCTGTTTATTCGCATCCCCGCCGGGATCATCTGGCTGATGCGCTCCAACGCCCGCAACTGGCGCTATTACACGGTACCGCAGAAAGCGCTCAATAACCGTGAAATCTATATTCCCCGCGGCAAGACCCTGGGCGGCTCCTCGGCGGTGAACGCCATGTGCTACACCCGTGGCCACCCCTGGGATTACGACCACTGGGAGTCGCTGGGTAACCCCGGCTGGGGCTATAAAGACGTGCTGCCGCTGTTCAAGCGTTGTGAACACTACGAGCCCGGCGGCGAAGGCCCGTTCCACGGCGTCAACGGCAACCTCAACATCTCCGAACTGAAATTCCGCCACCCGGTCAGCGAGGCGTTCGTGACCGCCGGGGTCCAGGCCGGCCACCCGGCCACCGATGACTTCAACAACGACACCCAGGAAGGGATGTCGATGTACAAGGTCAACCAGAAGGACGGCGAACGCTGGGGCGTGGCCCGCGGCTATCTGCACCCGGCCATGGAGCGCGACAACCTGACGGTGATGACCGGGGCGCTGGTGCACCGGGTCCGCTTCGACGGTAAACGCGCCACCGGTGTGGAGGTGGAGCACAAGGGCGACATGCATACCATCGAGGCCGGCGAGGTGATCCTGTCCGGCGGCGCGATCAATTCGCCGCAGTTGCTGCAGCTGTCCGGGGTCGGCGATCCACAGGAACTGAAACGCCACGGTATCGATCCGGTGCACGAGCTGCCCGGCGTCGGCGGCAATCTGCAGGACCACCCGGACGTGCTGGTGATCCACCGCAACCGGCGCCGCGACACCTTCACCATGGGCTCCTGGGAACTGCCGTTCACCGGCGCCAAGGCGGTGTGGGATTTCTTCACCAAACGCAGCGGCCAGTTGACCTCCAACGTGGCGGAGGCCGGCGGCTTTATTAAATCGCGGCCGGAGGAGGAGCGCCCGGACCTGCAGCTGCATCTGACCGCCGCCAAGCTGGACAACCACGGTCTGAACTGGATGTTCAGCATGGGCCACGGTTACTCCGGCCATGTCTGCATTCTGCGCCCGAAGAGCCGCGGCACCATCCGTCTGCGCGATGCGGACCCGCGCAGCCCGGCGCTGATCGACCCGCGCTTCCTGGAGCATCCGGACGATATGGAAGGCATGGTGCGCGGCGTCAAGGCGATGCGCGCGATCATGGCCCAGGACGCACTGGCGCCCTGGCGGGGCGAGGAAATCGCCCCCGGCGCTCATGTACAGAGCGATGAGCAGATTCGCGCCTTCCTGCGCCACAAGTGCGACAACATTTACCACCCGGTGGGCACCTGCAAGATGGGCGTCGACGACCAGGCGGTGGTGGACCCGGACCTGAAAGTGCACGGCCTTGAAGGCCTGCGGGTGGTGGACGCCTCAATCATGCCGACGTTGATCGGCGGCAACACCAATGCGCCCACGGTGATGATCGCGGAAAAAGCCGCCGACAAGATTCTCGGCGTCTGATTTCATCGCACTGTAACGCCCTCCTCCCAGACTGCGTTCCCTGCAATGGGGAAATCCGTCCGGGGAGGGGGCATCATGAGTGGCGAATCGTCACCACGGGCACAGCTCGTGGAACTGCTGTGGCAACTGAAACAGAACTACGATCAAAGCGGCGACGGTTCGCTGCGCTTTATCCACTTCAATACCCTGCTCAACGACTCGCAGTACCGCGCCGAGGTAATCGAGAAGGCGCTGTCCAGCGAGCACCCGCGCATCCGCGAACTGGGCCGCAAACTGAAAGCGGCCAACCGCCAGGGCGGCCTGCTGCATAAAACCAGCGCCCCTGCCACGGCCGGCGGCGACACCGCCCCCACCCCTGCCCGGCCCGCGCCCCGGAACGCCACGCCACAACGCTCTTCGAACTTATGGTGGCTGGGCCTGGGCACGCTGGTGCTGGTGGGGGTGATCACCGCCGGGGTGTTGTTGCAGCCTTCCATCGGCGGCCTGCTGTCCGGCCGCCAGGTGGTGGCCGGGCCGCTCACCGGCGAACACCGCTGGTCCACGGACCGCACCTGGGTGCTGAACGGCATCGTCTATGTGGAGGACGGCGCGCGTCTCACCATTGAGCCGGGCACCCGCGTTGAAGGCCAGCCGGGTTCGGCGCTGGTGATCACCCGCGGCGCCAGCCTGCACGCCGCCGGCAACGCCGATATGCCGATCGTGTTCACCAGCGGCCAGCCGCAAGGCACCCGCGCCGCCGGCGACTGGGGCGGCGTGGTGCTGCTCGGCTCGGCGCCGGTGAATCAGGCCGACGCGCACATCGAAGGGGTGCCGGCCAATGATACCCGTGGCGCCTTCGGCGGCGACGACGCCGACGGCAGTTGCGGCGTGATTGAGTACGCGCGCATTGAATTCGCCGGCTTCGAGGTCTACGCCAATAACGAACTCAACGGCCTGACCCTGGGCGGCTGCGGCAGCGGCACCATCGTCCGCCACGTGCAGGTGCACCGCTCCCTGGACGACGGCGTGGAGATGTTCGGCGGCACCGCGGACCTGCGCCATGTTCTGATCACCGGCGCCGGCGACGATTCCCTGGATTGGGACTGGGGCTGGCGCGGCCGGGTCCAGTTCCTGATTGCCCAGCAACACCCCAACAGCGGCGACAACGCCTTCGAAGCGGACAACAACGGCAATCAGCACGACGCCGAGCCGATGTCGGAACCGGTGATGTACAACGTCACCCTGGTGAGCCCGCGCAGCCACACCCGCCACCACCGCGCCATGACGTTGCGCGAAGGCACCGGCGGGCACTTCCACAATCTGTTCATGCACGGCTTTTCCGGGGAAGCGGTGGACATCAAGGACGCGGTGACGGTGGGCAACCTGGACAACGGCCGTCTGTCGTTCGAGGCCCTGGCGATCAACGACATCGGCGGGCGCGGCATCCGCTTTTTCGAGGACGAAAGCGGCGACGCGGACGATGACGGCGGCCTCGATGAGGCCGCCTACTTCCGCGACACCGTGGGCGCGCGTTTTGGCGTGGACCCTCAGTTCAGCCGCGACGTGAGCAGCACCGTGAACCCGGACTTCGCCCCCGGCGGCACCTCGGGCCTGCGGGACGGCGCCGTGGCGCCGCCCCAGGGGGAGTTCTGGGACGAGTCCGCGCTCTATATCGGCGCCATTCGGCCCGGCGCCGCCCGCGACTGGACGGATGGCTGGACCGACTTTCCGCTGAACTAGCGGACCACGGCGAAGAACACGCCGCCGTCGCGGTTAATGCGCAGCAGCAGCGCGGCGTCCTTATCCGGCACGGCTGCGCGTAACTGCTCCAAATTGTTGACGTCTTGACGGTTGACGTTGACGATCACGTCGCCGCGTCGCAGACCGGCGCGCCAGGCGGCGGAACTGCGCGCCACGTTTTCCACCAGTACACCGCGCTGGACGTGGTCGAGCTCGCCTTCGCGCAGGTCACGCAGGCTGGCGCCTTGCAGGTGCGACGAGACGCCGTCGCCGGCATCGGCGCCCAGGCCGGATTCGCTGATCTCCGCGGTAACCGTCTTGCGGCGGCCGTCACGCTGAATGGTCATCTCGATCTTCTCGCCCACCGGCGACAAGCCGACTTTATTGCGCAGGTCCGAGACCCGGTCCACCGGCTGGCCGTCCACTTCCAGCACCACGTCGCCGGCCTTGAGGCCGGCTTCATCGGCGGCGCTTTCCGGCAGCACATTGGTGATCACCACGCCCTTGCGGCGCTCCACCTTGAAGGCGCTGGCCAGTTCCTCGGTGAGATCCTGAATGGTCACGCCGAGCACGCCGCGGCGCACTTCGCCGTGCTCGATCAACTGGTCCATCACGTTCACCGCCATGTTGGTGGGGATGGCGAAGCCGATGCCCACATTGCCGCCGGCGGGGGCGAGAATGGCGGTGTTGATGCCGACCAGCTCGCCGTTGAGATTGACCAGCGCGCCGCCGGAGTTGCCCGGGTTAATGGAGGCGTCGGTCTGAATGAAGTTCTCGTAGCCCTCGATGCCCAGGCCGGTGCGGCCCAGCGCCGACACGATGCCGGAGGTCACCGTCTGCCCGAGACCGAAGGGGTTGCCGATGGCGACCACGAAATCACCGACCTTGAGGCCGGCGGAATCGGCGATGCGGATTTGCGTCAGGTCCTCGGCGCTTTCCAGTTTCAGCACCGCCAGGTCCACTTCCTCGTCCAGGCCCACCAGTTCCGCGGACAGCTCACGGCCGTCGATCAGGGTCACTTCGATGTTGTCCGCGTTGCGCGCCACATGGGCGTTGGTGAGCACGTAGCCCTCATCGGCGTCGACGATCACGCCGGAGCCGGCGGACACCGCGCGGCGGCTGGGCGCCTGATCCGGCATGTCGAAAAAGCGGCGGAAGAACGGGTCCTGCATCAGCGGGTTCTGGGCCGCCCGCACCCGGGTTTCGATGGCGATATTGACCACCGCCGGGGCGGTCTTTTCCACCATCGGCGCCAGCGACGGCAGCTCCTCGCCGCTGGCGATACGCGTGGGCAGCGCGGCGCCGGCGGACGCCGACAGCAGACTCATCAGAACCACGGCGCTAATCAGATCGAGAGGTCTTTTCAGAACGGTGCGCAAGGTCAAACCCTCCTGTGAATCAACAGTGCGTAACCGAAGCTTCGACCGATGGCCCGGATCAGGGTTCCGAAGCGAAGATTCTCACCCGGTTGTATTCACCGGCTTCGCCCAGGTCCGGCCAGGTGGACGCCTGCCAGGTGCCGAGCAACGTCAGCCCCGGCGGATCAAGATCGGGAATCCGCGAGTCCGCCAGCAGGATCGGCAGGCCGCTGCGGTGGAAGCGCTCCAGCAGCGGCAGGTTGTCCCGGTCGTAGAGAATGTCCGCGGCGCTGACGCAGTCCGCCTCGGACAGACAGGCCTCCAGGTCGTCGCTGAGCGCCACCTGTACGCCGTTGAGCGCGGCGTTGGCGGCGGTGGCGGCGAGCGCGTCCGGGTCCAGGTCGCAGGCGATCACCCGGCGCGCGCCGGCCAGCGCGGCGGCGATGGCCACCACCCCGGAGCCCGGCCCCACATCCACCAGGGTTTTGCCGCGCACCCACTCCGGGTGCGCCAGCAGATGCCGCGCCAGCACCTGGCCGGAGGCCCAGCACAGCGACCAGTACGGCGGCGCCTCCATCAGGGCGTTGGCCACCTCCTGGTCGAGCCGTTCATCCACCAGCTCGTCGAGCAGCCACAGCCGCAGCGCCGGCACCAGGGGCAACGGCGTGGCCAGCAGGCGGATGTTGGGTAGCAGGCGGTTCAGGCGTGCTTGAAGGTCGAGGGGCGGTTTGGGATCAAGCGTCTTCGCCACGGCGGACAGCCTCGCTGAGTAGAAAGTCGAAACGTCGCGGTTCGGCGATGCGGCCTTCGTCATCCAGGGCCGGGTACGGCACGCCGTAACGTTCACAATAGGCCGCCAGGCGCGGGTGCGCCCAGCGGAAAAAGGCGTGCTGGTAACGGGCCTCGCTGAGCCGGCGCTGTTGGTAGAGCCCGGCCGCGCGGCGCTGCTCGCAGGCCTCGGAGAGAATGATCGCCGCCGCCACGCTGACATTGAACGAGGACACCATGCCCATCATCGGAATGATCACGTGCTGGTCCACGGCGGCCACGGTGCGTTCGGTGATGCCGAACTTCTCGGTGCCGAACAGCACCGCCGTGGGGCGGGTGAAATCCACCTCCCGGTACGGCACGGCGCTGTCGGAAAAATGCGCCGCCAGCACCTGCTGCCCCTGGGCCCGGGCGGCGGCCACCGCGTCCGGGCCGCTGTCGTGCTCATGCACATAGACCCAGCGCTGCGAGCCCATGGCGCTGCTGGCCGAGACCCGGGCGCGGTTTTCCGGCAACACCGCGTGCACGTCGAGCACGCCTACCGCGTCGCAGGTGCGCACGATGGCGTTGATGTTGTGCGGCTTGTGCACCCCTTCCAGAATCACGGACAAGTCCGGCTGGCGTCGGTCCAGGGCGGCGCACAGGCGCCGGTGTCGTTCCGGGGTCATCGGGTCTCCATGGATAGCGGGCACAACGGCGGTGATTGTAGCATCGCCGGGCGCCACGGGCGGACAACGCCATCGGCCTTGAGGCACACTAACCCCCTTTCAACGACAGCAAACACGGAACGAGGACCGTCCATGAACCAACGGGCATTGCCGCTGGCCGGCGTCAAAGTGGTGGAACTGGGGCAACTACTGGCGGGCCCCTTCGCCGGTACCCTGCTGGCCTATTTCGGCGCCGAGGTGATCAAGGTGGAGCCGCCCGGCGGCGACCCGATTCGCGGCTGGCGCACCCTGGACGACACCGGCACCTCGTTCTGGTGGCGCAGCCTGGGCCGCAACAAGCGCTCCGTGACCCTGGACCTGAAGAGCGACGCCGGCCGCGAGCTGGCGGCGCGCCTGATCGACGACAGCGACGTGCTGATCGAAAACTTCCGCCCCGGCACCCTGGAAAACTGGGGCCTGGGCCCGGAACGCTTCAAGGAGAGCAATCCGGGCCTGATCTACACGCGCATTTCCGGCTACGGCCAGGACGGCCCCTACGCGGACAAACCGGGCTATGCGTCGGTGTGCGAGGGCATTGGCGGCCTGCGCTACGTGAACGGCTTCCCCGGCGAGCGCCCGGTGCGCCCCAACCTGTCCCTGGGCGACACCGTGGCCGGTCTGCACGCGGCCCTGGGCATCGCCCTGGCGCTGCTGGAGCGGCACAGCAGCCAACAGGGCCAGGTGGTGGATGTGGCACTGTTCGAATCGGTGTTCAATTTGCTGGAAGCGGTGATCCCGGAATTCGACGGCGCCGGCGAGATACGCCAACCCGCCGGTTCCACCGTCACCGGCATCGTGCCCACCAACACCTACCGCTGCGCCGACGGCAAATACGTGATCATCGGCGGCAACGGCGACTCAATCTTCAAGCGCCTGATGACCACCGCCGAGCGTCCGGACCTGGCCGAGGACCCGCGGCTGGCGAAGAACCCCGGGCGGGTGGAGAACGAAGCGGAAATCGACGGCGCCATAGAAGCCTGGTGCGCCACCCTGCCCAGCCCCGAGGTGCTGGCAAAGCTGGAAGCGAACCGGGTGCCCTGCGGCCCGATCTACAGCGCCGCCGACATGATGGCGGACCCGCACTTCCAGGCGCGCGGCCTGTTCCAGCAGGTGGAGATCAACGGCGCGCCGCTGAAAATTCCCGCCATTATGCCGCGCCTGGGCGGCACCCCCGGCGGCACCCGCTGGCCCGGTGGCGACGCCGGCGGCGACACCGAATCCGTGGCGCGCGGCGAGCTGGGCTTGTCCGAGGAAGAATTCCAGCGCCTGAAAGCCCAGGGCGTTTTCGGCGCCTGAACTCTCCAGCTACCGCTGGGAGAGCTGGCGGTAGAGGTTGTCCATGACGCGGGCGGCGAGCAGTCGGGCGCGGTCGGTGTTGGGGCCGCTGAAGTGGTCCTGCAGATTGGCGGTGAACAGCGCCAGCCAGCGCTCGTGGTGGGCGCCGGTGAGCGGCTGCTTGTCGTGCACCGCGCGGTGCTTGGCGATCATGTGACGATCGTAGGCGGTGTCGCCGAGCAGCATCTTCTTCCAGTAGGCGGCGATCAGCGGCAGATGCTTGTCGAGATCGATGCGCGCCACGTCCAGAAACACCGGCGCCAGCAGCGGGTCGTCCAGCACCCGCTCATAGAACCGATCCACCATCTCCTCGATGCGCGCCGGGCTGTCCAGGTCCGGCTTGTCGTCGCGCCGGGCCGGCGCTTCACCGGGGACGAACCGCTGCGCCACGGTCACCAGCGGATACGCCCGGTGAGGATGTCCTTAAACATCACGAAGTCACCGGCCAGGCTGTACCAGGGGTGCTTGAAGGTGGCCGGGCGATTGTGCTCGAAGAAGAAGTGGCCCACCCAGGCGAAGCCGTAGCCCACCACGGGCAGCAGCAGCAGACCCCACGGATTGCCGGTGATGATGACGCCGGCGAGGACCGCGAACAGCCCCAGGGTGCCGAAGAAGTGCAGCCGCCGGCAGGTGGGGTCGGTGTGCTCCTGCAGGTAGTAGGGGTAGAACTCCTGAAAGCTCTCGAATCCGGATTGCTTGATCTCGTTCATGGTGCTCACCTCTTGCCGCTACGTCTTTATTATACGCTGTTCCGACAACTGGCAGAGCCGCCGCCGGAGTGGTTGTTTCAGCCATTGTCCACGATTGGCGGCCATGGACAATGGCCGGATCAACCACGGATACCGGATTGCCCATGGCCCTACGCCCCCGCCTCAGCCGCCTTCTTTCCCCGCAACGCACCCCGATCCCCCGCGATCTGGCGTCGATCACCGCCCGGGGCAGCGAAGCGCCCGCCGCCGAGGCCGGGCTGGACGACGACCGGGTCGAGGCGATCTGGCGGGCCACGCGGCGGCTCTACCGGGGCGGCATGAGCCCGGGCATCGCGCTGAGCCTGCGCCGCCGGGGCAGCGTGTTCCTGGACCGGGCAATCGGCTACGCCGACCCGGTGAGCGAGCGCCTGCTCACCACCGAGACCCCGGTGTGCCTGTTTTCCGCCTCGAAATCGATCACCGCCATGCTGGTGCATCATCTGGCCGAACAGGGCCAACTGCATCTCGACGACCCGGTCAGCCGCTACCTGCCGGCGTACGGCTGCCACGGCAAGCAGAACACCACCCTGCGCCATATGCTCACCCACCGGGCCGGCATTCCGCGCCCGGAGCAGGCGGTGGAGCCGGACATCCTGTACCGGCCCGACGAGATCGTGAAGCTGCTCTGCGAAGCCCGGCCCAGCACCCTGGGCAACCAGTCCTACCACGCCATCACCGCCGGGTTCATCCTGGGCGCGGTGGTGGAGAAGGTTACCGGCGAGGGCCTTAACCAGACCCTGGACCGGGTGGTGCGCCAACCCATGGGCATGCGCTACTTCACCTTCGGCGCCACCGGGCCGGAGCGGACCCGCGACGTGGCCACCGGGGTACCGATGAAACTGGTGGACCTGTTTCTGAACTACGCGGTGGGCGGCACTTTCGATGAGGTAGTGGAAGTCACCAACGACGAGCGCTTCCAGCAGGCGGTGGTGCCCGCGGGCAACCTGTACGCCACCGCCGAGGAGGCCAGCCGCTTTTTCCAGATGCTGCTCAATGGCGGCCGCTGGGGCGACCGGCAAATCTTCAAACCGGAGACGGTGGCGGCGGCGCTGGCGCCCGCTTCGCGGCGGCCCCGGGTGGACCGCACGCTGATGCTGCCGCTGACGTTCTCGCCGGGCTTTATGCTGGGCAATCGCGGTATCGGCCTGTTCGGCCCGGCGGCGCCGCGCGCCTTCGGGCACCTGGGGTTCATCAGCATTTACTGCTGGGCGGACCCGGACCGGGATCTGGCCGGCGCCCTGTTGACCACCGGCAAGGGGCTGATCGGGCCGCATATCCCTGCCCTGCTTAACCTGCAGTACACCATCAACCGCCACACCCGATAAGTCGCGGCGCTCGGTTCTCTCCAGCCTGGGTCGCGGGTCTGTGTTAGGCCCTTCCGGGAACGTCGTGAATACGTCCCTGTAGACTCCCTGTCGAACGTCCTGTTCTCCAGGGTCCCGGAAGGGCCTAACACAGACCCGCTCCGGGGGAGATTTTGAGGCTCCGGGTTATCGCTGGCGCCGAACCTTTCTGAAAAGGTCCTGGGGGTGTTATGTCCCGTGGCGGTTCCGCTGCAAAGTGAGCGGGGCAATGGTGGTGCCTGGAGGGAGCTGTTTGGCCAGGGAGGGCCAAACTAACAGCGGCCAGGGATGGCTTGAGCGGTCCCGGAAGGCACCACCATTGCCCCGCGTCTCCGATACGGAGCACCGAACACCTGAAGAACCAGCGTCTCTGAGATACTGCGGGGCAACCTTTGCCGGGTGGCT
>NZ_ARXR01000004.1 GCF_015356855.1 Alloalcanivorax venustensis ISO4
GGTGTCCACTAAAGCGGGGGAACTACAGAGTCCGACTGCCGCAACTTGTTAAATGCTCACGCATGCGTGCCGCCTGCGTAGAGATGGTTTACACAATAAGCACTGCCATTCACCTGCTTTTCTTCACAACCAGACCGCATGCATACCTTAGAGGCAAGGCCGCCTCGATTCTCCATCATTCGCTCTTTGATCAAGCGCTCGCCATCGAATTCACGCCAGCCTTCTGGTGATGGTACCTTTACTGCATAGCAGGTTTGATACTTATCCCATTCATCCACTTTATAGAGCTGCCCACATACCGGGCACTCCATAAGCTTCACCCAATCACCAATGTCGCGCTCAATTAAGCCCGAAATAAACTCAGAATGAGCATTGCTTATATCAGTTAGCGTCGGCTGACTGGGAAATCCACACATGACTTCCTTGCCCATTTAACGTTCAAACAGCGGCGCACGCAGTGCGTCCGCGAACTGCTTTTCTTGGTTATATACACAGCTTTCATAAAACGATCACATATAATAACTACATCAGCCTCTAGGCTCGATTTTGTCTTCCTGACTTGACTCAGACAAGCTTTGACTTTCTTTCTTCATCTGCTTTCTCACCATAACACCCATTAAGTATGAGTTTGCGAAACTCCAGACGAGAACGATTAAAGGTGCATACCATGGCACCCAGCCAAAAAAGGCTGCGACGATAGCTGCGAGCAACAGGTACCAACCAAACTGAACCATAGCTCTTGGATTCATACCTACACGCCTCTCAAAAATTCAAAAGTATTGCATAGCGTTAGACGCTAGATAAAAAATACGACTACACTTGTATATAACGCCCAGCAAAGGCTTCGTAGGTCGGCCTGCTGTTGCTTTTTATGTGTTGCTCAGTATGCTCTACACGCATTCCCCTTCCAGCGCCATGAAGAAATATAGCCATCGTTGATTTCGAATGTTGTTTGGCAGGACTTTGTGTATGAATAGCCGGAACTACCGCCGACGCTGGTCGTGGTTGCTGTGTTTGTATAATTATTATACGTCGTATAATACGTTGGGCTCGTTCCTGGCACATAACCACTACGAGACTCTTGATAGGTTAAGTATTTCACCCCGCCCGTTGCTTCATATACTTGTTGCGGCGGCCCCCATTTACTTATTAATTCCATCTCTGTGCTTCCAATCCATGTCTGCAATATAGCCTCATAGTTTGCCGTGGTTGCACACCCTGCAAGCAAAAATACAATAACAAAAAAAGCTATTCGTAGATTCATTTCTCCCCCCAACTTCTTATCTTGTTGTACATAACGCTCGAGCTAAGCCGCGCTGCGACGCGGCGTCGGCTTGAATGAACTGTTAGGTGCGTGTGCGACGTTGCACCGAGATCTGTTTCGTGATGCGGCGATTGATCTTTCGCTTCCATTCAAGCTGTTTGTCCGAGAGCTTTCGCTTTAGGCGCGTACTGACCAAGAATCTATATTCAGTGTCATAGATGTATCCCATCTGGCACCCGTGCTCGATGACGTCGAGGTTAGCGTTGGCATACGGGTCTTTTGCAATTCGTTTCAGGCCATCGAAAAGGTTGCCCGTATCAATACCAATGAAGCGATTGATACAAACGTTGCCGACGTACGTTGACTGGCCTGTGATGCGATTTCTTATGTAGCAGTGTTCTTTGATTTCTTGTCCACAAGGGCAGTGATCGAACTCTTCCGTTATCTCAACACTTACCAAGTCCCACTCAGTGCGAGCTACCTCGAATATTTCCGACCGTGATAGCGGGAGTATGTGAGTCTTCAACCTTTCGAAGTTATGTTCCACAGTGGTCTCCGGCACGGACCTAACAGGTATTAGGACGCCAGCTCGAATAGCCAATGAACGCACCGGCGTCGTATCACGTTATAGTTTTCAACAAGACGACGGGGTCCAGTCTTATCTTTTGCTTCAACCGGATACACCTTCTTCATACGACCATCAGACAAAAAATCAAAGCCGGATCCCGGAATGCATCCATACCTGCGCTGAAATTTTTAGGTTTCTTTCAGTCGCAGTAATAACCATAGCAATTTGACTTTGGTTCTGGAGACCGATCATAACGATTGGTAACGCCATCGTTATCATTATCTCTGTAGTCCCATGATGAATTATTACGATTCGTCGCCCCCATTCCAGAGCTGAATTCATCGCGTTGATAACCGCCGTTACTTTGAGAGTTTCTATTGTTATACCGGTAGCTGTCGGGGCCACTTCTATAGTGACCCTGAACGTACGTTCCATCACTTTTCATATAGCCGTTAATCCACTGGTCTGAAAGGGCTGAGCCAGAAACGAAAAAGCAACAGACGATTGCCGCAAGTTCCAATCTCTTTCTCATTGGTCACCTACTATTTTTTAAAGTCTTCACAAAACAGCACAAACTATGTGCGCCCCAATATTGCTTTGGCAGTGTCGTATTCAGGTATATTTTGAATTAATCATGATTTTCGCCAATGGCCTGTCACCCATTCCCATTGGCTGTGATTGTAGTCATACCTCCAATGACCTTTCACCCATTCGCTTTTCCCTGGTGGTCTCCGTGGTCTAAGTGCTTGGGGCCGATCTGGTGGTTTCGGCGGCCGCGATCGCTTTGGGCTTTTCATTATAAGCGCCCTCCTTCAGGTTCTGCTTGGACCAACGACTACGTACTTCCGTTGTCTCTTTGGGACTAGAGCTTCGTCGGCATCTTTTGATTCGACTATGTAGCCGAAGCCTACGTTTGGATACGTACTAGACTTCTGTCTTTTCGTTGCTTCTGCAAATAAAAGCGTGACCCGTTTCACAAGTCAACACTTGTAGCCATTTGTCGCTAAAGCACAATAATCGTGAGATATAGAAGCCTGCGAAAAGTAATGACTAACTAACGTTGTTCTGGGCGAGGTTTCATATTGAGATTTAAAAGGGTATGCATGCGAAATAAACGCCATCGCGGCTGAAGCGGTGCGCCGCCCGACCGCTCCTACAGGGCGGGTGCGGGTGGTTTTAGCCGGGGTGGGTAGTCAGGGCGCCAAGCGTTCCCGCGCCCATTCGCCGCCATCCCTGATATAGCGGAACCGGTCATGCAACCGACTAGGCCGCCCATGCCAGAACTGGATCTCCTCGGGAACGATACGGTAACCACCCCAGGTCTCCGGCATGGGGATGGTCTCACCTTCCGGATACTGCTCGTCCAGCTTCGCCATATCCGCTTCCAACTGCTCCCGGCTTGCAGGCCGGCTCTGATGGGAGACGGCGGCGCTGAGCTGGCTGCCCCGGGGGCGGCTGGCGAAGTAGTTGCGGGATTGTTGGGCGGGGATTTTCTCGGCGCGGCCGTTGACGATCAGTTGGCGGTCGAAGGGGCCCCAGAACATGACGAAGGAGACGTTGGGGTTGGCGGCGATGTCGTCGCCTTTACGGCTGTCGTAGTGGGTGAAGAAGACGAAGCCGCCGTCTTCAATGCCTTTGAGCAGCACCACGCGGCTGGAGGGGCGGCCGTCGGCGGAGACGGTGGCCAGAGTCATGGCGTTGGCCAGGGGCAACTCGGCGTTGATGGCGTCGTCGACCCAGCGGCGGGCTTGTTCCACCGGGTCCGCCAGCAGGTCGGCTTCGGTGAGGCCGGGGGCGTGGTATTCCTGGCGTACGTCTTTCATGAGATATCCTTGGCGATTCCGAGAGGCGTCTAGGTTATGCGCAACGCATAAGATGTTATCCGTTACGCATAAAAGATGCAGTCGCGGGTAAAGGCCGTGCCGGCTGCACGGCCGTGCCCGCGCTTCATCCTGTATCCTGCATCCTGTATCTTCCTTCCGTTATGACTCTCGACACTTCCGAACTCAATAAATCCCGCCAGGACCTGAGCGGCCGGGCCGATGTCTGGCTGTTCGGCTACGGCTCGCTGATTTTCAAGGCGGACTTTCCGTTTCTGGAGCGCCGGCCCGCCAGCATCGAGGGCTGGGCGCGGCGCTTCTGGCAGGGCTCCCACGATCATCGCGGCACGCCGGAGCGGCCGGGCCGTGTGCTGACGCTGGTGGAGAGTACGGGCACGGTGTGCGCGGGCATGGCGTACCGGGTGGCGCCGTCGGTGTTCGAGCATCTGGATGTGCGGGAGAAGAACGGCTATTTGCGGTTCGCCACGCCGATGACGTTCGCCGACGGTGGCCATGAAGAGGGGCTGGTGTACATCGCCACCGAGGATAACGCGGCCTTTCTGGGGCCGGCGCCGGAGGACGAGATCGCGCGGCACATTCATGGCAGCCATGGGCCCAGCGGGGCGAACCGGGATTATTTGCTGCGTTTGGCGGAGGCTTTGCGGGAATTGGGGGCGGAGGATGAGCATGTTTTTGGGTTGGAGCGGCGGCTTCTTGCCTTGGTGCCTTAGCGGGGGTGTCGGGTTACGGCCTTTGGCCTAACCCGACCTACCGCCTGTAGGTCGGGTTGAGCGCAGCGAAAGCCGACGTTCCTGTGGCGTCGGGTCAGGGCGCGCGGCGCATTCTTAGTGGCGTGGTGCCGAACCAGCGCTGGAAGGTGCGGCTGAAGTTGGAGGGGTCCTGGTAGCCGAGTTTCTCGGCGATGCGCTCCACCGGCAGGCTGGTTTCCAGCAGGTACCAGGCGGCCAATTCGCGGCGCACGTCGTCGAGCAGTTCCTGGAAGCTGGTGCCTTCGGCTTTGAGCTTGCGGATCAGGGTGCGGCGGGACATGGCGAATTCCTCGGCGGTGTCGTCCAGGGTCGGGTAGTCGCCGTCGCGGTCGAGCAGCATCACGCCGATGCGCTGGCTGAGCGGGCCGCCGCTCTGGATCTGCCGTAGTTGGTGCTCACAATCGCGCAACGCCGCGCGGTGCGTGGTGGGGTCGGCGGTCAGGCAGGGGGTGTCCAGCAGCGCGGCGGGCAGCGTGATGGTGAGCTGGCCGGTGCCGAAGGTCACCGGGCAGCCCAGATACTCTTCGTACACCGACGCCCAGGCGGGCTCGTCCAGCGGCAGGGTGACGGCCACGTCGCGCAGCCGCCGCGAGGTCACCGTGTCCACCAGCTGAAAGTAGGTGGCGAGGATCGAGCCGGTGACGAACTCGCGGATCTCGGCCAGGTCCACCTGCTCGTCCAGGGTCAGCACAGCGTGGTCGTCGAATTCCTCGAAGCGCACCCCCACCAGCTGGAACCTTACTCCCACATAGCGGGACACCACCCGCAGCACTTCGCGCAGGTCCGGCGCGGACACCACCGCGTAGCCCAGTGGCCCGTGGGCGGACACCGAGGTGACGCCGGCGGTTTCCAGGCCGATCCAGGGCTGGCCGGTGAGGTCGATGGCGCGGCGGATCAGGCGCGACATCTGCTCCAGGCTCAAATAGCGGTGATCGCCCAGCAATTGCTCCCATTGCAGGCGGGTGTCCTGGAATATCACCGCGTTATCGAAGCCCCGCTCATGCAAATACGCGCACAAAAGGCGCGGATAGGTGGGGTGAATCGCGGGGCGCAGCCGGTTTGTGATCTGCACGGTCATGGGTGCCGCTCCCTGGAAGCCTTCCCTCCAAGGTAGTGAATGTCGGCCGCCTTGTCACTTTATGACGATTTATTGCCACTCTAAGCGGTGCCGGTTGGCCCCGGACAGGCGGAGGATGGAACCATTACATAACAAAGAGGTGAGGTTTATGAGCAAGGCAGGTGTATTCACCGGGCCGTCCGGTGTGATCTACCGCGACCGCAAACGGCATCTGTGGTTTTCGTCGCTGTTCGTGCCGGCCATCGTGTTCGTGGGCCCGGCGCTCTATTTCGCCACCGGCAACAACGCGCTGATGTTGTGGCTGCCGCTGGCGTTCTACTACCTGACCGTGCCGGTGCTGGACATGCTGATCGGCGAGGACACCAGCAACCCGCCGGAAGAGGTGGTGCCGCAGCTGGAAAACGACCCCTACTACCGCTGGATTCTGTACGCTCTGGTGCCGCTGATCTGGGGCGCCTGGTTCTACGGCGCCTGGTTCGTGGGCACCCAGAACCTGCCCTGGCACGGCGTGCTGGCGATGATCTACCTGATCGGCGGCACCTGCGGCGTGGGCATCAACCTGGGCCATGAGCTGGGCCACAAGAAGGGCAAGGGCGAGCGCTGGCTGGCCAAGTTCGTGCTGGCGCCGTGCGCCTACGGCCACTTCTTTATCGAGCACAACAAGGGCCACCACAAAGACGTGGCCACCCCGGAAGATCCGGCCTCCTCACGCATGGGCGAGAGCATCTGGAAGTTCGCGCTGCGTGAGCTGCCCGGCGCCGCGAAGCGCGCTTGGCGCCTGGAGAAGGACCGCCTGACCGCCCAGGGCAAATCGGTCTGGTCCCTGGAGAACGAGATCATCCAGCCGGCGATCATCACCCTCGTCGCCTGGGGCACCGTGCTCGCCATCTTCGGCATCGGTCTGCTGCCCTACATTCTGGGCACCGCCTTCTGGGGCGCCTTCCAGCTGACCTCCGCCAACTACATCGAGCACTACGGCCTGCTGCGCCACAAGAAGGCCAACGGCCGCTACGAGCGCACCCAGCCGCACCACAGCTGGAACAGCAACCACATGTTCTCCAACTGGGCGACCTTCCACCTGCAGCGCCACTCCGACCACCACGCGCACCCGACCCGTCGCTACCAGAGCCTGCGCCACTTCGAGAACCTGCCCGAGCTGCCCAACGGCTACTTCGGCATGTTCTTTATCAGCTACTTCCCGCCGATCTGGTACAAGGTGATGGACAAGCGTCTGCTGGAGCACGCCGGCTACGATGCCCGCAACATCAACTTCGATCCGGCCAAGCGCGAGAAGCTGATTGAGAAGTACGGGATCAAGCACGGGGATGCGCCGGCGAAGGTGGTGGTTTGAGTTGATAGTTGATAATTGACAGTTGATAGCTTCAAGCGTGGGCCTGGCCCGCGCTTGTCGGTTATAGCCCGGCCCAAGTAGCATTGCTCAATGACTACTGACATTCATTTCTACGAACCCTCCGCTGGCCATGGGCTGGCCCATGATCCGTTTAACGCTTTGGTGGCGCCCCGACCGATCGGCTGGATTTCTTCGCGTAGCCGCGATGGGGTGCTGAACCTGGCGCCGTACAGTTTCTTCAACGCCTTCAACTACAAGCCGCCGCTGGTGGGCTTCGCCAGCATCGGCTACAAGGACAGCGTGCGGAACATTGAAGAAACCGGGGAGTTTGGCTGGAACCTGGCCACCCGCCCACTGGCCGAGGCGATGAACCAGAGCTGCGCGGCGGTGGGCCCGGAGGTGGACGAGTTCCAGCTGGCGGGGCTGACGCCGGAGCCGTCACGGGTGATCGGCGTGCCCCGGGTGAAGGAGACACCGGTGTCGTTCGAGTGCCGGCTCAGCCAGATTCTGCGGCTCACCGGCGCCGACGGCACCGAGACCGACACCTGGATGGTGTTCGGCGAGGTGGTGGGCGTGCACATCGCCCGGCATCTGCTCAAGGACGGCGTCTACCAGACCGCCGACGCCGAACCGATCCTGCGCGGCGGTGGCCCGGCGGATTACTTCGGCATCAGTTCGGATACGTTCTTCCAGATGTACCGGCCCAAATGATTGAACCCATCCCCTGCCCCTGTGGTTCCGGCCTGGATTACGCCCAGTGTTGCCGGCCGCTGCATCGCGGCGAGCCGGTGTCCTCGCCGGAGGCGTTGATGCGCTCGCGCTACAGCGCCTTCGTGCGCGACGACGCTGACTATGTGCGCGCCAGTTGGCACCCGGATACCCGGCCCGCCGAGCTGACGCTGGAAGGCGGCGATCAATGGTTGGGCCTGGAGATCGTCGACGCGAAGCAGGACGGCGACGCGGGGCAGGTGCACTTCCGCGCCACCCACCGGGATGGCGATGGCTTCGCGGTGCTGAAGGAACATTCTCGCTTTGTGCGCGAGAACGGCCACTGGTTCTATCTGGACGGCGAACACACTGTCACGCCGTTCAAGCCCGGCCGCAACGACCCCTGCCCCTGCGGCAGCGGCCGCAAGTTCAAGAAGTGCTGCGGCTGAGTGCCTCTTTATCCTTGCGTTTTTCGAGCTGGTGGCGGTCCTCGGTGAGGCCGATCTGCCAGTAGCCGCTGGCATAGAGGCGGTGGCGCTCGATCTGGCGTTCCTGGGTGAGGTAGCGCCGCACGGCGCGCACCGCGCCGCTTTCGCCGGCCACCCAGACCGACGGCGAGCCGTCCAGCCAGGGTAGCCCGACGATGGTATCCACCCAGCCCATGGCGGGCTGTTCCGGGTTGGGGTTCACCCGCCAGATCACTTCCATGCCGGGCGGGAACGGCAGGGCCTGTCGAGAATATCCAGCACCGCGTAGCCGCGGGCGCTGGCGGGCAGGCGTTCGATGTTGGCGCCGATGGCGGGCAGCGCGGACATGTCGCCGGCGAACAGGAACCAGTCCGCGTCGAAGTCCGCGAACTTGGGCGCGCCGGGCCCGGCAAAGCCGATCCGGTCACCGGGACGGGCGGCGGCGGCCCAACCGGAGGCGGGGCCGTGGTCGGCGTGCATCATAAAATCCACCGCCACTTCGCCGCGTTGGTGGTCGAAGTGGCGCAGGGTGTAGGTGCGCACGATGGGTCGTTCTTCCGGCGGCGCGTCGCCGAACGGCGGCAGCGGGATCTCCGTTTGCCCCGGGCGGGGAATCAGCAGTTTGAAGTTGGCGCTTTCGTGGTTCTTCGGGAAGTCGCTGAGATCGCCGCCGCCGAGCACCACCCGTTTCATGTTCGGGGTGACACTCTCGGTGCGCAGCACTTCCAGAATACGGGGGGCCGGTCTGGGCATGGGTTACCTCATGGTGGTGGCGCTTGCGGCGCCCGCCTAACTAGTGGACAATATCAACCATAATTTAACTAGTTGATGTTGTCAACCATATGAATGACGATTCCGATATCCGCCAGGTGCTCTGGCAACTGGCGTTTCAATTCAAGGTCAGTTCCAAGCGCGCGGTGCGCGATTACGATCTGCCGCTGAACGGCATGCACATACGGCTGCTGCAAATGATTCGCCGCCACCCCGATTGCACCGCCCAGCAGATCGCCAGTGTCACCGGCCGCGACAAGGCGCAGATCACCCGGGTGATCAAGGAGCTGGAGAGCATGGCGCTGATCACGCGTACGCCGGATCCGGGGGACCGCCGCGCCCAACTTCTGTCGCTCAATGAGAAGGGGCGGGGTCTGATGGCGCGTATCAAAGACGCCGAGGACGAGGTGAAAAAGACGCTTCTCAAAGGCATTAATAAGAAAGACCAAAATACCTTTATTGAAATCGGTAATCGAATGTTGGATAACCTTCGCGAACATTAGAACAGACTCCGCTACAAAACCGGTCTCTGGGATCCTGCCGGGTGGCTGTAAGCCACCCTTTCGCGGGCGGGGCCCGCTCCCACAAGGCCCGCTCCTCCAGCACCCGCTCCCAAAGAGCACCTTCTCACAAGGTCTTAAAAAAAGGGGGCCGTCCTGGCCCCTGGGGTAAGAAAACGAATCAGCGCGTCGTTTTCGGTTAATCGTTTGCCGAGGCGATGGGTGTGGCGTCGCCGGGGGCGCCGGCCAGGGCGCGATAGATGTTGACCATGGCCAGGGTTTCGGCGGTGCGGCTTTCGATCAGCGCGTCGCGGGTGTCGATCAGCTCCTGCTCGGCGGCGAGCACTTCGAAGAAGCCGATAAAGCCCTGCCGGTAACGGGTGCGGGCAAGCTCGGCGGCTTCGCCGGCGGCGTCGGTGGCGGCGCCCAGGCGTTCGCTGCGTTCGCGGCTGCGGGCGTAGCGCACCAGCTGGGTTTCGGTTTCTTCCAGCGCCAGCAACACGGTCTGCTCATAGTTGGCCAGGGCCGCCTGGCTGTCCGCGTCGGCGGCGTCGATGCGGCTGCGCACCCGGCCGAAGTCCAGGAAGGTCCAGTCCACGCCCAGCGCCACCCGGCGGGTTTCCGCGCCGGCGCTGAACAGGTCGCCGCTGTCGCTGGCCACGGAGCCGATCAGCGCGTCCAGGCTGAAACTCGGGAACAGATCCGCTGTGGCCACGCCGATGCGGGCGCTGGCCGCGGCCAGGCGCCGTTCCGCGGCGCGGATGTCCGGCCGGCGGCGCAGCACCTCGCCGGGGCTGCCCACCGGGATCACCGGCAGGCTTTCCGGCAGCGGCGCCGGCGGCGCCAGCTCGTCCACCAGCGCGCCCGGGTTCTGCCCGGTGAGCACGGCGATGCGGAACATGCGTGCGCGCACCGCCGCCTGCAGATCGGGGATCACCGCGCGGGTAGCCTCCAACTGGGATATCGCGCGGACTTCGTCGAAGGCGGTGCCGCGCCCTGCCCCCACCCGCGAGCGCACGATCTCCAGGGACTGGCGCTGGTTGTCCACGTTGCTGCGCGCCACCAGCAGTTGCTGTTGCAGGCCGCGCAGCTCGAAGTAGCTGGTGGCCAGCTGACCGACCAGCGCCACCTGCAGCGCGGCCAGGTCGGCACCGGCGGCGCCCAGCTCGGCCCGCTGCGCTTCGCTGGCGCGGCGCAGGCGGCCGAACAGATCCAGCTCCCAACTGAGACCGGCGGCCGCCTGATACAGCTCGACGCGGTCGTCACCGGCGCCCGGCGGCGTGCGTTCCACATCCGCCAGGTGCTGCTCGGCGGCGGACGCGGAAACGCCCACGTTGGGCAGTTGCTCGGCACGGCTGCCGCGCAGCAGCGCTTCGGCGCGCTGGTAGCGGGCCAGCGCCGCGCGCAGGTCGCGGTTGGCGTCCAGGGTCTGGCGGATCAACCCCGCCAGCATCGGGTCGTCGAAGCCGGCCCAGAAGCGCTGCTCGTCGGCGCTGCCGGCCGACGCCTGCGGCGCCTCCAGGAAGCGCTCCGGCGCGTCCGGTTGCACCGGTTGATAGTCCGGCCCCACGGCGCAGCCGGAAAGCCACGCCAGGGCCGTCAGCAGGACAATGGATTTATGCATGATTGTCTCCAGAAGTCTGGCCGTGCGCTTCGCCGTCCATGGTTGAACCGTGATGGCTCACCGGCCGGCCGCCGCCGGCCAGCTTGCGCAGGGCGACGTAGAACACCGGGGTCAGGAACAGGCCGAACAAGGTCACGCCGATCATGCCGGCGAACACCGCCGTGCCCAGTGCCTGGCGCACTTCGGCACCGGCGCCGCTGCCCAGCACCAGCGGCACCACGGCGGCGGTGAAGGTGATCGAGGTCATGATGATCGGGCGCAGCCGCAGGCGGCAGGCTTCCAGCGCCGCTTCCACGGTGCCCTTGCCCTGCAGCTCCAGCTCGCGGGCGAACTCGACGATCAGAATGGCGTTCTTGCACGCCAGCCCGATCAGCACCACCAGGCCCACCTGCACGAAGATGTTGTTGTCGCCGCCGGCGAACCACACGCCGATCAGCGCCGAGAGCATGCACATGGGCACGATCAGGATCACCGCCAGCGGCAGGGTCCAGCTTTCGTACAGCGCCGCCAGCACCAGGAACACCAGCAGAATGGAGAGCGGGAACACCACCAGCGCGGCGTTGCCCTGGGTGGCCTGCTGGTAACTCAGGTCGGTCCATTCGAAGTCCATGCCCGGCGGCAGAACCTCTTCGCCGAGGGCGGTGAGGCCGGCCATGGCCTGGGCGGAGGACAGCACGGTGGGGTCGGTTTCGCCGGCCAGGTCCGCCGCCGGGTAGCCGTTGTAGCGCAACACCGGATCGGGCCCGAAGGTCTCGGTGAGCGTGACCATGGAACCGATCGGCACCATTTCGCCGCGGTCGTTGCGGGTGCGCAGCCGGGCGATGTCTTCCACGTTTTCCCGGAACGGCGCGTCGGCCTGGGCCATCACCTGCCAGGTGCGCCCGAAGCGGTTGAAGTCGTTGACGTAGGTGGAGCCCAGGTAGGTCTGCAGGGTGTCGAACAGCTCCGTCACCGACACGCCCTGGGCCTTGGCTTTCAGCCGGTCCACTTCCGCGTCGAGCTGCGGCACGTTGGCCTGGTAGCTGCTGATCGGGAAGCCCATGCCCGGCGTCTGCGCCACCGCGCCCTGGAAATTGTTGACCGCGTCCTGCAGCGCGCCGTAGCCCAGGTTGCCCCGGTCCTCGATAAACAACTGATATCCGGAGCCGTTGCCCAGGCCGAGGATCGGCGGCGGCATAAAGGAAAACGCCAGCCCTTCCTTCAACGCGCCGATCTTCTGGTTGATTTCCGCGTTGATCTCGGAGGCGCTGCGCTCGCGCTGGTCGAACGGCTTGAGCGGGAAGAACACCACGCCGGTGTTGGAGGTGTTGGTGAACTGCAGTGCGTTCAAACCGGGGAACGCGATGGCGTGCTCCACGCCTTCGGTGTTCATGGCGATATCGACCACGTCGTTGAGCAGTTCGTCGGTGCGCTGCAAGGACGCGCCCTCCGGCAGCTTCACCCCGGCCATCAGGTAGAGTTTGTCCTGGATCGGAATAAAGCCCGGCGGCACCACCTGGAACATGGCGCCGGTGCCGGTGAGCAGCAGGATATACACCAGGAACACCGCACCGCGTTTGCCCAGCGCCCGGGACACCGCGCCCTGATACTTGTTGGAGCTTTTATTGAAGAAGCGGTTGAACGGCCGGAACAGCCAGCCGAACAGCGCGTCGATCACCCGGGTGAGCCGGTCCTTGGGCGCGTCGTGGGGCTTGAGCAGCATGGCCGCCAGCGCCGGGGACAGGGTCAGCGAGTTGATGGTGGAGATCACCGTGGAGATGGCGATGGTCACCGCGAACTGCCGGTAGAACTGCCCGGTAACGCCGTCGAGAAACGCCATCGGCACGAACACCGCGCACAGCACCAGGCCGATGGCGACGATCGGGCCGGACACTTCCTTCATGGCCTGGTGGGCGGCGGCGAGCGGCGTCAGCCCCTCTTCGATGTTCCGCTCCACGTTCTCCACCACCACGATGGCGTCGTCCACCACGATGCCGATGGCCAGCACCAGGCCGAACAGCGTCAGGGTATTGATCGAGTAGCCGAGCAGATAGAGCGCGCCGAAGGTGCCCACCACGGACACCGGCACCGCCAGCAACGGAATGATCGAGGCGCGCCAGGTCTGCAGGAACAGCGTCACCACCAGCACCACCAGCAGCACCGCTTCCAGCAGCGTCTTGATCACCGACTTGATGGAGTCGCTGACGAAGATGGTGGTGTCATAGACCGCTTCGTACTCCACCCCTTCCGGGAAGCGCGGTTCCAGCTCATCCATGATGCCGATCACCTGCTCGCGGATTTCCAGCGCGTTGGCGCCGGGGGCCTGGAAGATACCGATTGCCACCGCGTCCTTGCCGTCCAGCTGCGCGCGCAGGGTGTAGTCGCCGGCGCCCAGCTCCAGGCGCGCCACGTCGGAGAGCCGCACGATCTCGCCGTCGTCGCCGCTCTTGAGCACGATGTCGCCGAACTCCTGCACGGTGCGCAGTCGGCCGCGGGCGTTGATCAGCGTCAGGAAATCACTGTCGGGCATGGGCTCGGCGCCCAGCTGGCCGGCGGACACCTGCACGTTCTGTTCGCGCATGGCGCCCACCACATCGCTGGCGGTAAGCCCGCGCGCGGCCACCTTGCCCGGGTCCAGCCAGGCGCGCATGGCGTAGTCGCCACCGCCGAACACCTGGGCGTCGCCCACGCCCTGAACCCGCGCCAGCCGGTCCTTCACATGCAGCCGGGCGTAGTTGCGCAGATAGAGGGTGTCGTAACGGCCGTCCGGCGACGTCAGGTGCACCACCATCAAAAAGGTGGGCGACTGTTTCTGGGTGGTCACGCCCTGGCGGCGCACCGCTTCCGGCAGCCGCGCCAGCGCCTGGCTGACCCGGTTCTGCACGCGCACCGTGGCGTCTTCCGCGTCGGTGCCGGGGCGGAAGGTGATGGTCATCTGCAGCACGCCGTCGGAGCCGGCCACGGATTTGAAGTACATCATGTCTTCCACGCCGTTGATGGATTCCTCCAGCGGCGTGGCCACGGTTTCGGCGATTTCCTTGGGGTTGGCGCCGGGGTAAACGGTGCGCACCACCACCGACGGCGGCACCACTTCCGGGTATTCACTCACGGGCAGGTTGGGGATGGAGATCAACCCGACCGCGAAGATAATGATGGACACCACCGCCGCGAAGATCGGTCGGTCCACGAAGAAACGTGAAAAATTCATCGCAATAGCTCCCATGCGACGGGCCGCCGGCCCGCCGGATGCAGTCGTTCCCCGAGAATTAAGGTTTTAGGGTGGTAAGGCTTTAGGGCTGCGACGCGGCAACGGCCTTGCCGTCGACGGCCGGCGCGTCGCGCATGGCGACGTCGCGGGGCGCCACTTGCATGCCCGATCCGAATATTTTCTGCAGGCCGTTGACGATCACCCGGTCGCCGCTTTCCAGGCCCGATTCGATCACCACCAGCTGGCCCACCTGGCGGCCGGTGACCACCTGATGGCGGCCCACCGTGTTGTCGCCGTCGATCACATAGACGTAGCGACGGTCCTGGTCAGTGAGCACCGCTTTGCGGTTCACCAGCAGGGCGCGGTCCAGTTCCGCCACCGGCATTTCCACGCGCGCGAACTGGCCGGGTTTAAAAGCGCCATCCGGGTTCTCCAGCACGGCGCGGTATTGCAGGGTGCCGGTGTTGGGGTTGAGCCGGTTGTCGATAAAGTCCAGCGCCCCCTGGTGCGGGAAGCCGTCCTCGCCCACCAGGCCGATGCGTACCGGCTCGGTCTTTCCCGGCTCAAGCGACTGGCCGCTCCGCACAGCGCTGTCCTCGTTGCTGTCGAAGTACACGTACAGCGGATCCACCGACACCAGCGTGGTCAGCAGCGTCTGGTCGGCGCTGGCCAGGTTGCCCTTGGTGACCAGGGCACGGCCGGCGCGGCCGTCCACCGGCGCGGTGACGCGGGTGTATTGCAGGTTCAGTTCGGCGCTCTGCAGCGCGGCCTGGGCCTGCTGCACACTGGCGCGGGCGTTAAGCAGGGCGGCGCGGCGCTGGTCGTATTCCTCCTGGGAAATGGCGCGGCTCTCCAGCAGCCGCTGGGCGCGGCCGGCCTCGCCTTCGGCCAGTTGCAGCCGGCTGCGCGCCTGCTCCAGTTCGGCGCGCGCCGCCCGGGCGCGGGCCTGGTAGGGGCGCGGGTCGATCTGGAACAACAGGTCACCGGCTTTCACCAGCTCGCCTTCCTCGAACGCCACCTGATCGATGTAGCCGCTCACCCGCGGGCGCAGCGCCACGGTCTGCGGTGCTTCCACCCGGCCGGTGAAGGTTTCCCTCAGGGTTACCGGCTCGGCGAGTACGCGCGCCACGTCCACCTCCGGCGGTTCGCCGGCGTGCTGCGCTTCGCTGCGCGCGTCGCAGCCCGCCAGGAACACCATGGCCAACAGCAAAGGCGTCAGCCCCCAGAACAAGCCCGCGTCGCTGGCGGACTCACCGTTAAAAATATCCATGTCGTTTCTCTCCACATGTAATAAAAGGCCACATGTCATAACGGCCACACTGAACAAGGGTCCGCCTCGCGGCCTGGCCTTGGCACTAATCGAACGGGTCGACCCGAACTCGACAGGACGGTAATTCCTCAAGTCGGGAGCCTCTGGGCAACTCCCTTGCGTGCTCTGCGCGTCCTGAAGCGAGCAGATGCAAGGCGTGGTTCGCCGCCAATGGCCGCAGCCCTTGGCAAGAAGCACAACGCAGCAGATGTTCGCTTCAGGACGCGCCCTTCGGGGCTTTCAGGCGAGCCCGCCCTCAGCGTTGCGCTTTTTCGTCGGGCCGTCAGCACGACTTCAAAATCGCGCCTTGACGGCGGACTCGCCTGAAAGCCAGAGCACGCAAGGGAGTTGCCCAGAGGCTCCTTAGGTCAATTAAAAAAATGAATGCTTTCGTCTATGGCGACGATGAAGCGCTACTTTAGGGAGAGGGCATCGGACGGCGGTAGCGTATTCCTGCCGCGTGCTTGCCCGATTCTGTTAAGCAGGGAAAGGTTCACGAAACTGTTATCTGCGTATTCCTTCCACGGGTTGCGCGATCCTGCAGGGTGCTTGCCCAAAACTGCAGCCCGTGTCGGAGTCGCTTTCCGGGGCCGCCGCCGGGCGTATACTGAGCCGCAAGCCAATTCGGGAGGGTTACGACGTGAAGGCAAGCACTTCGATCGCGAGCATGGAAAACGAAGCCGCCGAGGAACTGCGACGTCTCGGCGAGATTGTGTCTCGCAAGATTCTGCCCTGGGCGCCGCTGGACGGCCTGCAGCCCACCCCCATCGAGGGCCTGGAACTTATCCGCTCGGACACCCCCACCACCTGTGTGTCGTCGGTGTACGAGCCTTCCCTGTGCCTGATCGCCCAGGGCGGCAAGACCGTCTGGCTGGGCGACAAGGAGATCGTCTACGGCCCGCTGAGTTGTCTGGTGTCGTCGGTGCATCTGCCGGTGCTCGGCCAGGTCACCCAGGCGAGCCCGGACAAACCCTATCTGGGCGTCAAGCTGTCGGTGGACCCTCAGGAAGTCACCGATCTGATCATCGAGCTGGGCGACGATCTCAGCGAACCGGAAGAAGAGTGCCCCGATATCTCCTGCGGTCTGTGCCGCACCCAGGCGGAAAAAGGCATGGTGGAGGCGGTCACCCGCCTGGTGTCGCTGCTGGACAGCCCCGCGGATGCGCGCATCCTGGCGCCGCTGGCGCGCCGCGAGATTATCTATCGGGCGTTGATCGGCGAGACCGGACCGAGAATGCGCCGCTTCGCGTCGGCGGACAGCCAGGCGCACCGTATTTCCAAAGTGATCGCCGTGCTCAAGGATCGCTTCACCGAGCCGCTGCGCATCCGCGAGCTGGCGGAACAGGCGAACATGAGCGAGTCGTCCCTGTTCCACAGTTTCAAGCAGGTGACGCGCATGTCGCCGCTGCAGTTCCAGAAGAAGCTGCGCCTGCACGAAGCCCGGCGCCTGATGCTGAGCGAGGGGCTGGAAGCGGCCACCGCCAGCTTCCGGGTGGGGTATGAAAGTCCGTCCCATTTCAGCCGCGAATACAGCCGCCTGTTCGGCGCGCCGCCGCGGGCGGACGTGATCAAACTGCGCGGCGAGACGCCGCAGGCGGTGCGCCTCTAGGCCTAATCAGGGGCTACAGCCGGTCGCGCACCAGCGCCACCATGGCGAAGCCCAGGCCGGTCATCGCCAGGGAGCCGGCCACGTGCACGGCGATGCCGGCCAGCGCCACCGCCCAGCGGCCGCTTTGCAGATGCTCGAACATCTCCGCCGAAAAGGTGGAGAACGTGGTCAGCGCGCCGAGAAACCCGGTCACCAGGAACAGCCGCCACTCCGGCGCCAGCGCCGGCAGCCAGGCGAACACCCCCAACGCCAAGCCGATCAGCCAGCCGCCCAGCAGGTTGGCCGCCAGCGTGCCCAGCGGCAGCGCCGGAAACAAGGCGTTCAGCCACAGCCCCAGCAGCCAGCGGGCATTGGCGCCCAGGGCAGCGCCGCCACTGATCGCCAGTACGTATAACCACATGCGTTCGTTTCCCCAGCGGATGGAAAGGTCTATTAGCATGCCATTCCATGGGCGCGAACGTTACCCCTGGTTACCTCATTTGCACCGGCTATAACACTGAACGGTGACAACACTATGGCGTCCGCCGCCAACAGGGGTACTGTGGTAAAAAAACAACCCGCCGGTGAATGCTATGGACCGGATCCGCAGCGAGGACCTCAGGGACTTTCTTACCGTCGCCGAGGAAGGTGATTTCGCCCGCGCCGCCCAACGCCTGGGTCGCCATCCCATGTTGTTGAAGGAGAGCGTGCGGGAGCTGGAGCGCGACATGGGCGCGCCCCTGCTGATCGTTAACGCCACGACGGTGAGCCTGACCGGCGCCGGCGACGCCCTGGTGATCAGCGCCCGGGCGCTGCTCGCCAGCCAGGAAGCCAGCCGCGCGCCGCGCACGCGCCTGCCCGCCAACGGCCAGTTGCGCATCGGCGTGCCCGCGGCGCCCTTGCCGCCGCTGGTGCCCCGCATTCTCAGCGCCTTCCGCGCGCTGTTCCCGCGTATCGCCCTGAACATTCGCGAGGCCTCGGACGGTGCCCAGTTACACGAACTGGAGGCCGGCCGGCTGGACATCGGCTTCGTGCATTCCGCGCAGAGCCCGGCAGCGCTGCCCTGGGAGGCGCTCACCGAGGAGCCGCTGTGCGTGATACTGCCGCCCCGGCACCCGCTGCTGACGCTGCGCACCGTGGCCCTGGAACTGCTCGCCGCGGAGCCCTTTATCCTGCCGTCGGCGGGCCTGGGCGTGGCGATCGTGCCCTGCGACCCGGACACCGACGATCAATATGGGGCACTGCTGCGCCCCCTGACGGTTCACGGGCGGCCGGCGCCCGCCACCCTGCCGCTGCTGCTGGCGCGCGGCAAAGGCCCGCCGGGCGTGGTGCTGAGCCAGTTTCTCGACACCGCGCGCCAGTTCGCCGGGCACCCGCCGACGACCCACTGAGCGTGGCACGGTCCTTGTATCCCTGGGGCCACGCCTGCACAGAAGCGGCCCTGTTCGTATAGACTAAGGTCGCTTGCGGCGCCCCCGCACGCTTGCTTGAATAGCGTCCCGAAAACCGGCAATCAGGAGTTCCCATGGCGGCAACACGCGTTACAGTCATCCCCGGCGACGGCATCGGCCCGGACATCATGAGCGCCACCATCCGTGTTCTCGACGCGCTCGATTGCGGCCTCACCTATGACTACGCGATCGCCGGGCAAACCGCCCTGGACAAGGGCGAGGACCTGGTGCCCCAGGAAACCCTGGATCTGATTGAAAAGAACCCGGTGGCGCTGAAAGGCCCGATCACCACACCGGTGGGCAAGGGCTTCCGCTCGGTGAACGTGACCCTGCGCAAGCACTTCGATCTGTTCGCCAATCTGCGCCCGGCGCTGTCCATTCCCGGCGTGCGCTCGCGCTACGACAACGTGGACATCGTCACCATCCGCGAAAACATCGAAGGGATTTACTCCGGCGAAGGCCAGACCGTCAGCGACGACGGCGAGCGCGCCGAGCTGCGCAGCGTGATCACCCGCAAGGAGTCCAAGCGGCTGATGCGCTTCGCCTATGAAGCGGCCCGCCGGCTCAACCGCCGCAAAGTGACGGTGGTGCACAAGGCCAACATCATGAAGTCCACCTCCGGCCTGTTCCTGGACGTGGCGCGCTCCATCGCCAAGGAGTACGACGACATCGAGCACGAGGAGATGATCGTCGACAACTGCGCCATGCAGCTGGTGATGAACCCGCACCGTTTCGACGTGATCGTCACCACCAATCTGTTCGGCGACATCCTCTCCGACCTGTGCGCCGGCCTCACCGGCGGCCTGGGCCTGGCGCCCGGCGCCAACGTGGGCGAACACAAGGGCATCTTCGAAGCGGTGCACGGCAGCGCGCCGGACATCGCCGGGCAGAACATCGCCAACCCCACCGCCCTGATGCTGGGCGCGGCGATGATGCTGGAATACCTGGAACGCAACGAAGACGCGGAACGGATGCGCAAGGCGATTCGCTTCGTGGTGGGCGAAGGCAAGGTCACCACGCCGGACCTGGGCGGCAAGGCCTCCACCTCCGAATTCACCGACGAGGTGATCCGTAACCTCTGAGCTTTTATCCGGCGCTTTATCAATCTTTTGCATGTGTCCGTAGGCAGAGGCTCTGTTCATCCTCTATGCTCGAATTCCACTTACGGATTCTTCATCGCAACAGGAGGTTGTAATGAGTCAATCGCCGGAAACCGAAGCTCTCAAGAAGGACATGGACCAGCTGCGCCGCGATCTGGGCGCGCTTACCGAAGCGTTTAAACGCAACTCCCAGCAACGCGCCCAGGCCGGCGTGGAACACGCCCGCGATCAGTTCGACCAGGTGCGCCGTCAGGCCGAAGGCCAGGCCGAGCAAGTGGGTTCGCACATCAAGGAGCGCCCCTTCACCAGCGTGCTCAGCGCGTTCGGCGTGGGCCTGCTGATCGGCAAACTGATCAGCCGCTGATCGATGAATATACGCGGCCCCCTGTCCAGCCTGTTCAGCCTTAACGCGCTGGTCTGGCTGGCCATGCTCACCGGCTTCGCGGCCCTGCTTTGCCTGGCGGCCGCCGCCTGGTTCGCCATGGCGCCGCCCCTGGGCGCGCCCCTGGCGTCCCTGTTCACCGGCCTCGGCCTGCTGGTCATGGCGGTGCTGCTCGTGATGGTGGTGCAACGTACCACTCACAAATCCGGATCCAGCGGCAAGGACAGCCGCGAGCTCTCGCGCCAGGACGAGCGCATTGAGGACAATCTCCGGCCCCTGGTGGGCGACCGCGCCGCGCAATGGACCCGGGAGCACACCGGCACGGTGGTGGTCGGTGCGCTGGCCGCCGGCATCCTGCTGGCCGCCAGCCCCAACGCCCGCCGTCTGGTTACCCGGGCGGCGGGCCCGGTGCTGACCCGCAAGGCCATGGACGCCTACAAGGATTTCTCCGACCAGGGTTGAAACCCTCGGTAACCATGGTGCCGTTCCGCGCGCCGGGATTTGCGCTAGACTGCGCTTTTTAACGGCAACCGGAGCGGGCCATGAAAAGCGAGCGCGGCGCACTGATTCTTTCCGTGGTGATGTCCCTGGTCGTGGGCGCCGCCGCGGTCACCGCCGCGTCCCTGACCCAGTCCAAGGCCATCCTTCTGGATGGCCTGTTCAATCTCATCTACTTTCTGGTCGCCCTGGTGACGGTGCGCATCAGCGTGCTGGCGGCCCAGCCCGACGACCGCAAATTCCCATTCGGCTACGGCTACTTCGAATCCCTGGTGAACGCCGGCAAGGGCCTGCTGATTCTCGGCGTGGCGCTGTTCGCGCTGGTCGACGCGGTGCTGGCGCTGCTCGCCGGCGGCCGCGAAATCGTCGCCGGCCCGGCCATCGGCTACGCCGTGTTCGCCACCCTGGCCTGCTCGCTGACCGCCTGGGCGCTGCACCGCAGCCGCCGGCACGTGGACAGCCCGCTAATGCGCGCCGATTTCGAGAACTGGCTGGTGAATGCGCTGATCTCCTCCGGCGTGCTGCTCACCTTCTGCATGATCCCGGTGGCGCGCTTCTTCGATCGCGACGACATCGTGCCCTACGTGGATTCGGTGCTGGTGATCGCGGTGGTGCTGTTCTGCCTGAGCGTGCCCATCCGCATGGCCAAGGGCGCGATCATGGAGCTGCTCAACCGGGCACCGCCCCGCGAGCTGCGCCGCCCGGTGCTGGCCGCCATCGACGCGGCGCTGGCCGACCTGCCCGTGCGCCAGTGTCAGGTGCGCATGGTGCGCCCGGGCCGCCAGCTGTATGTGATGATCCATGTGGTGCTGCCGGCGGATTTTCCGCTCACCGGGCTGCCGCAGCTGGACACCCTGCGCGAGCGCCTGACCAGCGCGGTGTCGGCGGTCTACCCGCACCAGGTCACCGACACCCTGTTCACCGCCGATGCGAAATGGGCCGAACCCTGCGAGGCCATGCCGGTGGTGTCCACGCCCCGGCGCTAGCGACGGCGGGACGGACCCCCGGTATTTCATTTGTCAGCGCCCGCGGTTTGCCCTACCGTTCCAGCAACGAGCCCATCCGGGCCGCGCTGGGAGGAAAACCATGCGCTATGAACTCTTCTACTGGCCCGGCATTCAAGGACGCGGCGAGTTCGTCCGACTCGCCCTGGAAGATGCCGGCGCGCCCTATCTCGATGTGGGGCTGGGCGACGCCCGCGACGGCCTCGGCCTGCCCGCCATCGACAGCTACCTCAACGGTGACGCCACCCCGCGCCCGCCGTTCGCGCCGCCCTTTCTGAAAGCCGGCAATCTGGTGATTTCCCATGTGGCGAATATTCTCCAGTTCCTCGGCCCGCCCCTGGCCCTGGTGCCCGACAACGAGCCGGCGCGCTACTGGATCCACGGTCTGCAACTGACCGTGAGTGACTGGGTGGCGGAGATCCACGACATTCATCACCCGATCGGGCCGTCGCTGTATTACCACCAACAGGAAGCGGAAGCGCGCCGCCGGGCGGTTGCCTTCCACCAACAGCGGCTGCCACGCTTTCTCGATTATTTCGAGCGGGTTCTGGAACTGAACCCGGCCGGGCCGGAGTATCTGGCTGGTGGCGAGCACTGCTACGCGGACCTGTCGCTGTTTCAGGTCATTCGCGGTCTGCAGTACGCGTTTCCGAGAACCATGAACACGCACAGGGCGCGCATTCCCAGAACGCTGACGCTGGTTGAACGGGTCGCGGCACGGCCGGGCATCCAGGCGTATCTGCAGTCGGATCGACGCCAGCCGTTCAACGAGAGCGGCATCTTCCGCCACTACCCGGAGTTGGATACCGTCGCCTGAACCGGCGCTCTTTACAGGAGTTTGCGTTTGCAGCGCGCCCCTGTGTTGTCGAAGCCGGCGACGCGGCGCACTCTGTCCGGTGAAGCGTCACACACATGGAGCGTACTGAATGAGAGCCATCGAATGGGATTCACCCGGCGACCAGAGCGTCGCCGAGTACTACGCGAAGGACCCGAACATCGACGCCACGCCGCACAAGGGCAGCGTGCTGTCGGCCCGTTTCCAGGGCCTGGTGGCGCGGGTGCGGGTGGACGCCTACACCGACGGCACCAGCTACGGGGACGTGGTGGCCCTGATCGACCCGGAAACCGGTAAGCGACTCACCGAACACCGGGGCATCGCGGTGGGCGACACGGTCGCCCTGCCGGATGCGAAACGGGCCTTCGAGCCCAACCTGGAACCGGAAGAGGACGAGGACGGCGACGAAGAGCGGGACTGAAACCCGCTCAGGCGGCGCCGGCCGCGCCGGCCAGGGCTTTGCGGAACGCCTTGGGCTTGAGGCTGTAGCAGCGGCGGGTGCGCTTGCGGCATTCCGCCACCCGGTCCGCCTCCAGCCGGGCGATCAGCTGGTGCACGATCACGAAGGGTTCTTTATCCTCGCTGTCTTTTTTGCGCTTGCGCAGATGCTCGTCGAGCACATGCAGGTCGTGCAGCTCGCCGAGCAACTTGCCCAGCTTGCGGAACTCCTTCAGTGAAAGGGCGGAGTCGTCCAGGCTGCTTTCCAGCGGTTCCAGTTGATAGAGCTGATACTTAACCCGCTTGCGGAACCGGTGCCAAAGCTCCGGCTGGTTCTCCACCACCGCTTCCAGCCCCTGCTGCCGGCCTTCGGCATAGAGCCGGCCGAAGCCTTTTTTGATCAGCTCCGCATTATCCGCTTCGATGTTCAGGTTGCGCCACAGGTAGAGGTCGGCGCGGAACACGCCTTCCAGACCTTCCGGCATCGCCGGCGACGCCAGTTCCTGCTCGGCTGCCAGGGCCTGGGCGCGCACCGCGTCGATGGCCTCGCTTTCGTAGTCGCGGGCGCCTTTGCGCAAACTCTCCAGAGTTTCGCCCATCACCTGCGTATCGCGGGCGCCGGCCAGGGCCCGTGCCGCCATGCGCAGGGCTTTGTCCTGCCGACGCGCGGTCTTCTTGTCGACCACACCGGCCATCACCCGCCAGATCGCCCGCAGCCGCTTCACGGCCACGCGCACCTGGTGCACCTGCTCCGGGGTCAGGCTGGTCTGACCTTCAAGCACGGAAAGTACGGTTTCGTCCTGATCGCAGGCGGCGCCGGCGAGGCGTCCCGGCAAATCCGAAGCGGATGTCGCGGCTTTGCTCATGGAGGGCTCCGATGTTGGCGGTTCTAATGGGGAGCCCGATTATGAATTTTTCCGGCGACAATTACCGTGACAACTAAATGACAGCGCCCGCGAACGACAACGCCCGCCGAAAGGCGGGCGCTGAACGATGCCGGACCGCGTCGGTGTCAGCCGCGTGACACGCCCAGGCGACGGCGTTTACCGCCTTCCGCCTTGACGAACTCCAGGGCGTCATCGTTAAGCCGGCCATAGCGCAGGCGCGGCAGATCGTAGAGGTAGTTGCTGAGTACCTTCCAGGGGGCCTTGTCGCCCTGGCGCGGCAGCCGGTGGGCGGCGCGCTGCACATAGCCGGACTGCAGGTCCAGGAAGGTCTTGTCGGTGTCGCTGCCGTCGTGGTCCTTCGGGGTGACCTGCTGCAGCCCCTTGCGGGACATATAGTTGAGCAGCCGGCACACGTACTCGGCGGCGATGTCCGCTTTCAGCGTCCAGGAGGCGTTGGTGTAACCGAACACCATGGCCATGTTGGGCACGTCGCGCAGCATCACGCCTTTGTACACCAGCACGTCGCGGGGCTCGCGGGTCTCGCCGTCCACCGACAGCTCGGCGCCGCCCAGCAGCTGCAGGTCCAGGCCGGTGGCGGTGATGATGATGTCCGCGTCCAGCTCTTCGCCGGACTTCAGGCGGATGCCGTTCTCGGTGAAGGTATCAATATGATCGGTGACGATGGACGCTTCACCACGGCGCAGCACCTTGAACAGGTCGCCGTTGGGCACCGCGCACAGGCGCTCGTCCCAGGGGTTGTAGCTGGGCCGGAAGTGCTTCATGTCGATGTCGTCGCCGAGCTGACGGCGGGCGGCGGCCAGCAGGGCGCGGCGCACCAGGCCCGGGCGCTGCTTGGACAGCCGGTAGACCAGACGCTGCAGGCCGATGTTACGGGCCCGCGCCATGCGGTAGACCACCATTTCCGGCAGGAAGCGGCGCAGCTTCACCGACAGTTCGTCGCGCTCCGGCACGGTGGCGATGTAGGTCGGCGAGCGCTGCAGCATGGTGACATGCTCGGCGTCCTTGGCCATGGCCGGCACCAGGGTCACCGCGGTGGCGCCACTGCCGATCACCACCACTTTCTTGCCGCTGTAATCCAGATCCTCCGGCCACTGCTGGGGATGCACCAGGCGCCCTTTGAACTGATCGGCGCCGGGGAAGTCCGGCGTGTAGCCGGCGTCATAGTTGTAGTAACCGGTGCAGCAGAGCAGGAACTGGCAGGTGAAGATTTCGCTTTCACCGCTGCCTTCGTTTTCCACGCGCACGGTCCATTGACCGTCGCGGGTGGAGAAGTCCGCGTCGACCATGCGGCGCTCGAAATAGATCTTGTCGTCGATGTTGTATTCGGCGGCGGTGTCGGCGATGTATTCACGGATCGACGGGCCGTCGGCGAGCACCTTGGGTTCGGTCCAGGGGCGGAAGTTATAGCCCAGGGTGTACATGTCGGAATCCGAACGGATACCGGGATAACGGAACAGGTCCCAGGTGCCGCCGATGCGCTTGCGGCGCTCGATCAGGGCGAAACTGCGATCCGGGGACTGACGGCTCAGGTGACACGCCGCGCCCACCCCGGACAAACCGGCGCCGATAATCAGCACGTCGAAATGGTTATTGGACATTACTACCTCCAGCGCCGGTCCGCCGCCAGCGCGCTTTGCGCGGCTGCCGGGCGGCCAGGCTTACATTGCTCAATGGCATCTTTTCCTGGGGGGCAATAATGCCTTCGCCCGCCCGTCACCGAAAGTGCAGAGTGGGCCGTTCCGTCGTCGCTACGGCCAATCCGCTGGCGCGATCCTCCCTTCAGGCAGGCACCAGCTGATAGTCCTGCTCCTCGAACTGCGCCATCTGCCTTTGGTACTGGGTGGCGAAGCCCGGAAACATGGTGGCGTTGAAGCCGTCCTCGGTGAGGTACCAGCTCTTGCAGCCGGAGTTCCAGTTGGTTTTGGCGAGGCGCTTTTGCAGGCGCTGGTTATGACGCTGCTGCACGTCTTCCTTCACATCCAGCATTTTCAGATTGCCGTCGAGGATGCGCAGAATGCCCTTCACCGCATAGTCGAGCTGGGACTCCATATACACCAGCGCCGAGTTATGGCCCGGGCCGGAGTTGGGGCCGAAGGTGAGGAACAGATTCGGGTAGCCGGCCACGTTAATACTCTTGTAGGCCTGGGCGCCGCCCTGCCATTCCTCGTCCAGCCGGCGGCCGTCCAGACCCTTGACCGGGAAAGGCGTGCCGCTCTTGCTGACGTCGAAGCCGGTGGCGAACACGATGCAATCCAGCTGGTGCTCGACGCCGTCCGAGGTGCGGATGCCGTTTGGCGCCAGCCGCGCGATCGGCCAGGTAATCAGTTCGGCGTTGTCTTTCTGCAGGGCCGGGTAATAGTCGTTGGAGACCAGCACCCGTTTGCAGCCGATGCGGAAGTCCGGGGTCAGCTGCCGGCGCATCCAGTCGTCTTCCACCTGGTTATGCAGGTGCGCCAGACTGAGACGCTCGGCCACGCGGGTCAGCGGCGAGTTCCAGATCACTGCCATGGCCATGGTTTCGTGGGTCCAGAACAGCGCCTGGCGCACCGCCTTTTGGCTGGCGGGTACTTTCTTGAACAACTTCTTGTGCCAGTCCGGCGTTTTGAAATCCGGACGCGGCACCACCCAGCCCGGCGTGCGCTGGAACACTTTCAACTTGCCCACGGTTTTTACCAGCTCCGGAACAATTTGAATGCCGCTGGCGCCGGTACCGATCACCGCCACGCGCTTTCCGGTGAAGTCGTAGTCGTGGTCCCAGCGCGCGCTGTGAATCTTCTTGCCCTCGAACTCCTCCAGGCCTTCGATGTTCGGAAAGCTGGCGTTGGACAACGGCCCCTGGGCCATCACCGCGGTGCGGCCGCGCACCACCTCGCCTTTTTCCAGCGTGGCTTCCCACAGGCCGGCTTTCTCCTGGAACGACAGATCGGTGACGTTGCAGTTGAAGCGAATGTGTTTTTCCAGATCGAATTCGTCCACCAGATAGTGGATGTAATCGAGAATCTCGTTGCTGCCGGAGAAGCTGCGCGACCACTCCGGGTTGGGCGCGAACGAATAGGAGTACAGATTGGAGGGAATGTCGCAGGCGGCGCCCGGGTAGGTGTTGTCCCGCCAGGTGCCGCCGACGCGGTCGCCCCGTTCCAGAATCACGAAATCATTGACCCCCGCCTGCTTCAGCCGGATCGCCATGCCCAGCCCGGCAAAGCCGGCGCCCACGATCACCACCGAGGCCGGCTTCGCCTGGCGCTTGGCGGCGGCTTTTTTGGGCGCCGCTTTTTTCACGGTGGCCTTTTTAGCCGGGGCTTTTCTGGCGGCGGCTTTCTTGGCCGTCGCCTTTTTAGCTGTCGCCTTCTTCGCGGTGGCCTTCTTCGCCGCCGCTTTCTTGCGCGGCGCTTTGGCGGCGGCGTTCTTAGCGGCGCCGTTGTTAGCCGCGTTGTCTTGCGCCTTCACTTCAGGCTGGTCCGCCACACGGCTTTCGTTGCTGTTGGGGGTGTCGTCATTCATAGGAATTCACTGGCTGAAAGATCGGATTGAAAGGGTCATCGCTTGGCAAGCGGATGTAGGAACAGGCTTTGTGGGAGCGGGCCCTGTGGGAGCGGGCCTTGCCCGCGAAAGGGAGCGAAGCTCCCGGCGGGATCCCAGAGACTTTCCTAACGGCAGCACAAACAGCCTCTCTGGAATCCTGCGGGGCAACCTTTGCCGGCCGGCGTTGCCGGCCTTTCGCTTGCAAGCAAGCTCGCACAATCTTGCTGCCGTAGTACCGGGAAATTCCGGGCCGTTACGCTGTTGGTTTGTAGGTAATGCCCTTCACCCAGGTCGGCACGCGGGACGGCATCACCCATTCCGGCACGCGGTCGGTGAGCTTGACCATGGCGTCCACCGGCGCGTGGTACATGCGGTTGCGGCGGTTCACCACCATCCGGCCGTGGCGGCTGATGATCTGGTACCAGGGGTTGTTGCGCCCTTCCTGGGTGCGGCCGCCGATGCGCTCGAACTTTCTCATCGCCGCGTAGAGGCGCTCTTCGCCGAGGCCCATCTCGATGATGTTGTCGCGCATGCGGTTGAGCAGCGGCACATAGGAGGCGACGCCAAGAATCAAACGCGGGTCGGCGATGGTGCCCAGCGCTTTCAGGGTCTTCAGGTAGAGCGGACCGTGGCCCTGCATTTCCAGCACGTGGAATCCCACGCCCAGGTGGCGGGATTCGTCGTCGTTGATCTTGGCGAACGCCTGGTGGCACACCGGGTCGTCCACGGTTTCCAGCAGGAAGGTGCAGAGCGCGCCGTCCAGGGCGATCTCCAGCATCGGAATCACCGAGCCCAGCACTTCCAGGGGCATGTCGTCGCTGTAGCGGTCCAGCCACTGGATCACCAGCTTCAGGTTCTTGTTGGGCTCGGGAATGTTGTCGCCGTCGAGCATGCCCCAGCGCTTCATCAGCGCCATTTCCGCGTTGGCGTGGCGCTGCTCCTCGGCGTGGAAGTAGGTGTAGATTTCCTTGAGCGTGTCGTTGGGCGCTTTCTTGGCCATGGCCGCGAACCCGCGCGCGCCGACGTGCTCGATCCACATCAGATCGGCCATGAAGGCTTTCAGCTTGGGCCACTGCTCGGCGGTGATCCTGTCGGCGCCGGGAGCGTCCCAGTCGATGTCCGCCAGGGCCCACTGGCTGGCTTTGACTTTGGCGAGCATTTTTTCGAGATCGATGGAAGCCATGCGTGTCTCCTTCCGGTACGGAACGGGGTTCAGGGTTTGGCCAGCGTGAAGCGGCTCAGCAGGCCGGCTCCGCGCGCGTAGGTGGCGGGCAGATAGCGTTTGGCGCGCCAGATCAGGCGGGCGTCCACCTGCGGCAGCACATAAAGACGGCCCTTATCCAGGGCTTTCAGGGTGGTCGCGGCGACGCCCTCGGCGGACACGCCGGTGAGCGACACCCATTTGTTCATCAGCGGCGTCACCGAATCGTCGATGCGGCCGTCGCGGAAAATATTGGTCTTCACCACCGTGGGGCACAGCGCCGTGACGGTGATGCCGGCGCCGGCGGTTTCCGCCGCCAGCGTTTCGGACAGCGCCAGCACCGCCGCCTTGCTGGCGTTGTAGGGGCCCATGCTGGGCGCGGCGGCGAAGCTGGCGGTGGAGCACACATTGATGATGCCGCCGCCACCGCCGGCGCGCAGGCGCGGGGTGAACACGTGGCAGCCGTGCACCACGCCCCACATATTGACGCCCATCACCCAGTGCCAGTCGTCCATGGAGATCTCGCCCACCGGCTTGCCGCCGGCGCCGACGCCGGCGTTATTGATCACCAGGGTGGGCTCTTCGCCGAACCATTCCCGGGCCTGGTCCGCCAGGGCTTCCACCTGTTCCAGCACGGATACGTCGCAGGGCACGGCCAGGGCGTGGCCGCCCTGCTCCTGGATCGCCTCGGCGGTGGCCGTGGCGGTGGCCGGGTTAAGGTCGCTGCACACCACCCGGCCGCCGCGGCGCGCCAGCTCCAGCGCGAACGCCCGGCCGATGCCGCTGCCGGCGCCGGTAACCACGGCGCGGCTGCCTTTGGAGAGCTTGTTACTGGTAAACACTTTGCTGCTGAGCATCAGGGCGAACCTCGCCGAATTGACCGTGACATTGATTAATGGCAACTTAGTCCGACTAATTGTTCGGATTCAACTCGGATATGCCTCGTAAACCCCAGCAGCCGCGCGCCCACGCCACCGTCGGCGCCATCGTCGAAGCCGGCTTTATCTCGCTCGCCCGCAACGGCGTGGAAAACACCACCACCCGGCATATCGCCGATATCGCCGGGGTCAGCGTGGGGTCGCTCTATGAGTATTTCGCCAACAAGGAAGAAGTGTTCGATGCCATGCACGAGCACATGGTCCGGGAGGTGGTGGGCATGGTGCGGCCGCTGATCCCCACGCTGGTGCGCATGGACATCCGCGAGCTGGTGGCGGAGCTGCTCTATCGGTTCCGTGACTTACTGGAGCGCGACGACGGCCGTTACCTGCGCTATATGAGCTACGCCGCCTACTTCGCGCCGCGCGATCAGATCGAGCCGATCAACCGGCTGCTGATGGATTTGCTGATGAAGTACGTGATGCACCATCCGCAGCTGGTGCGGCTGGGCAACCTGCCGGCGATGGGCTTCATTATGATCAACGGTGGGGTGTTCACGGTGATTCGCTATCTCACCGAGCCCAACCCCACCGTCACCTTCGACGACCTGGTGCGCGGCCTGGGGGACATGGTCGCGCACTTCGTGGACGGCGAGCTGCAACGGGCGGGCGGCACCGACTGAGCGGTTATTTCAGCAGGTCGGTATGCAGGTTGGGGGCGTCGCGGTCCACCCGCTGCCAGGTCTGGCTGCGGCCCAGCAGGCTGATGCCCAGATAACCGCGCGCTTCCAGGGTGTTCTCGTCGGTCAGGGTGGCGCGGGCGCTGTAGGTTTTGCCGTTGTCCGGGGAATAGATGCTGCCGTCTTCCCACTCGTTGTCGCCGGCGTACTCCAGCCCCTTGAGCACGGTCACGCCGAGCAACCGGCGGCCGCGCAGCTTCTCGTCCGGGTTCTCGGTGTCGTAGCGGGCTTCGCCGCTGCGCGAGCCCACCACGGTGCCCACCCAGGCGTCGCCCTCTTTATGAATCTGCACATAGCCGCCGGTATCGGTTTCCCAGATACCTTCAATGGCGTTTTCGTCGCCGGCGGCCCAGGCGATGGCGCCGAAAGCCAGCAAGGCGGTAATCAGGATGGCACGGATCATGGTTCAGTCCTCTACTTCAGAACGGTCTTTAGGGGCAACGGTTTTGCACTGCGCAATATTTATGAGCACATTGCGGGCAGCGCAAAAGAGTAAACAAAGTCGACCCTGTTGTCTGTCACTTTAGAGGGGTGAAACGGGGTGGGGTTCTTAAAACAAGATCAAATCGCCCCCGCGCGAACGGCGGGGGCGGAAAGCGGAACCGGCGGCGGCCCTCAGCCGAGGATTTTCGCCAGCGCCTGCTCCAGGTTTTCCACGGTGCGCTCGATGTTGTTGAGCTTGTCGAGCCCGAACAGGCCCACGCGGAAGGTCTTGAAGTCGTCCGGCTCGTCGCACATCAGCGGCACGCCGGCGGCGGTCTGCAGCCCTTCACCGATAAACTTCTTGGCGTTGTGCAGGCCGTCGTCGCCGGTGTAGCAGACCACCACGCCGGGCGCCTGGAAGCCGGTGGCCGCCACGCTCTGAATGCCATAGCGGGTGAACAGCGCCCGCACCCGGCCGCCGAGCTCTTCCTGCAGGGCCTGAACCACCGGGAAGCCCTGGGCGCGGGTCTCTTCCATGATGTCACGGAAGCGCGCCAGGCCATCGGTGGGCAGGGTGGCGTGGTAGGCGTGGCCGCCGTCCTCGTAGGCGCGCATGATGCCCAGCCAGCGCTTCAGGTCGGCGGCGAAGCTGGTGCTCTGGGTGTCGTCCAGCCGGCGCAGGGCCTCTTCGCCCAGCATCACCAGGGCGGCGCAGGGCGATGAGCTCCAGCCCTTCTGCGGCGCGCTGATCAGCACGTCCACACCGCGCGCTTTCATGTCGACCCACAGGGCGCCGGAGGCTATGCAGTCGAGCACGAACAAACCGCCCACCTCGTGCACCGCTTCGGCCACGGCTTCCAGATAGTCGTTCGGCAGCAACAGGCCGGCGGCGGTCTCCACATGGGGCGCGAACACCAGGTCCGGCTTCTCGGCGCGGATCGCCGCCACCACGTCCTCGATGGGCGCCGGCGCGAACGGTGCGGGCTCGCCCTCGCCCTCCACCTGACGCGCCTTTAGCACGGTCTCGGCGGCGGGGATCGAGCCCATCTCGAAAATCTGGCTCCAGCGGTAGCTGAACCAACCGTTGCGGATCACCAGGCATTTCTTGCCGGTGGCGAACTGACGCGCCACCGCTTCCATACCGTAGGTACCGCCGCCGGGCACCACCGCCACGGCCTCGGCGTGGTAGGCCTGTTTCAGGGTGGCGGAAATATCCCGCATCACCTGCTGAAACGCCTGGGACATATGATTCAGCGACCGGTCCGTGAACACCACGGAGTATTCGAGCAGACCGTCCGGGTCTATCTCGGGCACCAGTTGAGACACAAGCACTCTCCCGACTTCAGTTCGTTTGCGACAGGGCAATTGGTTTGCGACAGAGTAGCTGTTATAGAGGCGTGAGTCTCGGGCTGCAAGCCTCAGGCTGCAAGCTTCAAGCCTCAAGCTGCAAGCAGGCCGTGCTGGCGGAGGGGTCGTGCTGCTAACCAGGACGGCAGCAAGTTGAAAGTTGAAGGGGCCGTGCCTGCGGGGAGGCCGTGCCGTGGCGGCGATACAGGGTTCAGGATGCAGGATACAAGGGAGGGCTTAAATGAGATCCCAGGTTATTGCTTTTGCGCAAGGCTGGGATTGCGCAAGCGCAACGTGCGCGGCGCACGGCCGGCCAGCACTCTAAGACCTCGTCCGCGTTGTATCCTGTATCCTGCATCCTGAATCGCCCTTGCCCGCCGCCCCGCCTTCACCTTTCAACTTGCAACTTGCTGACGCCCGGCCAGCGGCACGGCCGTTACTCCAGCACGGCCTGCTTGCAGCTTGAGGCTTGTAGCTTGCAGCTACCACGTGTCGATCATCGGCCGGCGCTTGCCGGCGATGGGTTCGCGGCCGCCGGCGGGGGCGGCGCGCAGGCCGCGCAGCACCCAGGCGCGGGAGTCGGCCGGGTCGATGACGGTGTCGATCTCCAGGGCGGCGGCCATGCTCAGGGCCTCGCCGCGCTCGTAGAGTTTGCCCACCAGCTCGTTGAACAGCGCCTGACGCTTCTCCGGGGTCTCCTGGGCGTCCAGTTCTTTCTTGTAGGCCAGGTTCACCGCCCCTTCCAGGCCCATGCCGCCGAATTCGCCGCTCGGCCAGGAGGCGCAGAAGAACGGCGCGTGGAAGGAGCCGCCGGTCATGCCCTGGGCGCCCAGGCCGTAGCCCTTGCGGGTGACCAGGGAGAACAGCGGCACGGTGAGGCTGGCGGCGGTGACGAACATGCGGCAAGTGTGGCGCACCATGGCGGTCTCTTCTTCCTCGGGGCCGACCATGAAGCCCGGGGTGTCGCAGAAGCTGACCATGGGCACGCCGAAGGCGTCGCACAGCTGCATGAAGCGCGACGCCTTGTCGGCGCCGGCGGCGTCGATGGCGCCGCCGAGCACTTTCGGGTCGTTGGCGATCAGGCCCAGGGGCCGGCCCTCCACGCGCACGAAGGCGGTGATCATGCCGGGGGCGAAATCCGGGCGCAGCTCGACCACGGAATCGGTGTCCGCGAACACGTTAATCAGGTGGCGCATGTCGTAGGCGTGCAGGCGGTTTTCCGGCACCGCCCGGCGCAACCAGCGCTGGTCCTCGCAGGTCCAGTCGGTGATCTCGCCCTGGAAATAGCCCATCAGCTTCTTGGCCAGGGCGGCGCCCTCTTCCTCGTCCTTAACCACGCAATCGATCACGCCGTTGGCGCGCTGCACCGAGACCGGGCCCACTTCTTCCGGCTTGAAAGAGCCCAGGCCGCCGCCTTCGATCATGGCCGGGCCGGCCATGCCGATGCAGGCGTTCTCGGTGGCGATCATCAGGTCGCTGCAGCCGGCGAACACGGCGTTGCCCGCGAAGCAGCGCCCGGACACCACGGCGATGCGCGGCACCAAGCCGCTGAGGCGCGCGTACTGCAGGAAGCTGGGGCCGTCCAGGCCGGCCACCTTGGTGGCGTTGTCGGTGTCGCCGGGGCGGCCGCCGCCGCCCTCGGCGAAGAAGATCACCGGCAGTTTCTGCTGCTCGGCGATCTCCAGAATGCGGTCGGTCTTCTTGTGGTTCATGGTGCCCTGGGTGCCGGCCAGGACGGTGTAGTCGTAGGCGAGCACCGCGCAGTGGCTCCTGTCCTCGCCGAACAGGTCGCCGTTCACCGAGCCGATGCCGGTGATCAGGCCGTCGGCGGGGGTGTTCTGGATCAGGTCGTCCAGTGAGCGGCGGGCGCGCTGGGCGGCGATGGTGAAGCCGCCGTATTCGATAAAGCTGTCGGCGTCGCAGATCGCCGCCACGTTCTCCCGGGCGGTGCGCTGGCCGGTCTTGCGGCGCTTGGCCACCGCGTCCGGGCGGTGCTCATCGCGCAGCAGGGCGTCACGGCGCTGCAGTTTGGCGAGATCCGGGCGGATGTAGTCCAGGTCGATCTCTTCCGCTTCCTGGTCGGCGTCGCCGGCCACCTCTCCGGGCTCGATAAAGTAGAGGGGGTCGCCGCCGCCGACGGCGTCGCCCACCGCGAACGCCACCCGGCGCACCGTGCCGCTGACGCCGGCCACCACCTGGTGCTGCATCTTCATCGCTTCCACGAACGCCACCGGCTGACCTTCGCGGACGCTGTCGCCCTCATCGACCATCAGCTCCACCACCACGCCCTGCATCGGCGTGGTGACCGCTTCGGTGTCCGCCGGCCCCTGAACGGCCGCCCGGGTGGTGGCGGCGCCGGTGTCCTCGGCGGCGCCGAAATGCAGGGACGGGTGCTCCCCCTCGCCCACCAGTTCGGCCATGTGATCGTCGACGAAGCGGGTGTAGACGTGGTTCGCCGTCACCTCGTCACGGCGCAGCAGGTTCTGCAGAAAGCCGATGTTGGTGTCCACGCCCTCGATACGGAACTGGCACAGCGCCCGGTAGCCGCGCCGCACGGTGGTGGCGTAGTCACCGCGGCCGTGCACGATCAGCTTGGCGAGCAGGGAGTCGTAGTGGGGGCTGGTGCGGTAGCCCCGATAGCCGAAGGTGTCCACGCGCAGGCCGGGGCCGGTGGGCGGCTCGAAGGTGGCCAGGGTGCCGCCGGCGGGGCGTGCCTCGCCGCTGGCTTCCATGGTCTCCATATTAACGCGCAGCTGCATGGCGAAGCCCAGCGGCTGCGGCGGGCGGGTCAGGCCCAGGTCCGCCAGGGAGGCGCCGCCGGCCACTCTCAGTTGCGCCTGCACCAGGTCCACGCCGGTGATCTCTTCGGTGACGGTGTGCTCCACCTGCAACCGGGGGTTGGCTTCGATAAAGGCGAAGCGGCTTTCGTCCGCGTCCACCAGAAACTCGAAGGTGCCCAGGCTGCGGTAGCCGACTTTCGCCGCCAGTCGCAGGGCGGCGTCCAGCAATTGCTGGCGGGTGTCCTCGGAGAGCGTCGGGCTGGGCGCCACCTCCACCAGCTTCTGGTTGCGCCGCTGCAGGCTGCACTCGCGCTCCCACAGGTGGACCGGCGCGTCGCCGCCGTCGCCGAGCACCTGCACTTCGATATGCCGGGCCCGGTCGATAAAGCGTTCCACATAGACGGCGTCGTTACCGAAGGCGGCGCCGGCTTCCGCCTGGCAGCGCTTGAACGCCTCGGCCAGATCGTCGCCGGGGCCCACGATGCGCATGCCGCGCCCGCCGCCGCCGGCGATCGCCTTGACGATCACGGTGGCGCCGTCACCGAGGCCGTCGCGGAATGCCTCTGCCTGCTCCAGGGTGGTGTCGGCGCCGGTGCCGGGCACCACCGGCACCTGGCACTCCTCCGCCAGCACCCGGGCGCGGGCCTTGTCGCCGAGCAGGGCCAGGGTGTCCGCGTCCGGGCCGACGAAGATCAGGCCGGCGTCCGCGCAGGCGGCGGCGAAATCGCGGCTCTCGCTAAGAAAGCCGTAACCCGGATGCACCGCGTCGCAGCCCTGCTCCAGCGCCACCTTCACCAGTTGCTCGCCGTCCAGATAGGCGGCCACGCCCTGGCCGGACAGCGCCACCGCCTGGTCCGCCACCCGGGTGTGCAGGGCCCGTTCGTCATCGGCGGGGTAGACCGCCACGGTGGCGATATCCAGGTCGGCGGCGGCGCGGGCGATGCGTACGGCGACTTCGCCGCGGTTGGCAATGAGCAGCTTTTTAATGGTCATGAAGCGGGGTCCGTCTTGTTCTGGGGCGGGTACGACACGCCGAGGCGCCGTCCGGGTCAGGGGCAACATAGCCAGATACTGACTTGCACGTCAATTAGCATTGACAGTGGTTTTATTTACTTCCAGATTAATTGCCACACGCACAGGAGAGGAGCCGGCGCTTGGCCAGACCGAACAAAAAATCGCAATTGGGCCAGCCGCCGATGAAGACGCGGATCAAACAGGCGGCCCGCGATTTGTTTATTCAGCGCGGCCTGGCCGATGTCAGCTACGGCGACATCGCCGAGGTGGTGAACACCACGCGGGCCAATCTGCACTACCACTTCGGCAACAAGAACGCGCTTGTCGAGGCGGTGTTCCAGGAGATCTTCGACAGCCTGGAAGAGCAGTTCCAGGAAGTGTGGGCCAAGCCCGGCCTGACCCTGGGTCAGCGCATCGGGCTCACCGCCGAGGACTGCGAACGCCGCTTCTACGAGTTCAACAAAGACGCCAAGGGCCGCAACCCCTGGAGCCTGTCGGCGCGGGCCCGGTTCGAGAACCATCTGCTGTCGCCGCGCATTCAGGCGGGTATTTCCGAAATGTCCCGCCACTTCGAGGACTACGTGGCCCATGCGGTGACGCTGGCGATCGGCGCCGGCGAACTGCGCCCGGACACGCCGGTGCGCCAGGTGGTGATGCTGATCACCCCGCTCTGGTATTTCGGCTCCTTGCTGACGCAGCACAGCGGCCTGGACAAGCTGCTGGACCACTACAAGGCGGTCAGCGACACCATCGCCGCCGCCTACGGGACACATTAAAGTCACGCCGCTGTCATGTCGGGAAGGTACACACCCAGGGTGACCTTCCGATAATGACAAGGAGCTGACATGAAACTCTGGCTTGCCCTGGGCGCCGGCACGCTTGCCGCCGCCATGCTCGCCGGTTGCGGCGGCGACAGCGACAACGATCCCGTTCCGTCCACCGACACCCCCGCCGTAAGCGGCGTAAAACTGAATTTCATGGGCCGTTACAGCACCGGCCAGTTCGATGAGAGCGCGGCGGAAATCCCCGCCTACGACGCCGGCACCCGGCGCCTGTTCGTGGTCAACGCGCAGAAAGGCGCCCTCGACGTGCTGGGCATGAACGACCCGGCCAATCCGGCGCTGGTGGACACCCTGACCACCTCGGACATCGCCGCCAACACCGAAGTAAACAGCGTGGCGGTGCGTGACGGTCTGGTTGCGGTCGCGGTGCAGGCGCCGGTCAAGACCGACGCCGGCTATATGGCACTGTACGACGCTGAAACCCTGGAGCTGATCAGCTTTGTCGAAGTCGGCGCGCTGCCCGACATGGTCGCGTTCACCGCCGACGGTCAGTACGTGCTGACCGCCAACGAAGGCGAGCCCAGCGACGACTACAGCGTGGATCCGGAAGGCTCGGTGAGCGTGGTGGACATCAGCGACCCGCGGAACCCGGTGGTCGCCACCGCCGATTTCACCGCCCTCAACGGCCAGGAAGACGAACTGCGCGACCAGGGTGTACGAATCTACGGGCCCGGCGCCAGCGCCGCCCAGGACCTGGAGCCGGAATACATCGCCTTGGACGCCGATGGTACGACAGCGTGGGTCGTCCTACAGGAAAACAACGCGCTCGCCAAAGTGGACATAGCCAGCGCCACGGTGACCGAACCTCTCCTACCACTCGGCACCAAAGACATCAGCCAGGACGGCAACGCCATCGACGCCAGCGATGACGACGGCGTGATCAACATCCGCACCTTCGACGGCGTGGTCGGTCTTTACTTGCCGGACGCCATCCACGCCTACAGCGCCGGCGGCGACACCTATCTGGTCACCGCCAACGAGGGCGACGCTCGCGCCTGGGGCGAGGACAACGATGCCTACTGGGGTACCGAAGGCGCGGGTTGCGCCGGCGATGCCAGCCAGGGTTTCGTGGAAGAGTTCCGGGTCAAGCACCTGGTGCACGCCGACGGCTTCGACCGCCGCTGCGGCGACGACCTGCCGCCTCAGCTGCGCGCCCTGGGCGCCGGCGGCCTGCTCAACCCCACCACCTTCGGCTACTGCGGCGCGGTGGACGGCGATCCGGGCGACTGCCGCGAGGACGACGTGTTGGGCCGCCTGAACATCACCTGGACGGAAGGCTACCGCACCGACAGCAACGGCGACCCGGTGATGTTCACCGCCGCCGGCGTGGAAGACCCGGCCGGTGACCGCATCATGTACGACACCCTGTACGCCTACGGCGGCCGCTCGTTCGCGATCTGGGATGCCGAAGGCGCCCTGGTGTGGGATTCCGGCGACGCCATCGAGCAGTTCACTGCCAGCGATGAGTGCATGGCCGGCGCGCAGCGCAACATTCCCTGCGCCGACTACTTCAACAGCGGCCACGACGAGGGCAGCGCCTTCGACAGCCGCAGCGACGCCAAGGGCCCGGAGCCGGAAGGCCTGACCATCGGCACCCTGGGCGGCAAGACCTTCCTGTTCCTGGGCCTGGAGCGCATGGGCGGCATTCTGGTCTACGACATCACCGACCCGACCGCGCCGGTGATGCAGGACTACCTGAACAGCCGCGAGGACTGGGTCACCGAGGACACCGAATCGGTGCTGGCCAGCGCCGGCGACCTGGGCCCGGAAGGCCTGGTGTTCATCCCCGCCTCCGACTCCCCCAACGACAAAGCGCTGCTGGTGGTGGGCTACGAAGTGAGCGGCACTACCGCCGTCTACGAAGTGGAAGCGCTGCGCGACTGACCCTTCCCAACACGCCACCCCGAACGCCCGACGTGCCACGGCACGCCGGGCGTTCTTCGTTTCCGGGCCCGGAAAACTGGACCCGGCGGCCCAGCCACGGCAGTCTTGCGGGTAAACACGCCTTCACGCGGCCGCCAAGGCGCGGACGTTAGCCTTCCGCTTCCTTGAAAGGCGCGGTCCGCTCTACGGCCAACGGTCATACAGGTTACACTTTACGGGCCCGAAGGCGGCGCCCCCGGGGGAAACGCTTGCATGGCGCGCCGATTAAGGTCAACCTTTATGACCTGTTACTCAAAATCAAGACTGGTGGTGAACCCATATGGTTGAAGACGCTTCGCTGGACCGGCTGAACAAGTACCTGGAAACCCTGCATTTCGCCTTCCGGGGGCTGGTGGCCGAACCCGACAGCATATTGAAAAGCCAGGGGCTGTCTCGTATCCACCACCGGTTGCTGTTTTTTATCGGCCGCAACCCGGGGCTCAGCGTCAACGAACTGGTGGAGAGCATGCGCCTGACCAAGCAGGCGATCCATAAGCCGCTCAAATCCCTGGTCGAGAAAGACCTGGTCGAAGTGACCCGGGACGCCTCGGACAAGAGGGTGAAACGGCTGGCGCTGACCTCCCAGGGCGTGGCACTGGAATCGCGCCTTACCGGCATCCAGCGGGAGCTGCTCACCCACGCCTTCGATGAGGTGGGCGAAGAAGGCGCCGAGGCCTGGTTCCGGGTAATGGAGACCATGGCCCGACGCCTCGGCGTCTGACGCCGACGGAGTCACCGAATCAGGCGGTCTGGCGCTGTTCCTGCTGGTCCGCGTCGAGTTTGTTCTTGTACAGCGAGCGCTTGGGCTTGGCCATCACCCGGCGCAGCATCGGCTCGAAGAACGACAGCGGCAGGGTCTCCTGCTCCGGGTCGAAAGCGGCGGCATCGTACTTGGCGCAGAACTCCACGGTGCGGTCGAAACACGGGTGGTCACGGTATTTCTCGCGCAGCTCCGGGTCCAGGCCCAGGTGCTCGAAGAAGTAGTAGCCCTGGAAGATGGCGTGGTGTTTCACCATCCAGTGGTTTTCCTCGCTGACGAACGGCTCCAGCAGGGCGGCGCCCACGTCGGCGTGATTGTAGGGGCCCAGGGTGTCGCCGATGTCGTGCAGCAGGGCGCACACCACGTACTCCTCGTCCTGGCCGTCGCGGTGCGCCAGGGTGGCGGTCTGCAGGCAGTGGGTGAGGCGGTCCACCGGGAAGCCGCCGCAATCGCCTTCCAGCAGCTGCAGGTGGGTGATGACGCGATCGGGCAGTTCCTTGGCGAAACCGCCGAAGGCCTGGCCGATGATCTTCCAATCCTCGGCGGTGCCCTCTTCCATATGCTTGAACTGAGCGCGCGGCTCGTCGTGATGACCGTCCATACTTCTCTCCTCGGCTGGGGCTTGAACGCCCTGGCGTTTATTGGATGTATGATGGGGAGTCTAGGCCGCGCGCCGGACTGAGACTGTCAACGGTTTGACAGTTGGCGCGCGAGGCGGTGTTACGGGGTGTCCGGGCGATGGTCGATCACGTTCTCGAAGTACTGAAAAGCTGCTCGCTGCTGTCCGGGCTGCCCGAGGCGGCGCTGCGCGAGGTGGCGCCGCTGGCCCGGGTGCGCCCATTCCGCGCCAACGAGGTGCTCTACCAGTGCGGCGAGGTGCAGTCGGCGCTGTCGGTGGTGGGCGCCGGCAATGTGCGCATCGGCTCCACCAACGCCGAGGGCCGGGAAATCATGCTCACTCTGTTCGAGCCCGGCGCCTGGTTCGGCGACACGGTGTTTTCGCCGGGCATGCCGCGGGTGTTCGGCGCCACCGCCCACACCGACGGCGAGCTGGTGGAGGTGCCCGGCCAGGACTACCGCGCCCTGCTGGCGCGCTATCCGGAGGCCTACCCGCGCACCCTGGACATGCTCAGCCGGCGCCTGTGGTCGGCGATCTCCATCATCGAGGACAACGCCCTGCGCGACATGCCCGGGCGGGTGGGCCGGCGGCTGCTGTTCCTGGCGCACATGCACGACCCCCAGCGCGGCCCCGGCCCGGTGACCTTCAAACTGACCCGCGAGCACATCGCCAACATGATGGGCATGACCCGCCAGGGCGTGCACGGCGTGCTCAAGGCCCTGGAGCAGCGCGGGCTGATCCGGTTCAGCTACGGGCGCATCACGGTGCCGGACCCGGACGCCCTGAAGGCTTACCTGGACGAACGTGCCGGGTAGTAACTATTACCTACATGATGGCACTTTGGCATTAGCTTTGTGACGCAATTAAAGGAATTCCTACTATTGGTCGATAACACTCGGTAACAGACACAAACATACGGAAATATTCCGACCGTACCGAGTGAAAACGATGCCTAGCCTGATCAATGACCTGCCCCTGGCGTTCACCCTGCCCGATTACAATCTCTGGGAAATGCTGGCGATTCCGCTGGGTGCGCTGGTGATGGTGGCGGCGGTTCTCTGGACCGGTCGGATTCGCCAGCGCCTGCTGGTCAATGTGCTGGCGCTGGGCATCATGATGCCGCTGGTGCATCTGTGCATGATCACCGCCGGCGCCCACCTGCTCAGCCAGCGCCTGCAACTGGTGCTGCTGGACGTGATGCCGACCTGGCTGACCTGATCCTCAGGCCAGCGCGGGCTCGATAAAGCGCCAATCTTCCGCGGACTGCCCCAGCACCAGAAAGTGCGGGTTCAGCACATCCGGCTTGTTATAGGCCAAGGGCTCAAAGTGAGTGTTCACTACCACCCCGCCGGCGGCGTTGACCACCGCGTGGGCGGCGGCGGTGTCCCACTCGCAGGTGGGCGCCAGGCGCGGGTAGATGTCCGCCGCGCCTTCCGCCACCAGACACAGCTTCAGCGATGAGCCCATGGAGGTTTTCTCCACCGGGCCCAGCTGCCCCTCGATCAGGCGCTCCAGCGCCGCCACCTGCTCGGCGCCGTGGCGGCGGCTGGCCACCATCACGATCGGCGCGTGCCGCTCCCGACAACGGATCGGCGAGCGCTGGCCGCCCTCTTCCTTGAACGCCCCCAGGCCGCGGCCGCCGGAGTAGGTGATCGCGGTGACCGGCACGTGCACCACGCCCAGCACCGGCACGCCGTCTTCCACCAGGGCGATGTTGACGGTGAACTCGCCGTTGCGCTTGATGAATTCCTTGGTGCCGTCGAGCGGGTCCACCAGCCAGAAACGGGGCCAGTCCTTGCGGTCTTCATAGGCGATGCCGCCGGATTCCTCGGAGAACACCGGAATCTCCGGGGTCAGGGCCTGCAGGCGCGCCTCGATCAGGTTGTGGGCGGCGCGGTCGGCCTCGGTGATCGGGCTGTTGTCGTCCTTGTGGTCCACGTCCACGTCGCCGCGATTGTAGATTTCAAGGATGGCGGCGCCGGCGTCCACGGCGATGGCGGATACCGGGCCCAGCAGGGCGTTCAAATCGTTCATTCAGCGGTCCATCAAACGTTGGGTCATCAACAGGGCGGCGATCACGCGGGCTTCGGTCATATCCTCGCGCTGCAACAGCTCATCCAGCCGTGACAGTTTCCAGGGAATCACTTCCAGGGGTTCGGGTTCGTCGCCGGGCAGGCGCTCTTCGTAGAGGTCCTCGGCCAGGGCGACGGTTATATGGTGGCCCATATAGCCCGGGGACAGGGTCATGCGCTTGAGCAGGGTGAGCTTGCCGGCGCCGTAGCCGGCCTCTTCCTTGAGTTCACGGTTGGCGGCGTCCCGCCAGTCCTCGCCGTGTTCGTAGGCGCCCTTGGGCAGGGTGATCTGATACTCGTCGACGCCGGCGCCGTACTCGCGGATCAGCACCACGGTGTCGCGGTCGAGCATCGGCACGCACATGACGCCGGCGATCGGCGGGGTGCGCAGGCGTTCGTAGGTGCGTTCCACGCCGTTGCTGAAACGCAGGTGCATCTCCTCGATGCCGAACAGGCGGCTTTTCGCCACCAGGCGGGTATCGAGAATTTCCGGTTTGCGGTTGCCTTCGCGGGTCATGGCCACTCCTTTGCGACGGCGTTAAGCCTAACCGCAAAGGAAGTGGAACCCAACATTCAGGAGGCGGCTTTTTGCGCCTGGCGGACCTTTTCCCAGTGGTAGACACCGTCCTCGACGCGGCGCGTTTTCAGCCAGTAGCGCCAGGTGCTGTAGGGCCAGATCGCCACGTTCTTGCCGTCCGCCTGCTGGTACCAGCTGCTGCAGCCGCCCTGCTGCCAGACGGTGCCGGCCACGTCTTCCTGGAGCTTGTCGTTGAAGGCGTCCATCTCGGCGCGCTTCACGTCCAGGTAGTCGCCGCCCTTGGCGTCCAGCTTCTGGATCGCGTCGCGGATGTACTCCGCCTGGCACTCGATCATGAAGATGATCGAGTTATGGCCCAGGCCGGTGTTGGGGCCGACCATCTGGAACATGTTCGGGTAGCCCGCCACGGTGATGCCCAGGTAGGCCTCGGAGGCGTCCGCCCAGTCGTCCTGCAGCTTGCGGCCGTCCAGCCCGGTGATCGGGAAATCCTTCATGTAGATGCGCGGATCGACGATGAAGCCGGTGCCCAGGATCAGGCAGTCCATCTCCCGTTCGCTGCCGTCGGTGAACACGATGCTGTTCTCGCGCACTTCCTTGACACCCTCGGTGAACAGCTCCACGTTGTCGCGGTTGAAGGTCGGGTAGTAGCGGTTGGAGATCATGATCCGCTTGCAGCCCAGGGTGTAGCTGGGGGTCAGCTTGCGGGCGGTCTCCTTGTCCTTAACCTGGAAACGGATGAACTGCTTGACCACTTTTTCCAGCAGGCCCGCCAGGCGCGGGTGGAAGATCGGCACCACCCGGGACTCGTTGCTCCAGTAGAGCCGCACCCGGTGCAGCTTGCGCAGCAGCGGGAAGCGCCGGAACAGGGTTTTGGTCAGTTTGGAGTAGGTGCGCTCGTCGCGGGGGATGATCCAGCCCGGGGTGCGCTGCACCACGGTGAGCCGCTCCACTTCCGGGGCGATCTGCGGCACGTACTGAATGGCGCTGGCGCCGGTGCCCACCGACACCACCTTCTTGCCGGTGAGATCGTAGTCGTGGTCCCACTGGGAGGAATGGAACACCTTGCCCTTGAAGCGGTCCAGGCCGGGAAAGTTGGGAATCTGCGGCACATGCAGGGGGCCGCTGGCGAGCACCCAGTGCTGGCACACCACCTGGCTGCCGTCTTTCAGGTCCAGGGTCCAGAGTGCCTTATCCTGGTCGAAGTGGGCACCGCACACCTCGGCGTTGAAGCGGGTCTTTTCCTGAATGCCGTGCTTCTCCGTGGTGCGCAGGATGTAGTCCTGGATCTCCTTCCAGCCGCTGTAGCGGGCGGACCAGTCCGGGTTGCCCTCAAAGGAAAAGGAATACATGTGCGACTGCACGTCGCAGGCACAGCCCGGGTAGCTGTTATCCCGCCAGGTGCCGCCCACCTGCTCGGCTTTCTCCAGCAGTACGAAATCCTCGATGCCGGCTTCGCGCAGCTTGATCGCCATGCACAGGCCGCCGAAACCGCCGCCCACGATGGCCACTTTCACCGGCCGCGCGTACTGATAGACCTTCGCTCGACTGTTCATCTTGTTCTCCCTATTACCGACCACGGTCTTGGACCCTGTTGGTCATCACTGCCCGGCACTTTACCTTGTCCCGGCCCCGGATAAAGGTGTTAAGCTGACCGGAAAATTGATAATTCCGGCCAAGGCGTTTCCCATGCCCCTGCGTTCCATTCTTGCCCTGATGTCCACCGTGGATGTGCTCGAAGAGCGGGGCGTGGACTGTGCCCCGGTGCTGGCCCGCCACGGCCTGGAGCCGGAGCGGCTGGATCCCAACGGGGAGATCGAGCGCGACCGGGAGCTGGCGGTGCTCACCGAACTGCTGCCGCTGGCCGGGGATCCGCTGTTCGGCTTCGAGATGGGCAAGCGCTTCGGGCTGGCCGGCTACGGCCCCCTGACCATGCTGCTGATGACCAGCCGCACCGCCTTCCAGGGCTTTCAGATCGGCGTCCGCTACCAGGCGCTCACCTACCTCTACGGCCAGCTGTCGCTGGTGCCCGGCGAGGACACCACCAAACTAATTCTGGAGCCGGTGCCGCTGCCGGACAGCGTGCGGCGCATCCTCATCGACCGGGACATGACCGGCACCTTCAACCTGGTCAACGAGATTCAGACCCAGCTGGGCCTCAACCTGGCGCCGCTGGAAGTCTGGCTGCCGTTTCCCGAACCCGCCGAAGCATCCATCTACGAGGATTTTTACCGGGCGCCGGTGAAGTTCGACCAGCCCTGGTGCCAGGCGACCATCCGCAACCAGGACATGGCCCAGCCACTGCCCGGCTACAACCGCACCGCCCAGGAGATGTACCAGAACCAGTGCGACGCCCTGCTGGCACGGCGCCAAGCGGAAGCCCCGGAGGGCCTGCCCGACCGCGTGGCGGCCTATCTGGAGTTGTTTATCGGTGAGTTCCCCGGCGCTGACCGGGCCGCCGCCACCTTTGACATGCCCGAGCGCAGCTTCCGCCGCCGGCTCGGCGACGCCGGGCGCAGCTACCAGAAAATTCTCGATGGGGTACGGCTGGAGAAGGCGCGCGGCTACCTGGCGGATTCGTCACGCAGCGTGGAAGAGATCGCCGGCCTGCTCGGCTACAGCGAGCCGGCCGCCTTCATCCGCGCCTTCGAACGCTGGACCGGGCAGACCCCGTCGCGCTACAGAAAGACCTTGTAACCGCGGGCCTTGTGGGAGCGGGCCTTGCCCGCGAAAGGCAAGCGAAGCTTGCCGGCAGGATTCCAGAGACGCTGTTTGTGCGGCCGTCAGAACGGCCTCTGGAATCCTGCCGGGTGGCTGAAAGCCACCCTTTCGCTTGCAGGGCAAGCTCCCACAAGCGGCCCCGCTTTTGAAGCGCGGTGCTATTCGGAGCGGATCTTTTGCACGATGTGGGTGGTGGAAATGTTCTCGACGAAGTCGAGGACTTCCACGCGGCCGCCGTGGCGTTTGACGATGTCGGCGCCCACCACCTGGTCGACGCTGTAGTCGCCGCCTTTGACGAGAATGTCCGGGCGCACCTTTTCCAGCAGCGGCTCCGGCGTGTCGGTGTCGAAGGCGACCACGTAATCCACCGCCTCCAGGGCCGCCAGCACCGCCATGCGGCGCTCCAGGGAGTTGATCGGGCGGCCAGGCCCCTTGAGCCGGCGAATCGAATCGTCGCTGTTGACCGCCAGCACCAGCCGGTCGCCGAGGCGGCGGGCGGAATCCAGATAGCCCACATGGCCGGCGTGGATGATGTCGAAGCAGCCGTTGGTGAAGACGATCTTCTCGCCCTGGGCGCGGGCGTCCTCGATGGCGATCAGCAGCTGCTCCTCGGTCATCGCGCCGCGGCCGGGGCCGCCGGCCTGGTGCACGGCGCGGCGCAGCTCCGGGGCGGACACCACCGCGGTGCCCAGCTTGCCGACCACGATGCCGGCGGCGATGTTGGCCAGCACCACCGCCTCGGCCAGATCGGCGCCGGCGGCCAGGGACACCGCCAGGGTGGAGATCACGGTGTCGCCGGCGCCGGTGACGTCGAACACCTCGCGGGCGTGGGCCGGCAGATGCAGCTCCGTCTGGCCGGCGCGCAGCAGGGTCATGCCCTTCTCGCTGCGGGTGATCAGCAAGGCGCCCAGATCCAGCTCGGCCATTAGTGCCTGGCCTTTTTCCAGCAGGGTCTTTTCGTCCGGTACCGGCCCCACCACGGCCTCGAACTCGGCCAGGTTGGGGGTCAGTAGGGTGGCGCCCCGGTAGCGGCCGAAATCACTGCCCTTGGGGTCCACCAGCACCGGCACGCCGGCCTCGCGGGCCAGGGCGATCAGCCCGGGGCAGTCGCGCAGGGCGCCCTTGGCGTAATCGGACAGCACCAGGGCGCCGCAGCCGGCCAGCCGGCCTTTGACCTTCTCGGCGAACGGCGCCGGGTCCTGGTCCTGGAAGGACTCCTCGAAATCCAGCCGCAGCAGTTGCTGCTGGCGGCTGATCACGCGCAGCTTGGTGATGGTGGGCAGCCCGGCCACTTTCTGGAAGTCGCACAGCACATCGGCGGCGCCCAGGCGTTGCTCCAGAATGCCGGCGGCCTCATCCTGGCCGGTGAGCCCCACCAGTTCCGCCCGGGCCCCCAGGGCGGCCATGTTGAGCGCCACGTTGGCGGCGCCGCCGGGGCGGTCCTCCAGTTCGGTGACGCGCACCACCGGCACCGGGGCCTCCGGAGAGATACGTCCGGTCGGGCCGTGCCAATAACGGTCCAGCATCACGTCGCCGGCGACCAGCACGCGGGCCTGGCCAAAGGGGGGAATTCGCGGGTTGTGCATCACCTACTCCTGCGCCACGGGGAGCCTCAAACTGGCGCGCAGTGTAGCATAGCGGTGGATGCGAGCAGCCCCGCTGAGTACACTTTGCCGCTTGCCGGGCGGGTGCGGCCGGACCAGGGCCCTCCCCGGCGCGACTACGATTCGAGACAGGACATAATTCTATGACGGCTTTGCGCCACAACGCACTGCAGGGAAGGTGGCTGAGACTGTGGCTGACGGTCTCTTTCGCGGTCATGTTCACCGGGCCCTTCCTGTTCCACTCGCGGGTGGCGCTGCTTAACGTGGTGGACGTCCTGTTCTTCCTGCCGTCGCTGACGCTGCTCACCCGCGCCCTGGTGAGCGGCGACCGGCGCCTGCTGCTGGACCCCTGGCTGGTGCCGCTGTACGCCTTTCTGGGCTGGACCCTGCTGACCATGGTCTGGGCCGAGGACGCCAACAGCTCGCGCACCATCCGCGCCGCCGTGGAAATCATCATCCTGGTGGGCATCCTCCGCTGGGTGCATCTTTATTACCGCCACACCCTGAAACAGGCGCTGGCCAACGGCGCCATGACCGCCATGGTGGTGCTGGCGGTGATCATGGTCAGCTATTACACCATTCAGCCGCTCACCAGCCCGCTGTTCAGCCAGCCCGCCAGCCTGATCTTCAACCTGCCCCAGCCGGGGCCGCTGCTGGGCACCATGGCGCTGGTGGCGCCGTCGTTCATTCTGCTCGCCCAGACCCTGGACGAGGGCTTCACCCCCAAGGGCGCCCGCCGCGGCGCCGGCGCGCTGGTGGGTTTCACCTTCCTGGTGGCGGTGCACTGGCAGTCCGGCGCCATGTTGCTGGTGCTGGCCCTGGGCTGGGTGCTGTTGCGCTACCAGCAGCGGCTGCTGGCCGCCCTGGCCGGGGCGGTGGCGCTCTATCTGGCGCTGGATTTCGAGGTGCTGCGCCAGGCCGGCATGTATTTCAGCCACCCGCTGTTCGGCAACGGGCTCAGCCAGGAGGGCGGTGACTCCCTGCTGGTTTCGATTCCGGACGGCCTGCGCGTGCTGCCGCACCCCAACAATGTGCTGCTGGCGGTGGTGCACAGCACCGGCCTGATCGGCCTGGCGCTGTTCATCGCCGCCTGGGCGGTGCCCGCCTGGCGGCTGCCGGACGCCGGCCGCGAACAGCGCGAGGGCGCGGTGTTCCTGGTCGCCCTGCTGCCCGGCCTGCTCACCATGCTGAGCGCCGGCGCCTACCTGCTGGTGCCGTTCCACCCCAGCTGGATGTGCCTGTGGCTGCCCCTGGCGCTGATGCTGGCCAGCCTCAGCAACCGCGACACCATGCGCCGGCCGGTCCGCGCCGGTCAGGGCTAACCGCGCCATGGGAAAGCGCCGACACCGTCCGGTCTCACCGTCCGATCCGCGCCTGTGGCCCACGCGCCTGGGCCTGGCCCTGTTCTGGCTGATCGGCCAGCTGCCCTGGGACTGGCTGCTGGCCGCCGGCCGTGGGGTACCTGGCCGCCTCGCGCCGGCGGGTGGCGCTCACCAACCTGCGGCTGTGCTTTCCGGAGCTTTCCGAGCAGGAGCGCGAGGCCCTCGCCCGGCGCGTCATGATCAGCACCGGCGAGGCGATTCTGGAAATGGCCGGCGCCTTCCATAACCAGCGCATCGACCTGGACAAACGGCTCACCGTCGGCGGCCTGGAGCATCTGGAAACCGCCCGCCGCGAAGGGCACGGCGTGATGCTGCTGGGCATGCACTTCAACAGCATCGACGTGGGCAGCCGCCTGCTCGGCAAGTTCTTCCGTTTCAGCGTGGTCTACCGCCCCAACGACAACCCCCTGCTCGATCATCTGATCACCAAGGGCCGCGGCACCTGGGTCAACCATTCCGTGGACCGCAACGACATCCGACAGACCGTGCGCCTGCTGCGCCAGGGCGAGGTGGTCTGGTACGCGCCGGACCAGGACTACGGCACCGCCCACGCGGTGTTCGTGCCGTTCTTCGGGGTGCCGGCGGCCACCATCACCGCCACCAGCCGCATCGCGCGCATGGGCAAGGCCAAGGTGATTCCCTGCGCCCACTACCGCCTGCCCGGCGGCCGCTACGAGATCGAGTTCGGCGCGCCGCTGGAGGATTTTCCCTGCGGCGACGACGAGGCGGACACCGCCCGCATCAACCGCACCATTGAAAGCTATGTGCGCAAACACCCGGAGCAGTATCTCTGGGTGCACAAACGCTTCAAACACCAACCGCCCGGCCAGGACCATCCGTACCGATGACCCGACCCCGCTCCGTCTCCGATTCCACAGGCTCCGCCCCGGTGCTGTTCAGCGGCTGGCTAACGCTGTGCTTCAGCCTGATGTTTTCCGGCTTGCTGGTATTCCCGTCCCGCACCGGTTTGATGAACGCCCTGGACGCGGTGTTCTTTCTGCCGGCGCTGATCTATGTGGCGGTGGCGTCCCGGCACCAGCCGCTGGCGCTGCTGAAACGGCACGGCTGGCTGCTGGCGTTTCTGTGCTACGCCACCTTCTCCACCTTCTTCGGGCCGGCGCCCAACCCCAGCCGCTTCGGCCGCGCCCTGATCGAGATATTCACCCTGTTCGCGTTCGTGGAGCTGGCCGTGCAGCGCTACCCGCGCGCGTTCTGGGGCGCCCTGCTGATCGGCACCGGGGTCGCCGCGGTGGCCGCGCTGGTGGATTTCTTCGCCTACTATTTTATCGTCGACCGGCCGTTCAGTTCGCAGCTGTACGGCGTGTTCGAGGTGTTTGAAATCCGCCCCTGGCTGGTGCTCGACACCAACCAGCTTTACGCCAGCATGTATTGCATCACGCTGCCGTTCTTCGCTTTCTTCGCCAGCCGGCAACTGCCGCCGGGACGTTTGACCCGGCTCGCCCCTTACCTGATCACCCTGGCGCTGCTGGTGTATCTGGCCGCCAACCAGCGCCGCTCCACCCTGGTGGCGCTGGCGGTGGGCTGCATGGCGCTGCCGATCATTACCATGAAACGGCGGCTGCTGGTGCCGCTGGTGGCGGTGGTGCTGGTCGCCGCCGCCGCGCTGGCCCTGAACCCGGAAATGATCACCGAGCGGGGCACCAGCCAGCGCCCGCAGCTCTGGTCCGCCACCTGGGAAATGATTCTGGAAGCGCCGGTGACCGGCCACGGCATGGCCAACGAAACCCGCGAGCTGCACATCGTGGTCGACGGCGAGCCGGTGGTGCAGGACCACCCGCACAACTATTTCCTGTCGCTGCTCTACCACATCGGCTTTCTGGGGCTGGGGCTGTGGGTGATGCTGTGGGCGCCGGCGCTGTGGCGCGGCTGGCGGCGCTACCCGCAGCGCATTTCGGTGTTGGCGGCGGCCATGGCCACCGGCTTCAGCGCGGTGCTGTTCGACGGCATTCATCCCTATACGCCGTTTATGTATAACTGGCCCAGCGTGTGGATCCCCATGGCGCTGCTGGTCGCCTATGTAAGACAACAGTACGCCCTCTCAACGACGCCTTCCTCCAACTGTGTCGCAACAAATCGGATGTGATCACCACCCACCGGCGAGTTCAAACGCCCGCCGGTGCTAATCGCCAAGCTGTTGATGCGCGATTGGTGGACAACAACACTTTTAATTCTTCCAAGCGTCCGTCACCCAGCTTACGGAATCGAGCCGACATTCGCCCTCGTAAAAAAGCAGCCTGCCCACCTAATCCTTCAGAAATATCGCCCCTTGTTTAAGCGTTAATTGTTTAATCCTGTCAAATATAGACAGAGAAAACTAATTGCATATCCGCTTAAAACAAGCGCATACGTACTCTTTCTGCCTCACCTCGCATCTCCCTCGCGAAGCGACTATCAGAGGCAGCCCCATGAAGATTGTACAAATTTGTAAATACCGAAACTCGACAGTAGAAGGCGTGGACTTATTCGAAGAAGTATTGCGCGCCGCTGAAGGACACAGCAGGAAATTTTATATATTAAATGGTGATGCCGGTGACTTATCTGACCGGCTTGGCTGTGAAACGGTTACTTTTGACCTTAGCAAATCAGCGATCAAACACATCCGGCTTTCCGCGGTTCTTACGGTTCTAAAGCGGCTACGCCACGACAAACCTGACGTTATCGTCACTCACCGCTTTAAACCAGCTGTGTTCGCAGCGTGGCTCGCTCCGCTGTTCTTTCGGAAGACCCGAAAAATTGCTGTCATTCATAACGTCGGGGAATTCAAAAAGCCGCGTCGTTTGATCTTTGCACGAACACTGATGCGCCGGTGGATATTTGTCGCTTGCTCAGAGGCAGTACGCCAAGACATGCTAAGCCGCAACTTTCCGTCTTCTCAAGTAATCGCGATCCCAAACTCTGTGGATGAGAAGCTCGTACGCGACAACCAGCTTAGCCGCGAGCAGGCACGGCAGGACCTGGGGATCCCGGCGGACGCAAAGCGCGTGGTCGGCACTATCGGGCGAATGCGTCCAGTAAAAGGCCATAAGTATTTTCTAGAGGCAATGCGCGACATGGAAGCTCCACCGTACGTAGCCGTGATTGGTGATGGTGAACTGCTTGATGAGATGCGGGCCGCTGCTCGCGAGAGCAACCTTTCACATCGACTCATCTTCGCCGGTGGGCGCAAGAACGCTTACCGCTACATGGCGGCTTTCGACGCCTTCGTGATGCCTTCGCTTCGGGAAGGTCTCCCAATCGCCATGTTGGAAGCCATTGCCTCTGGCGTCCCGGCCTTTGGGACCCCCGTGGGCGGAATTCCGGAAATTCTCAAAAACAGAAAATGGGTATTCCCGAAAGAAGACCCCGAGGCACTGCGACAGATCCTCATCCACATAGCCAACGCAACCGATGAGCAGCTCGAAGAAACGCGTCAGTCACAGCAGAAAATATTCCGCGACAACTTCAGCATCGATCAATACCGTTCCCGCTTTAGATCTTTAATGGAAGGGACTGTCCAGCATAGCGATTAGACATCGAAAGTACGACGGGGTGAGCTATCGTTTTTTAAAAACCAAAACGGTAGCGTCACCACCACTATCAAACCTCCTGATAAATTCATAGTTCCCTTTCGCACCTTCAACAAGCGCTGTTTCTCTTTCCTTATCAGCCAAAAGCACTTGCCAGATATCGTCTTTACTCGGGCCATCTTCCACATCATCGTCTTGCACATAGCCTCTTTCTGCATAGAAGCTTATACGTCCGTCATTGATATGGACTTTATCCTCAGGCAATTTTTCGGCAACCCAACGCCCGGAATCCATTATAACCTTTTTTTCATACCCCTTCGTTGCAATTAAGTTAGAAAGCCCATGAATCACAAACAGAAAAGCCAGCGCGGCGACCAACCCCCGCCGGTTTTGACGAATAAAATCGCCAACGCATACGTACAGAAAGGGCAGCAATGACAGCGAAAGAGGCACCGCATAGCGAGATGAAATAAAAAACCTAGCGAACAAAAATGCAATCAAAACAGCGCCCCAGAATAGCACCAAACTGGCGTAGAGCCTCTTATCCACACAATCCATCCGGGCGCTCTTTGAAACACCGGATCGAGAAAGCGCAGGAACAAGAAACAAAACCCCGAGGTGCCCCATCAGGGTCACGACAACGATGCTAAAGAGCCCGGTTACAAGCACCCATATCCCATAGTCTTTTGATATTTCATGCAGGACCTGGCTTCCAATCACACCGCCAAAATAATCAACCTTCTTTACTATCTCGGTAACATCTATTATCCCCGCGTACTTTTCGAGCCGTTCCGCCGCGCCGTCGATAAAAAAGTAAATACCGGCCAAGAAAGCCATGCCCGCAACAACAGGAAATATGGCAAGAGGAAGAATATTCTTCCTTTGATCCTGCGCCGAGAGGTAAAAAAGAAAAAGCGGAATGTAAACAAATAACATTTCCAGTCTAAAGAGCGTGGCGGCCACAATGCACAAGAAAACAAGTCCTCCACTTAACAAGCCCGGCTTTTCTTTCCGGGCGAGCACCAGCCAAACCGCAAGGACCATAAAGAACCAGGCAGGCCAGTCACGGATCACCAAATCTCTATACTCATTCAGTGCCGGAAAAGCCAAAACGACAAAAGCAGACAGAAAAATGCCACTCTTTGGTGCAACTCTATACAAAAGTGACGCCAAAGTGACTGTTACCCCCGCCGCCGCTAGCGCAGCTATACCGTACGCAACATAAATCGACGGCACGAAGCTCACTTTGCTAACTGCAGCGATCAAGATGGAAAAGAAGGGCCAGTCGAATTGCTTTAGCGCTTCATCGAAATTTCCGGAGAGAAGCAAGTCCGCCACGTGAACATACAGCATTCCGTCGCGATTCAAGACAGGCGAAAAGGCGATGGAAACCAAAGACAAAGAAAGGCTTACAAGGAAAACAGCGACATAAACGTTCCTGCGATTTTCCCAGAATGGTGACAAGCCCTTATCAATAGAAAACACTCAACACCTCAATATTTTATAGTGAACTGCACCCAGTTCCTCTCAAAGCGCTCCAGGTCGCGCTGGATGTTGCGACGCGCCCGGATCCGGCCAAAGCCGGCACCATCCAAATCGATGAGGAACGGCTGATCATCGTCGTCGACGAGAATATTCTGCGCCTTGGCGTCGCCGTGCCAGAAGCCGGTCTCGCCGAGCCGCTTCAGCCACAGCTCCACGCGCGGCGCCACGCGCCGGGCCCGCTCGCGCTGTTCCTCCATCAGAGTGCTCAACGCCAGCGTGCCTTCAAGACGGGGGAAGGCGATCACCGCCTCGCCGTCGGCGCGGCGGCGCAGCATCGCAGGACGCGGCGTGGGCACGCCCAGCAACGCCCAGGTCCAGCCCATCACCCAGGAAATGTCCGCGCGGGTCTTGAACAGCGCGCGGCGCAGGCGGGTCTTCGGGCCGCTTTCCCGGTAGTGCTTCACGATCCACTGGTCGTTGCCGTACACGCTCACCCGGCTGCCTTCTTTGATCAGCGCCAGACTCTTCGGGTCACGCAACCAGGCCGACAAGGCCTCGAACTCCTCGCGGTTCAGCGAACGGCGGTACAGCCATTGTTCCTGCTGTTCATGCCAGACGCCGATGGCGGAGCTTTCCCGGCGCCACTTTTTCATCGCGCTGCGCAGTCGCCGGTCGCTGCGGCGGCGCACCATGGCGGCCAGCGGCTCGCTGCGCAGCCCCTCCTGGCGCAGCCGCACCGCCACCTGCTCCTGCAGCCGGTCACGCAGGTCCAGCGGTGCCTGGGCGCAGAACAGCGCCAGGTTGTCGAGAATCGCCGGTTCGTAGCGCAGGCCGCCGGGCAGCGGCACCACTTCGCCGGCGTCGATGACCAGGAAGCGCTCGCCGTCGAACAGAAAATTGTCCAGGTGCAGGTCCAGCTGGCGCAGGCCGGCCCGGTAGAGCAGGAACAGGCTGTCGAGCAGGTCACCGGCGAGCGCCAGACCTTGCTCGCCGCGCAGGGTCGCCTGGCCGGACTGGCCGTCCACCCATTCCTGGATCATCAACGCGCCCCGGTCGGGTCCCTGATTACCGACGGTCTCGAAAATCAGCCGCGGCGTGGGCACCCCGGCCTCCACCAGGGCGCCGTGGCGGGCCAGCTCGCGGGCGGCTTCGTCGGCGTGGCCGGCGAAGAACAGCTTGGCGAACACGGTGGCGCCGCGCCAGCGGGCGCGCACCGCGATACGGCGGCCGGGCAGATGACGCAGCACCGCCTCGGCGCGCAACGGCTCGCCGTCGATATCCAGGGTGAAGCCACCGGACCGCGCCCAGTCCAGGGCGGCCAGTTGCGGCCAGGTGAGCGGTGTGTCGGCGGCGCTGGTGGTCACGATCGCTTCCCCCGGCGAACAAAACTGGCAAGGTACCGGCGCAGATAGCGCGGCTGCAATGCCCGCCGCCAGTCGGCGCCGAGCGCGCGGTGAAAGAAAAAACGCACCTGGTCGGGCCGGCCGCCGCGGGCCGCCAGCTTGAGCAGCGACAGGGCACGCCGCGCCCGGTAACCGCGCCGCAGCTCGCCGGCCCAGTCGGGCAGGCCGTTGTCGTCAAAGATGGCGCGCTCCAGGTCCATGCCCAGCGCCAGCGCCGCCGCCACGTCGTTGCGGCGGCTGCCGCCGTGGTGGTGTACCCGCAGCACCGGCTGGTCGCTTTTGCAGGCGTCGTAGCAGGCCATCAGATGGGCGAACACCGGCATGTCCTCGGTGTGCGGCAACGGCGACGCCAGCGGCGCGCTGTCGAACACCGACCGGTGCAGGGCGCAGGCGCCGTTGGACAGGCTCAGTTGTTTGTCCAGGTAGGCGGCGAAATTGGCTCGGCGGCTGTCGCTCACCGGCCCCGGCGCGACCCGGCGCTCGCGCTCGCCGTGGCGGGCCAGATGGCCGGCGATGGCGACGCGGCTGCGCGGGTGGGCAGCGATCAGATCGGCGAACACCCGCAGGGCGCCGGGCAACAGTTCGTCGTCGGCGTCGAGAAACACCAGCCAGTCGTGGCGGGCCAGGGCCAGCCCCTTGGCCCGCGCCGCTGCCGGCCCCTGGTTGGGCTGGCGATGATAGGTCAGCCGCTCGCCGAACTCGGCGCTCAGCTTGTCCATCACCGCCGGGGTGTCGTCGGTGGAGCCGTCGTCCACCACCAGCACTTCCACGTCGGCGCCGTCCTGGGTGCACGCCGAGGTCACCGCCCGGCGCAGGAAGTGGGCGTAGTTGTAGGCGGGAATCACGATGGAAAACGCCGGCGCGCCGCTCATATGTCCTTCCCCGGATGCTCGCAGTAACGCAGCGGGAAGCTGGGTTCGATCTCGAAATAGCGGCGGTAGATTTTCTCCGCTTCCTTGCGGCTGGCGCGCCACAGGGCGGCGTGCTCGCGCAGCGCCTCACGCAGCGGCTGGCCGGTGTAGGCGCGCACGAAGCGCAACAGATCGCGGTGGGTCAGGTCCAGCCGGGCGGTGGAGTAATACAGGCCGCCCACGTCCTTGTTGCGCCAGCGGCGCGGCACCGTTTTGCGCACCTGGGAGCGGTGCAGGTCGATCAGATACAGCGGCGCGCCGGCGTCGTGCCCGGCCACCGCGCCACGGTCGATCAGGAAATGGCCCAGGTAGAAATCCCGGTGGTTCACGCCGGCGCCGTGCATGGCCCGGGCGATCTCGCCCACCCGGCGGATCAGCGCCCACTTGAAGGGCGCCGGCCCCGGCTCCAGGCGCCAGGCCTCGCCCAGCTCTTCCAGGCTGACCGTGTCGCTGAGCTCATCGGTGACCAGAAACGATTCCTGCCGCGCCGGGTTGGCGCCGCGGCAGCCGTAACCGGCGATGGTCAGGGTGTCGATGCCGGCGGCGGCCACGGCGCGGATCGCGCGCACTTCGGACATGGCGCCCAGCACCGGCGCCTTGGCCTGGGTCAGGTTCTTGATGATCTCTCGCCAGCCGATGCCGCCGTGGTACTTAAGAAAATAAGACCGGCCGGCGGCCTCGAACCGCAGCGTGCGCCGGCCCTCGCGGGCCCGGTAGACTTCGCCGGTCTGGGTGGCGGCCTGGGCGAACGGCTCCCGCCCGCGCCAGGCGGCGGCCAGATCGTCGCGCAGAAACAGGGCCCGGGCGCTCATTGCCCTGCCCCCGGCGGCTCGCCTTCGATGGCGTCCACCGCGTGGTCGGTGAGGCTGTAGATGTCGGCCTGCTCGGCGAAGCGGGCCGCCTTTTCCCACCAGGCGGGCCGGTCCAGGGCCAGCAATTCCCGCGCGGCGGCGGCCAGCGACTCCGGGGTGGGATCGTCGAGCACCCGGCCCAGGTCCGCGTCGCGGATGTAGTCGGCGTAGCCGCAGGCGCGGGTGGTCAGCACCGGCAGGCCGGCGATGGCCGCTTCCAGCAGCACGGTGCCGGTGTTCTCGGCGTAGGCCGGGTGCACCAGCAGGTCCGCCGCCCACAGCCAGGCCGGCACGTCGTCGCGGCCGCCCATGAAGTGCACCCGCCCTTCCAGGCCCAGGCGCCGCGCCTGGCGCTGGTAAGGCGCCGCCTTGTCCTCGCCGACCACGAACAGGCGGGCGTCGCCGGGCAGCCCGGCCAGGGCCTGCAGGGCCCGGTCCAGGCCCTTGGTGCGAAAACCGGAGCCCACGAACAGCAGCATCGGCGTCACTTCGCTGATGCCCAGTTCGGCGCGCAGAACGGTGCGGCGGTGCAGATGGTCGGCGGGCTGAACGCGGTCCCGCCGGATGCCCGGCGGCAGCGACACGAAGCGGGCGTCCGGGGTGCCGTAGTGGTGCTGGTAAAGCGCCTTCTGCGGCGGCGAGATGGAGAGCACCCCGGTGGTGGCGTCCGCCCCGAACACGGCGGCTTCCATGGCCAGCTTGCTGCGGTAGCGCGGCAGTAATGTCTTCAGGCCCTGGTAGCGGTCCGCCAGACAGCCGTCGGCGGCGTAGTACCAGTCCAGCCCCGGCATCTTGTTGAACCCCACCACCCGGTCGAAACCGTCCAGCAGCGCGGTCACGCGGCGCGCGAAATCCGCGTCGCTGGCGTGGTTGCTGCGGGCGGCGGACGGCAGCGTGCGCACTTCCAGGCCTTCGACGGGGGCCGGGTCGCCGTGCCAGGCGCGGGTGAACACCGTCACTTGATGACCGCGCTCCAACGCCTTGGTGGCGATCGCCACCATGTCCCGTTGCAGGCCGCCGTAGGGAAAGTATTCGAACAGCAGGAACGCCAGCTTCATCGGCCGCCCCCCGTGGCCGGCACCCGGTCGGCGGCTCCGTCCGCTGTGACTTCCATCAACGCCTGCCAGACGCGGTGCGGCTTGAGGCTGCTGAAACAGGGCGGGTTCACCCCCTGGCCCAGGTTGCCTTGATAGGTGCACTTTTCCTGCACGCAGGGGGCGCAGGGAAACTCGGCCGCCAGGGAGCGGGCGCGCGGCCCCCAGACGCCGGTCAGGCGCGGGTCGGTGGGGCCGTACAGCGCCACGCCCGGCAGCCCGGCGGCGGCGGCCAGGTGGGCCAGGCCGGTGTCGACGGCGACGAAGCCGTCCCAGGCCAGCATCCGGTCGGTGAGCGTGGACAGGGACAGGCGCGGCAGCACCTCGACGCCGGCCAGCCCTTGCGCGATGCGCTCGGCGCGGGCGCGCTCGGTGTCGTTGCCCCACGGCAGCCACACCCGCTGGCCGGCGCCGGCGGCCCGTTCCGCCAGGGCGCGCCAATAGGCTTCCGGGTAGTGTTTGGTGGGCCAGGTGGTGCCGTGGCAGAACACCAGCTCGGCGCCGGGCCCGGCCAGCGGGCGCGGCGCGCGGGTGCGGCGCAGGCCGTAATCGGGGGCGCTGTCCGGGGCGGTGTAGCCGAGGGCGGCGGCGAACAGTTGCCGCACCCGGGTCACCGCATGGCCGTCGCGGGGCACCGGCAGCGGCCGGTCCAGCGCCAACGCCGACCAGGGCTCGCGGGCGGAGGCTTTATCCAGGCCGAACTTGGGGCCCCGCGCCAGGCGGGTGATAAAGGCACTTTTGATCAGGCCCTGGGCGTCGATCACGGCGTCGTACTCCCGTTCGCGCAGGGCGTTCTTGAAGGTGGCCCACTCGCCGCTGCGCCGGGCGCGCCACGGGTGCCGGCGCCAGCGACGCAGGGCGCAGGGCAGCACCCGCTCCACCGCCGGGTGGCGGCCGGCCAGGTCGGCGAAGCCCTCTTCCACCACCCAGTCCAGTCGCAGGCCGGGGATCGCCCGCGCCGCGTCGGTGATCGCCGGCAGGCTGTGGATCACATCGCCCATGGAGGAGGTTTTGATCAGCAGAACACGCATACCGCCCGTCCGTCGTGGTTCATCGCGGCACGCCCGGCAACCTTGCCAGGGCCTGAATCACCCGGTCCGGCTCCAGTTGGCGAAGACAATTGAGGTGGCCCAGCGGGCATTCGCGCTGGAAACAGGGGCTGCATTCCAGCCCCAGCCGCTCAATCGCCACCGCTTCGCCCAGCGGCGGCGTAAAGCCGGGTGAAGTGGAACCGTACACCGCCACCAGCGGCCGGCCCAGGGCGGCGGCGATGTGCATCAGCCCGGAATCGTTGCTGACCACCGCGTCGGTGACCGACAGCAGGTCCACCGCCTGCTCCAGGCTGGTGGCGCCGGCCAGGATCGCCGCCTCGCCGCGCTGGGCCTCGGGCAGCGCTTCAACAATCTGCTCGGCCACCGGCCGGTCCTTGCCGGAGCCGAACAGCCACACCCGGCCGCCCTGCCCGATCCAGTGGCGGGCCACGGCGGCGTAGTGGTATTCCGGCCAGCGTTTGGACGGGCCGAATTCGGCGCCGGGGCACAGCCCCAGCACCGGGCGGTCGTCGGCGAGCCGCTGGTCGGCGCGGGCGGCGGCCACGGCGTCACTGTCCACGCGCAGCCGGGGCGGCTGAATCGTTTCCAGGGGCGGCGGCGGCGCGTCCGCGTCCAGGGCCAGCGCCACGAAGCGCTGCACCATCAGCGGATAACGCTCTTTGTCCAGCTTGCGCACGTCGTTGAGCAGGCCGTAGCGCATTTCGCCACGCCAGCCGGTGCGCACCGGAACGCCGGCCCAGAACGGGATCAGGGCGGACTTGAGGGAATTGGGGAGCACGAAGGCGCGGTCGTAGCCGCCGCGCAGGGCACGGCCTTCGGCGCGCCGCTGGCGCAGCTTCAGTTCGCCGTGGCCGAACGGCAGATCCAGTGCCTGGCGCACTTCCGGCATGCGCGACAGCAGCGGCCGGCACCAGGCCGGCGCCAGCACATCAATGTCGCAGGGCCGCTGCCGCTGCAGTTCGGCGAACAGCGTCTGGGCCATGACCATGTCGCCGACCCAGGACGGGCCGACGACCAGGATGCGTGGGCGCCGCGGTTCAGACACTCAGGAAACGTGGGTCAGCCATTCCTGGTGGCGGTCGTGCTTGTCGCGCACCAGATCGAAATAGACGGTCTGCAGCTCTTCGGTGATCGGCCCGCGCTTGCCTTCACCGATGATGCGGCCGTCCAGTTCGCGGATCGGCGTCACTTCCGCGGCGGTGCCGGTGAAGAAGGCCTCGTCGGCGATGTAGAACTCATCGCGGGTGAGGCGCTTCTCGCGCACCGTGTAGCCGTGTTCCTCGGCCAGCTGGATGATGGTCTTGCGGGTGATGCCGTCCAGGCAGGAGGTCAGCTCCGGGGTGTACAGCACCTTGTCGCGGATCAGGAACACGTTTTCGCCGGAACCTTCCGCCACATAGCCTTCGTTATCCAGCAGCAGCGCTTCGTCGGCGCCGCCGGACAGGGCTTCGTTCAGGGCCAGCATGGAGTTGATGTAATTGCCGTTGGCCTTGGCCTTGCACATGGTGATGTTGACGTGGTGCCGGGTGTAGCTGGAGGTGCGCACCTTGATGCCCAGCTCCAGGGCTTCCGGGCTCATGTAGGCGGGCCATTCCCAGGCGGCGACCATGACGTGCACTTTCAGGTTGTGCGCGCGCAGGCCCATGCCTTCGCTGCCGTAGAACACCATCGGCCGCAGGTAGGCGTGCGGCAGTTTGTTCTCGCGCACCGCGTCGATCTGCGCCTGGTTGATCTGCTCCTTGGTGTAAGGAATCTTCATGTTCAGGATGTGGGCGCTGTTGAACAACCGGTCGGTGTGTTCCTTGAGCCGGAAAATGGCCGGGCCCCGCGCGGTCTCGTAGGCCCGCACGCCTTCGAACACGCCCATGCCGTAGTGCAGGGTGTGGGTCAGCACATGGGTCTTGGCTTCGCGCCAAGGCACCATTTCATTGTCCAGCCAGATAAAACCGTCTCGTTGAGCCATCGACATGGCGGTCACACTCCCAATCCACAGGTAGAGCTGTTATTTCGAAAGATCGAACCAGTGTTGCCAGATCGTCCGCACGCCGTCCCGCAATTCGCGGAACTCACCGTCGCCGACGATGGACTTTTCCTTGCGCAGTGACGCGCGATGGGCCGCGGACCGGTAGGCCAGGTAGGCTTCCCGAAGCAGGCCGGCATCCTGGGCCGGCATCAATTCCAGAGCGGCGAGGGTTTCAAGCAGCCGCACATTGTCGGTGAAACGGGTCAGTTCACCGTGGCGGGAGGCCCATCGTAGAACCCCGTATTGGACCATAAATTCGATATCGACGATACCACCCGGATCCTGCTTGAGATGGAAGCAGCCGGGCTGGTTGGAGGCCAGGTGATCGACCATCTTGTCGCGCATGGCGAGCACGTCCACGCGCAGGGCCTCCTGGTCCCGCTCTCGGCACAGCACCTCGTCGCGGATCGCCTCGAAACGCTGGCGGGCACGGTTGCAGCCGGCCACCACCCGGGCGCGCACCAGCGCCTGATGCTCCCAGGTCCAGGCGTCCTGCAGCTGGTATTTGCGGAACGCCTCCATGGACGACACCAGCAGCCCGGCGCTGCCGCTGGGCCGCAGCCGGGTGTCCACTTCATAGAGCTGGCCGCTCATGGTGCGGGTGGAAAGAATGTGCACGATGCGCTGGCCCAGGCGGGCGTAGAACTGCTCGTTGGAGACCGGCTTGTCGCCGTCGGTGCTGCCGCCGCTGGCGGCGTCGTGCAGGAACACCAGATCCAGGTCGGAGTTGTGGCCCAGCTCGATGCCGCCGAGCTTGCCGTAGCCCACCACCACGAAGTCCGGGCTGCACGGCTGGCCGTCGTCGCGCAGCGGGCGCCCGTGGCGCTCCACCATGGGTTCCCAGGCCAGCATCACCACCTGGTTGAGAATGCTTTCCGCCAGCCAGGTCAGGTAGTCGCTGACCTTCATCAGCGGCAGCACCTCGGTGACTTCGGAGGCCGCCACGCGCAGCAGGTGGGCCTGCTTGAAGTTACGCAGCACCTCCATCTGCTGTTCCAGGTCGTCCTCGGCCACGCGCAGCAGTTGCTGGCGCAGCTCGTCGTCCAATTGCGAGCGGGCCGGCGGTGAATACAGGGTGCTGACGTCGAGCAGCTCGTCGAGCAGCACCGGGTGGCGGGCCAGGCGCTCGGCGATCCAGGGGCTGGCGCCGGACAGTTTCACCAGCTGCGTCAGCGCGCCCGGGTTCTCCACCAGCAGGGCGATATAGGCACTGCGACGCAGCACCGATTCCACGAACGAGATCAGCCGCGCGGCGGTGACCGCGCCGTGGCCCTGATAGCCGAGCGCTTCCAGCAACAGCGGCATCAGCTTGTCGAGCCGGTCGCGGCCGATGCGCTGCATGTTCTCGACGCTGCGGGAATGGCGCAGATTCTCCAACTGATCCAACACCTCGCCGGCCTGCTGGACGCCGATCGCCTCCAGGTGGGCCACCGCGGCGTCACGGTCCACGTCGCCCCGCCACAGGTCGAGCAACTCCTGGTCGCCCTCGGACACTTCCGCCTCCTGCTGGGGGTCGGCGATCACCTGGCTGAAGTGGTAGCGCACCTGCTCCCGGTGGCGGCGCAGCGCCCGTTCGAACGGCGCGCGGGCGGAGAAATCCATGGCGAAGGTGAGGCGCTGCCAGCCCAGTTCGTCGTCGGGCAGGCGCTGGGTCTGGCGGTCGTTGACCGCCTGCAGGCGGTGCTCCACATCGCGCAGAAAGACATAGGCGTCGGCCAGTTCGGCGACCACGTCCTCGGGCAGCATGCCCTCCTCCACCAGCATCGGCAGCACTTTCATCAGGTTCGGGTCGCGCAGGCTGGGCAGCTGGCCGCCGCGGATCAGCTGGAACGCCTGGACGATGAACTCCACTTCGCGGATGCCGCCGGCGCCCAGTTTGACGTCCGCCTGCATGCCCTTGCGGTTCACCTCACGCTCGATCAGGCCCTTCATTTCGCGCAGCGATTCGAACGCGCCGTAATCGATATAGCGGCGGTAGACGAAAGGGTTGAGCCGCTCGATCAGGCGCGCGCCGGCGTCCAGGTCGCCGGCCACCGGGCGCATCTTGATCAGCGCGTAGCGCTCCCATTCGCGGCCCTGGTTTTCGTAGTAGCTTTCCATGGCGTCGAAGCCCACCGCCAGGGCGCCGCTCTTACCCCAGGGGCGCAGACGCATGTCGACCCGGAATACGAAACCGTCGCCGGTGGTCTGGTCGAGGGCCTTGATCAGCTGCTGGCCCAGGCGCAGGAAAAACTGGTGGTGGGTGAGGTTGCGGCGCTCGCCTTCGATCTCCCCTTCGTCTTCGTAGGCGAAGATCAGGTCGATGTCCGAGGACAGGTTCAGCTCGCGGGCGCCCAGCTTGCCCATCGCCAGCACCACCAGCTTGACCGGCCGGCCCTGCTCGTCGCGGGGCGTGCCGTTGCGCTCGCAGGCCCACTGGTAGAGCTTTTCCAGGGCGGTGGCGATCAGGGTGTCGGCGAGCAACGACAGGTCCGCCACGGTGGCGTGGTAGTCCGCCAGCCCGGTGAGGTCCCGCCAGATCAGGCGCACCATATGGCGGTGGCGAAGGCGGCGCAGCGTGGCCTTGAGGGCGTCCTCGTCGTCACAGGCCATCACCGCCTGGCTGATCTCCTCGCCCAGCCGCCCGGGCTCGAGACGCGCCTTGAGCGCGCAGCCGGCCAGCCAGTCCCCCAGGTCCGCGTCGCGAATGAATTGCTCCGCCACGTAATCGGAGCCCGCCCAGACACGGGGCAGGTCTTTGAGAAGGGCGTCGGGGAGAACATGGCCCACTTCCTGGAACCGCTGCCAGTGCCGGGTCACCAACACGGAGAGTTCGTCGGGCAGGCCGGAATAGTCCGGATCAGTCATGGCCGGTATTGTCCACGGGCAAAGCGGAAAACGCCAATGTTAACGCAGTGCGCCACTCGCCGCCCCCTAGAGCAGGACGTCCTGGGAGGGGGTGACGCGCAGCACCTCTTCGATGGTGGTCAGACCCTTGGCCACTTTCTGGGCGCCGCTGATGCGCAGCGGCTTCATGCCGCCCTTGATGGCCTGCCGGGTGATCGCCTCGAGATCCGCGTTGCGCCCCACCATGCCCTTCAGGGTGCCGTGCAGCGGCATGGTCTCGTAGACGCCCATACGGCCCAGGTAGCCGGTGCCGCGACACTCCAGGCAGCCCACCGGCTGGCAGACGGTGTCCGGCACGCTCATCTTGAAGGGGCGCACCAGCTCCTGCCAGGCCGCCTCGTCGGGGCGGGTCTCGGTCTTGCAGTGCGGGCACAGGGTGCGCACCAGGCGCTGGGCCATGACGCCGATCACGGTGGCGGAGATCAAATAGGACGGCACGCCCAGATCCGCCAGCCGGGTGATCGACGAGGGGGCGTCGTTGGTGTGCAGGGTGGAGAGCACCAGGTGACCAGTGAGCGCCGCCTGAATCGCCATGTCCGCGGTGGCCAGGTCGCGGATCTCACCGATCATGATGATGTCCGGGTCCTGGCGCAGCATCGCCTTGACGCCCTGGGAGAAGCCCACCTCGATGTTGGACTGCACCTGCATCTGGTTGAAGCTGGGCTCCACCATTTCGATCGGATCCTCGATGGTGCAGACGTTCACTTCGCTGGTGGCCAGCTGCTTGAGGGTGGAATAGAGCGTGGTGGTCTTGCCCGAGCCGGTGGGGCCGGTGACGAACACGATGCCGTGGGTGTGGGCGGTCATCGCCTGCCAGTGCTGGTAGTCCTCCTTACTGAAGCCGAGCTGCGAGAAGCTGCGCACCAGCACGTCCGGGTCGAACACCCGCATCACCATTTTTTCGCCGAAGGCGGTGGGCAGCGTGGAAATCCGCAGCTCCACTTCGTCGCCGTCCGGGGACTTGGTCTTCAGGCGGCCGTCCTGGGGTTTGCGCTTCTCGGCCACGTTCAGCCGCGAGAGAATCTTCAGCCGGCTGGTGACCGCCGCCATGATGGTGGCCGGCAGCTCATAGACGTCGTGCAACACGCCGTCGATGCGGAAGCGCATCTTGCCCAGGTCCCGGCGCGGCTCCAGGTGGATGTCACTGGCGCGCTGGGAAAACGCGTACTGCAGGATCCAGTCGACGATATTGACGATGTGCTGGTCGTCCGCGTCCGGGTGGCCCTTGCCCACTTCCAGCAGCTGCTCGAAGTTGGTGATGCCGGAGAGCTCCTGGCCGCCGGCGCGGGCGGCGCCGGCGATCGAGCGGCTCAGGTTGTAGAACTCGATGCGGTAGCGGCGCAGTTGCTCCGGGTTGGCGAACACCACTTCCAGGGAGCGGTCGCCCAGCACCTGCTTGAGATGCTCCTGCCAGTCCGGCTTGAAGGGCTGGTCGCAGGCCACCACCACCCGGTCGCGGTGGCTCTCCACGGCGACGATGCCGTGCCGTTCGGCGAACGCGTAGCTCATCACCCGGGTGATCTGGTCCACGTCCACCTTGAGCGGGTCGATGTGGTACAGGGTCAGGCCGCTTTTCGCCGCCAGCCAGTCGCTGAGGAATTCCATATCCATGATGCGCTGGCCGTGGGCGCGGTCCACCAGGCGGTACTTGGCCACCACCTGCAACGGGTGCCAGTTGAGTTCCTTGTTTTCCCTGGGCGTGGTGGAAATAACGTTGAACTCTTCCCGGGTCACGCGCTGCTCGTCGAGCAATTCGCGCATTACCCAGCGAACGTCCACTTCCTGGCCGCGCAGATGCGCGGGAACGGCGCTGGCATTCACGGTGGTGCTCCCCCGTCTTTTGATTGTCTGTATCCGTTTGCCGATTACTGTAGACCGAGCCGGCACTTGCCGCCATCCCCGTTCCGGAGGAACCTGAACCAGGCCCGCCCAGGCGGGCTCCGGGCGGGGCGTTGGAATTGACGGAAGCTTCCCTCTATACTCGCGCCCCATCATTATGACCGTTCCGTTACAGGGTAGTCCCATGTCCTTCGGAAGCTCGATCGCCGGCCTGTTCGGCCGCTCACCGATCAAACCGCTGCAACAGCACTACGACACCGTGCACGAATGCGCACTGGGCCTGGGCGAGTTCTTCGCCGGGGTCAGCAGTAACGACTGGGAAAAGGCCAAGGCCGCCCGTCAGCGCATCGCCGACCTGGAAAACCAGGCGGACACCCTGAAAAAAGAATTCCGCCTCAATCTGCCGAAAAGCCTGTTCCTGCCGGTGTCCCGCACCGACCTGCTGGAGCTGGTGAGCGTCCAGGACAAGGTGGCCAACAAGGCCAAGGACATCGCCGGCCTGATGCTGGGCCGGCAAATGACCATTCCGCAGCCCATCGCCGAGGCCATGAACGTCTATCTGCAAGGCGCCATCGAGACCTCGGCCCAGGCCCAGAAAGCGATCAACGAACTCGACGAACTGGTGGAAACCGGCTTCAGCGGCCGCGAGATCCAGCTGGTCGAGGAGCTGATCGAGGACCTGGACCGGCTGGAACGGGCCAACGACGAGCAGCAGATTCAGATCCGTTCGCAGCTGTTCAAGCTGGAATCCGAGCTGCCGCCGGTGGACGTGATCTTCCTGTACAAAATCATCGAGTGGATCGGCGATCTGGCCGACCGCGCCCAAAAAGTGGGCGGCCGCCTGCAACTACTGCTGGCCCGCTAAAGCCTGACCCAAGCACCCTGACCAGAGGTTCGCTATGGAGTGGATGCTCGAACACAGCATGCTGATGCTGATCATCGCCGGCGCGGTCGGCTTTCTTATGGCGTGGGGCGTGGGCGCCAACGACGTGGCCAACGCCATGGGCACCTCGGTGGGGGCGGGCGCCCTCACCGTCGGACAGGCGGTGATGATCGCCATCGTCTTCGAGTTCGCCGGCGCCTATCTGGCCGGCGGCGAGGTGACCGCCACGGTGCGCAAGGGCATCGTCGACGCCAGCGTCTTCAGCGAGACACCGCACTATCTGGTCTACGGCATGCTGTCGGCGCTGCTGGCGGCGGGCATCTGGCTGGTGGTGGCGTCCTGGTTCGGCTGGCCGGTGTCCACCACCCACTCCATCGTCGGCGCCATCGTCGGCTTCGCCGCCGTCGGCGTGGGCATGGACTCGGTGCACTGGGACAAGGTCGGCTCCATCGTCGCCAGCTGGGTGACCTCGCCGCTGCTGGCCGGCTTCATCTCCTTCTTTCTGATCAAGAGCGTGCAGCGCCTGGTGCTCAACCAGGACGACCCCTTCCAGCGCGCCAAAAAAGTGGTGCCCTTCTATATGTTCATGGTCGGTTACGTGATGACCGCCGTGACCCTGGTCAAGGGCCTCAAGCACATCGGTCTGGACATCAGCTTCGCCGCCAGCCTGGGCTGGGCGTTGATCGGCGGCCTGATCGTGGCGGTGATCGGCGCCAGCATTCTCAGCCGCATCCAGCCTGACCCGGAAGCCGACAAGGACTTCCGCTTCCACTCCGTGGAGCGCATCTTCGCGGTGCTGATGATCTTCACCGCCTGCGCCATGGCCTTCGCCCACGGCTCCAACGACGTGGCCAACGCGGTGGGCCCGCTGGCCGCCATCAACAGTGTGATCGCCAGCGGCGGCCAGATCGGCGAAGAAGCCGCCATGCCCAGCTGGATCCTGCTGGTGGGCGCCATGGGCATTGTGTTCGGCCTGGCGATTCTCGGTGCCCGGGTGATGGCCACCGTGGGCACCAAGATCACCGCCCTGACCCCCAGCCGCGGCTTCGCCGCCGAGCTGGGCGCCGCCACCACCGTGGTGCTGGCCTCCGGCACCGGCCTGCCGATCTCCACCACCCACACCCTGGTGGGCGCGGTGCTCGGCGTCGGCATGGCGCGCGGCATCGGCTCGCTGAACCTGCGCACCGTGGGCACCATCTTTACCTCCTGGGTGGTGACACTGCCGGCCGGCGCCCTGCTTTCGATTCTGTTCTTCTTTTTCTTCAAGGGTCTGTTCGGGGCCTGAACAGCCTCAAGCTACAAGCCTCAAGCCGCAAGAAACCCCGAGTGGCTTGCAGCTTGTAGCCTGTAGCTTGCAGCCTCCCTGGCGAGGGCAGCCCTACGCTGACTATACTGCCGCCATGTCCACCGATATCGAGAATCCCGTGCCCAGCACCCCCAGCGCCAGCGACCAGGTCAACTGGTTCCGTAATTCGTCGCCGTACATCAACGCCCATCGCGGCCGCACCTTCGTGGTGCTGCTCGGCGGCGAGGTGCTGGACACGCCGCGCCTGCCCACCCTGGTGCACGACCTGGCGCTGCTCAACGCCCTGGGCGTGAAACTGGTGCTGGTGCACGGCGCCCGGCCGCAGATCAGCCAGCGGCTGGAAGCCGCCGGCCTGGAAAGCCGCTTCGAGCACCACACCCGCATCACCGACAGCAACGCCCTGGAGGCGGTGATGGCGGCGGTGGGCGCCCTGCGCTTGAAGCTGGAAGGCCTGTTCTCCATGGGGCTGGCCAACTCGCCGATGCACAACGCCGCGATCCAGCTGATCAGCGGCAACTTCGTGATCGCCAAACCGGTGGGCGTGCGCAACGGCTTTGACTACCAGCACACCGGCGAGGTGCGGCGCATCGAAGTGGACGCCATCCGCCAGCAGATGGACGCCGGCAATGTAGTGCTGCTGTCGCCGCTGGGCAGCTCGCCCACCGGCGAGCTGTTCAACCTGAACGCCGAGGACGTGGCCTCCACCGCCGCCATCGCCCTGGGCGCCGACAAGATGATCGTGCTCGGCGACGGCATCCGCGTCGAGGACAGCGAACAGCGCCTGCTGCGCGAGCTGTCGCCCCAGGAAGCCGGCCGGCTGCTGGGCGAGGAACGCTTCACCGACAGCGCCGTGGAACGCCAGCTCACCGCCGCCTACCACGCCGCCAGCAACGGCGTGGCGCGGGCCCACCTGCTCGACGCCAGCGAAGACGGCGCCCTGCTCAAGGAGCTGTTCACCCGCGACGGCTGCGGCACCATGGTCACCCGGGAAACCTACGAAACCCTGCGCGGCGCCCGCATCGACGACGTCGGCGGCATCCTCGAGCTGCTCGAACCCCTGGAGCAGAACGGCGTTCTGGTGCGCCGCTCACGGGAACTGCTGGAAAACGAAATCCAGCGTTTCGTGATCATCGAACGGGACGGCATGGTGATCGCCTGCGCGGCGCTCTACCCGTTCGCCGCCGACCACACCGGCGAGCTGGCCTGCGTGGCCGTGCACCCGCACTACCGCAACAGCGAGCGCGGCCTGCAGATGCTGCGCTACCTGGAACGGCGCGCCCGGGAGCAGGGCCTGAAAACCCTGTTCGTGCTCACCACCCACACCGCCCACTGGTTCCGCGAGCAGGGTTTCGACCCGGCCGGCGTGGAAGCCCTGCCCGAGCAACGGCAGCAGCTCTACAACTGGCAGCGCAATTCCAAGGTGTTCGTGAAGCGTCTCTAGCAGATAGCGCACGCATATCGGCCTTTAGCCCGGGGTGCGCTACAATCCTCGCTTTCCGATCCGAAAGCGAAGAGACCACCATGCCCCAGTACCGCTCCCGCACCACCACCCACGGCCGCAACATGGCCGGCGCCCGGGCGCTTTGGCGCGCCACCGGCATGAAGGACGATGACTTCGGCAAGCCGATCATCGCCATCGCCAACTCCTTCACCCAGTTCGTGCCCGGGCACGTGCATCTGAAGGACATGGGCCAGCTGGTGGCCGGGGAAGTGGAAAAGGCCGGCGGCATCGCCAAGGAATTCAACACCATCGCGGTGGACGACGGCATCGCCATGGGCCACGACGGCATGCTCTATTCGCTGCCCAGCCGCGACATCATCGCCGACTCGGTGGAGTACATGGTCAACGCCCACTGCGCCGACGCGCTGGTGTGCATTTCCAACTGCGACAAGATCACCCCTGGGATGCTGATGGCCGCCATGCGCCTGAATATCCCGGTGATCTTCGTCTCCGGCGGCCCCATGGAAGCGGGCAAGACCAAGCTGGGCGAGCATAAGCTGGATCTGGTGGACGCCATGGTGATGGCCGCCGACGACAAGGTGGACGACGCCACCGTGGCCGAGGTGGAACGCTCCGCCTGCCCCACCTGCGGCTCCTGCTCCGGCATGTTCACCGCCAACTCGATGAACTGCCTGACCGAGGCGCTGGGCCTGTCGCTGCCCGGCAACGGCTCGCTGCTGGCCACCCACGCCGACCGCCGCGAGCTGTTCCTGGAAGCCGGCCGCCGCATCGTCGATCTGGCCAAGCTCTATTACGAGCAGGACATGGAGAGCGTGCTGCCGCGCAACATCGCCTCTTACAAGGCGTTCGAGAACGCCATGAGCCTGGACATCGCCATGGGCGGCTCCACCAACACTGTGCTGCACCTGCTGGCGGCGGCCCAGGAAGGCGGCGTGGACTTCACCATGGAGCACATCGATCGGCTCAGCCGCAAGGTGCCGTGCCTGTGCAAGGTGGCGCCGGCCACCCAGAAATACCATATGGAAGACGTGCACCGCGCCGGCGGCGTGATGGGCATTCTCGGCGAACTGGACCGGGCCGGCCTGCTGCACCGCGACCTGCCCATGGTGCATTCCGCCACCGTGGCCGAGGCGCTGGAACACTATGACGTAATGCGGACCGGCGACGCCGGGGTGAAGAAGATGTTCACCGCCGGGCCGGCGGGCATCCCCACCCAGACCGCGTTCAGCCAGGACACCCGCTGGGAAAGCCTGGACACCGACCGCGCCGAGGGCTGCATCCGCGATCTGGAGCACGCCTACAGCCGCGACGGCGGCCTGGCGGTGCTGTACGGCAACATCGCCGAGCGCGGCTGCATCGTCAAAACCGCCGGCGTGGACGATTCCATCCTCACCTTCAGCGGCCGGGCGCGGGTGTTCGAGTCACAGGATTCGGCGGTGCGCGCCATCCTCGGTGACGAAATCGTCGCCGGCGACGTGGTGGTGATCCGCTACGAGGGTCCGAAAGGCGGCCCGGGCATGCAGGAAATGCTCTACCCCACCAGCTACCTGAAATCCAAGGGTCTGGGCAAAAGCTGCGCGTTGCTCACCGACGGCCGCTTCTCCGGCGGCACCTCCGGGCTGTCCATCGGCCACGCCTCTCCGGAAGCCGCCGAGCAGGGCGCCATCGGCCTGGTCCGCGAGGGCGATATGATTGACATCGACATCCCCAACCGCACCATCCAGTTGCGCGTGGACGGCGCCGAGCTGGCCCAGCGCCGGGAAAAAATGGACGCCAGCGGCAAGCTCGCCTGGCGCCCCCGCGAGATGCGCCAACGCAAGGTGTCCACGGCCCTGAAGGCCTACGCCGCCCTGACCACCAGCGCCGACCGCGGCGCGGTGCGCGATCTCAGCCAGATCGGCGAGTAAACCCAGATACAGCGACCACAGGGAAGGAACCGCCATGAGCCGCCTACAGCGCAAATTGATGCCGGTCGCGGCCGGCCTGATCACCGGCGCCGGCACCCAACGCTGGCGCCACCGGCTGGCGGAGTGGCGGCGGCGCCTGCGCGGCCGCCCCCACGAGGCGACCTTTTACTTCCGCATCGACGACCCCTACTCCTGGCTGCTGGCCCAGGTGCTGCCGCGCTTCGCCGAGCACTTCGGCGTGCGCGTCACCCCCCGGGTGATGCTCTACCTGGACCGCTCCATGTACCCGGAGCCGGACATGCTGCGCGAGCTGGCGCCCCGGGACGCCGCCGCCCTGGCCGGGCTGCACGATCTGAGCTTCCCGGCGGACTGGCGCATCCCCGACCGGGAGACCGCCCTGGCGGCCACCCGCTGCCTGCTCAAACACGAACACGACGAGCGCTTCTGGAGCCTGGCCCACGCGCTGTCCGACGCGCTCTGGCGCGGCGACCAGGAGGACCTGCAACGGCTGGTAAAAGACCACGGCCAGCAGCCCGAGGACCAGGCCCAGCTGGCCCTGGAAGCGCGCCGCGACCAGTTCCTCAAGGACGGCCACTACCTCACCGGCACCCTGCACTACGGCGGCGAGTGGTACTGGAGCCTGGAGCGCCTGGACCACCTGGCCCGCCGCCTGGAGACCCTGGGCCAGGGCGGCGGGCCCTGGCCGCTGGATTACGGTCGCGCCAAACAGGCGCTGCTGCCCGGCGCCCCGGCGGCCCCGGCCGACGACGGTGAAACGCGGCCGGAGCTGGAGATGTTCTTCTCGTTCCGCAGCCCCTACTCCTATATCGCCCTGCCCCGCGCCTACGCTCTGGCCGACCACTACGGCCTGACGCTGCGGCTGCGCCCGGTGCTGCCGATGGTGATGCGCGGGCTGAGCGTGCCGCGCGCCAAGCGCTTCTACATCCTCACCGACGCCGCCCGCGAGGCGCGTCTGCACGAAGTGCCATTCGGCCGCGCCTGCGACCCGCTGGGCAAGGGCGTGGAGCGTTGCATGGCACTGTGGCCGTTCGCGGAGAAAGAGGGCCGTCTGCGCGAATGGCTGCTGCACGCCGGCGAAGGCATCTGGAGCCAGGGCGTGGACGCGGCCAGCGACGCCGGCCTGCGCAAGCTGGTCACGGCGGCGGGCATGAACTGGAACCGGGCGCGGCGCTGGCTGGACGACGATCAGTGGCAGCGCGACGCCGAGGCCAACCGGGAAGCCATGGTGGCCGCCGGCAGCTGGGGCGTGCCCAGCTTCCGCGTCAACGGCCGCCTGGTGTGGGGCCAGGACCGCTTTGCCCTGATTGAACAGACATTACAATCCGGTCATTGATCGCGGCCCGGAATATAGCGACTGTAGGCGCGGGCAAAGCCCGCACCCACAAACAAAGAAGAGGCGGATAACAATGACGTTAGCGTATTGGTGTGTTCTGGCGGCGATTCTGCTGCCCTATGCCTTCACCGGCTTCGCCAAGTTCCAGGGCGGCTTCGGTCTCAACGAGAACAAGAACCCCCGTGAGTTTCTGGAAAAACTGAGCGGCGCCCGCAAGCGCGCCCACTGGGCGCAGCAGAACAGCTTCGAGATTCTGCCCGGCTTCGCCGCGGCGGTGATCATCGCGCACCTGGCCGGCACCGCGCCGCAGGCCACCATCGACGGCATCGCGCTGGCGTTCGTGCTGAGCCGTGTGCTGTTCGGCATCTGCTACATCGGCGACTGGGCCAGCGCCCGCTCCCTGGTGTGGTTCTTCGGCATGGGCTGCATCGTCGCCCTGTTCGTGGGCGTGGCCGGCTGAGCCGACCCCCGCTTATGACCTTCCGCGTGGGGATCAACCGCCGTCATGTCTTGAACTGCGCGCCGGATGTCCCCATCCTCACCGCGGCCCGTGAAGCGGGCTTCGGTTTTCCACACGCCTGCCGCAACGGCGTCTGCCTGCGCTGCCAGGGCCGCCTGACGGCCGGGGCGGTACGCCACGGCGGCAGCGGCGACATCATCCACGCCCACGAACCCGGTGCCGACCGGGTGCTATACTGCGTGGCCATTCCGATCAGCGATTGCGAGATCGACGTGCCAGAAACGACCGCACCGGGCGAACTGCCCGTGCACCAAGTGCAATGCCAGATTATCGAGCGCGAGCCGCTCAACCACGACGTGACCCGCGTATGGCTGCGCCTGCCCGCCGGTAAGGCAATACGCTGGCACGCCGGCCAGTACCTGACGCTGGTGCTGCCCCACGGCGAGTATCCGTTCTCCATCGCCAACCCGCCCGGCGGCCGGGATCTGGAGTTGCACGTCCGCCACGGCGACGACAACAGCGCCGCCCACGCCATCATGGCGGACCTGAACGACCGGGCCACGGTGACCGTGAGCCTGCCCGGCGGCCGCCGCTTTATCGACCGGGCCCTGGACCGGCCGCTGTGGTTCATCTGCGGCTCCACCGGGTTCGCGCCGGTGAAGGCGATGATCGAGCGGCTGATCGAGCTGGACTATCCGCACCCGGTGCGCCTGTTCTGGGGCGCCCGCGTGGAGGAAGATCTCTACCTGCCGGACCTGCCCGCGCAGTGGCGCCGCCAACTGGCGGACTTCCACGCGGTCACCGCGCTGTCGGACATGAGCCGCCCTGGCCACGCCCAGGGGCTGGTCCACGAAGCCGCCCTGGAAGCCCTGGCCGAGCCGCTGGCGCCGCTGTTCTATGTGGGCGGCTCCCCGGCCATGGCCTGGTCGGTCTTCGACGACCTGGTAGCCGAAGGCGTACCGGCCAAAAACATCCACTCCGACGTCTTCGACTACGCCCCGCGTTAGGACAGCTGCAAGCGGCAAGCAGGCCGTGCCGTCGGGCCGTGCCATGAGCTGCGATACAGGATGCAGGATTCAGGATACAGCGCGTAGTTGGGCTGAGAGTGCGGACAGACTGTTGCCCCGCGCTTATTGCGTATTGACAACAATATCCATGCTAATGCGCAATCCTCTCCGCCCACTCCGGATCCGCCCCTGTATCCTGAATCCTGCACCCTGTATCGGGCGGCTAGAGCCGCCCTCTCGCCCCGCCGCCGGCACGGCCTGCTTGCAGCTTGAGGCGTGTAGCTTGCGGCTGATCCCCCCCGGTCGGCACAATGAGCCATCGTTCCTCGACGGTTACCCCATGGAAGAAGCCCGCCGACAGTCGTCCGACACCCTGGTGCCGTGCCCGCAGTGCGACCTGATCCTGTCGGTGGCGCCGCCGGCGCCGGGGGAATGGGTACGCTGCCCGCGCTGCCGCCACCCGCTGGCGCGGCACACCGTCAACGACCAGACCAGCCCGGCCCTGGCCGCCAGCGCCCTGATCCTGCTGGCCGTGGCGCTGGCGTTCCCCTATATCCGTTTCGAGAAGAACGGCGTCAGTGATCAGATGGGCTTGCTGGACGCCGCCACCCAGCTGGCCGCGTTTCATCACCCGGCCCTGGCGGTGGTGGTGTTCGCCACCATCGTGGTGGTGCCGGCCTGTTTTCTGGTGGCGCTGCTGTGGGTGCACGCCAGCCTGGCGCGCGCCACGCCGCTGGCCGGCACGGCGATGCTGGTGCGCGCGCTGCCGCGCTGGCGCCCCTGGATGATGGCCGATGTGTTCGCCATCGCCGCCCTGGTCAGCCTGATCAAGATCGCCGGCATGGCCCAGGTGACCCTGAAACCGGGCTTCTGGGCGTTCTCCGGCTTCGCGCTGGCGCTGCTGGTGACCGTGCAGCGTTTGCATCCGCTGGCGCTGTGGGTGCGCCTTACCGGGCCGCCGCAGGCGCCGCCGGGCACCCGGCCCGGCCTCACCGCCGGCGAACAGGGGCTGATCGGCTGCGAGCAGTGCGGCCAGCTGCAACCGGTCGACGGCCACAGCCATTGCCGGCGCTGCGGCGGCGCCCTGCACCCGCGCCGGCCGGCCAGCCTGCAACGCACCTGGGCGCTGCTGATCGCCGCCACCCTGTGCTGCTTCCCGGCGCACCTGTATCCGATCATGACCACCACCAGCCTGGGCAACACCCAGCCGGCCACGATCATTTCCGGGGTGCTGCAATTCCTCTCCCACGGCGACTGGCCGATCGCCTTGATCATCTTCTCCGCCAGCGTTCTGGTACCCTTTGGCAAGATCATGGCGCTCGCCTGGCTGTGCCTGGCGGTGCGCCGCGAGGCTCCCGTGGACATGCACGCGCAGATGCGCCTTTACAGAATCACTGAATGGGTGGGCCGCTGGTCGATGATCGACGTGTTCGTGGTCGCCATCGTGGTGGCCCTGGTGCGCCTGGGTAACCTGATGTCGATTACCCCGGGCCCCGGCGGCGTCGCCTTCGCCGCCGTGGTGGTGCTGACCATGCTGGCCGCGTTCAGTTTCGACCCGAGGCTGCTGTGGGACCGCCAGCCGCCCAGTGACGCGCCGTCCGACCCGGCGCGACCCGCAACCCCGACCCTGGCAGAACGATGACCTCCAAGCCTTCCCGCGCCATCGCCGAAACCTTGCCCCGCCTGTCACCGGTGTGGCTGATCCCGCTGGCCGCCCTGTTGATCGGCCTATGGCTGGCGTTCGACCACCTGTCCGGACAGGGCCCCACCATTACCCTGAAGATGGAGGACGCGGAAGGCATCGAAGCCGGCAAAACCGCGATCAAGACCCGCAGCGTGCAGGTGGGCACGGTGGAGTCCGTGTCCCTCTCCGAAGACCTGCGGCACACCCTGGTCACCGCCCGCATGCAGGACGGCAGCGACCGCATGCTCAACGAGGACACCCGCTTCTGGGTGGTCAAACCGCGCATCGGCCGCGAAGGCATCAGCGGGCTGGGCACGGTGTTGTCCGGCGCTTACATCGAGCTGCTGCCCGGCGACAGCGAGGAGAAGAAACGCCGCTTCACCGTGGAAGACCAGCCGCCGGTCACCGAGGCCGGCGCCGAAGGGCTCTACCTGACCCTGTTCAGCGAACCCGGCAACAGCGTCACCACCGGCGACCCCATCACCTTCCGCAGCCTGACCGTGGGCCGGGTGGTGGAAACCGAATTCCTGGCCGACGAAAAGCGCATCCGCCACCGCATTTTCGTCGAGCAGCCCTACGACGTGCTGGTCACCGACACCACCCGTTTCTGGAGCGTGTCCGGGGTCGGCTTCCAGCTCGACACCCAGGGCTTCCGGGTCAACCTGCAGTCGCTGGAGACCCTGCTCGGCGGCGGCGTCTCCTTCGGCGTGCCCGACGACACCATGCCCGCCGGCACGCCGGTGGAAGACGGCCGCGAGTACACCCTCTACCCGGACCAGGAAGCGGCCCGGCGCGGCCTGTTCGACCAGTACCTGGAGTACGTGCTGCTGGTGGAGGACACCGTGCGCGGCCTGCGCCGGGGCGCGCCGGTGGAGTACCGGGGCGTACGGGTGGGCACCGTGGAACAGGTGCCCTGGCGGTTCACCGCGGAACAACCGGATTCGCTCAACCGCTTCTCCATTCCGGTGCTGATCCGCATCGAACCGCAGCGCATCGCCGGCGACGGCGACGTGCTGCTGGACGACTGGCGCCGGCGCATGGAGCGCATGTTCCAGCGCGGTATGCGCGCCAGCCTGAAATCCGGCAACCTGCTCACCGGCGCCCTGTTCGTGGACGTGCAGGTGCACCAGGATGCCCCGGATTATCGCGACGAACGCTTCGAGAACGTACCCGTCTTCCCCACCGTATCCGGCGGGCTGGCGCAGATCGAAGGGCAGATCGCCCAGCTTCTGGAGACCCTCAACGGCCTGCCGCTGCAGGACATCGCCGAAGGCCTGGACCGCAACCTGGCGGCCTCGGAAGGCGCCCTGCGGGAAATCGCCGCCACCGCCGACCGGCTCGAAAAACTGCTCGGCGGACCGGACATGCAGCGCCTGCCCGGCCGCCTCAACGACACGCTGTCCACCCTGGAAGACACCCTGGACGGCCTGTCCGCCGGCGGCGACGGCCGCCAGATCGGCGACACCCTGCAGCGCCTGGAAAAAGTACTGCGCGACGTGGAGCCGGTGCTGCGCACCCTGCGCCAGCAACCCAATGCTCTGATCTTCCAACACGATCCGCCGGCGGATCCCGTGCCCAAGGCCCAGCCCCATGACTAACCGCTTACCGCTTCCCCTCGCCGCGCTGCTGCTGGCCATCAGCGCCCTGCTCGGCGCCTGCGCCAGCGGCGGCCCGGCCAGCGAACACAGCTACCTGCTGCCCGCCGCCGGCGAGCCCGCCGCCAGCGACCGGCTCCCCCGGGTACGGGTGGACGTGGCCGGCTACCTGGACCAGGCCGGCGTGGTGGTGGAAACCGCGCCCACCTCGGTGCACGCCGCCCGCCGGCACCTCTGGGCGGAACCCCTGCCCAGCCAGCTCGCCCGCGCCCTGCGCCACCACCTGGCCGCCGCCGGCGCGCCCGAGCAGGGCCGCCTCAGCGTCAGCGTAACCCGCTTCCAGGGCACCGCCGACGGCAACGCTCGCGTCAGCGGCCAGTGGCACTACCGGGCCGAGCCCTCGGAGCAGCAGGAAGATCTGCAGCGAAGCGGCCGCTTCGACCTCACCCGCCCCCTCAGCCGGGACGGCTACCCGGAGCTCGTCACCCGCCTCGACGCCGCCTGGCGGGCGGTCGCCCAGCAGATCGCCGCCGCACTCCGGTAGCTAAATTTGTAGGAGCGGGCCCCGCCCGCGAAAGGGTGGCGCTAGCCACCCGGCAGGATTCCAGAGACCCTTCTCTGGAAGCTCGCGCCCTCCATCCGGGGTCGCGTGTCTGTGTTCTGCCCTTCCGGGAACGCTGTGAATACGTCCCTGTACGCTCCCTGTCGAACTTCCTGTTCTCCAGGGTCCCGGGTTATCGCTGGCGCCGAACCTTTCTATAGAATGGGGTTTTGTGGGAGCTTGCCTTGCAAGCGAAAGGCCGGCAAAGCCGGCCGGCGGGATTCCAGAGACGCTGTTTGTGCCGCCGTTAGCAATCTCTCTGGCATCCTGCCGGGAGCTTCGCTCCCTTTCGCGGGCCGGGCCCGCTCCCACAAACCCAGCTTCGTAGAATGGTCCGGGCGGCTTTTGTGACCCGGGGCGGTTCCGCAGCAAAGTGAGCGGGGCAATGGTGGTGCCTGGAGGGAGCTGTTTGGCCAGGGAGGGCCAAGCTAACAGCGGCCATGGATAGCTTGAGCGGTCCCGGAAGGCACCACCATTGCACCGCGTCTCGGATACGGAGCACCGGACACCTCAAGAACCAGGTCTCTGGAATCCTGCCGGCCGGCTTTGCCGGCCTTTCGCGGGCTGGGCCCGCTCCCACAAGCCCACCAACCCGGTCAGGGCAGTGGGAGATCGGGGAGCTGGCCGTCGAGTTCGGCGACGCGGCGTTCCAGGACCTTGGCGGCTTTGACCTGATCGCCCAGCGCCAGGTAGAGCCGCGACAGCTCCGCCAGGGCGGTGGCGCTCTGGCTGGAATTGGCCGCCGCCTCGAAGAAGTTCTGCGCCTTGCCCCACAGCCGCGCCTTGAGCGCCACCCGCCCGGCGGTGACCAGCACCGCCGCGTTGCCGGGGCGGTCCACCAGCCACTTTTCCAGGTTCTGCAGCAGTTCGTCCGGGGAGACGTCGTCGATGGCTTCCAACACCGGCGGCAGGCGGTCGTCCCAGTCCCGCTCCAGCTGCTCCTTGACCAGCGACAGGGCGCGGCTGCCTTCACCGAGCTGCGCCAGGAAGCCGGCGTAACGGGCCACCATGGCCGGATCCTGCTTGAGCGCGCTGGGCACCTGCTTCCACAGGTCGCGCAGCTCCCGGGCGCGGCTGTCGCCGTCGTTGAAGCCCGGCTTCTGCGCCAGTTGCTGCACCCGGGCCAGCCAGGCGCGGCGCTCGCGGCGGGCCGCGTAGGCGTCGCCGAGGGCGCGGCGCAGACGCGGCGCCAGGGCGCACAGCGCCGGCCAGTCGCGCTCGCGTTCCAGCACGTCGGCGTATAGCGCCAGAATACGTTTGTTGCCGGGCGCCTTTTCCACCAGACCTTTCAGCTCCCGGTGGGCGGCGGCCGGGCGGCCGTCGTCGAGGGCAAAGCGGGCCCGCATCAGGCCACTGAAGCTGTCGCCCCGGCGGCTCTTGGCGGCGTTTTGCAGGTACTCTTCCAGGGCCTCGCCGTCGCCGCGCTGGCGGGCGCATTCCGCCGCCAGCAACCAGGCCACCAGGGGCCAGTCCCCGTCGCGCCCGGCGGCGGTGAGCAGCCGTTCGGCCTTATCCAGTTCGCCGTCCATCAGCAGAATAAAGCCGCTTTTCAGGCGGCGGCGGGCCACGCCGCGGCGGAAACGCCGGGTGGCGCGCACCGGCTCCGCCAGGTTCCAGGCCAGGTTGCCCAGCAGGGTCAGAATAATCAGAGCCACCGCGCCCAGGATCAGCGCCAGCAGCGCGAAGCCGAGCGTGGACTCCAGACGCCATTGGTCGCGGATCACCAGCAGGTAGCCGGAATCGGCGGCCATCCAGCGGCCCAGGAAGGTGGCCGCCAGCAGTACGACGACAATCAGCAGCAGCGCTTTTTTCATCGGCCGGCCTCCCCGGCCGCGCCGTCACCGCCGCTTTTCAGCAGGTCGCGCTTGAGGCCGCGCACCGCGTCCAGGCCGGCGCCGATTTCCGGCAACGCCTGCTCCACCTGCTGGCCGCCCAGTTCCTCCAGGGCGGCGCGCATCTGGCGCACCCGGCCCTGATCTTCCTGGAACCACTGGTTGAGCATGGCGGCGGCGTTATCCAGCGCCTGCCGGTAGGCCTGCACGCGCCGCTGCATCAGCGCCAGCTGCGCCTGCTGCAGGCTGGCGTCCAGGGTCAGGCGCACGGTGGACGCCTGGGTTTCGGTGAGCGGCAGCGGCACCTCGCCTTCGTGGCGGCGCACCGTCACCGGCAGATGGTTGAGCAGCCGCTGCCACCAGCCGGCGTCCTGCTCGGTGTCCTCGGCGGGCGGCGCCTGGCGCTCCGGCACCGCCAGCTCCGGGATCAGCGCCTGCAGCGCGCCGAGGCGCAGCACCATGGCCTCGACGTCCACCTGGCGGGCGCCGTTGAGTTTTTCGATGTCCACCGCCAGCGCCTTGCGGGCCGGCAGCGCCTGGGGGTCGTCGAGACGCGCCAGGGTCTGGTCGGCGGCCTGCAGCAGGCGGCGTGCGGCCTCGGCGTCGCCGGTGAGCATCAGGCGCTGGCCGGCCAGCGCGGCCAGGGATTCCGCTTCGTTGATCAGCCACAGACGCTGCCCGCCCTGGCGCACATCGGCCAGGGCCTCCCGGTCGCGGGCGCGGGCCGCTTCGATGCGGTCCTGGGATTCGCGTATTTCCTGAAGCGCCCGGTCGCGGCGCTGGGATTCCCGGTTCAGTTCACTGCGCAGGTCGCTGATCTCGCCCTGGCTGGCCCGGCGGTCCTGCTCCAGCACCCGCCATTGTTGCCAGCCCCACCAGCCGGCGGCGGCCAGAGCGGCGAGGACAATAAGCACGATAAGCAGCGGCCAGAGGCTCAAGCCCTGCTGGCGGTGAAAAGCGCGGTGCGTCATGGGGTCTCCCTTTTGTTGTTGCCGCCGGCGGCGGACGATCCCGGTCGTTCCCTAGAAAAGCTGGTGGCGGAATGGGTAAACGATAAAGAGACCGACCGGCGCCGTCCAACCTCTTATGGTCACACGTTCGCGCCGGAAGGCCCCGTCAAGACGGCGGCACGGCCGCCAGCATGTCGCTGTCATGGGCGCTGGCGGCCACCTCCAGCGGCCCCGGATGCTGCTCGGCCACGGCGGCGGCCACCCGCTCGCCGGCGGCGATCACCGTGGCACCGGCGGGCACCAGCGCGGCCATCGCCCGCCAGCCCTCGACGCTGGTGATCATCACCGTATCGGCGCCTTCGGGCCAGTGGCGGCCGGGGGCGGGCAGGCGCCGGTAGAACGGCACCACGTCCACGCCGGCGCCTTTTTCCCGCAGCCGCGCCGCCAGCCAGTCGCGGCCGCTGTCGCCCCGGCAGATCAGAATACGTTTTTCCGCCACCGAGGCCAGGCAGGGCAACGCCAGCACCGCCTCGGAATTAAAGCCGCTGCGCGGGTATTCCGGAGTCAGCCCGGCGTCGCGGATCACCGCGGCGGTGGACTCCCCCACCGCCAGCCAGTGCACCCCCACCGGCCACTGCGGCCAGAGGTCGGCGAAGGCGTTCAGGGCATGGTGAGCGGCGTTGGCGCTGACGAAAAACACCGCGTGGTAGAGGTCCAGATCGAACAGCAGCCGGCGGTGGGCGTCGGCCAGCGGCAGCGGCTCGATGGCCAGCGCCGGCACCGCCCAGGCCCGATGGCCGGCGTCCACCAGCCGCGCCGCCAGGGGCTCGCCCTGGCCGGCGGGCCGGGTTACCACCACGGCACGGCTCATGCCCGGTCGTACAGCTCGCGCAGGATCCGGTCGGCGCCCTGCTCCAGCAGCGATTCGGCGATGCCGATGCCCAGCTCCCGGGCGTCGGCGCGCGGGGCCCGGGCCTCGGCGCGCAGCACCGTGGTGCCGTCCTCACTGGCCACCAGGCCGCGCAGCCACAGCCGGCCGTCATCCTCGAGCAGCGCGAAGCCGGCGATCGGCACCTGGCAGCCGCCTTCCAGGCGGCGGTTCATGGCCCGCTCGGCGGTGACCCGGTCCCAGGTCAGGGCGTCGCTGAGCGGCGCCAGCAGGGCCCGGGTGTCGGCGTCGTCCGCGCGGCACTCAATGCCCACGGCGCCCTGGCCCACCGCCGGCAGGGATTCCTCCGGCGGCATGTCGTAACGGATGCGCTCGTGCATTTCCAGACGCTTGAGGCCGGCGGAGGCGAGAATTATGGCGTCGAACTCACCGGCGTCCAGCTTGCCGAGGCGGGTCTGCACGTTGCCGCGCAGGCTGGACACTTTCAGGTCCGGCCGGTTGGCCATCGCCTGGGACTGGCGGCGCAGGCTGGAGGTGCCCAGCCGGGCGCCCTCGGGCAGGCCCATCAGGCTGTCGTAGTGGTTGGAGACAAAGGCGTCGCGGGGGTCTTCGCGCTCGCAGATCACCGGCAGCGCCATGCCCTCGGGCAGCTCCATGGGCACGTCCTTCATGGAGTGCACGGCGATGTCCGCGCGCCCGTCCATCATCGCCTCTTCCAGCTCCTTGACGAACAGCCCCTTGCCGCCGATTTTCGCCAGCGGCGTATCCAGAATCTTGTCGCCCTGGGTCTTGATCCGCACCAGCTCCACGCGCAACCCCGGATGCAGCGCCTCAAGCCGTTTCTGAACGTACTCGGCCTGCCAGATGGCCAGCGGGCTGGAACGGGTGGCGATGCGCAAAATCTCGCGAGACATGGAAGCTCCTGGGCGGGGAATAGATGGAGCGTAGTGTAACGGAAAGAGCCGGGCGGCGCCGAACACAGCGGCGCCAGTTAAGAGTTAATAGTTAACAGTGAATAGTTAATAGCGAAAACACCGGTAGAGGTGTTGGGGAGCAGCGGCGGGCGCCGTGGCGGCGTCGCGGGCACCCACCGAGCAGCCAGCAAGGCGCCCCCTCGCGAACTATTAACTATTCACTGTTAACTCTTAACTGTTTTTCATCCGCGTTTGACGAGGGCGCGGCGGAGGCCGGGCATGTGGCGGCGGCTGACGTTGAGCGGTTCGTCGACGCCGCGCAGGCGGACTTCGAAGCGGCCCTGGCTGGAGCATTCCAGGCTTTCGATGAAATGCAGCGAGGCCAGGGTGCTGCGGTGGATGCGCACGAACAGGTCGCCGAATTCGTCTTCCAGGGCCTTGAGCGGTTCGTCGATCAGCACGTAGCCGCCGGCATGGTGCACCGCCACGTATTTCTGGTCGGCCTGGAAGTAGCGCACTTCCTCCACCGGCACCAGCTCCAGGCCGCGGTGGGTGCGGGCGCTGAGGTGGCGGCGGCGGCCGCTCTGGTTGGCGGCCATCTTGTGGCTGAGTTCGGCGATCTGCACCCGGTTGAGGGCGCGGGCCTTATCCAGCGCGCGCTTGAGGTCCTGGGCGCCCACCGGCTTGAGCAGATAATCCACCGCGTGCACACGGAAGGCCTGCAGGGCGTGTTCTTCGTAGGCGGTGCAGAAGATCACCGCCGGCGGGTTCTCCATCTTGTCCAGGTGGGCGGCGGCTTCCAGGCCGTCCATGTCGGGCATGCGAATGTCCATCAGCACCACGTCCGGGCGCAGCCGCCCGGCGCTCTCCACCGCTTCGCGGCCGCTGGCGGCTTCCGCGCTGACTTCCATGTTGGCCATCTCCACCAGACGTTTCAGGCGCATTCGGGCCAGGGCCTCGTCGTCGCAGACCAGGACCTTCATTTTCGCGATGTCGTCCATGGGTTCCCCTTCTTCTTATTCACCCGGTTCTTTTATTGGAGCGGGTAGCTGATTTCAATCTCGTAGTGTTGTTGTTGCGAACGGGCCGACACCGACACGCTGGGGCCGTGCAGGGCCTCCAGCCGGTGGCGGATGTTGTCCAGCGCCATGCGGTTGCCCTGGTGCTCGCTGGCGCCCTCCTGCTTGGGGTTGCCGACGCGCAGCACCACCCGGCCCTGTTCGATGGCGGCGGCGATGCGCACCACCCCGCCGCCGGTGAGCGGCTGGATGCCATGATAGATGGCATTTTCCAGCAGCGGTTGCAACGTCAAAAGCGGCAAGGCCACGGATTCGGGCTCCAGTTCAATGCGCCATTCCACGCCCAGACGCTCGCCCAGGCGCAGCTGCTCGATGCGGATATAGCGCTCGCACAGGGCCAGTTCCTCGGCCAGGGTGACCTCGCTGCCACTGTCCTTGAGGCTGGCGCGGAACAGGGAGGACAGATCTTCCACCGCCTGCTCGGCGGCGTCCGGGTCGATGCGGATCAGGGTGGCGATGATGTTCATGGAGTTGAACAGGAAATGCGGTCGGATGCGCGACTGCAGCGCTTGGATACGGGACTTCAGCTCCGCCCGGTCCTTGACCCGCAGCTGCTCCTGCACATAGAAGTAGCGCATCACCAGCCCGGAGATGATCGCCGCGATCAGCACGTTGGCGAGAATATCCCAGTGCCACAACGGCGGCATGGCGGCGGCGGACACCCAGGACATCAGCGCCCGCGCCAGCAGGCTGAACACCAGGGTGTCGAAGGCCACAAGGGCCACCACCGACAACGCCGCCCAGGCCTGCGGCAAACGGTTGAGCCGGCCGCGCAGCTGGCACACCAGCGCCGCCGAGGTGAGCGCGATCCACTGAATAAACAGCGACGTCAGCGCCAGCCGCTCGAACCCGAACGGCTCGAAGTAGCCGGCCACCAGGCTGATCACGATGGCCATCAATTCCGACGCCACCACCACCACCAGCACGGCGCGGGTGGTACACAGGTCGGGCAGAAAGACGTTGTTTTGCGGTTCGGACATGGGCGCTCTTGTTGTCGGAAGGGGCTCGACGCTTTCGGGTACGATACCACCGTCCGGCGATGCTATACTGCGCGCCCTGTCAATTCCCGTATTCCCGCAAGCCGGACGTGAGCAGCAAGATGAGCGACAACCAGCAAAACCAACTCTGGGGCGGCCGCTTCAGCGAGTCCACCGACGCCTTCGTGCAGGCGTTCACCGCCAGCGTCGGCTTTGACCGCCGCATGTACCGCCAGGACATCCAGGGCTCCCAGGCCCACGCCACCATGCTCGCGGAAGCCGGCGTGCTCACCGGCGAGGAGCGCGACGCCATCATCCAGGGCCTGGATGAGATCCGCGCCGAGATCGAGGCCGGTGAATTCGAATGGTCGGTGGCGCTGGAAGACGTGCACATGAACATCGAGGCGCGCCTCACCGACAAGATCGGCATCACCGGCAAGAAGCTGCACACCGGCCGCTCCCGCAACGACCAGGTGGCCACCGACATCCGTCTGTGGCTGCGCGACGAGATCGACCTGATCGACGGCGAAATGGAGCGGCTGATGACCGGCCTGCTGGACCAGGCGGAGCGCGAGGCGGCCACCATCATGCCCGGCTTCACCCACCTGCAGACCGCCCAGCCGGTGACCTTCGGCCACCATCTGCTGGCCTGGTTCGAGATGCTCAAGCGCGACCGGGAACGGCTCGCCGACTGCCGCAAGCGGGTCAACCGCATGCCGCTGGGCGCCGCGGCGCTGGCCGGCACCACCTACCCGATCATCCGCGAGCGCACCCGCGGGCTGCTGGGCTTCGACGAGGTCTGCGAAAACTCCCTGGACGCGGTCAGCGACCGGGATTTCGCGATTGAATTCTGCGCCCTGGCGGCGCTGTGCGTGACCCACCTGTCGCGCATCAGCGAGGAACTGGTGCTGTGGACCAGCGCCCAGTTCAACTTCATCGACCTGCCCGACCGCTTCTGCACCGGCAGCTCGATCATGCCGCAGAAGAAAAACCCGGACGTGCCGGAGCTGGTGCGCGGCAAGACCGGCCGCCTCAACGGCCACCTGATCGCCCTGCTCACCCTGATGAAGAGCCAGCCGCTGGCCTACAACAAGGACAACCAGGAAGACAAGGAACCGCTGTTCGACGCGGTGGACACCCTGGCCGGCTGCCTGCGCGCCTTCGCCGATATGATTCCGGCCATCGAGCCCAACCGGGAAGTGATGCGCGAAGCAGCCCGCCGCGGCTTCGCCACCGCCACCGATCTGGCCGATTATTTGGTGCGCAAGGGCGTGGCCTTCCGCGACGCCCACGAGATCGTCGGCAAGGCGGTGGCGCTGGGCCTTGAGAAAAAGAAGGACCTGAGCGACATGAGCCTGGCCGAGCTGCGCCAGTTCAGCTATCAGATCGACGACGACGTGTTCGAGGTGCTGACCCTGGAAGGCTCGGTGAGCGCCCGCGATCACATCGGCGGCACCGCCCCGGACCAGGTGCGCGCCGCCGTCAAACGCGGCCGCGACGCGCTGCGCTGAGCGCGGCCTGGGCGTGGCCGCCGCATCGTGTCACCGTGTAGAAGCGGCTATACTGCACGCCATTGCACCCATGACGCCGGAGTAGATCGCATGCGCGCGGTTTTTCTGTTGATAGTGATGACGGCCCTGCTCGCCGGCTGCGGCCAGAAAGGCCCGCTCTACAAGGCGGAAGACCGCCCCGAGTCGGCCCAGCCGCTGGGCGGCGACCGCCTGGACGGCGACACCGAAAACGACGACTCATCCAAGGACGACGACCAGGAATGACCATGGATCCCTTCTCCTACCGCGACGGCGAACTGTTCGCCGAAGAGCTGCCCGTGGCCCAGCTGGCGGAACGCTTCGGCACGCCGCTGTACCTGTATTCCCGGGACGCCCTGGAGACCCATTACCACGCCTTCGATGACGCCTTCGGCGAGCATCCGCACCGGGTCTGCTACGCGGTCAAGGCGAACAGCAACTTGGCAGTGCTGCAGGTGCTGGCCCAGGCCGGCGCCGGCTTCGATATCGTCTCCGGCGGCGAGCTGGAGCGGGTGCTGCGCGCCGGCGGCGAGCCGCGCAACATCGTCTTTTCCGGGGTCGGCAAAACCGCCGGGGAAATGGCCGATGCGCTGAAAGTGGGCATCCACTGTTTCAACGTGGAGTCCGCCGCCGAGCTGGAACTGCTCAACCTGGTGGCCGGCGAGCTGGACCGGGTGGCGCCGATCGCGATCCGCGTGAACCCGGACGTGGACGCCCAGACCCACCCCTATATTTCCACCGGCCTGAAAGAGAACAAATTCGGCGTCGACATTCAGAAAGCGCCGGCGCTCTACCAGCGCGCCGCCGAGCTGCCGCACATCAAGGTGCTGGGCATCGACTGCCACATCGGCAGCCAGCTGACCCGCCTGGCGCCGTTCGAGGACGCCCTGGAGCGGGTGCTGAAACTGCTCGGCGACCTGCAGGCCCTGGGCATCGAGATTCACCATCTGGATCTGGGCGGCGGCCTGGGCGTCACCTACCAGGACGAGGCCCCGCCGGCCCGCTCCGACTACGTGCAGGCGCTGCTCAAGCACATCCCCGGCGACCTGCCGGTGCACATCGAGCCGGGCCGCTCGATCGCCGCCAACGCCGGTCTGTTCATCACCCAGGTGCTGTTCCTCAAGCCCACCGAGCACCGCAACTTCGCGGTGGTGGACGGCGCCATGAACGATCTGATCCGCCCCAGCCTGTATTCCGCCTGGCAGGAGATCGTGCCGGTGACCCCCCACGACGCCGACTGCCGCGACTGGGACATCGTCGGCCCGGTGTGCGAAACCGGCGACTTCCTGGGCAAGGACCGGGCACTGGCGCTGGAGGCCGGCGACTACCTGGCGGTGCGCTCCGCCGGCGCCTACGGCTTCGTGATGGCGAGCAACTACAACAGCCGCAACCGGCCCGCGGAAGTGATGGTGGACGGCGACCAGGCGTTCCTGGTGCGCGCCCGCGAAACCGTGGACGAGCAGCTGCGGCTGGAAACCCTGCTGCCCTGAGCCGTTAGCGGGCGGCGTGCTCCAGCAGCACGCCGGCATCGCTCTCCAACCGATAACCCCCGCCACCCTGGCTCAGCTTGCCGTGCAGGAACGGCAACGCTTCCTCCATTTGCCCGGCCAGGGTCCAGGGCGGATTGAGCACCACCAGCCCGGAGCCGGTCATGCCCCGGGCGGCGCCGTCATTGAGCACATTCAATTCCACCCGCAGGTGCTTGTCCGCCAGCCCCATCAGGCCGCGCGCCAGATAATCCGCCCGGCGCCGCTGCAGCATCGGGTACCAGACCACGAAACAACCGGTGTTGAACCGTTTCACCGCCTCGCGCACGCCGGCCACGGTGGCGCGGTCGTCGCCGCTCAGCTCATAGGACGGGTCCACCAGCACCAGGCCGCGCTTGTGCGCCGCCGGCAGCAGCGCCTTGACCCCCGCCCAGGCGTCCTGCTTGTAGACCCGCACCCGGCGGTCGCCGCGAAAATGGGCCTCCAGCAGGGCCGCGTCGGTGCTGTGCAGCTCGGTGACCTGCAGCCGGTCCTGGTCGCGCAGCAGCGCCGCGCTGATCGCCGGCGAGCCCGGGTAATGGCTGAGCCCGCCGGGCCGGCTGAAGCGGCCGACCAGATTCAGATAGCGGTTGATCGCCGGCAGGCCGGTGCTGGCGCCGTACAGACGCGCGATGCCCTCCTGGTATTCGCCGGTCTTCTGCATGTGCTCGGACGCCACCTCATAGACCCCGGCACCACCGTGGGTGTCGTGCACCACGAACGGCTTGTCCTTGAGCAGCAGATGGTCGAGCACCGACACCTGCACCAGGTGCTTGAGCACATCGGCGAAATTACCGGCGTGGTAGCTGTGACGATAGGAAAGCATGAGGCATCCGAAAGATTGGGGGCTGTATTGTAGCGTCTCCTTCACCGCTGTTCCTAACCGGCCCGCGGCCTTACAATGACGCTTTCCCGTAACCCGACTCCGGACGCCGCCATGCGACTGCGCTTTACCAAAATGCACGGCCTGGGCAACGACTTTCTGGTACTCAACGGCTGCGACCAGCCGCTGCCCGAGGACGGCCCGCCGCTGTCGGTGGCGGAGCTGCGCCGCCTGGGTGACCGGCACTTCGGGGTCGGCTTCGACCAGATGCTGGTGGTGCAACCGCCGCGCCACGAGGGCGTGGATTTCCGCTACCGGATCTTCAATGCCGACGGCTCGGAAGTGAGCCAGTGCGGCAACGGCGCGCGCTGCTTCGCGCGCTTCGTGCGCGACGAAGGGCTCACCGACAAGCACCGCATCCGGGTGGAAACCGCCGCCGGCGAGATGACCCTGAACGTCACCGACGACGGCCTGGTCACCGTGGACATGGGCGCGCCGCTGTGGGCGCCGGAAGCGATCCCGTTCCTCGCCAAACAGGAAGCGGACACCTACGTGCTGGTGTCGGGCAACAACGCCTACGAGATCTCGGCGGTGGGCCTGGGCAACCCGCATCTGGTGATGCTCACCGAGAACGTGGACAACGCCCCGGTGGCCACCCTGGGCCCGGAGCTGGAACACCACGAGCAGTTCCCCGAGCGGGTCAACGTGGGCTTCATGCAGATCGTCAGCCGCCGCGAGATCCGCCTGCGGGTGTTCGAGCGCGGCGCCGGCGAGACCCTGGCCTGCGGCTCCGGCGCCTGCGCCGCGGTGGTGTGCGGCCAGCGCCGCGGTCTGCTCGACGACACCGTCACCGTGCATCTGGCCGGCGGCGACCTGCAGGTCCACTACAACGGCAGCGGCGGCATCCGGATGACAGGCCCCGCCAGCCGTGTCTATGATGGCGAAATCGACGTAGCGGGCCCGCCCTCGGACCAGGGCCCCACCACGGAGCCTTCGGCATGACCGACGACACCAAGCTGAGCGCCGACAAGGTGGCCGCCTTTCTGCGCCAGAACCCGGAATTCTTCCAGCAGCGCTCCGACCTGCTGGAACTGATGCGCCTGCCGGACCCGCGCGGCCCGGCGGTTTCGCTGCTGGAGCGCCAGGCGGCGATCCTGCGCGAGCGCAACCAGGAGCTGCGTGAGCGGCTCAACGGCCTGATCGACGTGGCCCGGGAAAACGACCAGCTGTTCGAGCACACCCGCCGCCTGACCCTGGCGCTGCTGGAAGCGCGCAGCACCGACAAGCTGCTGCGCCAGCTGCTGCGCAGCCTGGAAGAGGAATTCCGCTGCGACACCGTGGCGCTGCTGCTGCACGACCGGGAAGCCAAGCTGCTCGGCGAAGTGCGCAAACAGGTGCGCTTCGTCGACCCGGACGACCTGCCGCAGCCGCTGGCGCCGCTGCTGCGTACCGGCAAGGCGGTGTGCGGCGTGCTGCGCGGCGAGGAGCTGAAAGCACTGTTTCAGGACCAGGCCGAGCAGGTGCGCTCCGCCGCCGTGGTGCCGCTGGAGCACAACGGCCGGCTCGGCATTCTCGCCATCGGCAGCCGCGACGCCATGCATTTCCGCAGCTCCATGGGCACCCTGTTCATCACCCATATCGGTCAGGTGCTCAGCCGCCGGCTGGTGGACGTCAGCCGGCCGGCCTCGCCGCGCCAGGCGCAACGTGCCTGAGCGCGGCGACGACACCCTCACCGCCTTCGTGCGCCACCTGGCCAGCGAACGGCGGCTGTCCCCGCATACCGTCAAACACTACCGGCGCGACCTGGAACGGGCGGCGCCCCATCTGCCGCCCTGGACCCAAGTCACGGTGCACGACGTGCGCGCCCTGGTGGCGCGGTTGCACCGCCAGGGTCTGGGCGGGCGCAGCCTGCAGCGTCTGCTCTCCACCCTGCGCACCTTCTATACCTGGATGAATCGCGAAGGGCTGGCCCGGGACAACCCGGCGCTGGACGTGCGCGCGCCGAAAAGCGGCCGGCGCCTGCCCAAGGCCCTGGACGCGGACCAGACCCGCCAGCTGCTCGACGCGGAAGGCGGCGAAGGCCCCCTGGGGCTGCGCGACCAGGCAATGCTGGAACTGCTGTACGCCTGCGGCCTGCGCCTGGCGGAGCTGATCAGCCTCAACCTGGACAGCATCGACCTGGCCGGCGCCCAGCTGGTGGTCACCGGCAAGGGCAACAAGACCCGCTGGCTGCCGGTGGGCACCTCGGCGCTGAACGCGGTGCGCGCCTGGCTGAAAGCCCGCCCCCTGTTCACCGCCGACGCCGACGAGCCGGCCCTGTTCCTGAGCCGGCGCGGGCGGCGCATCAGCCCCTCCAGCGTGCAGCAGCGGCTGCGCCGGGCGGCGCTGGCCCGGGGCCTGGACGACAACCTGCATCCGCACAAGCTGCGCCACTCTTTCGCCACCCATGTGCTGGAGTCCTCCGGCGACCTGCGCGCGGTGCAGGAGCTGCTCGGCCACGCCAACCTGAGCACCACCCAGGTCTATACCCACCTGGATTTCCAGCACCTGGCCAGGATCTACGACGGCGCCCACCCCCGTGCCCAGCGGCGCGAGGAAGACGACTGACCCGCAACCCCTTATTATTGAGCCCATGACCGGACTGAAACTGATCACCTTCGACCTGGACAACACCCTGTGGCCGGTGGACGAGGTGATACGGCAGGCGGAAAAGACCTGCAGCGACTGGATCGCCGAGCACCACCCCTCGGCCGCCGCCGCGCTCACCGCGGAGCGGGTGCGCACGGTGCGCGACGAGCTGGTGCGCGCGCATCCGGATTACCTCAACAACCTGACCCGCCTGCGCCGCGACGCCATGGCCCGGGCCTTCATCGACGCCGGTTTCAAGGAAAAGGAAGCGCGCCACATCGCCGCCGACGCCTTTCAGGTGTTCCACGACGCCCGCAACCGGGTGACGTTCTTTCCCGGCGCCCTGGAGGTGCTGGAAACCCTGGCGGACAGCTACACCCTGGGGGCGCTCAGCAACGGCAACGCCGACCTCAAGCGGATCGGCATCCGCGAGCTGTTCGGCTTCCACCACTCCGCCGAGAGCATCGGCCGGCGCAAGCCGGACCCGGACATGTTCCAGGCCGCCCTGCAGAGCGCCGGCGTGCGGCCCGAGCAGGCGTTGCACGTGGGCGACCACCCGGTGGAAGACGTGGACGCGGCCCGCCAGCACGGCTTCCACGCGGTGTGGGCCAACCTGATCGACCTGCGCTGGCCCGGCGACCTGGACAAACCCGAGCACCATATTCACCATCTGCGCGAACTGACCGACCTGCTGCCCCTGTTCGATGACTGACGCCAACAACTGAAGCCGAGACCCATGACCGATACCCGCGGCCAACTGAAGACCCTGCTAGACGACATGCAGAGCGAACTGCAAACCCTGGGACTGTGGGAAGGCCACCCCCCGGAACCGGAAGCGTTCGAAAGCAGCACGCCGTTCTTCGCCGACCGCATGGATTTCAGCCAGTGGCTGCAGTGGGTGTTCATCGCCCGCTTCCGCGCCCTGCTCGCCGAGCAGCATCCGCTACCGGCGCAGTGCGACGTGGCCCCCATGGCCGAGGAAGCCCTCAAGGAGTTCCCCCAGGACACCGATAACCTGGTGGCCCTGCTGGCCGAGTTCGACGACCACTTCTAAGCCATCCGCTGACCAGGGGCGCCTTCGCGGATCAGGCTGTCGGCGAGCAGCGCCAGCCAGGCGTCTTCGTCGTCGCCGGCGGACAGGGTCCACAGCCAGCGGCCCTGGGCGTCGAGCCCTTCCAGGGCGGTGACCACGCGGCCGGGCCCGGGCCGGCGCAGCCGCCAGACACTGGCCACCCGGCCCATATCCAGCGACACCAGCACACCGTTGTGGGCCAGATGGCAGTGGCCCTTCTGCCAGCGCGGCGGCGACCAGGGCGCGCTCAGACACAGGCGCACGCCGTTGTTGCCGGTGCATACGGTGAAGGCGCGCCGGCGCTGGCCGGCCAGCGCCAGCAGCGCCGGCACCGTTTCCATGCGCACCGGGCAGGCGAACTTATCGCGCACCGCCTGGTAAAGCACCTGGCGGCGGTCGCCGAGGCCGGCCATCAGGTCGCGGAAGCCGTCGTCATCCAGTTGCGACCACTGCCGCTCCAGCTCGGCCACCGCCGGCGAGGCGGCCCGACGGTCGCGGCGCGGCGGCGGCGCGCCCAGCTGGCGCTGGTCCGGATGCAGCATCGCGCAGACCAGTTCCTCGAACGCCAGCCCGCCGGTTTCCGGCGCCACCGCCATCTGCTGCACCGGTGCTCTGTAGCGGTCGAAGAACAGCAGGCTGCGCGCCGGCAGGTCGGCCACCGGCGCCAGCACCGCCATCACCGAATGCCACAGGGGCAGGTTCAACTGCTGGCTGAGCCGGCACTGCTCGCCGCGGGATTCCAGGCAGGCCTCCTCGTCCAGCAGGGTGGGATAGCGCATCGACTGGGACACCCGCGCCCCGTCGGCGAAGGTGGTGACCACCAGCGCGCCGAGCCGGTAGAGCCCCTTGAGGATGGCCAGCGGCTCGTCCTGCAGACGCAGCACCCGGTCGCCAAGGGCGGCGCGGCAGTGATGAAAAGTGGTGGAAACGTCGTTGGCGGACGCCAGAGTGGTGACCGTCACAGCGGACCTCCTGGGGTAACAGGGTGTGGGCAGCTGGCGTCGGCTGGCGTTCCACAGTCAGGGAGAACGGGGGAGCCTTCTGCTATTTGGTGAGGATCAACCGGTTGTTGGCGGTGCGGCGCAGCAAATAGCGTTCGCCGCCGTGCTCGATCCACAGCTTGCCGTCACGGTTGAGCAGCGCCACGCTGGTCGCCACGCTGTCGTCACTGATGGCGATGCTGCGGCCTTGCTTGGCCACGGTGGGGGCGCTCGCTTGGCGGGGGGCAACGGTTCCTTGAGTCATGACGCTTCTCCTTGAGTTTCGTGGCTCGAAAGAATATGAGAATGATTATCATTAATTAATCCGATACCGTCAAGCACCCTGGCACGGTGAGCAAACAATTTTTAACAGCGGGCGACTCAAAGGCCCCGCTTTGGCGACCGGCGGCTATGGAGCTTGTCGCTCCAAGCGCCTAGACTGGCCCTATGAATACAGCTATCGCCTCAAAAGCCATCGAAACGCCCCAGGAAAAGCTGGCGGCGATCCTCGACAGCCATCAGCCGCGCAGTCTGCTGACCGTCAGTCTCAACCCCGTGCCCGTCGCCCAACACTGGTGCGACGATCACGATTGCGAGTTGATCAGCATTCAGGAGCTGGACCCGTTCAAACAGTTGGAAGCCGTGCGCCGGGTGGATATGGCGGTGGTCGCCGACCAGCTTGAATACATGAACCAGAAGGACGGCGAAGCCCTGCTCGGCCTGCTGCGCAACCTGCACACCGATTCCATGGTGGCGGTGTACCAGCCGCGCCTGGCGCCGGAAAAACTGCGCTGGCCGCACAACGGTTTCCTGGCTCTGGGCTGCCGCGAGGAAGGTCACTTCGCCCAGGACGGCCGCGAGCTGGATATCTACAGCTACGATCTGGACGACTATAATTTCCGCCGCCAATGGAATAACCCGCGCTTCTGGGCCAACCCGGAGCACTGGGGAAAATACTGGTGGTAAGCCGCTCTTGATCCTTCAGCGCCTCAAAGAATCACTCTATTTCTGGCGCCGCCATCTGGCGGCGCTGTTCGTTATCAGCGCGCCCTTCGCGCTGATCGGCGAGGCGTTTCAATGGCTGGTGGGGCCGGTGATCGTCAACGACGCCGGCGGCCAGGTGGTGGGCTTCAACGCGGCCAGCATGCTGTTTCTGATGATGCTGCGGCCGCTCGCCGAGGGCGCGCTGATCTTTCAGTTGTCGATCATTCAGCGCGGTGACGGCCAGGGCCCCTGGCACAGTATTCTTGCCGCCTTTCTGCGCTTTCCCTATCTGCTGGGCACCTACTTCCTGATGGCCCTGGCGGTGTCGGTGGGCTGGATGCTGCTGTTCTTCCCGGCGTTCTGGATCTACGCCCGGCTGTGCTTCGCGCCATTCCGGGTGATGCTGCGCGGTGACACACCCCTCAACGCCCTGCGCACCGCCTTTACCCGCAGCGGGCCCTGCCAATGGCACCTGCTGGCGGCGATCCTGCTGGCCGGCACCCTGGTGTTCGCCGTGGCCGGCTTCACCAACAGCCTGTTGGTGGGTGTGCTCGGCGACCATCCCGGTGTGCTGCTGGTGGCCAGCCTGGTGGTGAGCCTGGCCGCCACCCTGGTCAACGTGGTGGCGTTTCGCTTCTGGACCCTGCACGACCAGGACTGACCAGCCGCCAGGCCCGAAACCCTTCCTCACTGCCCAACGCCTCGGCCGCCCGGCGCAGCCGCTCGCGGGTGATGTCGGCGATGGTCGGCCAGCGCGGCTCGCCGGTGGCGTCGCCGCGCTGCACCAGCAGGAAGCGGCGGCCGCCGCCGTCGGCGAGATTCTCGGCGAGCACCGCATGGCCGGTGCTGCCGCTGCCGGCGAAAAAATCCAGCACCAGATCACCGGGACCGGTGGCCAGCCGCAACAGAAAGCGCAGCAAGGCGGTGGGTTTCGGGTAGGTGAACGGCACCCGGGCGCCGAACAACGCCTGCAGTTCCCGGGTGCCGCTGCGCGCGGTGCCGAAGGCGGCGCCGTCCAGCCAGGTGGTGGCCACCTCGCCGTAGGGCTGCTTTTCCTTCAGGAACACCTTGAGCTGCGGCCGGGCGCGCCCGCTCCGACCGAACAGAATGCGGCCGTCGGCCTGCAGCTCGGCGAAGCGCTCCGGCCCGGTCCGCCAGCACCGTCCGGGCGGCGGCTGGAACACCTCGCCGGTGAGCGGATTGGTGATCGGATAGGTCAGCGCCGGACGCACGTTGGGGGCGTCGAACGGATCCGCCTTCCAGGGCCCGCGCGGGTCGTTATCCGGATTGTGGTAGCGCCCCGCCCGCACCGCCACCGGGTAGGCGGCGAAGCCCGGCAGGGAACGCCACAGCGCCTCGTTGGCGGCGGTGAGCCGGCGCTGGGCCTGACGCCGCCGCCGTGCGTAGGCGACCACGTATTCGTGCTGCACGCAGAGGTCGGTGTCGTTCTGGCGCGAGGTGCGCGACTGCCAGGCGAACATGGCGACGAAATTGGCGGCGCCGAAGATTTCGTCGAGCACCAGCCGCAGGGTGTGCACCTCGTGGTCGTCGATGCTGACGAACAGCACCCCGTCGTCGCGCAGCAGCTCCCGGGCCAGCACCAGGCGCGGATAGATCATGTTCAGCCAGGGCCCGTGCCGGCGCCCTTCGTCGTCGGCGGCGCCGGGGCCGTCACCGCGACGGGCGCGGAAATTATCCTCGTACAGGAAGTCGCCGCCGGTGTTGTAGGGCGGGTCGATGTAGATCATCTTCACCCGCTTCAGATAGCGTTTTCGCAAACGCTTGAGCACCGGCAGGTTGTCGCCCTCGATCACGCCGTGGGGCATCCGGGCGGCCTCCAGGCTCGCTTCCGGGCAGGGTTTGAGCACCGCCGCCGCCGGGCTTCGCAGCGCCGCCAGCATCGCCGCTTTGCCCGGCCAGCTGAGCTGGTAGGCCTCCACGGCCCCCGCATCCCAGCGGCCGGTCTCTTCGGGGTCCCGCAATGCCAGCGTTTCCATGGCATCCCGCCGTTGTTGCTCGTCCATTCCCTATTCATGCCCTTGCAGAACCCCTCTGCGCAAAGTATAAACATAGGGATTAGCGCATAAGCAATGGATATATATTGCTTATGCGCAAACCGCAAAGTATAAAAACCCGCAAGCGCAGAGGGAATTGCAATGATGGATGTAGGCAGCATTCTTAGAGAGCAGCGCCGGAACCGTAACGAAACGCTGCAAGTGGTAGCGGCCCGTGCCCACACCGACGCCGGCAACCTGTCGCGTATCGAACGCAACAAGCAGCAACTGACCGTGGTGCAGCTGGTGCGGCTTTGCGACGCCCTGGGGCTGCCGCTGGACGAATTCGCCCGGCGGCTGGACGCGGTGCGGATCAAACCGCGCCGGGTTCGCGACCCCGGCGGTCAGTACGAAACCGCCCGGCGGCGCCTGGCCCTGGGCCTGCCGGTGCTGACCGGCGGTCGCCGGCAAGCCTGACGCCGGCGGGCCGCCGGCCCGGCGTTTCGACAACGCCACAACGGCATTACGACTTGCGCCGATTCAACCTCAACGCCCCGCTATTTGCTAATACGCAATACCGGTAATTTGCGCTATTGCAATTAACACATTGAGGAGGCAAGAGCGCATTCCGAATACTGGGCGGCATGGATATCGGCGGCATTCTCAAAGCAAGGCGCGTGCGCAGGGACGAAACCCTCGAGGACGTGGCGTTTCGGGCGGGCACCGACGCGGGCAATCTGTCGCGCATCGAACGCAACCGGCAGGATGTGTCGGTGCAGCGTCTCGGGCGTCTTTGCGATGCCCTGGAGATGTCGCTCACCGAACTGTTCGAGGAACTGGAAGGCAAGGCCAAGACGCCGCATCTGCGCGATCCGGCCAGCGCCTTCGACAAGGACACCCGCCAACTGATCGAGCTGTCCGACAAACTCAACACTAACGGGCGCCGTCTACTGGTGGACCTGGCCGCCCGCCTCGCCGAGACCAAAGGGCTCTACTGAACCCGCCCCCTAAGCCCGGTCGTAAACGATAAACGAGTAATCGTAGGGGTTGGGGCCTTCCGCCGCGTAATCCTCCCGCGCCACCTCGCGCCATTCGCCGGCGTCGAAATCCGGGAAGCGGGTGTCGCCGTCCACGTCCGCGTGCACCTGGGTGAGATAGAGACGGTCCGCGCGCGGCAGCGCCAGCCGGTAGATCTGGGCGCCGCCGATCACCACCACTTCGTCGTGCCCTTCCACCACCACCAGATGCCCGGCCAGTTCCAGAGCCTGGTCCAGATCCGCCACCACCTTGGCGCCCGGCGCCGAATAGTCCGGCTGGCGGGTAATCACGATGTTGGTGCGCCCGGGCAGCGGCCCCTTGAGGGACTCCCAGGTATTGCGCCCCATGATGATCGGCTTGCCGAACGTGACCTTCTTGAAGTACTTCAGGTCGTTGGGCAGGTACCAGGGCAAGGCGTTGTTGCGCCCGATCACATTGTTGGCGGCCTTGGCGGCCATCATCGCCAGACGAAACGTCATGGTGGTTCCTTATTGCACGGCGGCGGAGGTTACACCGCGATCGGCGCCTTGATGCCGGGATGCGGGTCGTAGCCCTCGAGGGTGAAGTCCTCGAACCGGAACGTATAGAGATCACGGACCGCCGGATTCAGGGTCATGGTCGGCAGAGGGCGCGGCGCGCGGGCCAGCTGTTTGTCCGCCTGTTCCACATGGTTGCTGTAAAGGTGGGCGTCGCCCAGGGTGTGCACGAACTCGCCCGGTTGCAGATCGCAGACCTGGGCGATCATCAGGGTCAGCAGCGCGTAGGAGGCGATATTGAACGGCACGCCCAGGAAGATATCGCCGCTGCGCTGGTAGAGCTGGCAGCTCAGCTTGCCGTCGGCCACGTAGAACTGGAACAGGCAATGGCACGGCGGCAGCGCCTGGCGGCCGTTGGCCGCGTTCTGCTGCGGCGACAGGCGCGGGTCCGGCAGCACCGCCGGGTTCCAGGCGCTCACCACCAGCCGGCGGGAATCCGGGTTGCGGCGGATCTCCGCCACCACCTCGTCGATCTGGTCGATCACGCCGCCGTCCACGGTGGGCCAGCAGCGCCACTGCTCGCCGTAGACCGGGCCCAGATCACCGTCCGGGGTGGCCCATTCGTCCCAGATGCTGACGCCGTTTTCCTTCAGATAGCGGATGTTGGTGTCGCCGGCCAGAAACCAGAGCAGCTCATGGATGATCGATTTCAGGTGCACCTTCTTGGTGGTCACCAGGGGAAAGCCCTCGGCCAGGTCGAACCGCATCTGGTGGCCGAACAACGAATAGGTGCCGGTGCCGGTGCGGTCGCCCTTATAGGTGCCTTCGTGCCGGGCCCGGTGCAGCAGTTCCAGATATTGCTTCATGGCGTCAGCCTCTCTTCAGCGGACGGTCGTCGTGCTTGTAGGCCCAGGCGATCATGGCGGCGCCGATCACGATCATCGGAATGCTCAGCAGCATGCCCATGGTCAGCCAGCCGCCGGCCAGATAACCCAGGTGCGCGTCGGGCTCGCGGAAGAACTCCACGAAGGTCCGCGACAGGCCATAGCCGACCCCGAACAGGCCGGTCACCGCCCCGGCCGGGCGCGGCCGCGCCGAGTACAGCCACAGCACCAGGAACAGCACGATGCCTTCCAGGAAGAATTCATAGAGTTGCGAGGGATGGCGCGCCACGCCCATGGGATCGGACGGAAACACCATGGCCCAGGGCGCGTCCGAGGGCCGGCCCCACAGTTCGCCGTTGATGAAATTACCGAAGCGACCAGCGCCCAGGCCGATGGGCACCACCGGCACGGCGAAATCCGCCACCGAGAAGTAGCGCTTGCCGAATTTACGGGCCAGCAGCCAGAACGCGAACAGCACGCCCAGGGCGCCGCCGTGGAAGCTCATGCCGCCGGTCCAGATGGCGAACAGCCAGAGCGGGTCGTCCAGGAACTTGCCGAAGTTATAGAACAGCACATAGCCGACCCGGCCACCCAGGATCACGCCCAGCGCCACATAGAACACCAGGTCGCTGACCTGGTCGCGGGTCCAGCCGCTGTCCGGCCGCCCGGCGCGCCAGATCAGCAGGCACCAGCCGCCGACGAAGCCGATCAGGTACATCAGGCCGTACCAGTGAACCTGCAAGGGACCCAGCGCTATCGCCACCGGGTCGATCTGGGGAAACTCCATGCGAATACTCCGTCAGCGCAGCCCCGGAACGGGCCGCGTCAGTTCAGTATCAATTCCACGCCGATCACGATCAGCACGGCGGCGAAAATGCGCCTCAGGGTCGCCGAAGGCAAGCGGTGGCTGAGCCGCGCGCCCACCCGCGCCATGGGAAAACTGGTGACCACGATGGCCAGGGCCGCGGGCAGGTACACATAACCCAGACTCCAGGGCGGCAATTCGGTTCGCCCCCAGCCGGTGGCCACGAAGCCGGCGCTGCCGGCCAGCGCGATGGGCAGGCCGCAGGCAGCGGAGATCGCCACCGCGTTCTGCATCGGCAGCCGGCACCAGGACAGAAAGGGTACCGTGAGTGAGCCGCCGCCGATACCGAACAGGCTGGAGATGCCGCCGATCACCGAGCCCACCCCGGCCAGGCCGACGCCGCCGGGCACCCGCTCGGGCAGGCCGTCCCCGGCGCTCACCGCGCGCCGCCGGCTGAGCAGCATTTGCGCCGCGATCAGCACCGCGAACACGCCGAACAGGCGGGTCAGCGCGGCGCCGGACAGCCGGTCGGCGACCACCGCGCCGAGCAAGGCGCCCACCACGATGCCCCCCGCCAGCCGCCAGGCCAGCGGCCAGCGCACGAAACCGGCCACATGGTGGGCGCGCACCGAACTGCCGGCGGTGACGATGATGGTGGCCAACGAGGTACCCACCGCCATCTGCGCCACCACCGCGTCATCGAACCCCATCGCGTGGAACAGATAGATCAGCGGCGGCACGATCACCACGCCCCCGCCCAGGCCCAGGGCACCACCCAGCAAACCGGCGAACACGCCGATCAGGGCGCAGATCAACACAAGCGTCATTCATGTCCCCTGCTGGAAATGGCGGTTATGCTAGCAGCCCCGTTTTGTTATGTCCCAGGGAACCGGTTACCCATGTGCATTGTGCTATTCGACTGGCGGCCCGGCGCGGCCACGCCGCTCTCCGTGGCCGCCAACCGCGACGAGTTCCACGCCCGCCCCACCGAGGCGGCGCGCTGGCGCGGCGACGTCTTCTGCGGCCTGGATATCCGCGCCGGCGGCACCTGGCTGGGCATCCACCGCGACGGCCGCTTCGCGGTGATCACCAATTTCCGCGAGCCGATCGCCGAACCGGGCGGCGGCGAACGCTCCCGGGGGCTGCTGCCCCAGGCCTTTCTGGAAAGCCGCGACACCCCGGAAGCCTTTTGCGCCGCCCTGGCCGATGAACAGCACCACTATGCCGGGTTTAATTTACTGGTCGGTGACCGCCGCACGCTCTGGTATCTGAGCAACCGGGGCGCCGCGCCCCGGCCGGTGGACCCCGGCCTGCACGGCCTCTCCAACGGCCTGCTCGACGAGCCCTGGCCCAAGGTGGCGCGCGGCAAGGCCAACCTGGACCGCGCCCTGGGCCGGGAAGCCGGTCTCGAAGGGTTGTTGGACGTGGTCAACGACCGCCACCAGCCGGCGGACTCGGAACTGCCCGACACCGGCGTCAGCCGGGAACTGGAACGCCTGGTGGCGCCGGTGTTCATCCAATCCGACCAATACGGCACCCGCGCCAGCTCGGCGGTGCAGCTGCACCAAGACGGCCACATCGAAATGGCCGAACAGAACTGGCGCCCCGACGGCCAACCCGACGGCCCGGTCCGCTACAGCCAGGCGCTCTAAGACCCATGAGCGTCTCTGGTATCCCGCCGGGTGGCTAAAAGCCACCCTTTCGCGGGCAAGGCCCGCTCCCACAAATCTTGCTTCGTAGCGCCGCTTTGCGGCTGGCCGCCAAGGAGGTTCGGGCTACAGAGCACCAACCCGCTCGAGCTCAGCCGCTTTTGCGGTGACGGATCAGCTCGCCGAGGCCGGCCTTGGTGAGCTGCAGGTCCACGTAGGAGGCGATCACCTCGCCGTTGTCCATCGCCAGCACCTCGTTGAGCAGGCGGCGCAGGAAGCCCATGTTGACCTGGCGCACGGCGGCTTTGACGCGCAGCAGGTTGGAGGCGTTCATCGACAGGGCGTCGTAGCCCATCGCCATAATCAGCAACGCCGAGGCCGGGTCGCCGGCCATCTCGCCGCACACCGACACCGGCTTGCCTTCCTCGTGGGCCTGCTCCACCACGTGCAGCAGCGCGTGCAGCACCGCCGGGTGGAAGGAGTTGTACAGGTCGGAGACCTGGCGGTTGTTACGGTCCACCGCCAGCAGATACTGGGTCAGGTCGTTGGTGCCCACGGACAGGAAATCGACCCGCTGGGCCAGCGCCCGGGCCTGGTACACCGAGGCGGGCACCTCGATCATCACGCCCACCGGCGGCATCGCCACGTCCACGCCCTCTTCGCGGACTTCCAGCCAGGCCCGGTGAATCAGGTGCTGCGCTTCCTCGGCCTCGAACACACTGGTGATCATCGGCAGCATGATGCGCAGGTTGTCGAAGCCCTCCGAGGCCTTGAGCATGGCGCGCACCTGGACGATGAAAATCTCCGGGTGGTCCAGGGTCACGCGGATACCGCGCCAGCCCAGGAAGGGGTTTTCCTCTTCGATGGGGAAATAGCTGAGCGCCTTGTCGCCGCCGATGTCCAGGGTGCGCATGGTCACCGAATGGGGCGCGAACGGAGACAGCTGCTCGCGGTAAATCAGCCGCTGCTCCTCTTCCGACGGGAAGCGGTCGCGCACCATGAACGGAATTTCCGTGCGGTACAGCCCCACCCCTTCGGCGCCGCGCTCGATGGAGCGGTTGATGTCGGTCATCAGGCCGGTGTTCACCTGCAGACAGATGCGTTGGCCGTCCTCGGTCTGCGCCGGCAGGTCGCGCAGTTTTTCCAGGCCCGCCAGCAGATGTTTCTCTTCGGCGATGATGTCCTGGAACTGTTCCTTCAGTTCGGCGGTGGCGTTGGCGATCACCCGGCCGCGGAAGCCGTCGATGATCAGCTCCTTGCCGTCGAGCTTCTTCAGCGGCAGGTTCTGGCAGCCCACCACCGTGGGAATGCCCATGGCGCGGGCGACGATGGCCATGTGCGAGTTGCGCGAGCCGCGCGTGGTGACAATGCCGGCGAGGCGCTCCTGGGGCATCTCCATCAGCATCGGCGCGGAGATGTCCTCGCCCATCAGGATGCAGGCGTCCGGAAACTCGATCTGCCGCCGGTTGCGGCTCTGCAGCTGGCCCAGCACCCGGCGGCCCAGGTCGCGCACGTCGGCGGCCCGCTCCCGCAGATAGGGGTCATCCATCATCTCGAAGTTATGCACATGGGCGTCCACCACCATGCGCAGGGCGCCCTGGGCCCAGTGCCCCTCGCGGATCTTCGCGACCACCTCGGCGGGCAGGGCGTGGCGGTCGAGCATGCGCAGGTAGACGTCGAACAGCGCCTGTTCCTCGGCGCCCAGGCTCTTCTTGGCGCGCTCGGCCAGATCGCGGATTTCCTGGCGCACCCGCACCAGGGCCTCGTCGAGCAGGGCGATCTCCGCGTTGACGTCCTCCACTTCCCGGTCCGGCACCGAGGACAGGTCGGTTTCCGGGAACAGCAGCACCGCCTGGCCGATGGCCGCGCCGGAGGCGCCGGACTGGCCGTCATAGATGGTGGGCAGTTTCTCGTGGGCGTCGAGCTGTTCGAACAGCGCGCCGGAGGCGTGGGCGTGGGCGATCACCGCCGACAGCTGCGCCGAGATGGTGACCAGGAAGGCTTCCTCGCTCTGGTCGAAACGGCGCGCGTCGCGCTGCTGCACCACCAGGATGCCGAGCACGTCACCGTGGTGCATCACCGGCACGCCGAGGAAGGCGTGGAAGGGGTCCTCGCCGGTTTCCGCCAGGTAGTGGAATTTCGGGTGCGAGAAGGCGTCTTCCAGGTTGATGGGCTCCTCGCGCAGGCCCACCTGCCCCACCAGACCCTCGGAAAGCCCCAGGCTGACCCGGCCTATCGCCTCGCGCTTGAGGCCCTCGGAGGCCATCAGCACGTAACGCTCTTCGCTGTTGTTGCGAAGGTAGATGGAACACACCTCGGTGCCCATGGCATCGCGCACGCGCTTGGCCATCAAATCCAGAGCGGACGGGATGTCAGGCGCGTTGTTCACTTCCTGCACGATGCGGCGCAGGGTATCGAGCATGCGGATTCCTCTTAGGCTTCTAGTGCTTCTGCAAGGCACGCAAGGCCGGTGCCAGCTCGCGCAGGGCCCGGGCGTACACCCCGCGCTTAAAGTGCACCACTTTGCGAATCGGGTACCAGTAGTTCACCCAGCGCCAGTCCTGGAACTCCGGCACCGGTGAGCGGGCCAGGTCGATGGCCGCTTCGCCCGCCTCCAGACGCAGCAGATACCACTTCTGCCGCTGGCCGATGCAGGTGGGGCGGTTGCGCGGCGGACGCAGAAAGCGGCGCGGCAGGCGGTAGGTCAGCCAGCCTTCGGTGGTGGCGAGAATGCGCACATGCTCGCGCAACAGGCCGGTTTCCTCTTCCAGCTCCCGGAACAGGGTCTCTTCCGGGCTTTCACCGGGCATCATGCCGCCCTGGGGAAACTGCCAGGCATCGCGGTTGCCCACCCGGCGACCCCAGAACACCCGGCCGTCCGGGCCGGCGATCACAATGCCGACGTTCAGCCGGTATCCTTTGTCGTCAATAATGCCTGTCATTGTCTTCAATCCCGTGGAAACGACGAGAGCCCGCCGTCCCCCAATTACTGCCATTAAACCTTGCCGGGCCCGGGGCAATCAATCGGCACCCTGAATCAGGCGGATCGCCGGCACCGGTTCACGGTGCGCCCATCGCCTCTGCTAAGCTAGCGACCCTGACAGGGGAGGGCCCATGACACTGGCTATTTTCGACTTGGACAACACTTTGATCGCCGGAGATTCCGACCATCTCTGGGGGGAATTCCTGATCGACCAGGGTATCGTTGATGCTGATGGCTTCAAAGCCGCCAATGACGGTTTCTTCCAGGACTATCAGGACGGCCGGCTGGACATCTTCGCGTACCAGGAATTCGTGCTCGGCGTGCTCAAGGGGCGGCCGCTGGAAGAACTCGACCGCCTGCGCCAGCGCTACATGGACACGGTGATCGACAGCATCTGGCTGCCCGCCGCCGAGCAGCTGATCGCCGACCACCGCGAGCGCGGCCACACCCTGATGATCATCACCGCCACCAATGACTTCATCACCGCGCCCATCGCCGCCCGCCTGGGCGTGCCGTGGCTGATCGCCACCCAGGCGGCCACCGACGCCGACGGCCTCTACACCGGCCGCGTCAAAGGCATCCCCAGTTATCAGTACGGCAAGGTGGAGCGGCTCTCCGAATGGCTCGTCGAACACCAGGAAACGCTCGACGGCAGCTACTTCTACAGCGATTCCCACAACGATCTGCCCTTGCTGCGCAAGGTGGACCACCCGGTGGCCGTGGACCCGGACCCGACCCTGGAACGCCACGCCCGGGAACTGGGCTGGCCGATCCTGTCGCTGAGGGCGCCGTCGTGATCCGCCGTTTCCGCCTCGCCGCCGTCCTGATCGCCACCACCGCGGTCGCCCTGCCCGGCTGCGACCGGCCGCCCGAAGAGGACACCGCCGCGCGCCCGCCGGCGCCGACGCAAAACGCCGACCAGCCCCTCGAACTGACCACCGACAGCGGCGCCCCCCTGGAAAGCCGGCGCGGCGAGTGGCGCGACGCGCTGCGTGCCCTGCTGGCGGCGCCGGACGCGGACACGCTGGCCACCGCCGACCGCCGCTGGCGCGACCTGTACGACGCCTTCAACCGCCACTACCTGAGCCTGGCCGCGCAGGCCTGCGCCGGCGACCGCCAGGCGCCGCTGCAGCGCCTGGACGCCTGGCCGCTCTACCCGGCCTATGTGGACGCCCTGCCCGCCTGGCCGGACTCCGGCATCGTCAACGACCCGGCCCTGGAGCTCAGCGCCGCCAGCCTGCGCCGCCAGCAAGGCGCCACCGCCGACGGCGAAGTGGCCCTGGGGTTCCAGCCGATCCGCTTGCTGATCGCCGGCGCCAAAGGCGCGCCCCGCCAGGCCAAGGACCTGCGCGCGGAAGGGGATGAGCCGGCGGCGGCCCTGCGCGAACGGCGCCGCACCTACCTGAAACTGGCCGCCGACCAGCTGCAGGCGGACCTCAACGCCCTCGATCGGGACGACGGCCTCAGCCTGACATCGCTGCGGTGCGCCCTGGAAACCCTGGACGACCGCCTCGCCGCGCTCCAGACCCACCGCCAGGCCACCGCGCCCGAGGAAGGCCTGTACATTCCCTCAGTGAGCGTGGAGATCCTCGAGGAAACCCAGCCGAAGGCGGCCCTGACACAACTGAGCGCCGACGCCAACCGCGACGCCCGCGCCGCCCTGGAAAGCGGCTACCCCGGCTTCCAAACGGCCCTCGACCAGGCTGTGGAAGAAGACAGCTGGGCCCCGCTCGGTGAATGGCTGCACGCCCACGGGGACTAGGTTGGGCTGTGGCCCACCCCACAAACAAAAAAAGCGCGGCCGTAGCCGCGCTGGTCCGCCTTCCTTGGCGGGAGTCTTCGTCCTGAAGCAGGATCGGGTCCGGGCTTAGAAGTTGTAGCGCCCGAACACACCGATGTTGTCGGAATCGTCGGTGAAGGCCACCCGGGCGCCCACGTCCCAGGCGCGGTTCAGATTGACCAGGCCCTGGCCGTAGACACCGAAGTTACCGTCATAGATATCTTCGTAGAGCACGCCGCCGGACAGCTCCAGCACCTCGGTGGTCTGATGACGCAGGCCGCCGCTCACCGCGTAGCCCCACTCTTCGTCATTGAAGTCGTTGTCGTCACGGATCACGTCGGCGGTACCGACCAGATCCAGGCCGCGCTGCAGCGGAGTGTGGAAGCCGGCGCCCACGTACAGGCGGTTGCCGTCCACGTCGTCGCTGCCCGGGCTGTCGTAGTCGCCGTCGTAGAAGCTGGCGCCGCCGCGCAGGAACAGATGCTCGTCCAGGGCGAAGGAGCCTTCACCGCTGAGCACGTCCACATCCGGGCCGTTGTCGTAATCCCAGTTGTCATAACCGAACTGACCGTAGGTGTACGAGAAGCCGTTGTCGCGAACCGGCGTGGTCTGCTGGCTCTGGGCCTGGGCGTTGATGCTGGCCAGGGAAGCCGCGGCGATCGCGGATGCCATCAGGGTCTTCTTCAACATTTCCATGTCCTCGCTTTCAAATGGTCGATCAGGATGAGCGCCATCATCCACCTGCCCGCGACCCTCTACCAGTACCGGCCTCGCGCTTTATGACCCTTTTATAAAAGTTTTCATTTTCACGCTTTTTTGTCGTTTTTCAGGCGCACCGCAACGCCTTGCTTGACCTTGGGGTTGCCCCAAGGTTTAACACTGGTCACTGATCGTTGTTCCCGTTGATCAATACGGAAGCCACCACCATGCGCACGCATCACTTGCCGATTCAGGGCGCCACCTGCCAGGGCTGCGCCAAAAAAATCCGGACCGCCCTCGGGGCGGTGCCCGGCGCCGACGAGATCCAGGTGGATCTCGATGAACAGACGGTCACCGTGCGCGGCGACGCCCGGCCCGAGGCACTGACCCGCGCCCTGGCGGAGAGCGGTTACGGCGTGAAACCGGCGCCCGAGCCGGAGCCGGAGCCGGAGCCGGAGCCCGAATCCGAAGGCAGCGACAGTGCCCGGTCCGGCGGCGACATCCAGCTTGCGATCACCGGCGCCACCTGCGCCTCCTGCGTTCGCAGCATCGAAACCGCCCTGGGCGGCGTGGCCGGCGTCCGCGAGGCGAGCATGAACCTGGCCGACCACAGCGCCCGGGTAAGCGGCCGGGCGGCGCCGCGGGATCTTATCCGCGCGGTGGAGAGCGCCGGCTACGGCGCCAGCGTGATCGACGACCCGCGCCGCGCCGACCAGGAACGGGAGGAGCGCAAGCAGGCCCACTACCGGCAGCTGCTGCGCCACACCGGTTACGGCCTGGGCGTGGGCGCGCCCCTGATGCTGTGGGGCCTGCTCGGCGGCAGCATGACGGTGCAACCGGGCACCTGGAGCCAGGCGGCCTGGCTGGCGGTGGGCGTGATCACCCTGGCGGTGCTGGCGGTGCCCGGACGGCCGTTCTTCGTCGGCGCCTGGAAAGCCCTGCGCCACCACAACGCCAACATGGACACGCTGATCGCGCTGGGCACCGGCACCGCCTGGCTGTACTCCATGGTGGTGGTGCTGGCGCCGGGGCTGGTGCCGGAAGCGGCCCGCCATGTCTATTTCGAAGCCAGCGCCATGATCATCGGCCTGATCAGCCTGGGCCTGGCCCTGGAAGTGCGCGCCCGGGGCAAGACCAGCGCCGCCGTCAAACGCCTGCTCGACCTGCGTGCCAAAACCGCCCGCGTGCTGCGTGACGGCGGCGAACAGGACATCCCGGTGGAACAGGTGGTGGCCGGCGACCGCGTGCGGGTGCGCCCGGGCGAGAAAATCGCCGTGGACGGCGAAGTGGAAGAAGGCAGCAGCCGGCTGGACGAATCCATGCTCACCGGCGAGCCGATGCCGGTGGCCAAGGGCCCCGGCGACAGCGTCGCCGCCGGCACCCTGAACGAGGGCGGCACGCTGATCTATCGGGCCACCCGGGTGGGCGCGGACACTGCCCTGGCGCGGATCATCGAGCTGGTGAAAAAAGCCCAGGGCACCAAGCCGCCGATCGGGCGCCTGGCGGACCAGGTGTCCGCGGTGTTCGTGCCCACCATCATGCTGATCGCGGTGGCCGCCGCTCTGGCCTGGTTCAATCTGGGGCCGCAGCCGCCGTTCTCGCACATGATGGTGGCGGCCACCACGGTGCTGATCATCGCCTGCCCCTGCGCCCTGGGCCTGGCCACGCCCATGTCGGTGATGGTGGGCGTGGGCAAGGCCGCCGAGTACGGCATCCTGATCCGCCAGGGCGAAGCGCTGCAGACCGCCGCCGACCTGGACACCGTGGTGCTGGACAAGACCGGCACCATCACCGAGGGCCGCCCGGCGCTGACCCGGGTGCTGGCCGCCGACGGCGACACCGAGGAGGAAGTGCTGACACTGGCCGCCAGCCTGGAAGCCGGCTCGGAACACCCGCTGGCCCGGGCGATTATGACCGCCGCCGAGGAACGCGGCCTGTCACCGCGGTCGGTCAGCGACTTCCAGGCGCTTAACGGCAAGGGCGTCAGCGCCCGGCTCGACGGCGCCACCCTGCGGCTGGGCAACCGCCGCTGGCTGGAGCAGGAAGGGGTCACCCTGGCGCTGCAGGACCAGGCCGCCGCGCTCAGCGAGGACGCCGCCACGCCGCTGTTCCTGGCCCGCGACGACCGGGTGATCGGCGTGCTGGGCGTCGCCGACCGCATCAAGGACGACGCCGCCGACGCCATTCGCCGGCTGCGTGAGCGCGGCCTGCGGGTGATCATGATCACCGGCGATATCCAGGCCAGCGCCGACGCCATCGCCCGCCAGGCCGGCGTCGACGAGGTGCTCGCCGAGGTGCTGCCGGAGGACAAGGCCCGCGAAGTGAAGCGGCTGCAGCAGGACGGCGCCAAGGTGGCAATGGTCGGCGACGGCATCAACGACGCCCCGGCGCTGGCCCAGGCCGACGTGGGCTTCGCCATCGGCACCGGCACCGACGTGGCCATCGAGTCCGCCGCCGTCACGCTGATGAGCGGCTCGCTGCACGGCGTCGCCGACGCCATGGCGATCTCCCGGGCGACGCTGGGCAACATCAAGCAGAACCTGTTCGGCGCCTTCGTCTACAACAGCCTGGGCGTGCCGGTGGCCGCCGGTCTGCTCTACCCGTTCACCGGCTGGCTGCTCAGCCCGGTGATCGCCGGCGCCGCCATGTCGCTGAGCTCGGTGACCGTGGTCAGCAACGCCAACCGGCTGCGCTTCTTCAAACCCAACAAAGCGGACCGCCGCACGGCCGAGGGGAGGCACGACTCATGAGCTGGTTGATCAATCTCTCCGGCCTGGCGCTGATGGCGCTGATCGTCTGGTGGTTCTGGCTGGCCGGCGCCGGCAAGGCACGGCGCGCCACTCACGGCGCGGTGGATATTATCGTCGACGACGGGGTCTATGAGCCGGCGGTGATCGAGAGCAACGCCGGCGAACCGCTGTCGCTGCGCTTCGAGCGACGCGACGCCAGCCCCTGCGCCGAACAGGTAGTGTTCCACGGCCTCGACGTCAGCGAGTATTTACCGGTGGGGGAAACCACCACGGTAACGCTGACGCCGGAACAACCGGGCACCTACCGTTTTACCTGCCAGATGAATATGTACCAGGGCAAACTGATCGTTCACTGACACGAGGATAGCACCATGAAGCGTTTACTGACCGCCGCCGGCCTGCTGGTGGCCAGTTCCCTGGCCGTGGCCGAGGCCCCCGAAGCCGGCACCCTGGAGGTGTATAAATCACCGACCTGCGGCTGCTGCGAAAAATGGGCGGACCACATGCGCGACAACGGGTTCGACGTGGTCACCCACGACGTGCAGAACCTGCAGCCGATCAAGGAAAAAGCACAGCTGCGTCCGGGGCTCGGCTCCTGCCACACCGCCTTTATCGACGGCTACGCCATCGAGGGCCATGTGCCGGCGGAAGACGTGCGCCGCCTGCTGGAGCAGAAACCCGATGCCCACGGGCTGACGGTGCCGGCCATGCCGGTGGGGTCGCCCGGGATGGAGATGGGCGACCGGCAGGACGATTACCAGGTGCTGCTGTATGGCGAGGACGGCGTTAAGGTGTTTGCCGAGCATCCTTGAGGGTTCGGGTCTGATGGTGGGCTCCGTAGCCCGGCGCCGGGAGCGGAGCCCTTGTGCGAGCGGGCCCCGCCCGCGAAAGGCAAGCGGAGCTTGCCGGCGGGATACCAGAGACCTGTCTTATTCCTCCTGATCCGTGGTGCGGCTGCGCAGGTATTCGACCAGCGCCGCGCGGCCCTGGGCGTCATCGCCCTGGTCCAGGTTCTCGGGGAAGTAGAAGGGATGCGGGGCCTGCTCGCCCCGGGCCGGGTCGAGCAGGCGGTCGAGGCCGTCCCGGGCGTCGCTGCCGCGCACCGAGCCGTCGTGCAGGAAGCGGGCCTTGCCGTCCAGGGCCAGCAGCAGCGGCTGGGCGAAGCCGCGCCGGCCGCCGCGCAGGGTGGCGTCGAGGGCGACCACGGAGTCGTCGTAGGCCGGCGCGGGGCCGCCGCGGGCGTCCTGGACGTCGCTGAAGTCGCTCACCGTGGACCGTTCGAACAGCACCAGCAGCTCGTCGTTGTAGGCCGGGTAGAGGGTTTCGATGGGGACCACCTCGGCGGAGACCGGTTGGTTGGGGTCGGCGGTGTGGCAGGCCACGCAGCCGGCGCCGCCGTCTTCCCGGCCGGTGGTGAACAGGGCGCGGCCGGCGGCCACCTGGTCGGCGTCCAGATCGTCGGGGGCGGCCGGCGCCGGCAGTTGGTCGGTGTAGGCGCGCAGGTCATCCAGTTTCCGCTGGGCGACGCGGCGGCCCACCGTGCCGGCCGGGGCGCCCACCGGCAGGTCGGTGCGCTCCACCTCGACGAACGGAATCACATCGGTGGCGGCCATGCCCTCCGGGATCACCCCGGTGTCGCGCAGCACCGCTTCGTAGCGCCGGGCGATCTCGTCGCCCAGGCGACCGGCGACCACGTTCAGGAAGGCACGCCCGGATTCGGTGAGCAGGCTGGTGGGTTCCATGGCGACGGTGTAATCCTGATTGTTGAAGTCGTCGACCTTCTCGAAGATGCCGGCGTGGCTGCCCGGCGCCGCCAGGTCGGTGCGGAAGAACGGCGGCGTGATGGAGGCGTTGCCGAGGCCGTCCGGGGTGCCGTCGAACGAGGTGCGCGGGTAGTAGCGCCGGGTCTCGCCGTCCTGCTGGTAGGTGCCGGTAAGGTACTCGCGGGCGGCGGCGGTGGCCTCCTCGACGGTGCCGTCGGCGGGGATGCCGGCGAAGTCGCCGCGCCCGACGGTGACGCCGTCATAGGGCTCCGGCTCCGGCCCGGAGGGCAGCAGGCCGTCGAGCAGGCCGCCCTGGTCGTCGTCGCCGCCGGCGTCCGGCTGGTCCAGGCGCAGCTGCAGCAACGGCAGGTAGGCGAGCGGGTTATTGGCGGTGGCGAACAGCGCGCCCACATCCAGGTCGCGGGCGATGACGCCGTCCACCGGCTGGCCGGCGGAGCCGGCGCCGGCCACGCCCGGGGCGAGCACGTCGCCCTCGGTGCTGGCGTGGCAAAGCGCGCAGCTCACCCCGAGCCGGTCGCCGGCGGCCAGGTTGAGGCCGCCGCCGGTGAAGCCGTCGCTGCTGCCCAAAGGCTTGCGTTCGCCGTCGGCGCGGAACGGCACCAGCCCGATCACGGCGCCCTGGTTGAGCCAGGCGTTGAGGCGGGTCGGCTCCGCCAGCACCGTATCGGCCGGGTCCGCGCCGGCCTCGATGCGGGCGGCGGCGTTGCGCAGCGCCTCGGCCTGTTGCGGCTCGAGCGCGGCGGTGTTGATGTTCAGCCCCATTTCCAGGGCCTGCAGCGGCGTCATACCGCTGTCTTCGATGCCCTGGGGCAAGCGCATGGCGGTGGTCCAGAAACCCTGGTTGCCGAATGTCTCGAAGCGGAATATCTCGCGGCCACGGTCCACCGCGGTGGGGGCGGCGTCGCGTTGCTGCGGCGCGGCGGCGGTGCTCTCACCACCGCCGCCACCGTCACCGCCACAGGCGGTCAACGCGAGCAAGGTGCACAGCGCCATCGCGGCGCCGCGCCCGGTGTGCATGGAAATAGCTGACATTGTTGTTCTCCCGATACCTGCTTTTAAGCACAGCAAAAATCCGCCCGGGCGGATAAATAACCACAAAGTCTGGGAGAGTAACCAGAAAGGCGGGAGAGCGGCCACAGCGCCGGCGCCAGGTTTGCAATAAAGGGAAAAACGACACCTAAGTTTACCTGACGCGTACAAAAGGCATCATCACCCGACCCCAGGATCTGACGAGGACCCCATGCTTGCTGTAAACGACTGGCTGCTGTTGATCGGCGTGTGCGCCCTGGGCGCGATGACACCGGGCGCCAGCCTGGCGGTGGTGACCCGCCACACACTGCGCGGCTCGGCCCGCGCCGGCGTCAGCGCCGGTCTTGCCCATGCCGCCGGCATCGGCGTGTACGCCGCCGCCACGGTGGCGGGGCTGGCGGTGGTGTTGCGCGGTTTCCCACAGCTGGAAATCGCCATCCGGCTGGCGGGTTCATTGTTTTTGTTGTGGCTGGCACTGGGCAGCTGGCGCGCCGCCGCGCGTCCGGCGCCGGAGCCGGATGCGCAGGCCGGCGCCAACGCGGTGCGCGACGGCTTTCTGATCGCCTTCCTGAACCCCAAGGTGGCGCTGTTCTTCCTGGCGCTGTTCAGCCAGTTCGTAAGCGCGGAGATGGCCATGGCCGCGCGGGTTCAGGTGGCCGCCACGGCGGTGGTGATCGACGCCGCCTGGTACAGTCTGGTGGCGCTGTTGCTGGCGCGCGGGCCAATGCTCGCGGCCCTGCGCCGGCACCACGACAAGGTGGAACGCGCCACCGCGGTGGTGCTGGTGCTGGTCGCGGCGGCGGTCTGGCTTTAAGGCCGGCTCGCTGTTGTTCCGTTAAAAACGGAACAGCAGCCGCGCGAACCAGCTTTTCAGGTAAGCGGTTTCCGGAATCGCCGGATGCACCGGGTGGTCCGGCCCCTGCCCTTCGAAGCCGATCACCTGCAGTGAACGGTCGATGTGCCGGGCGGAGGAACGCACCACGTCGAGCAGTTTGTCCGCCGGCAGGTGCATGGAGCAGGACGCGGAAATCAGATAGCCGCCCGGCTTCACCAGCCGCACCGCCAGTTCGTTGATGGCGTGGTAGCCGGCCAGGCCGCTCTTGAAATCCTTGCGCCGTTTGATAAAAGCGGGCGGATCCAGAATCACCAGATCGAACTTTTCGCCGTCGGCGAGCAGTTGCTTCATGGCGGTGGTGGCGTCGCCTTCCAGGGTGTGCAGCTGCTCCGCCACGCCGTTCATTTCCGCGTTGCGGTGCATGTATTCCAGCGCCAGTGACGAGCTGTCGATGCCGGTCACCTCGGCGGCGCCGGCCATGGCCGCCTGCACGCCCCAGCCGCCGCAGTAGGCGAACACATCCAGCACCCGGGCGCCTTTGGCCAGCGGCGCCATCCGCGCCCGGGCACTACGGTGATCGAAGAACCAGCCGGTCTTTTGCCCTTCGCGCAGCGGCGCCTGGAAACGGCCACCGTTCTCGTGCAGTTCCACGCTTTCCGGCACCTCGCCCTTGAGGGCACGGGTGTAGAGCGGCAGGTCTTCCAGTTCGCGGACGCCGGCCTCGTTCTTGACCACGATATTGGCCGGCGACAGGACCGCGTCCAGGGCCGCCGCCACGGTGTCCAGATGGGCCTCCATGCCGGCGGTGCCCGCCTGCATCACCAGGGTGTCCTGGTAGCGGTCCACCACCAGGCCGGGCAGGCCGTCCGCCTCGCCGTGCACCAGCCGGTAGCCGGGCTGCGGATAGAGCGTCTCGCGCAACGCCAGCGCCTGCTCGATGCGCTTCTTGAAGAAGCTGCGCGACGGTTCCTGTTTCACGTCACGGCTGTACAGGCGGGCGGCGATCAGTGAATTGGGGCTCATAAAGGCCCGACCGAGCGCCTTGCCGCGGCTGTCTTCCACCACGCAGGCGGTGCCGGCGGGCAGGCTTTTGAGCGGGCTGTGGGCGGTGTCCACTTCGTTGGCGTAGATCCATTCATGGCCGGCCTTGAGGCGGCGTTCCTCGTTTTTCTTGAGGCGCAGGGTAGGAGTGTCGTCGGTCATGGGTGGCTCACTCGCGCAAAAGCGGCAGTTTATCACGGCACCGGCCGCCGTGAGTGCAATGACCGAGGATGAAGCCCCCGACATACCCTTTGGTATGCGCGCGGCGCGCAGCTGGGCTACACTCGACCGGGTAACTCGGGTAAAGCCGCTTGCCCTTCCTGGCCGGGCGGCGGGAGATAATAACGAAGCGCTCAGCGCCCTTGAGGATCACCATGCGTTTTTTCCAGCAGCGTCCCCCCTTTGTCCTGATGGTCGCCACCGGCGCCATGTGCACCGTGGTGGTATTGGTGTTCGCGCGCCTGTGCTACGGCCTGGTGCTGCCGGCCATGCGCGACGGCCTGGGGCTGAGCTATGCCCAGGCCGCCAACCTGAGCACCGCCACCGCGCTGGGCTATCTGCTGCTGGTGATGGTGGCCGGGGTGTTCGCCGCCCGTTTCGGCGGCAAGCAGTCGGTGCTGCTGGGGCTGGTGCTGGTGACGCTGGGCTTTATCGGTCTCAGCCAGGCCAGCGACTACCGGGTGCTGCTGGCGCTGATGGTGATGCTCGGCATGGGCACCGCCTTCGGCTACACACCGTTGATTTCGCTGCTCGCCAACACCTACCCGAAGCGGCGCGGCTCGGTGATCGGCTTCACCAACAGCGGCGTGGGCGCCGGCATGCTGCTGGCCGGCGCGCTGGTGCCGGCGCTCACCCAGGCGGACACCAGCGACGGCTGGCGCCATGTGTGGCTGAGCTTCGCCGCCGGCGGCGCCCTGGTGACCACCCTGGTGCTGCTGTTTCTGCGCAACCCGGAGCGGCCCATGGCCGCCAGCACCGACGCCGCCACCGGTGTCGGCGGCCCCGGCGAACCGATCTTCCGTAACCCCCATGTGGTCACCGTGGGGCTGGTGTACGGCGTGCTCGGGCTCACCTACATCGTGCAGGTCACCTTTATGTACAGCTTCGCGCTGGACGGCGGCCTGACGGCGCTGAGCGCCGGGCACCTGGTGTCGCTGATGGGGATTCTGTCGATCTTCGCCGGGCCGTTCTGGGGCTGGCTGGCGGACCGGCTGGGCTACTCCAACGGCCTGGTGCTGTCCATGTCGCTGTCGCTGCTGGCCACCGCCCTGCCGGTGATCTGGCCGCAGCCCTGGGCGTTCGCCGCCCACTTCGTGATTCTGGGGCTGTGCGTGGCGGGCCTGTTCACCTCCATTCTGGCGGCGTCCACGGAAACCGTGCCGCCCCATCAGGCGCCGGTGGCGGTGAGCTTCGTCACCCTGTTCTACGCCACCGGCCAGTTCCTGGGGCCGGCGCTGGCCGGCCTGGTGGTGGAGTGGAGCGAAGGCTTCCGGGTGGCCTTCGCCGGCAGCTGCCTGGTGATGGTGGGCGGCGTCTACTTGTGCTGGCGCACCCGCCGCCACCAGGGCTACCGGGCGGTGCCGGCCAGCGCCTGCGCCGCCGGCGAATAAGTCTCCGGTTCGCGGCCGTTTTCCCAGTCCAGCAGCCAGGCCTTGCGCCCCACGCCACCGGCATAACCGGTCAGTGAACCGTTGGCGCCCACCACCCGGTGGCAGGGCACCAGCAACGACCAAGGGTTTCGTCCCACCGCGGCGCCCACCGCGCGCACCGCCGCCGGGCGCCCGAGACGGGCCGCCAGGGTGCCGTAGGTCCAGGTCTCGCCGGCGGGGATACGGCGCAGCTCCGCCCACACCGCCTGTTGAAAGGCGGTGCCCCGCCGCGCCAGCGGCAGGTCGAAGCCGGCGCGCCCCTGGTCCTCGAAGTAACCGCGCAGCTGCTCCGCGGCGCGGGCCAGCAAGGGGTTGTCCGGACGGTGGGTCCAGGCGGCCGGGTCCGGGTGGTATTTCTGGCCCTCGAACCAGACCCCCAGCAACGCCCGTTCGTCGGCGGCCACCAGCATGGCCCCCAGGGGGCCGGGAATCGCTACATAGTCCGTCATCATCACTCTCCTTTCTCTTCGCCTTTCTCCAGGCTTTGCCAAAGGTGCATCACCGCGTAGGCCCGCCAGGGGCGCCAGGCCTCCGCCCGTTCGCGGGCGCGCGCCGGGGAGGTCTCGCCGAGGGCCTTGAGCACGCCGTAGTCGGCGGCGGGGAAGGCGTCCGGCCAGCCCAGGGCGCGCATCGCCAGATACTGGGCGGTCCAGTCGCCGATGCCGGGCAGCGCCTGCAGGCGCGCCAGGGTGTCTTCCACCGCCGCCCCCGGCGCCAGCACCAGATCGCCGTCGGCGCAGGCCCGGGCGAGCACCTGTATCGCCTTCACCCGGGTGCGGATAATGCCCAGTTCACCGAGGGTGTCGGCACTGCTCTCCGCCACCCGTTCAGCGTCCGGAAAGGTATGGGTGAGGCCGGCGAAGGGGGTCGCCAGCGGCTCGCCGAGCGCGGCGGCCACCCGGCCGGCCAGGGTGCAGGCGGCACGCACCGTGATCTGCTGGCCGAGCACCGCGCGCACCGCCGCCTCGAAACCGTCGAACGCGCCGGGCACGCGCAGGCCCGGATGCGCCTCGGCGAGTTCGCCGAGCCGGACGCTCACTTCCTGCGGTTGGCAGCCGAGATCGAACAGCCGCTGCAGCCGCCCCAACACCTCCGGCACCGCCCTGGCCAGCGACGCGGACAGGGTCACCGCCAGCAGCGGCCGGCCCGGCACCGGCCGCACCGCCAGCCAGCCGCGCAGCGCCTGGCCCTGGCGCGACAACGCCACGGTACGGCGGGAGACGCCGTCGTCCACCGCTTCGACGCCGGCGATGGCGCGCTGGCCGAGAAACGCGAGCAGACGGAGCCAGTCCAGGGGTGGGCGGTAGGCAAGCTGAAAATCCAGGCTGTCCTGGTGACGGCTGGTCGGCAGGCGCCGCAGTTGCGAGGGCTGCAGCCGGTAGCGCTGGCGGAACAGCGCATTAAAGCGGCGCACGCTGCCGAACCCGGCGGCCAGCGCCACTTCGGTGACCGGCAGGCCGGTGTCGGTGAGCAGCCGCTTGGCCAGCAGCAGGCGCTGGGTTTGGGCGTAGGCCACCGGCGAAACGCCGAACTCATCACCGAAGGTACGCCGCAGGTGGCGGTCGCTGACGCCCAGCTCCGCCGCCAGGGCGCCGAGGTGGTTGTCGGTGAGGCCGCCTTCGTCGATGCGCGCCGCCACCGCCCGCGCCAGCCGGCGGCGGGCGTCGACGCTGGCGTGGCCGGGCGCCAGCTCGGGGCGGCAGCGCAGGCAGGGGCGATAGCCGCCGGCTTCGGCGGCGGCGGCGCTGGGGAAAAAGCGGCAATTGTCCCGCCGCGGTACGCGAGCCGGGCACACCGGCCGGCAGTACACCCCGGTGGTCACCACGGCGACGAAGAACTGCCCGTCGAAACGGGCGTCGCGGGCGGTCAGCGCCTGATAACAGACATCGTCATTGATCCACATGGGGCCATCATAGACGGTGCGGGGGCGCTCGACTCGCCGTTTTCGGACCTGGCTGTGGGAGCTTGCTTGTGGGAGCGGGCCCTGCCCGCGAAAGGCCGGCTTGCCGGCCGGCAGGATGCCAGAGACGCCGATTGTGCGGCTGTTAGACAGGGCTCTGGAATCCTGCCGGGAGCTTCGCTCCCTTTCGCTTGCAAGCAAGCTCCCACAATCCCGGGCCGCTCTGTCAGGAGGGAGCCACCCCATAGCCTTTCAGGAAGACGCGCACCACCTCGCGGACGTGCGCCTTGGCGTCCTGCTCGGTAGGCGCTTCGCCGCAGCCGATCACCAGCTGCATGTGGCGGCAGCTCTGCAGCATGCCGAAGAACAGCTCCGCGGCGGCGGCGGGATCGCCCAGCCGCACCAGACCGCGTTCGCGGGCCCGGGTGAGCAGGCGCTCCATTTCGTTGAGGGTGCGCTGCGGTCCCGCCTCGAAAAACAGCCGGGCCATCTCGGTGTCCTGGCCGGCCAGACTCGCCATCAGTCGCTCCAGGGCGATGGCCTCTTCGCTGTTGATCAGAGTGACAAAGGCGTGACCGATGCGCTCCAGGACCACGGTCAGGTCGTCGCCGGCCTCCAGGGAAAAGATCGGGAAGGGCATCATCCCTTCGCACTTGGCTTCCACGGCGGCGGCGAACAGCGTCGCCTTGTCGGAAAAGTGGCTGTAGACGGTGAGCTTGGAGACACCGGCCTCGGTGGCCACCGCGTCCATGCTGGTGCCGGCGAACCCCTGGGCGATGAACAGCGCCTTGGCGGCATCGAGAATCGCCTCGCGCTTGGCCGGGTCCTTGGGCCGTCCACGCAGAGCCGTCTGGGAGTCGTTATCAGGCATGCTTCTCCAAACCTTCGGCCAAACAAATAGTGGCCCCAAGAGATAGTGGACCAAAGAGTTCAATAAACTTACTATACCGGCGAGTATAGCATTGCCCGGGGGCGGTCGGCGCCCTTTTTACGTCATTCCACAAACCATGCTCTGGGGGTTTCCGGCATGTCGCGTTATCCACTGCTCGCTCTACTGCCGTTGGCCTTGGTGATGGCCGCCTGTTCCCCGGCGGAGCCCGAAAGCGACACCAGCCCGCGTCCGGCCCTGGTGGTCCAGCCGGGTACCGGCGACGCCCTGCGCGATATTTACCCCGGCGAGGTGCGCGCCCGTTACGAGCCGGAGCTGGCGTTCCGCATCGGCGGCAAGATCAGCCGCCGCATGGTGACCGTGGGCGACCGGGTGGAAGCCGGCCAGCCGCTGGCGGAGCTGAACGCCGAGGACGTGCGGCTGGAACTGGACGCGGCCCGCGCCCGGCTGGCCTCGGCCCGCTCGGACCAGCGGCTGGCGCGCAGCGAGCTGGAGCGCTACCGCACCCTGCTCGACCGGCAGGTGATCAGCCAGTCCCAGTTCGACTCCGTGGAGAGCCGCGCCGAGGCCAGCGACGCCCAGCTGGAGCAGGCCCGCGCGCAGCTCAAGGTGGCCAGCAACCAGGCCGATTACGCGGTGCTGGAAGCGCCGGAAACCGGCGTCATCGCGCAACGTCTGGCGGAGGCCGGTCAGGTGGTGGCCGCCGGCCAGGCGGTGTTCGTGCTGGCGGTGGACGGCGACCGGGAAGTGGTCATCGATCTGCCGGAGCAGGATGTGAAGCGGTTCCAGGTGGGCGACGAGGTGGCCATCGAACTGTGGTCGCGCCCCGGCGAACCCTTCCCGGGACGCATCCGCGAGCTGGCGCCGGCGGCGGACCCGAGCTCGCGAACCTTCGAGGCCCGCGTCGCCTTCGACAACGACACCGCGGACGCCGAGCTGGGCCAGAGCGCGCGGGTGCTGGTGGACCACGCCAACGGCGGCGCCGATGTGCTCACGGTGCCGCTGGCGGCGGTCACCGCCGACCAGGGCGAGAGTTTCGTGTGGGTGGTGAACCCGGATGACGCCACGCTGGTGAAAACCCCGGTGCGCACCGGCGCCTACCGGGAAGACCGGGTGCCGGTGCTGGAGGGCCTGTCGGCGGACGACTGGGTGGTGGCCGCCGGCACCCAGGTGCTGCGCGAAGGGCAGAAGGTGCGCCCGGTGGACCGGCAGAACCGTCAGGTCAGCCTGGGTGACGGTCAGGACGGTGGCCAGGAAGGTGGAGAGTAGCGATGCGCTTCAACCTTTCCGAATGGGCCCTGAGAAATCGCGCCCTGGTGCTCTACGCGATGATCCTGCTGGGCGCCCTGGGCGCCCTCTCCTATTCGCAGCTGGGCCAGAGCGAAGACCCGCCCTTCACCTTCAAGGTGATGGTGGTGAACACCGTCTGGCCGGGCGCCAGCGCCGAGGAGGTGAGCCGCCAGGTCACCGAGCGCATCGAGAAGAAGCTGATGGAGACCGGCGACTACGACCGCATCACCTCGTTCTCCCGGCCCGGCCAGTCGCAGGTGCTGTTCGTGGCCCGCGACGACATGCACTCCTCGGAAATCCCCGACCTCTGGTACCAGGTGCGCAAGAAGGTCGGCGACATCAAGCACACCCTGCCCCCGGACGCCCAGGGGCCGTTCTTCAATGACGAGTTCGGCACCACCTTCGGCAACATCTACGCGCTCACCGGGCCCGGTTTCGACTACGCGCTGATGAAGGATTACGCCGAGCGCCTGCAGCTCGCCCTGCAGCGCGTGGAGGATGCCGGCAAGGTGGAGCTGGTGGGCGTCCAGGACGAGAAAATCTGGGTGGAGCTGTCCAACACCAAGCTGGCGTCCCTGGGCATTCCCATGGGCGCGGTGCAGCAGGCACTGCAATCGCAGAACGCGGTGGCCCAGGCGGGCTTCTTCGAAACCCCCAGCGACCGGGTCCGCCTGCGGGTGTCCGGCCAGTTCCGGTCGGTGGAGGAGATCCGCCGTTTCCCCATCGACGTGAACGGCCGCACCCTGCGCCTGGGCGACATCGCCGAGGTGTTCCGCGGCTTCAGCGACCCGGCCGAACCGCGCATGCGCTTTCTGGGCGAAAACGCCATCGGCCTGGCGGTGTCGATGAAGGACGGCGGCGACATTCTCGCCCTGGGTGAAAACCTGGACGCCGAGTTCAAGCGCCTGCAGGACACGCTGCCGGCGGGCCTGACGCTGAGCAAGGTGTCCGACCAACCGGCGGCGGTGGAGGCCGGCGTCGGCGAATTCGTGCAGGTGCTGATCGAAGCGCTGGTGATCGTGCTGCTGGTGAGCTTCTTCTCGCTGGGCGCGCGCACCGGCCTGGTGGTGGCGCTGTCGATTCCGCTGGTGCTGGCGATGACCTTCGCGCTGATGCACTACTTCGACATCGGCCTGCACAAGATCTCCCTGGGCGCGCTGGTGCTGGCGCTGGGCCTGATGGTGGACGACGCCATCATCGCCGTGGAGATGATGGCGATCAAAATGGAGCAGGGCTTCAGCCGCTTGAAGGCGGCCGGCTTCGCCTGGACCAGCACTGCCTTCCCGATGCTCACCGGCACGCTGATCACCGCCGCCGGCTTTCTGCCCATCGCCACCGCCGAGTCCGGCACCGGCGAATACACCCGTTCGATTTTCCAGGTGGTGACGCTGTCGTTGCTGGTGTCCTGGATCACCGCCGTGGTGTTCGTGCCCTACCTGGGCGACAAGCTGCTGCCGGAGCTGGCCCGCCGCGACGCCGACGGCAAGGTGCACGACCCCTATCAGAAACCCTTCTACCAGCGGTTCCGGCGGCTGGTGCTGTGGTGCGTGCGCTACCGCAAAACCGTGATCACCCTGACCCTGCTGATCTTCGTGGGCTCGCTGGCGCTGTTCCGGCTGGTGCCGCAGCAGTTCTTCCCGCCCTCGGCGCGGCTGGAGCTGATGGTGGATCTGAAGCTGCACGAGGGCGCCTCCCTGGAGGCCACCCAGGCGCAGGCGGAACGGCTGGAGAAACTGCTCGACGACAACCCGGACATCGACCACTACGTGGCCTATGTGGGCGCCGGCTCGCCGCGTTTCTATCTGCCGCTGGATCAGCAGTTGCCGGCGGCCAGCTTCGCCCAGTTCGTGGTGCTCACCGACAGCATCGAACAGCGCGAGGAAATCCGCGCCTGGTTGATCGACACCATGCGCGAACAGTTCCCCACCCTGCGCAGCCGGGTGTCGCGGCTGGAAAACGGCCCGCCGGTGGGCTACCCGATTCAGTTCCGCGTCTCCGGCGAGCACATTCCCAAGGTCCGTGAGCTGGCCCGCGACGTGGCCGCCGTGGTGCGCGACAACCCGGCGGTGACCAACGTGCATCTGGACTGGGAAGAGCCCAGCAAGGTGGTGCGCCTGAACGTGGACCAGGACCGCGCCCGTGCCCTGGGCGTGAATACCGCCGACCTGTCCCGGGCGCTGCAGAGCTCCCTGTCCGGCGTGGCGGTGAGCCAGTACCGCGAAGACAACGAGCTGATCGACGTGGAGGTGCGCGGCGACGCCCGTGAGCGCGAAGCCCTGGGCCAGTTGGGGAACCTGGCGGTGCAGACCGAGACCGGCCGCAGCGTGCCGCTCAATCAGGTGGCGACCCTGGAGTACGGCTTCGAGGAAGGCATCATTTGGCACCGCAACCGGCTGCCCACGGTCACCGTGCGCGCCGACATCTACGGCGACGAGCAGCCGGCCACCCTGGTCGGTCAGTTGCAGCCCAAGCTGCAGAGCGTGCGCGAGGCGCTGCCGCCGGGCTATCTGCTGGAGGTGGGCGGCACCGTGGAGGAATCCGCCCGCGGCCAGAGCTCGGTGAACGCCGGCCTGCCGCTGTTCGTGCTGGTGGTGATTACTTTGCTGATGCTGCAGCTGCGCCGCTTCTCGCTGACCACCATGGTGTTCCTCACCGCGCCGCTGGGGCTGATCGGCGTGACCCTGTTCCTGCTGCTGTTCGGCGAGCCGTTCGGCTTCGTGGCGATGCTCGGCACCATCGCGCTGACCGGCATGATCATGCGCAACTCGGTGATCCTGGTGGATCAGATCGAGCAGGACATCAGCCAGGGCCGCAGCCAGTGGGACGCGATCATCGAGTCCACGGTGCGCCGTTTCCGGCCCATCGCGCTGACCGCGCTGACCGCGGTGCTGGCGATGATTCCGCTGTCACGCAGCGACTTCTTCGGCCCCATGGCGGTGGCGATCATGGGCGGGCTGATCGTGGCCACCGCCCTGACCCTGCTGTTCCTGCCGGCGCTGTACGCCGCCTGGTTCCGGGTCAAGGAGACCCACAACGACGAGCCGGTTACTCAGTGAACCGGACGCCGTCGAGCACCGTCTGCAGCGTTTCCAGGGCCTCGGTCTGGCGGTCCGCCGCCTCGCCCTGGCCGCCGCTGCCGCGGGCGATCAGATCGATGGCGTAGCAGGACTCGGTGTAGGTGGCGCGGTAGCTGCGGATGGTGGTGTATTGGTCGCCATCGGTGCGCGTCACGTCGAAGCGAGTGAACGCCACATCGTCGATGGTCTGCGTCTGCTTGCTCTCCTGGTCGACGCCCTCGGGCAGGTCCTTGCAGTGGGTGAGCGCCTTGGTGTTGCGGCTGGCGCCGAGCTGAAAGCGCGCGTCCACCTCACCGGGTACTTTCAGAGTCAGCAGGCGCCGGCCCTCCCGGCCGTCGGCGAAGGCGTGCCATTGCGCCGCGTCCCCGGCCTCGCCGTCTTCAGTGGACACCTGTTGCAGGGATTCCGGGTAGTCCACCGCAATGCGGAATCGGGTGTCGGTGAAGGTGGCGGCGTCCTCACCGGTGGCGGCGGCATCCGGCTGCTGGGCGGACTCATAACCGCCACCGGCCTCTTCCTCACTGCCGTCGGCGGGGCCGCCGGTTTGCTCGGCGCCGGTCTCTTCGCCGGGCCGGGATTCTTCAATGGGCGGATGCGGAACCGTCTCTTCGTCGTCCGCCGCCTTTTTGGCGTCGTCCTCGTCCGGCGGCTGGCAGCCGGCCAGGAATAACGTGCCGGTGAGCGCACCGGTGGCCAGTAAAACGGTGAAATTACGCATGGTATTGCTCCTTTTCGGGTATCGGCTGCCGTCCTTGGGCAACCACGACTAACGCTTTTCATCCTACGCCCCGCCACGCCGGACAACGCCCCCGCTTAACACTGTTTAACAGCGGCGGCGCCGTTCACGTTAAACTCGTGGCCTGGAAGGGAGGCGAAGCGTGGAACTGGAACTGTCGCTATTACTGATACTGGGTGGGGTCGCCCTGCTGGCGGGCTTTATCGATACCCTGGCCGGCGGCGGAGGCCTGCTGACCCTGCCGGCGCTGTTGCTGGCCGGACTGAACCCGGTAAACGCGCTCGCCACCAACAAGCTGCAGGGCACCTTCGGCTCCGGCATGGCCACCTTCATGCTGCTGCGCCGGCGCCGCTTCGCCGAAACGCTGGCGGGGCTGAGGCGTCCGTTCCTGTGGTCGCTGGGGGGCAGCGCCTTGGGCACGGTGCTGGTGCAGCTCACCGACAGCGACGCCCTGCAGGTGCTGGTGCCGGTGGTACTGGCGGTGATCGCGCTGTATTTCCTGTTCAGCCCCGGCGCCGGCAGCGTGACCCGGGCACCGCGCCTGTCCGCGCGCCTGTACGAGCGCACCGTGGTGCCGGTGATCGGCTTCTACGACGGCTTCTTCGGGCCGGGCACCGGTTCGTTTTTCTCGCTCACCGGCGTGGCCCTGCGCGGCCAGGATCTGATCACCGCCACCGCCCAGGCCAAGGCGCTGAACTTCGCCAGCAACATCGCCTCGCTGACGCTGTTCGTGGTCGGCGGCAAGGTGCTGTGGGTCACCGGCGCGGTGATGATCGTCGGCCAGATGGCCGGCGCCTGGCTGGGTTCCCACGCGGTGCTGCGCGGCGGCGCCCGTTTGATCCGGCCGTTGATCGTGCTCGTCTGCCTGGCCATGCTGCTTCGCTATCTGTTCGGCTGAACGCCGGTCGCTTGATTCCTGACCCACGGGTCATACACTGATTACGCCATAATACCAACGAGCTCGGGACCTTCTTCATGGGTGACACATCCAGGCGTGATTACCGTCGGCCGGACGGCGAGACCCTTTACTGGCCGATGGGCCCCTTCAAACTCCGTCTTCCCTTCCTGCATTACCGTTTCGAATGGCCCGATTATTTCCAGGGTCTGCTGATGTGCGCGGTGGATCTGGCCGCCATCCCGCTGATGACCGAACTGCTGGGCATGCCGTTCGAAGCGGCGCTGGCGGTGGTGCTGCTGAACGGCTTTCTGTACCTGTTGCACCACCTGCTGGGCGACCCGGTGGTGCCCGGCTGGATCACCCCGGCGATCCCTCTTTTGATGGCCTACTGCGCCAGTTTTCCGGAGGGCGAGGCGCGGGTGCATGCGCTGATCGCGTTCCAATTGTTACTGGGTGTGTTCTGTATCGGGCTGGGCGCCACCGGGTTATCGAGGCGGGTGGTGAGCCTGGTGCCACCGGCGATCAAGGCGGGCATTATCATGGGCGCCGGCATCGCCGCGGTGATTTCGGTGTTCGAGGTGGGCGGCCGCTTCGAGAGCTTCCCGTGGACCATTTCCATCGCCATCGGCATCGCTTTCTACCTGATTTTCTCCAAGCACTTCGCGGTGCTGAAAACCCGCAACGCCTTCTGGGGCACCCTGGGCAAGCTGGGTATTTTCCCGATCATCGCCCTGGCCATCGTGCTGGCGCCGCTGTTCAGCGAAGCGCCCTGGCCGACCATTGAATGGGGCTTCACCACGCCGGACTTCGCCACCCTGTGGAGCGAGTACACCGTGTTTGGCCTGGGCCTGCCGTCGCCGGAAATGTTCCTGCAGGCGATCCCCACCATGCTGGCCGCCTACATCGTGCTGTTCGGCGACGTGCTGCAGGGCAAGGCGCTGCTCAAGGAAGCGGACGCCAGCCGCCAGGACGAGGACGTGGACTACAACCCGGACCGCGCCCACATGATCTTCGGCGGCCGCAACGCCACCATGAGCATCATCGGCCCGGACGTGGCCATGTGCGGCCCGCTGTGGGCGGCCATGCACGTGGTGATCGTGGAACGCTTCAAGGAAGGCCGCAAAGCCATGGACTCGATCTTCGGCGGCGCCGGCTCGTTCCGCTGGGGCACCAACACCGGTCTGCTGCTGATGCCCATTGTCAGCCTGGTGGAACCGATCCTGGGCGTGGCCCTGGCGCTGACGTTGCTGATCCAGGGCTACGTGAGCGTGCGCATCGGCATTCTTGAAGCGCGCAGCCAGCGCGACCTGGGCATCGCCGGGGTGGTCGCCGCGGTGCTTGCCACCAAGGGCGCCACCTGGGCGTTCGCCGTGGGCGTGGCGCTGTGCATCCTGATTTACGGTCGCCGCTTCTTCAGCGGCGAGAACGACCAGACCTTTACCAAGGACAACGACGAGGAAACGCAATGAAAACCCGTGCCGCAGTACTGCGTGAGATGGGCGCCCAGCGCCCGTTCAAGGACTCCCAGCCGCTGAAAATCGAAGAGGTGGAACTGGACGCCCCGGGCCACGGCGAGATTCTGGTGCGGGTGCGCGCCGCCGGCCTGTGCCACTCCGACCTGTCGGTGATCGACGGCAACCGGCCCCGGCCGCTGCCCATGGCGCTGGGCCACGAAGCCGCCGGCGAGGTGGTGGAAGTGGGCGCCGGCGTCGCCGATCTGGAAGTGGGCGACCATGTGGTGTTCTCGTTCGTGCCCAGCTGCGGCACCTGCGACTACTGCCTGGGGGGCCGCGCGGCGCTGTGCGCCCCCGGCGCCAAGGCCAACAACGACGGCGTGCTGCTGGGCGGCGACCGCCGCCTGCACCAGGGCGACGCCACCATCAACCACCACCTGGGTGTGTCCGGCTTCGCCGAACACGCAGTGACCTCGCGCCGTTCCGCGGTGAAGATTCCCAAGGACCTGCCGTTCGAGATCGCCGCGGTGTTCGGCTGCGCGGTGCTTACCGGCATGGGCGCGGTGGTACACACCGCCGGGCTGCGCGCCGGCCAGTCGGTGCTGGTGGTGGGCCTGGGCGGCGTCGGCCTGTCCGCGGTGCTGGGCGCGGTGGCCGCCGGCGCCCGCCAGGTGATCGCCGCCGACATCGCCGAGGACAAGCTGGAGCTGGCCAAGGCCATGGGCGCCACCCATGTGGTCAATTCCAAGGACGCGGACGCGGTGCAGCAGGTCAAGGACATCAGCGGCGGCGGCGTGGACATCGCCGCCGAGTTCGCCGGTGTCGGCCCGGCGCTGGAATTCGCCTTCGCCGCCACCGGCAAGGGCGGCAGCACGGTGACCGCCGGCCTGCCCCACCCGGACACCCGCCTGGCGGTGAGCCCGGTGCAGATGGTGGCCGAGGAACGCCGCTTCCTGGGTTCCTACCTGGGCGGCCATGTGCCGGCGCTGGATATTCCCGAGTACATCGCGCTGTACCAGGCCGGCCGCCTGCCGGTGGACAAGCTGCTCACCCACCGCATGAAGCTGGAAGACATTAACGAAGGCTTCGACCGGCTGGCCGACGGCGACGCCATCCGCCAGGTGATTCTGTTCGATTGATGGCGACCCCGAGGCTGCGGCAGGTGTGCCTGGTGGCGCCGGCACTGGCGGCGCCGGAGCGGGCGCTGGCCGCCGTGCTCGGCACGGCGCCCTGCCACCGGGACCCGCATTTGGCCCGCTACGGTCTGGAGAACGTGATCTTCCGGCTCGGCGACCGCTTTATCGAAATCGTCGCGCCGACCGAGGACGGCACCGCCGCCGGCCGTTTTCTGGAACGCAGCGGCGGCCGGGGCGGCTATATGGCGATCTTCGATTGCGAGGATCCGGAGCGCCGCGCCCGGGACGCGGAAGCGCTGGGGGTGCCGGTGGTGAACCGCCTGCGGGTGGACGCCTACCTGGGCGTGCAGTTGCACCCCAAAGCCTGCCGGGCGGCGATGATCGAGTTCAACCGCACCGAAGGCGGGGCGGCCCTGGACGGGCCTTACTGGCCGGCCGGGCCGGACTGGCAGGCGGCGCCGCAAGCGGAGCCGCCCTGCCGTCTGGACGCCGTCGTTCTGGACAGCCCCACGCCCGGCGATCTGGCCGCCCACTGGGGAAGCCTGCTCGGTATAACGGTGGCGGACGATCACCGCGCCGATGCCGGCGGCGTGGCGCTGCGGTTCCAGCCCGGTCGGAAGGAGTGCCTGAGTGCGCTGTCACTGCGTAGCGCCGACCCGGACCTTCTGCTGGCACGGGCCGGAGCCGAGGGGCTGGCGGTGGATCGGGGCGGCTTTGAACTGGCCGGCGTGCGCTGGCAGCTCGAGCAAGGGTAACACCCGCGACTAGCCCAGCTTCTTGAGCATGGCGCCCATCATTTCGTGGATCTTATTGACCGCTTTCAGCGGTCGCACCATCACTTTGAAGTCGTCGATGCGGCCGTCTTCGTCGCAGTGGATCATATCGATGCCGTTGAGCTGGATGCCGTCCAGCACGGTGGTGAATTCCAGCACCGCGTTGCGGCCGTCGAGGATTTCCCGCTCATAGCGGAAATGCTCATTGTTGAGCGTGTGCAGGGCGGCGGTGAGGTACATTTTGGTGATCGCCTTACCTTCCTGCGGGGTGTGCACCACCGGCGAGTGGAACACCACGTTGTCGGCGAGGATATCGTTGAGCGCCTCGGCGTCCTTGGTGTCCACCAGCCGGTGCCAGCGTTCGATGGTCTGCTCGATCATGTCGGGCCCTGAATGTTGTTGTTGGAGAGCCCAACATAGCCCGGCGGGGAAGCCGGGCGCCATGGTGGTTTGCGTCGAGAATCAGGCGGCGCCGATGCTCTCGGCTTTCACTTCGAAGTAGTCGTACAGGCTGTCCAGGGCGGCGCGCAGGGTGGCGCCCTGCAGGCTGAGGCGGGCCATCAGCTCTTCCAGGGCGTCCTCGGCGTTGATGTTGTCGATGTTCTCCTGGATCAGGTCCAGCGGCTTGAGCCGCTTGATGGCCAGGTCCTGCTGCAGGTCGAATTCCATTTCGTCGTTCCAGCACAGGTTCACCTTCACCGCCGCCAGCTGTTCCAGGTGGGCGAGGATTTCCTCGCGGCTCAGGTCCAGGGCGGTGATGCGCACGCTGGCGCCGTCGCCGTCCTTGAACTCGCAGCGGTCGCCGATGGTGAACCCCTCCGGCAGCGACGCCGGGTCGCGCAGCCATTCGCCGAAGGCGGCGGTGGTGGCGCTGGCCGCGGTGGGCCGGGTCACCGGCAGGGAGTCCACCGCCTTGCGCAGGGCGGCGACGATCTGCTCGGCGCGGCTGTCCGAGGCGCTGTCCACCAGGATGCGGCGGCGCTCCAGGTCGATCAGCACGCCGGTGCGGCGCGAGCGAGTGAAGGCGCGCGGCAGCAGCTCGAAGGTGATCTGGTCCTTCAGCTCGGCGCGCTCACGGCGGCCCACCGGGCGGCCTTCCTGCTCGCGGATCTGTTCCACCTTTTCGTCCAGTTCTTCCTTGATCACCGGCCCGGGCAGCAGGCGGGCGATCTCCTGGTGCACGCAGTAGAGGAAGCCGTCCGCCACCACCACCATGCGGTCTTCGCCCTTGAGCGGCGGCACGAAACCTTCACTGCTCAGGCTCTGGCGGCCGCAGGGCGGGCAGCGGTGCTGCTCGAGGCGCTCCTCCAGTTCCGCCGCCGACCAGGGGAAGGGCTCCGCGCCCAGGAAAACGGTGAGGTTCTTGATCCACATAGATAAGGGGTATCCGGAAACGTAGGGTTGGCAAAGGGCGCTCACATTAGCCCAGGGCCACAGCGCTCTCAAGGGCACGGTTGGGTCAAGCGAACTTATTCAGTTTCCGGCCACGAACACGTTTCCTTCACGACGTCGCGACTGCCGGTCCTTGAAGGTACCCAGTTGAAGCGAATTTATTTGACATGGCACGGGGATATCGCAAACCTCGGTAGCCGAAAACAACAACCGCCAAGCCTCGGGAGAGAAAACATGCTAGGCCAAATGATGAACCAACCGCTGTTGATCAGCGCACAGATCGCCCACGCCGCCCGCTACCACGCCGATGGAGAGATCGTCTCCGTGGAGACCACCGGCGGCCTCCACCGCACCAACTGGGGCGAAGTGGAACGGCGGTCCCGCCAGCTGGGTTCGGCGCTGCTGGGCCTGGGCCTGAAACAGAGCGACCGGGTCGCCACCCTGGCCTGGAACAACTACCGCCACCTGGAAGCCTATTTCGGTGTGTCCGGTGCCGGCCTGGTGTGCCACACCATCAACCCGCGCCTGTTCCCGGAACAGTTGGTGTATATCCTCAACCACGCCCAGGACCGCGTCCTGCTCATCGACAAGACCTTCCTGCCGCTGATCGCGGCGATCAAGGACAAGCTGGAACACCTGGAGCACGTGGTGCTGCTGAGCGGCGAAGACGCCGAAGCCGCCGAGAAAGTGCCCGGCATCAAGTTCTACGACGACCTGGTGGATTCCGGCAACGCCGATTTCCAATGGCCGGAATTCGATGAGAACACCGCCTCCAGCCTGTGCTACACCTCCGGCACCACCGGCAACCCGAAAGGCGCCCTCTACTCGCACCGCTCCACGGTGCTGCACTCCATGGCCGTGGCGCTGCCGGACAGCCTGGATCTTTCCGCCCGGGATTGCCTGATGCCGGTGGTGCCGATGTTCCATGTGAACGCCTGGGGCATCCCCTACGCCGCCGCCATGGTGGGCAGCAAGATGGTGCTGCCCGGCCCGGGTCTGGACGGCGACAGCCTGAAGAACCTGATCAACAGCGAAAACGTGACCTGCGCCGCCGGCGTACCGACGCTGTGGCAGGGTCTGATCGGCGCGCTCAAGAAAGCCAACGAGAAGGTGCCCAGCCTGACCCGCACCGTGATCGGCGGCTCCGCCTGCCCGCCGTCCATGATCGCCACCTTCCGTGACGACTACGGCGTGGACACGCTGCACGCCTGGGGCATGACCGAAATGAGCCCGGTGGGCTCGGTGAGCACCCTGCTGCACAAGCACACCCAGCTGTCCGAGGAAGAGCAGGCCGCGATTCGCGCCAAACAGGGCCGCCCGCCGTTCGGCGTGGACCTGCGCATCGCCGACGCCGACGGCAACGAGCTGCCCATGGACGGCGAAACCCAGGGTGACCTGTACGCCAAGGGCCACTGGGTGATCAGCGCCTACTTCAACGTGGACGCCGAGCCGCCGCACGTGGACGGCTGGTTCCCCACCGGCGACATCGCCACCCTGGATGAGAACGGCATCGTCACCATCAAGGACCGCTCCAAGGACGTGATCAAGTCCGGCGGCGAGTGGATCAGCTCCGTGGAGCTGGAGAACATCGCCGTGGGCATGCCGGAACTGGCCGACGCCGCGGTGATCGCCGCCACCCACAAGAAGTGGGACGAGCGCCCGCTGCTGATCGCCGTGAAGGCGGAAGGTCAGGACCCGTCCGAAAAGGACATCCTGGCCGGCTACGAGGGCAAGATCGCCTCCTGGCAGCTGCCCGACGCGGTGGTGTTCGTGGACGAACTGCCGCGCAACGCCACCGGCAAGGTGCTCAAGAACAAGCTCCGCGATCAGTACGGCGACTACCTGATCAAAGAGTAATCCGCGGCGTTAAGCCCGTTACGCCGCGCCCCCTGGGGCGCGGCGTCTTCCTTACCTTCTCCGTTTACCCTTCCCCGTTCACCTGAAGCTCTCTGACCGGCCGCACTTCGATACTGCCGACCCGGGCCGGGGGAATGTTCTCAGCGATGCGGATGGCCTCGTTCAAATCGCGGGCGTCGACCAGGTAAAAGCCGGTGAGCTGTTCCTTGGTCTCCGCGAAGGGACCGTCGGTGACCGACGTCTTGCCGTCACGCACCCGCACCGTAACCGCGCTGCGGACCGGCTCCAGGGGTTCGCCGCCGAGCATGTGGCCGCTTTCCGCCAGCGAGTCCGCGTAGGCCTGGCATTCGTCGTCCTCGGGACTGTCGGGCAGGCTGTGCAGCGAGGCTTCCTCGGCGTACACCAGACACAGGTATTTCATCGGTACTCTCCTTGGCCTTATCGGCCTTATTGATGGGTGGATTATCCCTGGTCGTTCAGCGGGCGGCGGATTCAACATCCAGCGCCGCCAGCCGCTTTTCCAGGAAGGCGCGCTGGGCGCCCTGCTGGCACAGCGCCAGCGCCTCGCGGTAGCCAGCGCGGGCCTCTTCGATGTGGCCGGCACGGCGACAAAGGTCCGCCCGCGCGGCCCGGGCCAGGTAGTAGCCGTCCAGGCCGCCGTCGGCGAGCAGTCCGTCGATCAGCGCCAGCCCGGCCTCGGGGCCGTCGCGCATGGCCACCGCCACCGCCCGGTTGAGCGCCACCACCGGCGACGGCGCGGCGCGCAGCAGCACGTCGTAGAGCCCCACGATCTGTTCCCAGTCGGTGTCCTCGGGACGGGCCGCCTCGGCGTGCACGGCGGCGATCGCCGCCTGCAGGCTGTAGGGCCCGAAGCGACGCGAACGCAGCGCCTGCTCCACCAGTTTCTCGCCCTCGGCGATCAAGACCCGGTCCCACAGCGTCCGGTCCTGGTCGTCCAGCAGCACCGGGTCGCCGGCGGCGTCGGTGCGCGCCGCCCGGCGCGCCTCGGTGAGCAGCATCAGCGCCAGCAGGCCGGCCACTTCCGGCTCCGGCAGCAAGGACAGCAGCAGACGGCCCAGCCGCAGGGCCTCGCTGGACAGATCGGCGCGGGTCGGCGCGTCACCGGACGACGGGAAGTAGCCTTCGTTGAACACCAGGTAGATCACCTGAAGCACGCTGTCGAGCCGCTCCGCCAGCTCGCTTTTCTCAGGCACCCGGTAGGGGATGCCGGCGTCACGGATCTTGGCCTTGGCACGCACGATGCGCTGGGCCACGGTGGGCGTGGGCGTGAGGAAGGCGCTGGCGATCTCCTCGGTGGTGAGATCGCAGACTTCGCGCAGTGTCAGCGCCACCCGCGCCTGCTCCGACAGCGCCGGGTGGCAGCAGGTGAAGATCAAACGCAACCGGTCGTCCTCGACGCTCAGGTCCAGGTCCGGCATTTCGGTGGCCTGCTCGAAGCGCAGCGCCAGCTCTTCCAGGGAGGCGTCGAAGCGGGCGCGGCGGCGCAGCCGGTCGATGGCTTTAAAGCGCCCGGCACTGATCAGCCAGGCGCGCGGGTTGTCGGGCAGCCCGTCCACCGGCCATTGGGTGACCGCCGCCGCGAACGCGTCCTGCAACGCCTCCTCGGCCAGGTCGAAATCGCCCAGCAGGCGGATCAGCGTGGCCAGCACGCGGCGCGATTCCTCCCGGTACAGGGCTTCGATATGACGGCTAATCGACAAACGCTTCCCTCCCTTGAGCGTCCCCCTGGCGACTCCAGGGCGCCGGCTCGCTGAGCGGGCGCACCTCCACGCAGCCCAGCCGCACCAGCGGCAGGCCGGCGGCCAGCCGCAACGCCTGGTCCAGGTCGCGGGCGCGCAGCAGCACCACCAGCGCCAGTTGCCGGTCCCCGGGAACGGCGGCGCCGTCGCGCAACCGCAGGCCGCCGTCGCGGTGGCGCAGGGTGGTCGCCAACCGCGCTGACGGCAACCACTGGCCCCACTGATAGTGCTGCTCGGTGATCAGGGCTTGCCGGTAGTCGCAGGTCTTCGCCAGCAGAGTATCCCGCTCGGCGCGCGGCAGTGACGCCAACCGGTTCTCATCCACGTACACCAGGCAAATATAATCCATCTCGATTCTCCGGGAGCAAACGCCATTGGGCATCGATACTCCACAGTCGAACCGGCGGACGGCGTTTCGACAGCGCCGGGATCACTCCGCCTCGCCCACCTCCCGGCGCAGTTGCTGGAAGAAATCCGGTTGCGCCCAGGCACGAAAATCGCCCCGCTGGTAAGCCAGCGCGTTCTTATAGTAAGCGAGCGCGTTGATCCGGTTGGGCTCGCCGCAGTCGCGGGTTTTCACCACCCGGCCCGGCGCGCCCATGACAATGGCGTTGTCGGGAATCTCGGTGCCCTCTTTCAGAAAAGTATGACCGGCGATGATGCAGTTATCGCCGATCACGCAGCCGTCCATGATGGTGCTGTTGATACCCACCAGGCAGTTGTCGCCGATGGTGCAGCCGTGCAGCGTCACATGGTGGGTGATCGAGCAGTAATCGCCGATGCGCGTGCCGGTGTGGTTGCCGATGTGCACCATGACGAAATCCTGCAGGTTGGTGTAGCGGCCGATGCGGATGTCATAGAGCTCGGCGCGCAGCGCGGCGTTGATCCACACCGAGGCGCCTTCCGCCAGTTCGATGTCGCCGTACAGCCAGGCGGACTCATGGATATAGGCGGCCTGGTCGGTGCGCGCCTGGAGGTCGATGTAGCCCACTTCTCTCTCCCGAGTTTTTATTGTTCCGGGAGTATGGCAAACGGGTGCTACGGCGGGTAGGTTTGTGGGAGCTTGCCTGCAAGCGAAAGGGCGCGGAGCGCCCGGCAGGATTCCAGAGACCTTGAAAAGAGGAACAACAACGCCTCTGGTATCCTGCCGGGTGGCTAAGGCCACCCTTTCGCGGGCCGGGCCCGCTCCCACAAACGCGGTCAGAACATCAGGTCGGGCAGATAGGTCGCGATCTCCGGGAAGATCATGATCAGCGCCAGGCCGACGATCTCCACCAGCACGAACGGGATCACCGACACATAGATGTCCTTCATGGTGATACTCGGCGGCACCACGCCCTTCAGATAGAACAGGTTAAACCCGAAGGGTGGCGTCATGTAGCCGATCTCCATGTTGATCACGAACAGGATGCCGAACCACACCGGATCGAAGCCCATGGACTGCACGATGGGCAGGAACACCGGCAGCGTGATCAGCATGATGCCGACCGGGTCCAGCACCATGGCCAGGAAGAACACGATCACCATCATGGTGATGATGACGGCCCAGGGGCCACCCGGGATGCCGGTGATCATGCCTTCGATCAGCTCCTGCGCGCCCATGCTCTGGTAGGCGGCACTGAACGCGTGGGCGGCGAACAGAATCCACATGATCATACCGGTGAGCTTGAAGGTGCGGATCGAGGCGTCGCGCATCAGTTCCCAGGAGAACTTGCGGTACACCAGCGCCGACACCAGCGCGCCGAATACGCCCACGGCGGCCGCTTCGGTGGGCGTGGTGACGCCGGCGATGATCGAGCCCAGGGTCACCACCACGATGATGATGGGCAGGATCACGGCGCGCAGGGCGAGCATTTTTTCCCGCCAGGAGGCGCGCTCGTCCTTGGGCAGGGCCGGGGCCAGATGCGGCTGGAAGTAGCAGCGCACGATGATGTAGATGCAGGTCAGCACCATCAGCAGGATGCCCGGCAGCACGCCGGCGGCGAACATCTGCCCCACGGACACGCCGGTGATCAGCGAATAGAGGATCATCAGGATGCTGGGCGGAATCAGAATGCCCCAGCCGCCGCCGGTGTTGATGCAGCCGAGCACCATGCGCTTGTCGTAGCCGCGCTCGAGCATGGACGGCAGCGCGATGGTGCCCATGGCCACCACGGCGGCGCCGGAGATGCCGCACATGGCGGCGAAGATGGCGCAGATACCCAGGGTGCCGATGGCCAGGCCGCCGCGCAGGCCGCCCCACCACAGGTACATCATGCGGTAGAGGTCCTTGGCCACGCCGGTGCGTTCCAGCACCATGGCCATGAACACGAACAGCGGTATCGCCACCAGGGTGAAGTTGCCCATGGTGCTCCATATCTGCGAAGCGACCATGTAGAAGGCGTCCGGGCCCCAGGTGAAATACAGGAAGATCACCGAGACGCCGCCCAGCACGAAGGCCAGCGGCAGGCCGAGCACCAGGAAGAACAGCAGCGAGCCGAAGAACAGCAGGGTAATCATTTCGATGCTCATCGGTGCTGCTCCTTCACATCGGCTTCGATGTTGTCGGCGACACCTTCACCGTCGTCGAGACCGTCTTTCAATACGTCGGCGTACCGCGGGTTGATGGCCACGGCGATGTCACGCAGCAGCTTCACGGTGCCCTGCAGCAACACCAGCGTCACCGCCAGCGGGATAAAGGCCTTGACCGGCCATACCGGCGGGTTCCAGGCGGAATAGGTGGTTTCCTGGCCCTGGAAGGATTCCCAGGCCATGGACGTACCGAAATACAAAAACGCGAGAATAAAAATGTAGAACACCACGGAGGTGAACACATCGATCACCGCCTGAACGCGCGGCGAAAAATGGGAATACAACAGGTCCACGTTGACGTGACCCCGGTGCGCCATCACATAACCGCCCGCCATGATCGAATAGATGGCGAACAGGAACTGGGCGAACTCGGTGGTCCAGACCGTGGGGGCGTCAAACAGGTAACGGCAAATGACCTCGAACAGAAGCAAAGCAGTCATGGCGAAGATCAGATGGGCGATCCAGCGGCCAAGAAAGTCGTTCAGGCGGGTCACCCCGTTTATCAGCGTCTGCAGGAAGGACATGATTCCTCCGCGGGGGGCTCAATAGTCGGACAATAAAAGGGGGAGCCGCATGGCTCCCCCGGGGCGCTCTCGGGTGTTACAGGTAGCCGAGATCGGACAGGAAGCCTTTCAGCTTCTCAACCACTTCGGCGGCCTTGTCGCTACGCTTGGCTTCCTCGTCCCACATTTTCTGGGCGGTTTTAGCCAGCTTGTCTTGCACGTCCTGGGGCATGGTGTTGATCTGCACGTCCTGCTCGGCCATTACCTTGGCCAGCGTGATGCGCTCTTTGTAGAGGTATTCGCTGGTGCGAATCCAGAACTGTTCGTTGAGCGAATCCTTGACGATCTTGGCCATGCCTTCGGGCAGCTTGTCCAGCGCCTTCTGGCTAACGATGAAGGCGTCGGTACCGGCGATGTTCAGAGCCGGCTGTACGTGGTACTTGGCCACTTCGTAGAGACCCATGCTGGCGGCACCCTGGGCGGCGCCCCAGTGCGCACCGTCAACCACGCCGCTGGACAGCGCCTGATACAGCTCGCCGCCCGGGATGTAGGTGCCCGCCGCGCCGGCTTCACTGAGGAACTTCTGCAGCGCGCCGGAAGAACGGATCTTCAGGGAAGTGAAATCATCCCAGCTTTCGATCGGCTTCTTCACCACCATTTCGGTGGGGTACACCTTATCGGTGGAGTAGTAGACGTTGTGCTTGGCCGCTTCCTCACGAAGCATGTCTTCAAAGCCCATGTTCTTGTGGAAGTAAGCCGCTTCCCAGACGTTGCGGAACGCGAACGGCAGGCCCGAGGCGATACCGGCCAGGCTCATTTTGTCCTGGGCATACGCCGGGGAGATGGTGCCCATCTGAATCACGCCACGGCTGACCGCGTTAAAGGTCTCCTGGGCCTTGAACAGAGCGCCGGCTTCGTAAAGCTCGAGCTCCAGTTTGCCGTCGGTGCGCTCCTCGAGCACGCGCTTGATGCGCTTGAGGCTGTCCTCGTAGGAGCTGCTGGAACCGGGCCAGTGCGACTGCACTTTCCAGGTGATGGTGTCCTCCGCGGCCTGGGCCAGGGGAGAGAAGACCGTGGCTGTCGCGAAAGCCAGAGCCGAACCGCCGATCATCAATTGCTTGCGGAATACGCTGAGCAGAGTCATGGAAAACTCCTGTTGTTGTTGTGCTGCTTATCTCACAAATTCCGCATGGTTATTTCGCATAGCGGAATAGCGAGGGCGTAAAATGAAACCAGGATCTGAAATGTAGCACAGCTTTCCGCCGCACCACACCCTCAATTTGTCGCAAGGTATATTCAGTGTCACCCCTTCACGCCGGCGCCGCCAGCGGTGCCTGCGGCAGCGGCTCGACCAGGCTCTCCAGGGCGGCGGCGAACGCCAGCACCGTGCGGTCCTCCAGATAGGGCCCGATCACCTGCACCGCCAGGGGCCGGCCATCCTCGGTGAGGCCGATGGGCACCGTGGCGGCGGGCAGATAGACGGCACCCGCCAGCCCCACCCACACCAGGATATCCATATAGGGCTGCTCCACCCCGTTCACGGTGAGGGTGCGCTGGTCCGGCCCCGGCGTGTGGCGATGGCTGAACGGCAGGATCTGCACCACCGGGCACAGCATCACGTCGAAGTCCTGGAAGAAGCGCGCCCAGGCGGCGCGCATCACGCTGCGCTGCTCATGACTGCGCTGCCAGTCGGCGTGGGACTGGGTGGCGCCCCTGGCGAACAGGGTGCGGTAGCTTTGATCGTCCGCCGGCGCCTGGCCGGCGGCCTCGCGCAGCTGGTCGTAGAGACCGCTGGGCAAGCCTTCGCCCATGGTGCCGGTGAGCAGCCGGTAGTAGATATCGTGGGCCTCGCCCAGGGTCACGCCGTCGGGGCGGGCGCCGGCGTCCACCGAGGCGCCCAGCTCCGCCAGCCGGGCGCTCAGGCCTTCCAGAGCGTCGACGATGGGCCGGTCCACCGGGCAGCGCGGGTCGTCCAGCCAGGTGGCGACGCGGAAGTCCTTCAGCGCCCGGTGGCGGGCCGGCGGCAACTCCAGGCGCCAGGCGGTGGCCTCCTCTTCGTCCGGGGCGGCGAGAATAGTGAGCGCTTGCTCGAGCTCCGCCACGTGCCGGGCCAGCGGGCCGGCCACGGACAAATCACGGCGCGCCAGGGCGCCGGGCGGGCCCGGCACATGGCCGCGGGTGGAGATCAGGCCGAAGCTCGGCTTCAGGCCGCAGACGCCGCAAAACGCCGCCGGGGTGCGGATCGAACCGCCGATGTCGCTGCCCAGCTCCAGGGGCGTGAAGCCGGCGGCCAGCGCCGCCGCCGCGCCACCGGAAGAACCGCCCGGCGTCAGGTCCGGGTTCCAGGGGTTGCGGGTGGTGCCGTAGATGTCGTTGTAGGTCTGCAGGTCCGAGGCGTAGGCGGGCACATTGGTCTTGCCGAAAATCACCGCGCCGGCGTCCAGCAGCCGCTGCACCGCCACGCTGGTGCGCTCCGAGACATGATCGCGCAGCGCCTCGATGCCGGCGGTGGTGGGCCAGCCGGCGATTTCGTAGGTCTCCTTGACGGTCATCGGCACGCCGTGCAGCGCGCCCCAGTCCTCGCCCCGGGCCAGGGCGCGGTCCGCCTCGCGGGCGCGCTCACGGGCCTGCTCGAAGCGGCGCACCACCACCGCGTTCAGGGCGCCGTCAAGGCGCTCGATACGGTCTATAAAATGCTCCAGGGCGGCCTCGGCGGTGACTTCGCCGTCCTTGATGCGCCGGGCCAGAGCCGAGGCGCCGATACGGTGTAATTCCATGTGCTCTCCCTTTGGGTACGCAGCGCACCACTATCATTATTTTGGAATGTGATTTCGTTTTTAGCAGAGTCGGCGAAGGGCGGCAATCGCTGGCGAAGCGCTCCAGCACCGTGACAGAATCCGCTTCCAATCGTGCACCCGCAATCGGCGGAGCACCATGCTTCCCGTCACAGCCGGCAAGGAGATCCCTATGAAATACCTGCACACCATGGTGCGCGTCAGCGACCTGGACGTGTCGTTGCGCTTCTATTGCGAAGGGCTGGGGCTGCAAGAGAACCGCCGCAAGGAGGTGCCCGGCGGGCGTTTCACGCTGGTGTTCCTGGCCGCCCCGGAGACCCCGGACGCGGAGCTGGAACTGACCTGGAACTGGGACCCGGAGGAGGACATGGGCTCGGCGCGCAACTTCGGCCATCTGGCGTTCCGCGTCGACGACATCTACGCCCTGTGCGAGCACCTGCAAGGCATGGGCTACACCATCAACCGGCCGCCCCGGGACGGCCACATGGCGTTCGTGCGCTCGCCGGATCTGATCTCCGTGGAGCTGCTGCAGAAAGGCGACGCCCTGCCCCCGCGTGAACCCTGGGCGTCGATGGAAAACACCGGCACCTGGTAGCCGGCGCCGCCGGTTACTGCGGTGTCGCCTCGCCGACCACCCAGGCGGCCATTTTTTCCACGGCGGTGACACAGCGGCCGCAATGGCGACGCAGAAAGGCGTCGTCCAGGGGGCGATCGCGGGCTTCCCGCGCGGCGGCGGCCAGCGCCTGCTCGCCGTCGAAGTCGACGAACGCCAGCCGCAGGGTCAGCTCCTCCGCCGGCCGCCCGAAGGCTTCGCCGGGCAGCGTCGCCACGCCGGTCTCTTCCAGCAGCCGCTCGCACAGCGTGCCGCTGTCGCGGATGCCACGGCCGGCCAGCCGCGCCGCCAGCGGCGAGAAGTCGGGAAACAGATAAAACGCGCCGTCGGGCATCTCCAGCTCCACCCCGGCGTCACGCAGGGCGGCCACATGATGCCCGGCGAGCGCCGCCAGAATGCGGCGCGACTGGAACAGGTAGTCCTCCAGCTCGGTGCCGCCCTGGAAGGCGGTGATCGCCGCGTGCTGAATCGGCGCCGCCACCGAGGTGTAGGTTTCGCTGGCCACCGTGGCCATGGCCTGGCGCAACCAGTGCAGGTTGTCCGGAAAGGCGAAGGTGCCCAGCCGCCAGCCACCGGCGCCGCACCATTTGCTCAGCCCGCTGCTGACGATGGTGCCCTCCGGGTAGTAGCGGGAGATGGACTGGTGCGCGCCGCTATAATCCAGCTCGCCGTAGATCTCGTCGCTGAGCAGAATCAGACGGTGGCGCCGGGCCACCTCGGCCAGCGCGCGCAGCTCCTGTTCGTCGAAGCCGTAGCCGTGGGGGTTGGCCGGCGAATTGAGGATCACCAGACGCGGCCGGCCCGGATCCCGGGCGCACAGATTTTCCAGGGCTTCGGCGGTGGGCTTCCAGCGGTTGGCGCGGGTGGTCGGCAGCCAGTGTACCTGGCGCCCGATGATGCGCGCCTGCGGCGCGTAGGACACCCAGCTGGGCGTGGGGATCACCAGGTCGCCGTAATAGACCAGCTGCAGGATGAACATCAGCTCCTTGGAACCGGGGCCGATCATGATGTTGTCCGGGGAAAACGACACGCCCTGCCAGCGCTGCCAGTAGCCGGCCACGGCCCGGCGCAGGGCCGGCAGCCCCAGCACCGGCAGGTAATCCTTGGCGGCGGCGTGCTCGCGCAGGGCGCCGACCACGGAGGCCGGCACCGGAAACGGCGACTGCCCCAGCCCGAGCTTGAACACCGGGCGCCCCTGGGCAAGCAGTTCGTTACTGAGTTCGTTGATGGCGAGGGTGGCGGACACCCCCAGGCCACGGACATTGAGGTTGAGGTTAACGCTGGGGTGGAACTCCGCGGTCATCGTCGGGGCCTTCTGGCTGAAGAAACACAAACCCCGACGATACCGCCTTTAGGCGCGGATGAAACCGCTTAGATATAGAAATCCAGATCTTCCTGGTGCTTGAGCAGATCGCGAAGCTGGTAAGGGTCGTCGCCGTGGAAATACACCAGGCCCCAGTGGGTGCCGAAGGCGGTGCGTTTGGTGACGGTTTCTTCCAGTGGCGCGGTGAGCTCGTGGAAATCGAAGTACGGGTGCTCCAGAGTTTCTTCCGGAATTTCCAGTTGGCTGACCACGCGGCGGCGCGGGTACACGCCGAAACAACCGGCGTGCCCTTTGGCGTCGACCACTTCTTTGGGGAAGAAATCGACAATTTCCTGCTCGGTGGTTTTCGGGTCGAACACCAGCACCATGGCCTGGTAGGCGTTGAAGCCGTAAACCTTTTCCAGCAGCTCGAACACCTTGAAGCCCGGCGGGCGATAGGCCACTTCGCCGAAGTACATGGTGCCGTCGCTGGTGACGAAGTATTCCGGGTGGATAAAGCCGGATTTCAGATCGAAGGTTTTGATCAGCTTTTCGATTTCCTGTTCGATGCGCGGGCGCCAGCTTTCCAGATCCGGGGTGGCGGGCACGAACACGGAATAACCCAGCGTCACGTACTCGGAAATATTCAGAAAGCGGATCTTGCCGTCGTGGATCCAGGCTTCCACGGCGAATTCCCAGCCGTCCAGGTGGCTTTCCATCAACACCGGGAATTCTTCGTCCGGGATGGTATCCACTTCGTCCGGTGTGCGGATCACGCGGTGGCCGAGACAGCCGGCCTTGTCGAACGCTTTCAGGTGAATCGGATCGTTCGGGTCGCCGTCCAGCTTGAGCAGCGTCTGATTCACCCGCTTGAGAAAGCGGATCACGTCTTCACGGTCGTGGGCCTCTTCGAAAATGCCCACGCGAATGCCACCCAGTTGCGCGCGCCGTTTCATCAAGGCTTTGTCGCGGAACAAGACCGACTGGCCGTACAGCCGCGGGTTGTCCATCAGCACCGAGTTGATCGCCCCGGACCATTCCACCGTCTCCTCGAACAACGGGATCGCCACGTCGACGCCTTCCGCCTGAAGCTTTTCAGCGATTTCCATGGAGCGGTCGTTGAGCCGTTCGAAATCCCAGCTCATGAAGGGAATGTCGTGCTCTTCGGCGAACGCGCGGGCCCAGTCCGGCGCCACCACCACAAACCGGCGGTCGAACTTTTCCAGTGCTTCGATGGCGTTCAGGCTCCAGCCCAGCAGGGCCACGTAACCTTTTTGCGGATCTTTCTTGGCCGTCATGATCATCTCCTTGTTTCGGGCCGACCGTAGAGAGGGGGCGCGGCATGCCACCGCGGGGTTCGGCGTGGCGTCCTTGCACACCGGGTCGCTGACCCTTTTTACAGGGTAGCAGAACGCAGCGCTTGCCGCGTCAAGGGTTCCGGGTTCATCTTGGGGTATAGTGTCACGCGGGCCGCCCTACCGGCGGCAAACGAGCCCGACCCGGGGATATCATGAGCACCAGCGATACGCAGCACGACGACGCCACACCGGACCTGGCGGGACGCTTCGACCAGGCCCTGGAACAGGTGAGCCAGGCCAGCCGTTTCGCCAAGGCACTGCACACCGGCAAGGTCCTTCAACTGGCCGGCCGCCTGTTGTGCCAGCCCGAGGGCGCCGAGCAGCTGTATCAGCGCGCCACGGCGATCGAACATTCGGGCCTATTTTCCGGCACCGACTGGGCCAACCCAGAGATTCTGCAGGCGGACATCACCGTTCAGACCCTGCGGCTGGGTGCGCCGGACGACATCACCCTGGAAGCCCTCAGTGAATTGCGCCTGCTGGCGGTGGCCCAGGGCGAGCTGCCCCACGACGCGCTGTCCGCGGAACAGGCGCACCACTACCTGGCCCAGGTGCTGGCGCTGAACCTGGATCTGCTGTTCGAAACCGGCGGCGAAGCGATCCGCGTGCGCCAGGGCCGCATGGCGGTGGCGGTACGCGGCGTGCTGCAGTTGCTGGTGTCGCGCATCGGCTACGACAACATCATCGACCGGCTGATCGAGGAGATCTGGCGGATTCTGGCCCAGCGGCCGGTACGGGTGGACCACCTCAAGGCGATGATCACGCAGATCGCCGCCTGCCTGTACAACCCGGCGATCACGGTGTCCAACAGCCGCGGCGCGGACCGTTTGGTGAGTGCCCTGTTCGGGCCCACCCAGGCCTCCGTGGAGGACCCGGGCCTGGAGGTGTACGCCGAGCGGTTGGCGGGCATGGACAGCCAGGCACTGCAGCAGGAGGCCAACGGCTTCGCCCGCGCGATGCACGACACCGGCCTGGTGTCGGCGTACCAGCCGGTGTTCCTGCGCTTCGCCGTGTCCCAATCCACCGACCTGGTGAGCGCCGCCCTGGGCCTGAGCGCCACCGGCCGCGACGCCCTGCTCTGCTACCAGGATCTGGTCTATGCGCTGATCGACGCCTCGGTGTTTCCGGAAACCGCCCAGGCCGCCTACGGGCTGGCGCTGATGCTGGAGCGCGGCGTGCTGTTCGCGCCGCCGGTGGCGCCGGCGCTGTGGCGGCAGCTGGGCCAGACCCTGAGCGCCAACGCCGACGCCGCCATCGTCCAGGCACTGAGCGACATCCGACCGGCCAAGGTGCAGCTGATCGCCGGCGTGCTCGGCGTGCTCGGCCTGCCGCTGGGCGTCGGCCAGGGCAACAACCCCACCTGCCAGTCGGCGCGGGCGATTTCCATGTGGGCCTACAACGACCCGGACTACCTGCTGCAGATGATCGTCTGGGCCACCCGCGACGACGACCTGGTGATGCACTTCGAGGGCCAGCGTCTGTCCTCCAAGGAGCTGGCGCTGACCACGCCCGCGATCGCACCGCTGGACGTGGACGCGGTGTCGGCGGTGCTGGTGCCCCACCTGGACCGCATCTATCACGCCATGGGCGCGCTGTGCGCGGACCGGGGCGACGACCCGCACCGCTGGATCAATCCGGAATTCCACGGCTGGTGGGTGGGCCGCGGGTTCAAGCTGGCGGTGGACCTGCCCACCGGCAAGCTGAGCCACTACGACGATTTCGTGCGTTACTTCTACGCCTGCTACCACCCGCTGCACAACGGCAACCAGCCGTTGATCTATCCGCAGCCGGTGGGCCTGGCGGTGACCGACAGCGCCGCCCGTTTCGTCGGTTGGCACGCCATCACCATCCAGCGGGTGACGCTGGATCAGGACGAAGTGATGCGGGTGTACTTCTACAACCCCAACAACGACTCCGGGCAGGACCTGGGCAACGGGGTGAAGGTGTCCACCGAAGGACGCGGCGAGCGCTTCGGCGAATCGTCCCTGCCGGTGGCGGAGTTCGTGTCACGCCTGTACATCTTCCACTACGATCCGCTTGAGCACATCGACCCCGCCGGCGTGCCGGCGGAGGACGTGGCGGAAGTGGAAGCGCTGGCGCGGGGCAGCTGGGCGCTGGAGCGCTAGTCTTCCCGGAAGGCGTCGCGGTGGAACCCGGCGGCCTCTTCCACTTCGTTGATGCCCGGCGCCCAGGGATCCTGCGGGTCGGCGCCGGCCATCACTTCCAGGGAGGCATGCACGCCGCGGGCCAGGGATTCGGTGTGGTAGCCGCCCTCCAGCACCATCGCCAGCCGGCCGCCGCAATGGCGGTCGGCGATCTCCCGCACGATGCCGGTCATTGAGGCGAAGCCCTCGTAGCTGACGTTCATGGCCAGATCAAAGCGGTGCGCGTCGAAGCCGGCGGACACCAGCACCAGGTCCGGCCGGAAAGCGTCCGCCGCCGGCACCAGAATATCCCGGAACGCCTTGAGCATGGCCATGTCGCCGGTACCGCCGGGCAGCGGCACGTTCACCGTGTAGCCCTCGCCCAGACCGCCGCCCACTTCGGACAACGAGCCGGAGCCGGGGTAGAACGGCGCCGCGCGGTGGGTATCGAAAAACAGAACGTCCGGGTCGGCCCAGAAAATTTCCTGGGTGCCGTTGCCGTGGTGCGCATCCCAATCCACGATCAGCACGCGCCGGCAGCCGAGGGCCGCCTGGGCATGGGCCGCCGCCACCGCCACGTTGTTGAAGAGACAGAAGCCGCGGGCGCGCACGGATTCAGCATGATGGCCCGGTGGCCGGACCAGGGCGAAGGCCCCGGCGGCACGGCCCGCGACCACCGCCTCCACCGCCGCCACGGCGGTGCCGGCGGCCACCTCCGCGGCCTCCACACTGCCCGGCGACACCGCCGTGGTGTCCATGTCCAGCCAGGCGTTTTCGCCGCGCATGGCGTAAATGCCGTCCAGGTAAGAGGTGGTGTGCACCCGGGCCAGTTCCGCCCGGGTGGCCACGCGCCCGGCTTCCAGACGGACGCCCGGCACCGGCTCACGCTCGAGCAGATCGAGCACGGCGGTGAGCCGGCCCGGGTGTTCCGGGTAGCTCCACTTGGCGCCCAGCCCGGAAAGAATTTCCCGCACCCGGCGGTCCAGCCGCCCCGGCAGGAAGGCGGCGTCCGGGTCGGGCCGGTGATCCAGCATGCGCGGATCCTGGAACAGTATCACTTCACGGTCACCGATCATGGCGCCCCCGTCCGAGAAAACCTTCTTTCCTTATACAGGTTCCCGGCGGGACGACAAGAGCCCGCGATTGATCCACAGCGCCAGCCCCAGGGCCGGCACGGTCAACGCCAGGCTGAGCGCGAACATGGCGCCGTGACCCAGCGGCATGGCGCCGCCGCCGGGCACGGCGAACGCCAGCCCGCCGACGATCAGCATTAACCGGATCGGCCATTGCAGGAGCCGCTGCGTGGACAAGCTGCCGATGCCCACCAGATAGCCCTGAATGGCGCTGGCGATCAGCACCACACCGACCAGGGCCTGCGCCAGTACCAGCGCGATTTCCTGCCAGCCGCCTTGCAGAATCAGCGCCGGGTTCAGCACGAACAGGAACGGCACGAAATAAATCACACTGCCCAGACGCATGGCGTTAAGGCCGGTTTCCATCGGCTTGGAGCCGGCCACCGTGGCCGCCGCGAAAGCGCCCAACGCCACCGGCGGCGTGATGTAACTGAGCATGCCCCAGTAGAGAATGAACAGGTGCACGGCCAGCGGATTCATACCCCCGCCCTGAATCAATGCCGGCGCCAGCGCCACCGCGAGGAAAATATAGGCGGCGGTCACGGTCATGCCGATACCGAGAATAAAGCTGGTCACCGCGCCCATCAGCAACAATACCAGCGGGTTGCCGCCGGCGATGTAGATCAGGTCGTTGGCGATGGTGCCCGACAGCCCGGTGACCGACAGCGCGCCCACCAACAAGCCGACGCCGGCCAGAATGGTAATCAACTCGGCAAACAGCTTGCCGGCGCTGGAGAAGAAGTCGGTGACGTCGCGCCAGCCCCAACGCTGATACGGCAGAATCTGGTTGATCACCAGCAGCAGCGCGGTGGCGTAGAACGGCGCGATCGCTTCACGGCGCAGCCAGAACAGCATCCAGATCAGCAACACGAACACGAAAATAAAGTACCAGCCTTCCTTGAGCGTCTGCTTGAGTGACGGCAGTTCCTCTTCGGGCAGGCCCTTGAGTTCATGTTTCGCGGCGTAGGCGTCGATCTGCACGAACAGACCGAGATAGAACAAAAGCGACGGCACCACCGCCGCCAGCGCGATGGTGCTGTAGGGCGTATTCAGGAAGCTGGCCATGACAAAGGCGGTGGCGCCCATCACCGGCGGCATCAGGACCCCGCCGGTGGAAGCGCATGCCTCCACGCCGGCGGCGTAGGAGCGGCCGATACCGACCCGGCGCATGGCGGGAATAGTGAGCACCCCGGTGGTCAGCACGTTGGTGATCACGCTGCCGCTCATGGAGCCCATCAGGCCGCTGGAGAAGATCGATACCTTGGCGGGCCCGCCGCGCACATGGCCGAGCAACGCGAACGCCAGGTTGATAAAGAACTTCCCGCCGCCGGTTTTTTGCAAGGCCACGCCGAACAGCAGAAAGCCGATCACCAGATTGGCGAACGCCTGCAACGGAATGCCGAACACGCTCTCACGGCTCATGGCGTGGTAAATGGCGGTCTGGCTCGGTGAGGACGGAAAGCCCTGAATCGGCCCCGGCATGATGTCGGCGACCATCGGGTAGCAGCCGGCCACGCCGACAATCAACGCCAGCGGCCAGCCGCCGGCCCGGCGCACCGCCTCCACCGTCAGCCCCCACAATACGAAACTCATCACCGTGGCGGTTTGCGGCGCGGCGTATTCCCAGCCGTTGTCGAGAATGCGCTCGGCGTTATACACAAAGTAGCCGCAGGTCCCCACGGCCAGCAAAAACAGCAGCACGTCGTACCAGGCCACCCGTCGGCGGTCGCCACCGGAAAACGCGGGCCACATGATGAACACCAGCGGCACCATCAGCGCCACCACGGTGTAGAGAAACTGGCTCTCCACCGCGGTGACCAGACTGAAATAGCCCAGGTTAAGAACGTAATCGAGGGTCAGAACGGTGAGAACCAGGGTCGCCAGGCGCGGCAGCCAGGGCCAGAGGCCCTGTAAGTCGCGCACGCCCGACACCTGCTTCGCCGTTGGCTCACCCGTATGATGAGAATCCACGGCAGAACTCCTTGAAGCGGGACAGACTTAGCGGAACACCGGGTTCATGCCCTCGGCTTCCAGCGCCTCGGCGCGGGCCTTCATCCAACCCTCGCGGAACGCCTCATCGTCCTCCGGCGCGTCGCTGGTGTAGGCCTTCCAGGTGTTTTGCAGCACCTGCTGGCGTTTCACCAGACGGTCCTGGTGGGCCTGCATCTCATCGGTCCAGTGGCCGATTTCCTTGTAGTAGGCCACCACTTCATCGTGGAACGGGATTACCCACTGCATGTTCTGCTTTTCCAGGGCGTAGCCGGAGTTGCCAGGCGCCGCATCCTTGTATTTGTCGTGATCCTCGATCAGCACTTTAATAAGACCGCCCGCCAGACCGCTTTGCTGATCCGCGTTGGCGACCAGAATCGGATAGGGGTAGCTGGCGCCCACCCAGGGGTTGTCCTTGCCATAATCGCCGGCGGCGGCGGTGACTTGATGGGGCTGGAAATAGGGTGCCACGGCCTGCAAACGCTTCCAGCCCTCCTTGTTCTCGGGATCGAGCCGCGGCCAGACAATACCACGCGGGCTGGCGGCCAGTTGTTGCGCCGGCGGCGCCACCGACATGGTGAATCCGGTGTCGCTCTGGCCGGCGATCACGCCGTCGAACGCGCGCCCGTAACCGGGGAATTCAACCCGCTCCACGTCGTCCCAGGTGAGCCCGCCGAACGCCAGAAACGCCTCGGTGCCCAGGTTGAGGGCATCGTCACCGCGAATGTAGGAGACTTTCTTGCCCTTGAGGTCCGCCGGTGTTTCCACTTCGATGTCACCGGCCACGGCGACGCCGAGACCGAAGCTGGCGATTGAGGTGGCGATCACCCGGATCGGCTGCGGCCCCCATTGGCGGTCAGCGAACATCAGCACGCCTTCCGAACCGTAATAACTGGCGATACCACAGGCACACAGCGGCACCCGGCCGGTGCGCAGCGGCGTCATACGGGATACATCGTTTTCGCCGGGGAGAATACGCACCGACACGTCGTATTCGTTTTGCAGAAGATTGCCCACCGACACCATCTGGGTGTAGCCGGCGGAGCCGGTGCCGTAGGCGGTCATGGCGATGGTGCCGGGCAGCTTCACATTGTCCGCCGCCTGGGTCAGGCCGGCCAACACCAGGGCGGCCAGACAGAGTGCGCCTCGCTGGAAAAGGGTCATGGTTGCTCTCCGTTTACGCATTGTTGTTGTGATAGCTATTCCGCATAGCGAAACAGGCGTCCAATAACGTTCTCGGTTAGAGCCTATACCCGGGAGAGAGGAGGGGAAAGTGACCGCGTCGACAATCCTGGCGGAGAGCGCGCCGCTCGAGTGCGGGGCAAAGGCTGGGCACTAAACAGCGGGCATAAAAAAAGCGGGGCCCGAAGGCCCCGCTTTTCCTGCCCGGCGCGGTTAGGCGCGGGCGGCTTTCAACATCGCTTTATACGGCGACGATGTTCTCTGCCTGAGGACCTTTCTGGCCCTGAGTTACAGTGAACTCAACGCGCTGGCCTTCGGCCAGGGTTTTGAAGCCTGAGCCCTGGATAGCGCTGAAGTGTGCGAACACGTCAGGGCCGTTTTCCTGCTCGATAAAACCAAAACCTTTAGCTTCGTTGAACCACTTAACGGTACCGGTGGTAGTGGACATAATAGTCTCCTGATCATTCAGAAAGTAATGGAAGCCCGCTGGGGGCCGATTGTGCTGGAAGTCTTACGGTTACTTATGAAGGTCAGGACGAACGCTAACTGGTAGGGCATCGAACAGGGATTCATAAATACGTGCATACTTTCAAGCTGTGACCAAGGATACACGCCTTCCGGCCCCTGTCAAAACTATTTCGCTCCGCCCGGCATGCCGGGCCCGGTCACTCCCGGACCCAGGCCAGCGCGGCGCTCTTTTCCTCCAGGGGAAACGCCTTTACTTCCACCGAGGGCATCAGCCGGTCGGTCACGGACGCAATTTTGTGCACCCAGGAGCGGTCCGAAACCACCGCCTCCCGCTCGAAGCGCCGCCAATTGCCGAGGCCGAACTTCATGTCCTTGAACAGGGCTTCCAGCCCGATGCCGCCCAGGGACACCAACTCCACATAGAGACGAATCTTGTCGTGCCGGGTCAGCCGGTCCTCTATCTCCGCCAGCACCCGGTCGAAGGTCTCGTTGTCCACCTTGCCGTCGATACGCAGCCCGACGATGTGGTCTTCCTGAAGCTCGATCAATTCCATCATGACACCACTCCTTTTGTGTCTTGCCTTACCCGTTTAGATGCGGCGGCTCTAAAGCTTTCTCAAGAGGGGCCGATAAGATTTGATAACCCCTCCTTTAAACTTTTTATTTCCCCTTATAGGTCAACGGGTTAGGCCTGTTTCTTGCAACCTCCGCCTGGCCCCCGGGCGCTCTGTGTCAATGCATCAAAAGGAGCAGGACATGCAAGACAACACCATCCTGAAGCTGGCCTACGACATCTCCCAAATGACCCGCGACAAGGTCGGCGCCATTGAGTCGATCATGACCACCACCAAGATTTTGGCACTCAATGCGCGCATCGAAGCCGGCCGCGCCGGCACCGCCGGTGCCGCCTTCGGCGTGGTCGCCGAGGAAATCGGCAATGTCTCCGAGCAGATCAATCATATCGCCGCGGATTTCCGCGACGCGGTGGAAGCCCACACCAGCGAGATCGAGGAAGCCGGCGGCCGGATGCTGATCGATTTTCGCGGCCAGCGTTTCACCGACCTGTCGTTGAACGCCATTGAGATCATCGACCGCAACCTGTTCGAGCGCTCCTGCGACGTGCGCTGGTGGGCGACCGACAGCGCTCTGGTCAGCGCCGCCGCCAACCCCGGCGACGTCCCGGGGCTGGAGCACGCCAGCCAAAGGCTGGCGACCATCCTGCGTTCCTATGTGGTGTATCTGGACTTATGGGTTACCGACGACCGCGGCCGGGTGATCGCCAACGGCCGGCCGGATCGCTACCCCGGCGCGGTGGGCCTGGACGTATCGCGCAGCGCCTGGTTTCAGCAGGCCATGCGCACCGCCAGCGGTGACGAGTTCGCGGTCACCGATATCGCCCGCAACCCGGCGCTGGACGACGCGGCGGTGGCCACCTATGCCACGGCGATCCGTGACGGCGGCCAGGAGAACGGTGACGCCATCGGCGTGCTGGGCATCTTTTTCGACTGGACGCCGCAAGCCGGCGACGTGGTCAACGGCGTCGGGCTCAGCGACGAGGAACGCGGCGCCTGCCGGGTCATGCTGCTGGACGCCCAGCATCGCGTTATCGCCGACGCCAGCGGCAAGGGCGAGCTGGGCGACCATTACCCGCTGAACACCCGGGCGCCGGACGGCGGCACCCTGGAGCGGGGCTACTACGTGGACGGCGACCGCCTGGTGGCCTTCGCCCTGACCCCCGGTTACGAAACCTACCGGGGGCTGGGCTGGTACGGCGTCATCGAATGCGACCTGACGCGGCGGGCGGAGTAAGCAAAGGCATCTGGAAAAAGCACCGGACCGGTTGCACACTGGCGAAGACCAAGGACACAACCTTCGAAGGAGTCGTACCATGCCGTTCACCGCCACCGACCCGATCAAGATCATCTTCGCGATTCTGCTGCCGCCCGTGGGCGTGTTTCTGGAAGTGGGCTTCAAGGGCCATTTCTGGCTGAACATCCTGCTGACCCTGCTCGGCTACATTCCGGGCATCATCCACGCGCTCTACGTGATCTTTAAGCACTGAGGCCGGCCGGCGGCGTCACAGCGCCGCCAGCCAGCGGGCCACCGCCTGGCCGATCTCCACCGGGGAATCTTCCTGAAGAAAGTGGCTGCCCGTGACGGTGACTTCGGTCTGGTTCGGCCAGCTTCGACAGAATTCCCGCTGGCGCCCGATCAGAATCGAGCCCGGCTCGGCGTTCACGAACAGCTTGGGGATCGGGCTGGCCGCCAGCCAGCGACCGTAGTTTTCCACCAGCCGGATCATCTCCGGGGGCTCGCCTTCCATGGGAATCTCACGCGGCCAGTTGAGCGTCGGCTGTCGGTCTTCTTCGAGTTCGAAGGGGCGGCGGTAGTGGGCCATCTCCACATCGGTGAGGCCACGAAGCACGGAACCGGGCAGCACCGCTTCCACGAACATATTGCGCTTGAGAATCAGGTCCTCCCCTTTTTCGGATCGGAACCCCTGAAAAATACCCCGGGCGGCTTCGGGCCAGTCGTCCCAGGTCATCGGCATGACAATGGCTTCCATATAGGCAATCGCCTTGACCGCGTCCGGGTGCTGGCTGGCCCAATGAAAGCCCAGGCCGCTGCCCCAGTCGTGCACCACCAGGGTGACGTCGCGGTCCAGGCCCAGCGCCGCCAGCAACCCGTCCAGATAGTGGTAGGCGGTCAAAAAACCGTAGCGGCCGGGGCCGTCGCTGACCGGCAGTTTCTCGGAATCGCCCTGGCCGATCAGGTCCGGGGCGATCACCCGGCCGCTGCCCACCAACTCCGGAATCACGTTGCGCCACAGGTACGAGGAGGTGGGGTTACCGTGCAACAGCACGATCGGGTCGCCCTCGCCCTGGTCCACATAGGCGATGCGCTTGCCGTCGACGTCCTGGAAGTGCTTCTGATAGGGCATCTGGTCCGAAATCATGGCGACCGTCTCCTGAAGGTGAGTGGGCCCCAGCTTAACGAACGGGCAAGAATTTAACAGTATCCCGCTAGCCCCCGGCCCGGCCCACTGTTTAGGGTAAGCGGAGCCCAACAAGGAAGGAGTGACCCATGAAGACCCTCACATTCGAAAACGGCGACGCCATGCCGATACTCGGCCTGGGCACCTGGAAGTCCGCCCCCGGCGACGTGTACAGCGCGGTCAAGGAAGCCCTGAACCAGGGTTACCGGCATATTGACTGCGCCCGCATTTACGGCAACGAGGCGGAGGTGGGTCAGGCCCTGGCGGAATCCTTCGCCGCCGGCACCGTCAGCCGCGAAGATCTGTGGATCACCTCGAAATTGTGGAACAGCGCCCACGCCCCCGAAGACGTGCAGCCGGCCCTGGAAAAAACCCTCGACGACCTGCAGCTCGACTACCTGGATCTCTATCTGATGCACTGGCCGGTGGCACTGACCCCGGGCATCAGCTTCCCGAAATCCGGCGCCGACATTCTGGCCCCCGAGGACATGCCGGTGGCCGACACCTGGCGCGCCATGGAGCAACTGGTGGACGACAATCTGACCCGCCAGATCGGCGTGTCCAACTTCAGCGTGCGCAAGCTCACCGCGCTGCTGGAAACCGCCCGCCACCGGCCGGCGATGAACCAGGTGGAGCTGCACCCGTATTTGCAGCAAGCACCGTTGGTGCGCTTTTGCCATGACAACGACATTCAGGTCACCGCCTATTCGCCGCTGGGTTCGTCCGACCGCCCGGACAACTTCAAGGCCGAGGACGAGCCGGTCCTGTTGGAAGACCCGGTGATCAAAACCATCGCCGAGCGGCACGACGCCAGCCCGGCCCAGGTGCTGATCAGCTGGGCGCTGCACCGCGATACCGCGGTGATTCCCAAATCCGTGAACCCGGAACGCCTGGGACAGAACCTGGCCGCCGCCGACCTGAAGCTCAGCGACGACGACCTCAACGAGATCGCTGACCTGGACCGACACCGCCGTTATGTGGACGGTGCCTTCTGGGCCCAGGACGGCAGCCCCTACACCCTGGCGACGCTCTGGGACGAATAACCACCCCACCGATACCGCGTGGTGCCGCCGGCATCGCGCGGCCCGCGCCTTTACCGTTTTTTACCGCCCCCGCCACCTGGATCACTTACCCGCCCGCACCCGGCATGCAATCATTGGCATCCATAACAACAGCGCGCCACGGACCGCCCGCGCGACCCGGCCAACCATGGACACCCAGATGCCGCCAAACAGCTCTCCCCAAGTGGACCCGGACGACAAGCCCAAGGCCAACTTCGAGTCGGTGAATGTACGCTCCGCCATGCTCACCGGCATTTTCCTGCTGCTGGTGATGTACACCCTGTACGCCGCCGCCACCCTGTTCATGCCGTTGATGGTGGCGTTTCTGACCAGCCTGATCTTCACCCCGGTGGTGCGCGCCCTGCGGGTGCTGAAAATCCCGCCGCCGGTGAGCGCGGCGGTGGTGGTGATGGGCGTGCTCGGGCTGGGCTTCGGGGCACTGTACGGGCTTTCGGAACCGGCCATGGAATGGCTGCAAAAGGCGCCCCGCGATCTGCGCCAGCTGGAACAGGAATTCCACCAGTTCAGCGAACCCATGCAGCAGCTCAAGCTGGCCAACGCCCAGATCGAGGACATCACCCCCGGGGACGACAACCAGCAGAAAGCCGAGGCTCCCGGTTGGAGCCCGGTGAAGTGGATTCTCTCCGGCACCTGGTCAGCGCTGTACGGCATCACCCTGAGCGTGATTCTGCTGTATTTCATGCTGGCGTCCGGCGACACTTTTTTACGCAAACTGGTGCGGGTGATTCCCCAGTTCGAACACAAGAGAGCGGCGGTGGAAACCGTGCGCCAGATTCAGACCAGCGTGTCGCTGTATCTGGGCACCATCACCATCATCAACACCTGCCTGGGCGCCGGCGCCGCGTTGATTCTCTATCTGCTGGATATGCCTAACCCGATCCTCTTCGGGGTGATGGTGGGCATGCTGAATTTCGCCCCCTATATCGGGCCGATCGTCAGCGGCGTGATCCTGCTGTTTATCAGCAGCCTGAATTTCGACGGCCTCACCCAGGTATTGCTGCCGCCGTTTCTGGTGATGGTCCTGAACGTGCTGGAGGGCCAGTTCATCACCCCGACGGTGGCCGGTCACCGCCTGGCGCTGAGCCCGGTGGCGGTGTTCCTGTCGATCCTGCTGTGGGGCTGGATGTGGGGCGTGGTCGGCATCCTGATCGCGGTGCCGCTGCTGGTGTGCATCAAGCTGGTGTGCGACAGCGTGTCGTCGCTGCGGTTGTTGTCCGAATTCCTCGGCCGTTAAACCTCGCGGCGTTTAAAGATCCACGGCATCGGCCCGGTTGCTCAGATAATGACGGGCCGCGCCCAGGAAATGCAGGGCGATCAGGGCGGGAATCACATAAAGGCCGGACACCACGTGCACCAGCTCGGCCGGCTCGTGAATCACCGCCAGGGATTCCAGCGGCAGATAAACGGTGAACCAGCCGAACACATCCACGCCTTCCCCTTCGGTGAACAGATACAGCGGCCCCGTGATCACCTGCGCCACCAACGCCACCAGCAACAGGCGGTGCACCGCCCAGGCCAGCCAGCGCTCCGGGGCGGTGCTGGCGGTGTTGGCCTTGAAGCCTTCATAGAGCCGATAGGCCACGCGCCAGATCACCACCAGGAAGACGAAAAAACCCAGCCCGATATGCAGGCTCATCAGGTAGCCCTCGGTGGCCTCGTCCGGCGCGCCACCGGCGGCGAAGCCCAGCACCAACATCACCGTGACCAGCAAAGCCGTGACCCAGTGATTCAGTTTGGACAGGCCTGAGTAATGCGGGGGTTGCTTCATGGGTGGCGCTCCTGGGCGGTTAACGAAGTTGGCTGTCTTTACTGCCGCGCCGGTTGTAGCCCTCGGAACGGGCTTCGTCGCGCTCACCCTGGCACAGCGTGCAAAGCCGCACACCGGGCAGCGCCGCGCGGCGGGCCTCGGGGATCGGCGCCTCGCACTCTTCGCAGTGCGTCAGGCTGTCGCCGGCGGGCAGACGGCTGCGGGCATGCTGCACCGCCGAGTCCACGGTGCTGTCGATCTGATCCTGAACGGCCCCTTCCGGGGCCCAGCCGGTCGCCATGGCGTCCTCCTGATGGCCTTTCATCCTAATGTAACGCCAATCAGCCGCCGGCGTACAAGGGCATCGCCAGAGTGGCCTGCAGCACCCGGCCCACCGGGCCGTCCTCGTCGTACAAGGTGGTATCCACCAGGCCGGTGCCGTTGTCCTGCATGCGGGCGCGGGCGTCGAGCCCCAGCCAGTCGCCGCGCGGGTCGCGGTGCAGGTACAGACTGAGATCCGAATTGATGCTGCCGACATCCGGGGCCAGCCGCAGCTGAGCGATGCCGTTGCCGAAATCGGACAAGGTGGCCGCGCGCACCAGCGGCGAGCAGGGCTCACCGGCGACCACCGGCACCGGCAGCGACATCCACACCCGGCCCTGGCCCTGCCCACCGACCCCGTCGAGCACGCAGATGCGGGCGGTGGTGTGCAGCCCCCGGGGCGTCCAGCCGCCGCCCTTGCCGTCGCCGCCCACCTCGGCCAGGGTCATCACCGGGCGGTCGCCGCGCGGTTCCAGGCCGCCGGTTTCAAACCGGCCGAAGTCGGGCACCTCGGCGCCGGCCTGCTCCAGGAACAGGCCGCTGGCCCGGCACACCTCGACGCCGTCGGCGAGCAGCGACGCCTGCAGCACCCGCAGGCGCCGCCCGGCGCGCACCACCGCCAGCTCCGCCGTCAGCGGCGCCGCCGGCACCGGTCTCAACAGATCCACCGTGAGGCGGCTGAGCCGCAGCCCGGTGTCCGCGGTGGCCTGCTCCATCAACAGCGCTAGCAGCCCGGTGGGCGAGCCGCCGTGCAGATGGCTGGGGCTCCAGGGTCCGCCGGCGCTGGCGGTGGGTACGTAGGTCTCGCCCTGGCGGACAAACAATGACTGATCCACTTCCGATACTCCCCTTTCTGGTCCCGATGCAAACGCCCAAGCCTAACCCAGACGGCGCCCTGGCGGGGAACGAAACACTGGGTGCGGCGAGCGCCGTGCGCTACAGTAGCGCCCGCGCCAAACGCCCCAGACCATGGATTCGCTGCCTATGTCCGCCACATCCCAGCCGCCGAGCCGTCCCAACATCGTGATCATGGTGGCGGGCGGTATTCTGGTGGCGCTGGTGGCGATCGTGTTCGCGCGGCTCGCCTACGGCCTGATTCTGCCGCCGATGCGCGACGATCTGGGATTGAGCTACCGGCAGGCCGGCACCCTGGGCACCGTCACCGCGCTGGGCTATCTGCTGTTCGTATTGCTGGGCGGCATCGCCGCCAGCCGCTGGGGCGCGCGCAACGCGGTGGCCACCGGCCTGCTGATTCTCACCGTCGGCTTCGCCGGCCTGGCGCTGGCCAGCGCCTACCCGGTGGTCGTCGGCCTGATGGCGCTGCTGGGGCTGGGCACCGCCTTCTGCTTCGCGCCCATGGTGTCGCTGCTGGCCACCTGGTATCCGGAAAAGCGCGGCATGGTAATCGGCTGCATGGCCGGCGGCGTGGGCGCCGGCATCTTCGTCACCGGGCTGCTGGTGCCCTGGCTGTCCGACCAGTTCGGTGAGCACGGCTGGCGCCTGGCCTGGGGCCTGTTCGCCGCCCTGGCGGCGGTGGCGGTGGCGCTGGTCCTGGCGGCGGTGCGCGACCCGGCGCCGGTGGCCCACGACCATCCGGACCGCCCGGCGCCGGCGGACAAATGGCGCATCTACCGCAACCCGCGCGTGATCATCATGGCGGCGATCTACGGCATCATCGGCATGGTCTACATCATTCAGGCGATCTTCATGGTCAGCTACGTGGTGGAGTCCGGCTTCGACGAAGCCACCGCCGGCTGGCTGATGGCCATGTCCGGCCTGCTGTCGGTGGCCGCCGGCCCGCTATGGGGCTCGCTGTCCGACGTGTGGGGCCGGGGCAACGCCCTGACCCTGGCGATGGCGGTGGTCACCGTGGCCATGGGGCTGCCGCTGATCGACCAGAGCCTGGCCATGTTCTTCGCCCATTTCCTGCTCATGGGCTGCGCGGTGAACGGCGTGTTCACCATGGTCCAGGCCGCCAGCACCGACCAGGTGGCGCCGCGCCATATCCCCATCGCCTTCAGCTACGTGACGGTGTTCTTCGCCGGCGGCCAGTTCCTGGGCCCGGCCATCGCCGGCTGGCTGATCGAAGCCACCGGCGGCTTCCGCCTGGCGGTGGCCTTCACCTGCCTGGCGCTGCTGGTGGGCCTCTACCTGGCGCAGAAGATCCGCCGCTTCCCCGCCGGTCTGGCGGTGGACTGACCGCCTTCGGTAACCGTTCGGTTCGACTTTTGTTACCGACCGCCACCGGCGCCGCCGGCATCACCGGATTGTCATCATCGGCGGCCAGCCTGTCCGCCGTTATCGACTCCGGACCGGCTTATGAACTCCGTAACCCTGACCCGACGCAAACTGATCCAGGCCATGTTCTACGGCGCCGGCGCCGCGATGATCACCGCCTGCGGCGGCGGTTCCTCGTCCTCGGGTAGCCCGGCGGGCACCCCGTCACCGACCCCCAGCCCGTCGGAGCCGGAGCCGCCCGCTCCCGAGCCGCCGGTACCGCCGGCCACCATGCTGCCCCTGGAAGCGGGGCCGCTGGCCGGTATCGGCGAGCTGGTGGAAAGCGACGTGGACGGCATTCTGATTCCCGAGGGGTTCTCGATCCGCCGCGTGGCCCGGCACCTGGAAGATCCGATCTCCGGTCTGCCCAACCTCACCGGCTTGCTGCGCGACAACTGGCACATTTTCCCGGACGGCGGCGCGGTGTTCCCGGTGCGGGAGGACGGCGGCTGGGTCTATGTCTCCAACAGTGAAATCGCCCCCGGCGGCGGCGTGGGCGCGTTGCGGTTCGACCGCGACGGCACCGTCATCGACGCCTACCGCATCCTGCGCAACACCCGCCGCAACTGCGCCGGCGGCGCCACGCCCTGGGGCACCTGGTTGTCCTGCGAGGAGACCACCGACGGCCAGGTCTATGAGTGCCACCCGCTGGGGCCCGCGTCCCTGGCGCGGGCGCATCCGGCGCTGGGTATTTTCAACCACGAAGCCGCCGTGGCGGACTGGGACACCCGCACCCTCTACCTGTCCGAGGACGACGGCAACGGCCGTCTGTACCGCTTCCGGTCCGCCGGCGTGGTCACCTCGATCACCGGGGAACCGGGCCTGGACCTGGATAACGGCGTGCTGGAGGTGTTGGAGGTGGACGGCTTCGCCAACGGCGCCTACCAGGAAGACCTGGACCAGGCCCGCCGCCTGCACAAGGTGCGCTGGGTGCCGGTGCAGGACCCGCACCGCGCCCAGGAAACGGTGCGCGCCGAGATCGAGGCGGCCACCGGCCAGGGCGCCCCGGGCACCCGCTTCAAAGGCGGCGAAGGCCTGTGGGTGCAGACCCTGCCGGAGGGCCAGCGGCCCGACATCGCGGGCAGCGCCAACCCGCTACGCGCGGTGGTGTTCCTGGCCTGCAAAGGCGACAACCGGGTCTACGCCCTGGACATCGACAACGACCAGATCGAAGTGGTGTTCGACAACGAACAGCTGATCGGCAGCGGCGAAGCGCCGTTCAATGACGTGGACAATATCGTCGTCGGCCCGGCCGGCGATGTGGTGGTGGCGGAAGACGGCGACCTGATGCGTCTGATGGTGATGGTGCCCAACCAGCCCGCCAGAATCCTGCTGCAAATCCCCGGCGGCGGCAGCGAACTCACCGGCCCCGCCTTCACCCCGGACGGCTCGCGGCTCTACTTCAGTTCCCAGCGCGGCCCCTCCGCGCTGCTGCTGCCCACCGGCGCCACCTACGAGCTGACCATCCCGGAAGCCTTCCGCCGCGCCTGACCCGCGCCCCCTGCCCCGTCCGCCCCGCCGCGCCCTTTCCAGGGCGCCGGTCGGGCGGCTACATGCCGCCATTATCATCGCCGGCCGTTCCTGATTAGAATGTGCGGCTTCCCGGCGCCAGGGCGCGTCGGGCCCTCTATTCTCCATGGATGTCCAACCAGGGCGCGGCGATGAGCAACGGCAGGCCCAACAGCGTGAACAACACCGGCCCGCTGCGGCGGCAGCTGGCGGGCCTGGGCGTGCGCGCGGCCGGCGCGCCGCTGCCGTGCTTCGGCGAACGGCTGGCGCGGCTGTTCGACCTGTCCGACACCGTGGCGCTGGACGCCGCCAACGTGGCGTCCCGGGACGGCTATTTCGGCGCCGACGGCAAAGCCGCCGAGCGGCTGCGCGCGGAGCTGGAGAAACTGCGCCAAAGCCAGCGGGACGCCATCGAAGCCAGCGTCACCGCCGAGCGCATCGGCACCCGCAACGGCCTGCCGGCGCCGGAAGCCGGCCCGAGCCCGGCCGAGCCGCCGGATTTCGAGCCCTACCGGCGCTTCTATCAGAGCAAGCAGCGGCAGATGGCCGCCGCCGTGCCGCCGCTGCGGCTGAAAGCCCGTGGCGCCCTCACCGACCACGGCCCGGCCCTGGCGCGGCTGGCGCGCATCGACGCGGTGCTCGACAACACCCTTACCGGCTACGCCCGCAAGGGCTTCGGCGCCGTGCCCGGGGTGCTGGAAAAGCGCTTCCTGGCGCTCTGGCCGGACCGCCAGCACAGCCTGCTCAGCGATGCGCCCGGCGACGATCCCCAGGACTGGATGACGGAAGGCGCCTGGCTGCACCGCTTCTGCCAGGAGATGAAATCCCTGTTGCTGGCCGAACTGGACGCCCGCCTGGAGCCGGTGCAGGGCTTGCTCATGGCGCTGGAAAGCGCGCACAACCACCCACAAGGACCTCAATGACACGCTTTTTATTCGCACTGGTATGTCTGCTCGGCGCGGCCACCGTGGCCTGGGTGGGCATCGGCTTTCTCGGCACCAACCTGGTGGCCCTCACCGCCACCCTGCTGATCGCCTTCGTGTACGCCTTCGGCTTCCTGGAGCTGCGCCGCTTCCGCGCCGACAGCGCGCAGCTGGCCCGGCAACTGGAGACCCCGCCCGGCGACGGCGACGCCCTGGAGCGCTGGCTGGCCGAGCTGCCCGCCGCCCTGCGCGGCGCCGTGCGCCGGCGCGTGGACGGGGAAAGCACGCCGCTGCCCGGCCCCATGCTGACACCCTACCTGTCCGGCCTGCTGGTGATGCTGGGCCTGCTGGGTACCTTTATCGGCATGATCGTCACCCTGCAGGGCGCGGTCAGCGCCCTGGAAGGCGGCAACAACCTGGCCGCCGTACAGAGCGCCCTGGCGGCGCCCATCGCCGGGCTCAGCCTGGCCTTCGGCACCTCCATCGCCGGTGTCGCCGCCTCCGCCATGCTGGGGCTGGGCGCCACGCTCAGCCGCCGCGAGCGCACGCTCGTCGGCCGCGACCTGGACGCCGTGCTGCGCCGGGATCTGCGCGCGTTTTCCCTGAAACATCAGCAGCAGGAGGCGTTCCGCGCCCTGCAGTCTCAGTCCGACGCCTTCCCCGCCGTGGTGGATAGCCTGCAGGCGCTGACCCAGCGCCTGGAACAGATGGGCGACCAGCTCAACAGCGCGCTCACCGACAATCAAAAGCAGTTCCACGAGCAGACTGCCGAGCACTACCGCCAACTGGCGGCGTCCGTCGGCGACAGCCTGAGCACCAGCCTGGCGGACAGCAGCCGGCTGGCGGCGGAAAGCGTCCGCCCGGTGATCGCCGAGGCTCTGGAACGCCTCAACGACCAGGCGGCGCAGAGCCACCAGCGCCTCAACACGCTCACCGAAAGCCAGCTGAGCCGGATCGCCGAGCGCTTCGACACCACCACCGAGCAAGCGGCGCGCCACTGGCGCGAGGGCCTGGCCGAACATCAACAGACCGCGCAAAGCCTCACCGACAAGGTGGCCGCCGCCCTACAGGAACACAACGACCGCTTCCAGGCCCACGGCGACGCCCTGCTGACGCAGATCCGCGACGATCAGCAGCAGGCCCGGACCGACAACCAGCAACGCCTGACCGCCATCACCGAGCGCTTCCAAGAGGCCGGCGACGCCACCGCCGAAGGCTGGCGCCAGGGCCTCGAGCAGCAACAGCAAACACTGGCGCGACTGGTCAGCGACCTCGGCGACACCCTGAGTGGCCACACGGAGCGCTTCCAGCACACCGCCGACGGCCTGGTGGAAGGGCAGCGGCAAGGCCTGGACACCCTGCTCGCCCGCACCGGCGAGCAGCTCAGCGCCCTGCGGGATCAGGAGGCGGCGCGCGGCGACGCGGCCACGCAGCGCCTGGCCGACCTGGAAGCCACCGTCACCCGCCACCTCACCGAGCTGGGCACCGCCCTGGAGGCACCGATGACGCGGCTGATCGAAACCGCCTCGGAGACGCCCAAGGCGGCCGCCGACGTGATCAGCCGCCTGCGCGAGGAAATGGCGCAAAGCAGCGAACGGGACAACGAACTGCTGGAGGAACGCCGCCGCATCATGGGCGAGCTGGACGCCCTGCTCACCGCCCAGCAGCAGGCGGCCGGCGTGCAGCGCGACGCGGTGGAAACGCTGATCCGCGACGCCGGCGGCGTGCTCAAGGAGGTCAGCGATACCTTCGCCGGCCAGGTGGACGCGCAGACCGACCGCCTGGACGAGGCCGCCGCCGACATCACCGGCGGGGCCCACGAGGTGGCCAGCCTGGGCGACGCCTTCGGCACCGCGGTGAACCTGTTCAGCGAGTCCAACGGCAAGCTGCTGGATAACCTGAAACGCATCGAGACGTCCCTGGAGCAGTCCGCCGCGCGCAGCGACGAGCAGCTCGCCTACTACGTGGAGCAGGCCCGCGAGGTGATCGACCTGAGCCTGAGTTCGCAAAAGGAAGTGATCGACGCCCTGGCCGCCCTCAAAGCCAACGAGGCGCGCTGATGGACGAGCTTCACGACGGCCAGGACGGCGCTCAGTCCACCCCGGTGTGGGCGATCTTCTCGGACCTGATGGCGGCGCTGGTGGGTATCTTCGTGCTGCTGCTGGTGTGGGTGATCGGCATTCAGCTGGAACTGAGCCAGTCGCTGGAGCAGGAACGCGCCAAACTGCAGGCCGAGCAGCAACGACGCCAGGCGTTGGAAGAGGCGCTCGCCGACCCGCTCGCCAGCGGCCGCATTTCGTTCCAGAACGGCCGCATCGGTATTAACGGCAGCGTGCTGTTCGCGCTCAACGCGGACCGCCTGCAGCCGGAGGGCCGCGCGCTGCTGGAGAGCCTGGTGGAACCGCTGCAAACCTACCTGGCGCAACACGACGAGCTGCTGATGGTGAGCGGCTTCACCGACGACCTGCCGATCCAGCAGGGCAACCCGCGCTACGCGGACAACTGGGGCCTGTCCGCCCAGCGCGCGCTCACGGTCACCCGCACCCTGATCGATCAGGGGCTGCCGGAGGCGCGCATTTTCGCCGCCGCCTTCGGCGACAATCAGCCGGTGACCCCCAACGTGGACGACGCCGCCCGCGCCAAAAACCGGCGCGTGGAGATCACCACCGTGCCGCGCGCCGACGCCACCGCCGGCGAGCCGGAGCAGACCGGGCAACGCGATGAGTGAGGTGCTGACGCAACTGGAAGCCCTGCGCCAAAAAGGCGCCCACCACCGCGACCCGGTGCGCTTCGCCTATCTGGAAAGCTTTGCCACGCGCCTGGCCGAAAGCCGGCGCGCGCCGTCGCAAAAGCATCAGGAAAAACTGGAAAAGGCACTCGCGGACTACCGGGCCCGCGCGGACGCCGACGACGACAAGCAGGGCGATCGCCCCGCGCCGCCACCCTCTCCGCTGGCGGCCTTGCTGACCCGGCTGCGTGGCGACGGCGAAGCACCCGTCGAGTTGAAAGCCCTGGCGCCGATCCGCGAAGCCCAGGCCCGACAGCAGTTGGCCGCGCGCATCCAGCACGCCATCACCCAGGTCCCCGGCGACGCGGGCCCGCTCAACGCCCACCGCCAGGTGGCCCGCGCGCTGGCCGCGCTGCAGGACATCTCACCGCAATATCTGGAGCACCTGGTCACCTACCTGGACGACCTGATGGTGTTGGAGAAAATCCCCGCCACAAAACGATCTTCGTAAGCACGGGTTTTTGGCAAGTCATTTGGAGCGGGACCCGCTGCGAAAGGGACCACCTTGTGCGAGCGGGCCCAGCCCGCGAAAGGCAAGCAATGCTTGCCGGCAGGATCCCAGAGACGCCGTTTATGGCGCTGTTAAAAAGCCTCTGGAATCCAGCGGGGCAACCTTGGCCGGGAGCTTCGCTCCCTTTCGCGGGCGGGGCCCGCTCCCACAAAGGCCGCCACCACAAGGGCCCGCTCACACCAGTGCCGCGGCTATGAGTCTTCCAGCTTGTCCTGGGTGCGCAGCTGGAAGTCGCTGGCGTCGTGGCGCTCGCGCAGCTGTTCGCCGGGCTCGCCCCAGGCGCGGTTGACCATGCGGCCGCGCTGCACGGCGGGGCGCTCGGCGATCTCCGCTTCCCAGCGCAGCACGTTCTTGTAGGTGTGCGCTTCCAGGAATTCGGCGGCCTCGTACACCTTGTTGGTGACCAGGGCGCCGTACCAGGGCCAGACCGCCATGTCGGCGATGGTGTAGTCGTCGCCGGACAGGAAGCGGTTGTCCGCCAGGCGGCGGTCGAGCACGTCCAGCTGGCGCTTCACTTCCATGGTGTAGCGGTTGATCGGGTATTCGTATTTCTCCGGCGCGTAGGCGTAGAAGTGGCCGAAGCCGCCGCCCAGGAACGGCACCGCGCCCATCTGCCAGAACAGCCAGTTCAGGCATTCGGTGCGCTTGGCCGGATCAGTGGGCAGGAAGGCGCCGAACTTTTCCGCCAGGTAGAGCAGGATGGCGCCGGACTCGAACACGCGCACCGACGGGTCCTGGCTTTGATCCACCAGGGCCGGAATCTTGGAGTTGGGGTTGATGTCCACGAACCCGCTGCCGAACTGCTCGCCCTCGGTGATGCGGATCAACCAGGCGTCGTACTCCGCGCCTTGGAAGCCCTTTTCCAGTAGCTCTTCCAGCAGCACCGTCACCTTGACGCCGTTGGGCGTGGCCAGGGAATACAGCTGCAGAGGATGCTTGCCCACCGGCAGGTCTTTGTCATGGGTGGGGCCGGCGATGGGCCGGTTGATGCTGGCGAATTTGCCGCCGCTTTCCGCGTCCCATTTCCAGACTTTCGGAGGCGTGTAGGTGTCGTCGCTCATAACTACTCTCTCGATCAGACAAACGAAGTAATACCCGGGTTTAGGGGCAAAGAATGACAAGATAACGCTCAAGACGGCGGCAAGATAGCCGCGTGATGCCCCATAACCCGCCGATCCTTGCCCGATCCTGGCGTCGCTCGAAGCGCGCCGCCGGCCGCTTTCTTCCGCCCCTGAAACAACTGTGCTAACGTCCGAGCGACCTTCCCGGACCGACCTGATTGTGGAGAAGACGCTTGCCGGCGGAACCTGAACACAACGATAAAACCGCCCTCGACAGCGAGCAGCAACTGGTGGAAGCCACGGTGGACGGCGTGCAGGACAGCGCGCTCACCGAGACGCGCCGCAACCAGATCTGCGACGCGGCCCTGTCCTTGTTTCTGGAAAAGGGCTTCGACGCCACCACCATCCGCGACATCTGCGCGCGCTCCGGCGTCAACCAGGCGAGCATCTACGATTACATCGCCAACAAAAACGACATCCTGCGCCGGCTGCTCAACAAACTGTGGTTCGCCCAGGACGTGCCGACCCTGGCGGAACGTCTGGAGCGCGACCCGGACGTGCCGTTCGAGGATCAGGTAGCGGCGTTCTTCCAGGACGTCTGGACCAAGAAGCGCCAGGGCACCCTGCTGATCTACCGCTCCATCCCTCACCTCCGCGACGAAGACCGCAAGACCATGCGCGCCCGCGACGAGACGGTGCTCAGTGCCTTAGCCGACCAGCTGCGCGAACGCACCGGTCTGCCCGAGGACGACCCGCGCGCCGAAGTGGTGGCCAACATGATCGTCTTCCTGGCCGCGTTCGCGCCCATGCGCGACTGGCTGAACCGCGACATCGACGACACCGTGATCCTCAAGACGGTGGCCGCGGCGGTCCGCGCCATGGTCGACCAGCTGGGCGAAAAGCCCAATTAATTCAGACGCTTGCCCGTCGAAATAGCATTCCATTATTCCTGATTCCGGTGTGACCCACCGGTCAACGGCGCTTGACTTGCCGCCACCATCCGCCTTAGCTTGATTCCTGACAAGTGTCAGCCAGCCCACGGCGCTCGCCGTGCATAAGGAGAACAATTGACGCCCGAAGACGCCCAGGCGCATATCGCCGCCAGCGATCCCCGCTTCGCGCTCACCGAGGCGGTGATCGGCGGAGTCCGCTATCCGGTATTCGCCAACGCCCCGGCACACCTGCGCGTGCTGCTGGAAGACGCCGCCCCCGCCTATGGGGACCGCGACGCCCTGGTCTACCAGGACGAACGCTGGAGCCACGCCGAGCTGTGCCGGGAGGTGCGGCGCGTCGCTAACGCCCTGGCCGACGACCTGGGCGTGCGCCAGGGCGACCCGGTGGCGATCGCCATGCGCAACTACCCGGAGCTGCCGATCCTGATTCTGGCGGTGGCCGCGCTGGGCGCGGTGGCGGTGCCGATGAACGCCTGGTGGTCGGAGCAGGAGCTGGCCTACGGCCTGACGGACTGCGGCGCCCGGGTGGTGTTCGCCGACGGCCCGCGCCACCAGCGCATCGAGAGGCTGGCCGCCGACAACGGCCTGGCGCTGATCGCGGTGCGTGACGCCGAAGCCCTGCCCGGCCGGCCGCGCTATGAACAACTGCGCGACGGCGGCCGCGACGACCGCTGGCCGGATGTGACCATCGCCCCGGACGACGACTTCGCCGTGCTGTACTCCTCCGGCTCCACCGGCAACCCCAAGGGCGTGGTGCTCACCCATCGCGGCGCGATCTCGGCGGTGTACTCCTGGATCATGGCGCGGCTGATGGCGCCGCTGGTGGCGGACCCGCCGCCGCCCCTGCCGGAGCCGGACAAGGTGCAGCCGCCGTCGTTTCTGGTGGTGACGCCGCTGTTCCATGTCACCGCCTTGCAGTCGAATTTCCTGCAGGGCCTGGCCAGCGGCGCCACCCTGACCCTGATGTACAAGTGGGACCCGGAAGAGGCGGTGCGTCTGATCAAGCGCGAGCGCATCACCCGCTTCACCGGCGTGCCCACCCAGTCCGCCGAATTGATGGATACCGCCCGCGCCCTGGGCGAAAGCCTGGACACCCTGGAAGCGATCGGCGGTGGCGGCGCCAAGCGGCCCGCCGCCCAGGTGGGCCAGCTCGCCGAAGCCTTCCCCGCCGCCGCCATCGCCTCCGGCTGGGGCATGACCGAAACCAACGCCCTGGGCATTCTGATCGGCGGGCCGGACTATGTGGCTCATCCGGAAGCCGCCGGCCGGCCGACCCCGCCGCTGCAGGAAATGCGCATCGTCGACGGCGACGGCAAGGAAGTGGCCACCGGCGAAATCGGCGAGCTGACCGTGAAAAGCGCCGCCAATATGCGCTGCTATCTGAACCAGCCCGAGGCCACCGCCGACACCGTCCGCGACGGCTGGCTGTACACCGGCGACCTGGCGCGCATCGACGAGGAAGGCCTGATCTACATCGTCGACCGCAAGAAGAGCATCATCATCCGCGGCGGCGAGAACATCGCCTGCCTGGAAGTGGAAGGCGCCCTGCACCGCCACCCGGACGTGGCCGAAGCCGGCGTGTTCCCGATTCCCGACGAGCGCCTGGGCGAGATCGTCGGCGCTGGCGTGCAGCTCAAGCCCGGCGCCCGCGTGGACGAGGCCGGGCTGCAAGCCTTCCTGGCGGACCACCTGGCCGCGTTCAAGATTCCCGACCGCCTCTGGCTGCGCAGCGACCCGCTGCCCCGGGGCGGCACCGACAAAACCGACCGCCGCGCTTTGCGCGCACAATGCCTGGCCGCCGACACCGAGGCGGGCGCCCCCATCAACGAGGAGTAAACACCCATGGGTAACGATACCGATCTCAACAACCTGGCCATGTCCGAAGACGCGCGCCCGCTGCTGGACGCCCTGGCCAAGCACATCCGCGAGAACGTGGACCCGATCACCGAGGAATTCCACCGTCTGGGCGAAGGCCGCGCCGAGCGGTTCAGCTACGCGCCCGGCCAGCTGGAGCTGCTGGAAACCGCCAAGAACAAGGCCCGCGAAGCCGGCCTGTGGAACTTCTTCCTGCCCAACGCGGAAACCGGCGAAGGCCTGTCCAACCTGGACTACGCCTACATCGCCTTCGAGCTGGGCAAGAACCCGCTGGCGTCCCAGACCCTGAACTGCTCCGCGCCGGACACCGGCAACATGGAAGTGCTGGAGCGCGTCGGCACCCCCGAGCAGAAAGAGAAGTGGCTGAAGCCGCTGCTGGCCGGCGAGATCCGTTCCTGCTTCGGCATGACCGAACCCCAGGTGGCCTCCTCCGACGCCCGCAACATTGAAACCAGCGCCGTGCTGGACGGCGACGACTGGGTGATCAACGGCGAGAAATACTATATCTCCGGCGCCGGCGACCCGCGCTGCAAGATCATGATCTGCATGGTCAAGACCAGCCCGGACGCGCCCACCTTCCGCCAGCAGTCGCAGATTCTGGTGCCCATGGACGCCCCCGGCGTGCACGTGCTCGGCCCGATGCGCGTGTTCGGCCACGACCACGCGCCCCACGGCCACATGCACATCAAGCTGGATAACGTGCGCGTGCCGAAAGAGAACATCCTGTGGGGCGAAGGCCGCGGCTTCGAGATTTCCCAGCTGCGCCTGGGCCCGGGCCGTATCCACCACTGCATGCGCTCCATCGGCTCCGCCGAGAAAGCCCTGGACCTGATTCTCGAGCGCGGCCTGAACCGGGAAGCGTTCGGCAAGGAAATCATCAACCTGGGCAAGAACATGGAAATCGTGTCCCGCGCCCGCATCGAAATCGAAGCCATGCGCATGGTGGTACTGAAAGCCGCCAAGGCGATGGACGTGATGGGCAACAAGGAAGCGCGCATCTGGGTGTCCATGGCGAAAGCGATGGTGCCGGAGAAGTGCTGCCAGATCATCGACCAGGCGATCCAGATCCACGGCGCCACCGGTGTCAGCCAGTGGTCGCCGCTGTCCGAGATGTACATGCAGCAGCGCACCCTGCGCCTGGCCGATGGCCCGGACGAAGTGCACCACAACGTGGTCGCCCGCAACGAAGTGAACCGCTACAACCAGACCGGAGCATAACGCCATGGTGGAGACCAAGCTGTTCGATCTGACCGGCAAGGTGGCGCTGATGACCGGCGCCTCCAAGGGCATGGGCAAAGCGATGGCCCACGCCCTGGCCGCGCATGGTGCCACCGTGGTGATCTCCGCGCGCACCCAGGAAACGCTCGATGAGACCGCCGCCGAGATCAACCAGGCGGTGGGCGCCGAGCGCGTGCACGGGGTGGCCGCCAACGCCGGCCGCAAACAGGAACTGGAGACGCTGGTGGAGAAAACCCACCAGCTCGCCGGGCCGGTGGACATTCTGGTCGGCAACGCCGGCGTCAATGTGCACTACGGGCCGATCTCCGAGATTCCCGACGACGCCTACGAAAAAACCATGCAGGTGAACGTGCAGGCCAACCTGTGGCTGGCGCGCCTGGTGGCGCCGGATATGATCGAGAAAGGCAACGGCTCGATGATGTTCACCGCCAGCGTCGGCGCCTTTAAACCGTCCGACACCCTGGGCGTGTACGGCACCTCCAAGCTGGCGCTGATCGGCCTGGTGCGCAACCTGGCGCTGGAGTACGGCCCCCAGGGCATCCGCGCCAACGCCATCTGCCCGGGCCTGGTGCGCACCGATTTCGCCAAGGCGCTGTGGGACAACCCGGAAGCGGTGAAGCGCGCCAACTCGCAGATTCCGCTGCGCCGCCTGGGCGAAGCGGACGACTTCGAAGGCCTGGCCGTGTTCCTCGGCTCCGACGCCAGCCGCTACATGACCGGCCAGGCGCTGACCGTCTGCGGCGGCTCCTTTATGTGGAGCTGATGTAAGGAGAAGGTTTATGGAACTCAAAAATAAAATTGTGGTGGTCACCGGCGCGGCCGGCGGCATTGGTCGCGCGCTGGCGCAGGTTTTCGCCAAGGCCGGCGCCAAGAAGATTATTTGCGTGGATCTGGACGGTGATGGCGCGGAAGCCACCGCCAAGATGGTCGACGGCATTGGCCGCAAGGTGGATGTCTCCAACGAGAACGACATCAAGGCGCTGATCGACGACACCGAGAACGACGTGGGCCCGATTGATCTGTTCTGCTCCAACGCCGGCATCTCCGTGCCCGGCGGCCCGGAAGTGGCCAACGACCAGTGGCAGAAAATCTGGGACATCAACGTGATGGCGCACATCTACGCGGCGCGCCATTTGGCGCCCAAGATGATCGAGCGCGGCGGCGGTTATTTTCTCAATACCGCTTCCGCCGCCGGCCTGCTCTCGCAAATCGGCTCGGCGCCCTACGCGGTCACCAAGCACGCCGCCGTGGGCCTGGCGGAATGGATCGCGCTCACCTACGGCGACGACGGCATCAAGGTATCGGTGCTGTGCCCGCAGGCGGTGCGCACCAACATGACCAAAGGCAAGGAAGATCACGTGGCCAGCGTGGACGGCATGATGGATCCGGAGCCGGTGGCCCAGGCCTGCCTGGAGGCCATTGAGCAGGAAACCTTCCTGGTGCTGCCGCACAAGGAAGTGCTGCAATACATGCGCAACAAAACCGAAAACTACGATCGCTGGATCGGCGGCATGCGCAAACTCAACCGCAAGTACCGGTAGAGGCCGCCGCTAGGCTTCACCGATATCTTCGTTCCAAAGAGCCGGATGGTCGCGGATAAAATTTTCCATTAACGCCGCGCCTTCCGGATCATCCAGATCGATCACCGTGACCCCGTTGTCACGCAGCCACTGCACGCCGCCCGCGAACGTCCGCGACTCCCCCACCACCACGGTGCCGATTTTGAACTGGCGCACCAGACCGCTGCAGTACCAGCACGGCGCCAGGGTGGTAACCATGATGGTATCCCGGTAGTTGGGCTGTCTGCCCGCTTTGCGAAAGGCGTCGGTTTCCGCGTGCACGGACGGGTCGTTCTCCTGCACGCGGCGGTTATGGCCGGCGCCCAGCAGGGTGCCGTCGGCACGGAACAGGGCGGCGCCAATCGGGATGCCGCCTTCCTCAAGCCCCTGCCGCGCTTCGTCCAGCGCCACGCGCAACATCGCCGCATAGTCCAAGCTCATAATCCGTCACCCCCACATGCGCGGCAGCACGTCGGTCTGATCCGCCGCCTTGCGATGGCGCGCCACCATGACAATGTGCCCCACGATCATCAGCAACAACAACCAGCCGGCCCAGCCATGGAACAGATTGGCGGGCACCTGCATCCACTCGATTTCCTCGCCGCCGAGACCGCCCATCAGCGGAATGCCGAACGGCTCGAACGGCTTGCCGCCGCCGTACTGGCGCAGCAGGGCGAAGGCGGGAATGCCCAGCAGCAGCGCGTAGAACGCCAGGTGCCCCAACCTGGCGGCAAGGCTCACTGACGGCGGGCGCCGGGACAGATTGATCAGCGCCCACAGGGCACGCAGGATGATCAGAACAAACAGCAGGAAACCCAGCGGCTTGTGGGTGCCCCAGAAAAATTCTTCCACGGCGGTGTCGGACAGCAGCGCGTGGGCGCCGGCGCTGAGAAACTGCCACACCAGGAGCAACGCCATGCCCCAGTGCAATACCCGGCTCACCGTGCCGTAGCGGTCGTTGGAATCCTGTATCGGCATACCTTCCCCCTCTGGCTGAATCGAACCTTTCTGAATAGACCCATTGATTGTAAGGCGGTTCCAGCCTGATACCTTCCTTACAAAAACAAAAAGGGCACGCCAGGCGTGCCCCTCAGGTTGCGGTGTAACAGCGCTTCGATCAGTCCAGGTCGAAGCGGCCCAGGTTCATTACCTTGTCCCAGGCGGCGACGAAGTCCTTGACGAACTTCTTCTCCGCGTCGTCCGCGCCATAGACTTCGGAAAGCGCGCGCAGCTGGGAGTTGGCGCCGAACACCAGATCCAGACGGGTGCCGGTCCACTTCAGCTCGCCGCTGCTGCGGTCACGGCCTTCGAACAGGTAGTCATCGTCCTCGGACTGCGGCGCCCAGGCGATACCCATGTCCACCACCACCTTGAAGAAATCATTGCTGAGCGCTTCCGGGCGGTCGGTGAAGACACCGTGTTTGGAACCGTCGAAGTTGGCGTTCATGGCACGCATGCCGCCCACCAGCACGGTCATTTCCGGCGCGGTGAGAGTGAGCAGCTGGGCACGGTCGATGAGCAGATGTTCCGCGGGCAGGGAATACTTTTCCTTGCGGTAGTTGCGGAAGCCGTCCACGAAGGGTTCCAGGTATTCAAAGGAATCCACGTCGGTCTGCTCCAGCGAGGCGTCCGTACGGCCCGGGGTGAACGGCACGGTGACGTCGTGGCCACCGTTGGCGGCCGCTTTCTCCACGCCGGCGCAACCGGCCAGCACGATCAGATCCGCCAGCGATACTTTCTTGCCACCGGACTGGGCGTTGTTGAACTCGCTCTGAATGCCCTCCAGGGTCTTCAGAATCTTGTCCAGCTGCTGCGGCTCGTTCACTTCCCAGTTTTTCTGCGGCTCCAGACGCAGACGGGCCCCGTTGGCGCCACCGCGCATGTCGGAACCGCGGTAGGTGGAGGCGGACGCCCAGGCCACTTTCACCATGTCGGGAATGCTGAGGCCGGAATCCACGATCTTGCCCTTGAGGCTGGCGATGTCCTTGTCGTCGATCAGCGGATGATCGACCTTGGGCACCGGGTCCTGCCAGATCAGTTCTTCCTGGGGCACTTCCGGGCCCAGGTAACGTTCAATCGGGCCCATGTCCCGGTGGGTGAGCTTGTACCAGGCGCGGGCAAAGGCGTCGGCGAACTCTTCCGGGTTTTCATAGAAGCGACGGGAAATCTTGCCGTACTCCGGATCGAAACGCAGCGACAGGTCGGTGGTCAGCATGGTCGGCTTACGCTTCTTGGTTTTGTCCTGGGCGTAGGGAATGTCCGCTTCCGCGTCCTTCGCCACCCACTGCTGAGCACCGGCCGGGCTCTTTTCCAGTTCCCATTCGTGCTTGAACAGGTTGTCGAAGAACAGGTTGGACCACTGGGTGGGCTTCTGCGTCCAGGTCACTTCCGGGCCACCGCCGATGGTGTCGTCGCCGAAGCCGGAGCCGTGGCTGCTCTTCCAGCCCAGGCCCATCATTTCAATCGGCGCCGCTTCCGGCTCCGGGCCCACCAGTTCCGGGTCGCCGGCGCCGTGGGTTTTACCGAAGGTGTGGCCACCGGCGATCAGCGCCACGGTCTCTTCGTCGTTCATCGCCATGCGGCCGAAGGTTTCGCGGATGTCGTGGGCCGCTTTCAGCGGATCCGGCTCGCCATTGGGGCCTTCCGGGTTCACGTAGATCAAACCCATCTGCACCGCCGCCAGCGGGTTTTCCAGCTCGCGGTCGCCGGAGTAACGCTTGTCGTCCAGCCAGGAATCTTCCACGCCCCAGTAGATGTCGTCCTCGGGTTCGTAGAGGTCCTCGCGGCCGCCGGCGAAACCGAAGGTTTTGAAGCCCATGGATTCCAGCGCCACGTTACCGGTGAGCACGATCAGATCGGCCCAGGAAATTTTATTGCCGTACTTTTTCTTGATCGGCCACAGCAGGCGGCGGGCCTTGTCCAGGTTGACGTTGTCCGGCCAACTGTTGAGCGGCGCGAACCGCTGCGTGCCGGTGCCGGCGCCACCGCGGCCGTCGCCGATGCGGTAGGTGCCCGCGCTGTGCCAGGCCATGCGGATAAACATCGGGCCGTAATGGCCGAAGTCCGCCGGCCACCAATCCTGGGTGTCGGTCATCAGATCAGTAAGATCTTTTTTCAGCGCCGCCAGATCCAGGCTTTTGAAGGCTTCCGCGTAATCAAAGTCCTCGTCCATCGGATTGGACATGGACGAATGCTGATGCAGGATGTCCAGCCGCAGCTGATTGGGCCACCAATCCCGGTTTGTGACGCCGCCGCCCGCGATATTGTTGTTATGGAAGGGACATTTGCTCTCGGACATGATCGTTCTCCTTGCTTTATCATCGCGCTGAGTCGCGCCGTCATCGCTCGGGGTTGCCGTTAGGGCGCCATTGCTATTTTACTTGTATTACCTTCCACCCCCACCCTGCCAATACAGCCTGACAAATACCCTGATAGCTTTTGTTACTAAGGGTAGTGTCCGCGTGAAAGAAGGGTCATGCAGCGCCGGGAATTTCCATCTAGACTGGTCCACTGAATGTCCAATCCGGAGCCGCCTTCCATGGGAGCCCGCCCCAAACACCGCGACCGCCTGGTGCGCGCCGCCGCCGAACTGTTCCGCCAGCGCGGCTACGCGGCCACCGGCATCAATGACATCCTGGGCCTCGCCGCGGCCCCCAAGGGCTCGTTCTACCACTATTTCCCCGGCGGCAAGGAGGCGCTGGGCGCGGAAGCCGTCCGCTACGCCGGTGGCCGGGTTACCGACACGCTGCGAACCCTGCAGCGGGACCACCGCACGCCCGCCGCCGCGCTGCGCGCCTACGGGGCGCTCCTGGCCGGCTGGCTGAAGGATTCCGGCTACCGGGACGGCTGCCCGCTGGCCACCACCGTGCTGGAGGTGACGCCCCAGTCCGAACCGATCACGGCAGCCGCCCGGGAAGCCTACACCGCCTGGCGCCGGACCCTCGCCACCCTGATCGACCCTGATAACGTAGACGGCGCCCAAGCCCAACGCCTCGCGTCGTTGGCCATCTCCGCTCTGGAAGGCGCCCTGATCCAGGCGCGGGTGGCCCGCGACACGGCGCCGATCCACGACGCCTGCGAGGAGATCGCGGCGCTGATCGATGCGCTCCAAGACACCGTCTGAACGGCCACTCGCCTACACCTCAATGTCGAAATGCAGCACGTCCTCGCGCACACCAAGCCCGGTGTACAGCGCGATGGCCGGGTCATCGCCGTGGTCCGCCTGCACGAAAATCACCCAGGCGCCGCGCTCCCGCCCAATCTTTTTCAGTGCCTCGATCAGCGCGGTGGCGATGCCCCGCCGACGGTGGGTCTCGGCCACGGCCAGATCATAGATATAGATCTCACTGCGCCGCTGTTCGAATTTCTTCAGCTCGTAGGCGGCCAGACCGCCCACCACCCGGTCACCGTCCAGGGCCGCCAGCGCGATGAACGAATCACCGCCGAGCAGTGAGCGCCAGTAGGCTTCGTCAGGCCGATGGGCGCCGTAGGTCTCGCGGTCCTCAAAGGCCTCGCCAAACACGTCCATCAGGCCCGCCATCAGGGCGATGTCGTCCGGTTGGATGCGGTGGATCAGGCAAGGGCTGCGGGTCATTGGGCTTTCCAGTGGTCAGGTTTTGAGGGGGCGAGGCACGACCTGGATCATAACCCGTGCCGGCATTGACCGGGGAGCGCAATTATATAGACTGGTCTATATTAATATTACGGAGCATCGCCATGACCCACGTGCCCGAGGGCTTTCAGCCCCACACCCGGAAAAGCGGCTTCACCGCCCCCTGGGAACCGATCTATCACCGCCCCCACGACAACGGCATCAGCCTGGGCGTGCACGCGCGGGAGGCCCACGCCAACAGCCGCGGCTTCGTCCACGGCGGCCTGTTATCCGCCCTGTGCGACAACGCCATGGGCCTGAGCTGCCTGCCGCATCTGGAGGACAGCACCCTGCCGCCGCTCAAGGGCCTGGTGACCGTGAATCTGAACCTGGACTTCCTGGGCAGCGCCCGCGTCGGCCAGTGGCTGGAATTCCGCGCCGACGTCACCCGCACGGGCCGCAGCCTCAGCTTCGCCGGCGCCACCGTGCTCGCCGATGGCCAGCCCTGCGCCCGCGCCACCGGCGTGTTCAAAGTCCAACGTTGATCTGGAGACGTCCCATGAGCGACCACACCGCACTACTGAATCGAATACGCCAGGTCTCCGCCCTGGCACCGTTCAACCAATGGCTGAATTTGCACGTGGAGCACGCCGAGGCCGGCCGGGTCATTCTGCGGCTGGACCGGCGCGATGACTTCGCGCAATACAGCGGCCACCTGCACGCCGCGCTGATCGGCGGCCTGATCGACACCGCCTGCGGCTTCGCCGCCGCCACGGTGGCCGGCAACGTCACCGCCTCGCAGTTTTCGGTGCGCTGCCTGCGCCCGGCGGTTGCCGGTGCGTTCCGGGTCACCGGGCGGGTGGTGAAAGCCGGTAAACGGCAGGTGTTCGCCAGCGCCGAGCTCGGTGACTGGAACGACGAGAACGGGGAACCGTTTGCGGCCGGTGACGCGGTCCTGGTGCCGATACCCGGATGACCGCTCCCTTCCTTGAGCGGGTTAGCCCTAGCTTCCGGCATCGTCCGCCGGCACCGCTGTCGGGTCCATCCAGAACATTTCCCAGACGTGGCCGTCCAGGTCCGCCAGGCTGCGGTTATACATGAAACCCAGATCCTGGATCGCATTGATGTCCGCCGTGCCGCCGCTCGCGTCCGCTTTTTCATTGAGCCGATCCACCATGTCGCGGTCATCGCAGCTGAGGGCCAGCAACACTTCACTGGCGGTGGCCGGCGGGATCGGCCGGTCGGTGAAGGTGCGCCACTTCTCATGGGTGAGCAGCATTACAAAAATGCTGTCACTCCACACCATGCAGGCGGCGGTGTCGTCGGTGAACTGCGGGTTATTCTCGAACCCCAGCGCCTGATAGAACGCCATGGACGCGGCGAGATCGGCGACGGGCAGATTGACGAAAATCATTCGGGACATGGTTCGGTTCCTGTCTGGCAATCGAAAGGGGCCCTGCAACGGGCGTCGGGAACTGGTCGAACCCCCTGTCCCGGCTTCGACATTCGGGCGTCTACTTTTTCCCAGAGGCTCCGTTTCGTCGCTCGCCGATCACCCCGGCACCCGCCAGCCCCATCAAACGCCGGAACTTCGGGCACTCCAGATGGCTGGGCGCGGAACAGGCCGCCGCGTGGCGCAGCCCGTCACGCATGGCGGTCAATTGTTTGATGGACTGATCCAGCTCGTCGGCTTTCTCCAGCAACCGTTGGCGTTCGATCCGGGGGCGCCCGTCGGCACCGAACATGGCGGCGATTTCATTCAGGGAGAATCCGGCCGCGCGGCCCAGCGCGATCAACGAAAGCTGCTCCAGCACGCCGGCGGCGAACACCCGGTGCAGGCCGCGCCGGCCCACGGAGGCGATCAGCCCCTTCTGTTCATAGAAACGCAACGTGGACGCCGGCAGGCCGGAACGGCGCACCACTTCGGAAATATCCATAGCCCTTGACCTCAAGTCGACTTTAAGTAGCAAGCTGTCTTCATCGCCCAACGAAGACACCGACTGGAAGACGCCATGACTCTATTAGCGATTATATTTTTTATCGGCGTGGGAGCCACCGCCATCATGGATCTGTGGGGCTGGCTGCGCAAAAGAGTGTTCGGCGGCAAGGGGCTCGACTACGGCCTGGTCGGCCGCTGGATCGCGCACATGCCGCACGGCCGCTTCCGCCACGACAACATCGCCGCCGCGCCAAAGAAACCGGGCGAGCGCCTGATCGGCTGGAGCGCGCATTACGGCATCGGCATCGCCTTCGCCGGGCTGTTGATAGGGTTAGGCGGCGCCGAATGGGCGGCGCGCCCCACCCTCGGCCCGGCCCTGGCGGTGGGCATCGGCACGGTGGCCGCGCCGTTCTTTCTGATGCAGCCCGGCATGGGCGCCGGCATCGCCGCCTCGAGAACCCCCAGGCCCAACGCCGCGCGCCTGCAAAGCTTGCTTACTCACGCAGTGTTCGGCCTGGGGCTTTATGTCGCGGCCTGGGCGGCGCCCTTCTAGGCCGCCCGCTCTCCTGGCACCGCCGGCAAAACCGTGCTGTTATCGGCTATAGGGGGAACCGCTCAACATTTGCACAAAATTGCCCTCTTCCCAAACCACGCCAACCTGAGGTAACGTGAACACCTGTACACAAACAGCATAATAACGAGTGAATACAGGAGCCCAGGCCATGACCCAGGCGCAGGACCCGAAACCACGGAAAGGCTGGCTGAACAGGCTGGCGGCGATCACCGACATGTTCGCCTTCCCGCTGCGTACCTCCCATTACGTGGAGCTGGTGAACCCGCTGTGGACCACCCACCGTATGCACGCGCGGGTGGTGGACGTGTGGGACGAGACCAAGGACTGCCGCACCATCACGCTGCAGCCCGGCGCCAACTGGCGGCTGCACCGCCCCGGTCAGCACATCCGCGTGGGCATCCCGGTGGACGGCCGGCACTACACCCGCACCTACACGATCTCGTCGCCGCCGGAGCGCGATGACGGCCGCTTCACCATCACCGTGAAGAAAATCGACGGCGGCCGCTTGTCGCACCACATCGTGCGCAACCTGAAGGTGGGCGACTTTATTCCGGTGGGCCTGCCCCAGGGCGATTTCTACCTGCCGGACGCCTCGCCGATTCAGCCGCTGTTCATCACCGCGGGCAGCGGTATCACGCCGGCCAGAAGCATGCTGCACAGCCTGATCGAGCAGCAGCGCCTGCCGGACACGGTGCACATTCATTACGCGCCGCACGAGTTCGACACCATTTTCGGCAAGGAGCTGCGCAAGTTGAACGCGCAGCACCGCCACTACCACCTGCACGAAGTGCACACGCAGAAGGAAGACGACAACGCCGCCTACTTCAGTCGCGAAAAGCTGGAGCAGGTCTGCCCGGACTGGCGCGAACGGGACTGCTACGCCTGCGGGCCGCCGGGGCTGCTGGCCGCCCTGGAAGAAGTCTGGGAAGAGGCCGGCCTTTCCAACCGCCTGCACATCGAACGGTTCCGCGCTGAGCTGGCGCCGATCCCCGACGACGCGGTGGGCGGCAACGTGCGCTTCGCGCAGAGCGAGCTGGACGTGGACGCGGACGGCCAGACCAACCTGCTGCGCATCGCCGAGGACGCCGGGCTCAACCCGCCCCACGGCTGCCGCATGGGCATCTGCCACACCTGCAACACCACCTTGAAATCCGGCTGCGTGCGCGACCTGCGCAGCGGCGAATACATCAACGAGCCCGGTGCCATCGTGCAAGTCTGTGTGTGCGCCACCGCCGGCGACTGCGAACTGGACATCTAGGAGGTCATGATGAGTAAGCGACAGGGTTTACCCGTGGATCTCACGGAAGAACAAATCGACGAATTCGGCCGCGAGATGGACGCCATCTATTACGAGACCCTGGAATCCCGGGGCGAGAAAGACCGGCTCTATATTCTGCGGCTGATCCGCATTCAGCGCAGCATGGCGCTGTTCGGCCGGCTCACCATCTACGCCAGCCTGTTCCTGCTGCCCGCCTGGCCGCACGCGCTGGCCGGCTGGGGCACCACGCTGATCGTGATGGCGCTGGGTGTGATCCTGCTGGGCCTGGCGAAGATCCTTGAGAACATGGAAATCGCCCACAACGTGCTGCACGCCCAGTGGGACTGGATGAAGGATCCGGAGATCCAGTCCAACACCTGGGAGTGGGACACCATGAGCCCGTCCGACCGCTGGATGCACTCGCACAACGTAGTGCACCACACCTGGACCAACGTGCTGGAGAAAGACCTGGATGTGGGCTACGGCATCATGCGCGTGACGCCGCTGCAGCCCTGGAAGCCGGCCTACCTGCTGCAGCCGTTCTACTTCGTAACGCTGATGCTGCTGTTCGAGGAAGGCGTGGCCCTGCACGAGCAGGCGATCATCGACGTGGGCGAAGGCAAGAAAAAACCCAAGGAAATCCTGCCGCTGATGAAACACATCGGCCGCAAGATCTGGGGCCAGGTGCGCAAGGACTACATCATGTGGCCGGGCCTGGCCGCGCTGGTGTCGATCCCGATCTCCTTCTTCGTGCCGGAATCCCCGCTCACCGTGTTCCTGCTGGTGGCCGGCGCCAACTTCGTCGCCAATATCATCCGTAACATCTGGGCGTTCGTGATTATTTTCTGCGGGCACTTCCCCGCCGACGTCTACAACTTCACCGAGGAACAGGTGGAAGGCGAATCCCGCGGCCAGTGGTACATCCGCCAGCTGCTCGGCTCCGCCAACATCACCGGCGGCCCGCTGTTCCATGTGATGTCCGGCAACCTGAGCCACCAGATTGAGCATCATCTGTTCCCGGATATGTGCAGCAACCGTTATCCGGAAGTGGCACCGCGCGTGAAAGCGCTGGCCGACCGCTACGGCCTGCCGTACAACTCCGCGCCCCTATGGCGGCAGTTCGGCACCACCTGGCTGAAGAACCTGCGCCTGGCGTTCCCGGGCGGCACCCTGCCGCCGGAGCCGGCGCGGGCGTAACCGGCGGGCGGCGCTCGCCGCCTTTCGGGGAAGGTAAAATCAAGTATGGCCCGATGGACAGCAATGCCTCGGGCCGCGCATTCTCGTTGCCCCAGTCATACGGAAATGACCCTGGTATGCAGCGCATTGCCATTATCGGCACCGGGCCCACCGGCCTCTATACCCTTGCCGCCCTGATCGACGGCCAGCAGTCGCTGGCGATCACCCTTTATGAGGCCGGTGACCAGGCGGGCGTCGGCATGCCCTACGACGAGCATGCCAATCACCGGGCCATGCTCGCCAACATCGCCAGCATCGAGATACCGCCGTTAACCTGTACCTATCTCGAATGGCTGCGCGAGCAATCCGCCGGTTTTCTGGCCGGCTACGGCGTGGCCAAGGAGACCCTGCACGACCGGCAGTTTCTGCCACGCGTACTGCTTGGCCATTATTTCCGTGCCCAGTTTCTGGCGTTGGTGACGAAAGCCACGGAGCGCAACCACCGGGTAACGGTGTTCGAAGGTTGCCGGGTCACCGATCTGCAGGCCGGCGACAACGCACTGCGCCTGTGGACCAACCGCCACGCCGAGCCGGCCCACTTCGACCGCGTGGTGATCGCCACCGGCCATGTCTGGCCCTCCACGGCGGAGGGCGGACCCGGCTACTTCCCCAGCCCTTGGAGCGGCCTGATCGGCACCGCCATTCCGGCCGGCGCGGTGGGCGTGCTGGGCACCTCGCTCAGCGGCATCGACGCGGCCATGGCGGTGGCGGTGCAACACGGCTGCTTTCAGGAGCAGTCCGACGCCCCGGACAGCACGCTGCGCTTCGAACTGAACGGGGACAGCGCGGACCTGTGCATCACCTTGATGTCCCGGTCCGGCCTGCTGCCCGAGGCGGATTTCTATTGTCCGATTCCCCACCAGCCGCTGCGCATCGCCACGCCAGAAAGCATCACCAGGGAAATCGATGCCGGCGCCGAAGGCTTACTGGATCGCGTGTTCACCCTGATGGCCCGGGAAATCCGCGATGCGGACCCGCGATGGAGCGACGGCATCGCCCTGGAAGAACAGAACGCCGACACCTTCGCGGACGCCTATTTCGCCAACCGCGCCGAGCGCAATCCGTTCCGCTGGGCGCAACGCAATCTGCTGGAAGTGGAGCGTAACAAACGCGACCGGCACACCGTGCCGTGGCGCTACGCGCTGCTGCGCCTGCATGAGGTGGTGGAGGACATCGCGCCGCATCTCAACGAGCACGACCGGGAACGTTTCAACACCGGCCTGCGCCGGGTCTTTATCGATAACTACGCGGCGGTGCCGCCGGAATCGATCCGTCGGGTGCTGGCATTGCGCGCCGCCGGCGTGATCGATGTGCTGGCAATGGGCCAGGCGTATCAAATGGACATCGGTGATCACGGCACCGTGATTAAAACGGCCGAAGGTGAGCACCGCTTTCAGGTGTTTATCGACGCCCGCGGGCAGAAGGCCCTGGACCTCACCGACCTGCCCTTCCCCCGGCTGCGGGATCAGTTGCTGGCGCACAGCGACGAACTGCCGCCGGTGGGCGACAACTACACGCTGATGGTGCCGGAGATCGGCGGCCATCGTATCGCGCTCGCGGCACTGCCGTTTCTAATGCACGACCGCCCCTTCGTGCAGGGCATCGCGGTGTGCGCGGAAATCGGTGCCACCATCGGCGGCTCGATTCATCGCGCGGCGCAACGCCGCCGCCCCTGGTTAGCCGGCTACGACGACGAGCATTGAGACACCGGTTTACGGGTTCAGGACCTGGTCCTCGGTGAGGTTCTCGGTGTCCTCCGCGAACGAAAAGAACGAGGGTTTCCGGTCGATAAAAATCTGCCCGGACAGCGTCCAGGCGTCGCTGTCTTCCAGCAGCCCCACCGGCAGGGCGTAGTGGTTTTCTTCGATGTACCGGAAGAAGATATGGGTGCCGCAGTGCTTGCAGAAGCCGCGTTCGGCGAACGACGACGATTGGAATCTGGCGATGTGCTCCTCACCCTGGAAGATGACGGCCTGCTCGCACTCGGCGGCGAACATGGGGCCGCCGCCCCACTGGCGGCACATCTTGCAGTGGCAGACGACAACCTTATCGGTCTTGGGCTTTGCGATAACGCCGACCGCGCCGCAGAGGCAGGCGCCGCGATGTTCGGTTCTGGAATCCATAATCCTCTCCTGGCCGGGTTAGCGGGACCTAGCTGAAAAGCAGGAAAGCACTCAGTGCCAAAGAAGCACCGGAGACCAGCAGGGCGACGGCAAGGGCGAGCCTGTATTTGGCGAAGCGGGCCTCCGACTCCCTGGCCGCCATTTCCATGCCGTCCAGGGCCTGCTGCAGTTTGTCCGCCAGCACCTGCACGGCTTCCGCGTTGTGGGTGGCGGCTTCCTGCAGCTCCTGGATCTGCTTGGCCACCACCGGGTCGGCCTGGCCGGCTTCGGCGCCACGGGACGTGAACGCGGGGATCGCGATCGAGGCGATCTGGGCCACGTAGGGCGCGACGGCTTTGAGGATCGGGATCAGGGGTGCTGCCATAGTCTTTCCTCCAGTTTGATCCTCATCCTACCGTTATCAGGGCGCCGCGCCTGCCCCGACTTCGTCGAGCATTTCGCCATCTTGCACAGGGTTGGGCTCCGGGGGCAGAATAGTACCAATTATTGGTACTTTCGAGGTGCGCCATGCCAAAGAACACCAGCATCAGCCTCGGCGAGCATTTCGACACCTTCGTCGCGGAGCAACTGAAAAGCGGACGCTATAGCTCCACCAGCGAGGTGGTGCGAGCGGGGCTGCGCCTGCTCGAGGACGCGGAGACCCGCCTCGGCACCCTCCGGAAAATGCTCCAGGACGGCGAAAACAGCGGCGTCGCCGACTACGATTACGACAGCTTCATTGAGGAACTGGACCGGGAAGACGCCACCTGATGCCCACCTTTACGCTTTCCAGGAAGGCCAAAGCGGATCTACGCGCCATCGCACGCTACACGGAACGTCGCTGGGGGCGCGAGCAACGTGCGGCGCCGTGCACATCGTGCGCATTCTGCATAAGCGCATGATGCCCCACGAACACTTTTCCTGAGTGGCTCAAACCAAGCCGATTAGCCAGCCAGATTGCTTCCCGCCCTCGCCGCACGGGCGGCGTGCAGCTTCTTGTAGCTTTCGATCAGGCGCTGGTGTTTTTCCAGGCCGTCCAGGCGTGTGTTGGTGGGCGTCAGGCCGTGGAAGCGGACGCTGCCGTCCACCGAGCCCACCACCGCGTCCAGGGTGTCGTCGCCGTACATCCGGCGCAGGTTGCGCAGGTAGTCGTCCAGCTCCAGCTCGTCGTCCAGAAGGATCTCCAGCACCGCGCTGACGGCGCGGTAGAACAGGTTGCGCTCGACGGTGTTGTCGTTGAACTGCAGGAAGGCTTCCACGCGCTCCAGGCCTTCCTCGTGCTGGCCCAGGGCAAGGCTGATCAGCAGTTTCAGCTCCAGCACGGTGAGCTGGCCCCAAACGGTGTTCTCGTCGAACTCGACGCCGATCAGCGTAATGATGTCGGTGTAGTCGTCGATCTGGCTCTCTTCCAGGTGCTCCACCAGATCGGCCAGCTGGTCGTCGTCGAGGACGTGCAGATTGAGAATGTCCTCGCGGTAGTCCAGCGCCTTGTTGGTGTTGTCCCACACCAGGTCTTCCACCGGGTAGACCTCGGAATAGCCCGGCACCAGGATGCGGCACACCGGCGCCCCCAGGTCCTCGTGCACGGCCATGTAGACCTCTTTGCCCAGGTCCTCGAGGATGCCGAACAGGTTCTCCGCTTCCTGCTGGGTGCTTCCGGAAAAGTCCCATTCGTGGAAATCGTAGTCGGCGTTGTCGCTGAAGAAGCGCCAGGAGACCACGCCGGTGGAGTCGATGAAGTGCTCCACAAAGTTGTTCGGCTCGCTCACCGCCAGGCTGTTGAAGGTGGGCAACGGCACGTCGTTCAGATTCTCGAAGCTGCGGCCCTGCAGCAGCTCGGTGAGGCTGCGCTCCAGCGCCACCGCCAGGCTCGGGTGCGCGCCGAACGACACGAACACGCCGCCGGTGCGCGGGTTCATCAGCGCCACGCAGGCCACCGGGAACTGGCCGCCCAGGGAGGCGTCCTTGACCAGCACCGGGAAGCCCTGGGCCTCCAGCGCTTCGACACCTTCCACCAGGTTCGGGTATTTCGCCAACACGTCCGCCGGCACATCCGGCAGCGCCAGCTCTTCCTCGATGATCCGCTTCTTCACCGCCCGCTCGAAGATCTCCGACAGGCACTGTACCTGCGCCTCCGGCAGCGTGTTGCCCGCGCTCATGCCGTTACTGAGGTAAAGATTCTCGATCAGGTTGGACGGGAACCACACCGTCTCGCCGTCGGAGCGGCGCTGGAACGGCAGCGAGCAGATGCCGCGCGCTTCGTTGCCGGAGTTGGTGTCGATCAGATTGGAGCCGCCCAGTTCGCGCTCGGGATCGAAGATCGCCCGGCAATGGGCATCCAGAATCTCCTCGGGCAGCTCGTCGTTGGGGCCCGGCTGAAACCACTGCTCGTTGGGGTAATGCACGAAGGCGCTGTTGGCGATCTCCTCGCCGAAGTACTGGTCGTTGTAGAAGAAGTTGCAGCTGAGCCGCTCGATAAACTCGCCCAGCGCCGAGCACAGCGCGCTCTCCTTGGTGGCGCCCTTACCGTTGGTGAAGCACATCGGCGAGGCGGCGTCGCGGATGTGCAGCGACCACACATGCGGCACGATATTGCGCCAGGAGGCGATCTCGATCTTCATGCCCAGGTCCTCGAGGATCCCGGTCATGGTGGCGATGGTTTCCTCCAGGGGCCGGTCCTTGCCCTCGATGTAGGTGCGCGCCTCGCCGTCGATGCCGGCCATCAGCAGCGCCTGGGCGTCTTCGTCCAGGTTCTCCACCGTCTCGATCTCGAACTCCGGCCCGGTCTGCACCACCTTCTTCACCGTGCAGCGGTCGATGGAGCGCAGAATGCCCTGGCGGTCCTTGTCGGAGATGTCCTCCGGCAGCTCCACCTGAATCTTGAAAATCTGGTTGTAGCGGTTCTCCGGGTCGACGATGTTGTTCTGCGACAGCCGGATGTTGTCCGTGGGAATGTCCCGCGCCTTGCAGTACACCCGCACGAAATAGGCCGCGCACAGCGCCGACGACGCCAGGAAGTAATCGAACGGGCTGGGCGCCGAGCCGTCGCCCTTGTAGCGGATCGGCTGGTCGGTGACCACGGTGAAGTCGTCGAACTTGGCTTCGAGGCGGAGGTTGTCGAGGAAATTGACGTTGATCTGCATGGGGAAACTACCGGAATTAAGGAGTGTGGCGCGCCATGGCCTTCGGTGGGCGGCATTATCCCGGTTTTGGGGCGGTTCGTCTTGGTTGGCTAAAGCCCGGTCGGGTTAACCCTGGCTAGACCCCCCTGTCATGAATCTCATACGGGCGCAGCAACTGGCTGCAACGACGCACTGTCAGAACATCGATCCGCTCTTTGACGCTATAGATCACTCGATACTGACCGACGATGACCTCCCGAATACGCCGGGCACCGACCTCGGGAACAATGCGCCCGCTCTCAGGAAACTCGACTAGCCGCCCCACCACGGAAAACAGCTCGTCCGCCCAATCGACCGCCGCCTTGGGATTGTCCTCCGCGATATACAGAGCGATATCCTCGACGCGCTCCAAAGCAAGCGGGGACCAGACAATGTTCATCGCGACAGCCGGTCCATAATCCGCGCTTTCGCATCCTCATGGGAGACGCCATCGCCCGCGGCGATCTGTTCTTCCGCTTTATAGATCTCTTCTAGGACCTCCAGGCGCTCCTGCATCCGTTCATATTCGTGGGCATCGACCAGAACCGCCACGCCACGCCCGCGCTGGGTCAGCACCATCGGGCGGCGGGTTTCCTGGATCTGCTTTACGAACGTGGCGACGCCTGCCCGGAATTCGGACAGAGGGCGGATATCTTCATCGACATGGACCCGTGACATGGGAACCTCTTTGTACGCCATAAAGTACAAATTAGCGTACATTTTCGCCCAGCGAAGAACAAGCCCAGGCGATAAACCTCACGGGCTGTTACCCGGTCAGCCCGGGGCGGGTTCGCCGAACAGCTTGCCGCCGCCGGCCCAGTCGGAGGTGGCGATGTCTTCGAAGATCACATAGATACGGGTTATTGAAATGCGTAGACGTCCATAGCCAGCACACCGTACTCATAGCCGGCGTGCAGATGTTCCATTGTCGCCCCGTCACCCGCCGCGCCCAGCGCGACGAACAGCGGAGACAGGTGTTCTTCGGAAGGGTGGTTGCGGGCGGCGAACGGCGCCTGCTCGCGGTAGCGCACCAGGGACGCCGCGTCGCCCGCCTCCAGCCGTTGTTTCATCCAGGCGCTGAAGTCGCTCACCCAGGACGGCACGGCGGCATCGATGTCGGCGCCCCGAAACTCGTACAGATTGTGCGTCAGCGAGCCGGAGCCGATCACCAGCACCCCCTCATCGCGCAGGCTGGACAGCGCCCGGCCGATGCGCAGGTGTTCGGCCGGCGAGGCGCCTCGTACCACGGAAATCTGCGCCACGGGAATATCCGCCTGGGGGTACATCAGACGCAACGGCACCCAGGCGCCATGGTCCAGCCCGCGGGTGGCGTGGGTCTGCGCCGTCACGCCCTGCCGCTCCAGCTCGGCCACCGCGCGGGCGGCGACCTCCGGGGCGCCCGGCGCGCCGTACTCAATCTCGAACAGAGCGCGCGGAAAACCGCCGAAATCATGGATGGTCTGCGGGTCCGGCGTCAGGGACACCGCCGGCGCGGCGGACGTCTCCCAATGGGCGGACGCCACCAGAATCGCCTTGGGCCTGGGCAGGGTGTCGCCAAGCGTCAGCAGGAACCGGTGGGCTAGGCTCTCCTGGATCGCCAGCATCGGCGAACCGTGGGATATAAACAGCGTCGGCAAACGAGTCATGGTTACCTCCAACAATGGCGACCAGCCTACTTGTTGACACCATCGGGATAAACGCCGTATCAATTAACTGTCTGTTCCGATTTTCGAGACAATCAATGAACAAGTTCCAGGAAATGCAGGCGTTTACCGCCGTGGTGGACAACGGCAGCTTCGTGGCCGCCGCCGACGCCCTGAAGGCCTCCAAAGCGGCGGTTTCCCGGCAGGTCGCGGACCTGGAACAGCGTCTCGGCACCCGGCTGCTCAACCGGACCACGCGCAAGCTGTCCCTCACCGACGAGGGGCAGTTGTTCTACATCCGCTGCACGGATCTGCTCAACGGCCTCGCGGAGGCGGAATCCGAGCTCAGCCAGCGCAGCGGTGAACCCTCGGGGCACCTGCGCATCAACGCGCCGGTGACCTTCGGAATATCGCACCTGGCGCCACTGTGGGGCCGGTTCCTGCAGCAGCACCCGAAAGTCTCCATGGAAGTGTCGCTTTCCGACCGCACCGTGGACCTGGTGGAAGACGGCTTCGACCTGGCGGTGCGCATTTCGCGGGCGCCGCATCCCACCTTCATCGCGCGCAAGCTCACCACCACGACCATGGTGCTGTGCGCCTCCCCCGGTTACCTCAAGCAACACGGCACGCCCGAGCGCCCGCAGGACCTCGCCGACCACAACGTGGTCTCCTACACCTACTGGTCGTCCAAGGACGAATGGGAATTCACCGGCCCCGGCGGGAAAAAAGACGTGGTGAGAACGCGGCCCCGGCTGCACGCCAACAGCGGCGACACCTGCATCGCCGCGGCGTTACAGGACCAGGGCATCGTCATGCAGCCGGACTTTCTGGTGCACGACGCGCTGCGGGACGGAAGGCTGGTGCCGCTGCTGGAAGACTACCGGACCACCGAGCTGGGCGTGTACGCCATCTATACCTCCCGCCGGCAGTTGCCGCTGAAGCTGCGCTTCCTGATCGACTTTCTGGTCGACGCCTTCCAGAACCCGGTCTGGCGGTCAGAGGAATAGCAGGTCTCGATGATTACGCGGCGGAGTCTTCCCCCACATCCCAACCGGGAAAGACCAGCACCGCCGGGTGGCAACGCAAAGCACGGGCCAGGACCTTGGCGCGCTCCACGCCCAGGCGCACGCGGTCGTTCTCAATGGCGGAGAGGGTGGACTGCGCGATGCCCGTGGCGGTGGCCAGGTCGTTCTGGCTCATCTCCTGCAGCTCACGCAGTATCCGGACGGACTCGCCGACGGAGACCTCGATACCCTTTTTTGCTTTACGATACTCACTCATTTCATTGCCTCCCGTAATCGTGGGGAGTGACCTTCTCTACCTGTACGAGCACCTGATCCCTATGAACCTGGTAAATGACGCGGTACTGAATGTTGAGTCGTGAAGACCGGAAACCTTTCCACTTGCCGGACAAAGCCTCGTCGTTGAACCCCCGGATCGCCCGCAGTCCCTGCGGCCCCGAGATAGCGACAATGTCCTTCCACTTCTCATACCGCTTACGAACCTCGACGGGCGCCGCCGTCAGACTCTTTGCCACTTTCCTGTGCTCGAGTACATCCCACATACCAAATAGGATATGTATACCATATATAGTATGTCAAGCTTGATCAGGCTAAGTCAGCGCCACCAGGCCGGCCATCAGGTCTCGCCCGGCGCTGTGCACCTCCTGGATATGCCGGTGGAAGAAGGTTTTGGTCTGCTCGGTCTGCACCACCAGCACGCCATGCAGCTCACCGTCGTGCTCCAGCGGGATGCCCAGGTAGCTCTTGAAACGCTCCTCGCCGGAGCCCGCCACATGGAAGTAGTCGGCGTGGTCCTGGATCACCCGGGCCACCACCGGCAGGCGGGTGCGGGCCACTTTGCCGGTGAGGCCCTGGTCATAGCTCAACTGCTTGCCGATCACGCTCTGGTGCAGGCCGCTGGTGGCGACGATCTCCAGGGTTTGCCGGTCCGGATGGGCGAGGTAGAGGCTGCAGACGTCCACGTCCAGCTTGCGCCGCACGGAATCCACACGCTCATTCATGGAGTCAGAGTATTTAGTCATGGCGAGAGCCGAAGCAATAGCCGTGCCATCGCTCAAACTATTAAAGATATTAAAATTCGCCGGCTATTTGATGGAGCACGCGCTTGCCCCTTTGCATTAGTCGCGAAAGGGGCGTAGCACGGGAAGAGCCTCAAAAAGCGAGAGATCTGTCATGGCTGACAACAACGTAACGGATTACCCGCGTGCGCTGCATCCGCTGCACGCCATCCTGCTTGCCTTTCCATTGCCGCTGTTCCTGGGCGCGCTGCTCAGCGACCTGGCCTATTCGTCCACCTATGAAGTGCAGTGGACCAACTTCGCCTCCTGGCTGATCGCCGGCGCCATGCTGACGGGCGCCCTGGTGACGCTGTGGGCGCTGGTTGAGTGCGTCGTTAGCGGGCGACAGCGCACCGGTAAACACTTCGCCTATTTGATCGTGCTGCTGGTGATGATGGCCGTGGGCTTCATCAACGCGCTGGTCCACGCGAAGGACGGCTGGGCGGCCATGCCCGCCGGCCTGTGGCTGTCGGTGGTGGTGACCTTGCTGGCGCTGATCGCCAGCTGGATCGGCTATGCGGGGCTGCGCGCCCGGGAGGTGGCTCATGCACGCTAAGACGATTTCAATTCCGGCGCTGGCGCTGTTCACGTTGGCCACGCTCTCCACCCTGACCGCCTGCGGTGGCGACCCGGCACCGCCGGAGACCGGCCCCAACCCGACGCTGCCCGATCCCAGCCGCGGGCTGCTGCCCAGCATGGACATTTCCACGCCCACCGAATGGGGCGATGAGAAGCCCACGGTGCCGGACGGCTACCAGATCGAAGCCATCGCCAAGGACATGAAGATTCCGCGCCAGACCCTGCTGCTGCCCAACGGCGACATCCTGGTGGCGGAAGGCTCCGGCGGCGGCAACGCGCCGGCCATGCGCCCCAAGGACGTGATCGCGGGCTTTATCAAGAAGCAGGGCACCACCTCGGTGAAGCCGGGCAACCGGCTCACCCTGCTGCGCGACGACAACGGCGACGGCCGCTACGAAACCCGGCAAGTGTTCGCCGATAACCTCAACGCCCCCTACGGCCTGGCGCTGATCGACGACATCCTCTATGTCGCCAACCAGGACGCCCTGGTGCGCTTCGACTACGAGGAAGGCCAGACCCAGGCCAGCGGCCCGCCGGAGACAGTCACCGACCTGCCGGCCAAGATCAACCACCACTGGACCAAGGCGATGACCGCCGGCCCCGACGGTGAATTCCTCTACGTGGGCATCGGCTCCAACAGCAACATCGGCGAACGGGGCATGGACGTGGAGGAAGACCGCGCCATGGTCTGGCAGATCGACGCGGAAAGCGGCCGGCATAAGCCCTACGCCACCGGCCTGCGCAACCCCACTGCCTTCGCCATCCACCCGGATACGGACCAGCTCTGGACGGTGGTCAACGAACGGGACGAACTGGGCGCCAACCTGGTGCCGGATTACCTGACCTCGGTGCAAGAAGGCGCCTTCTACGGCTGGCCCTACAGCTACTGGGGCGACAACGTGGACACCCGCGTCAAACCGCCGAAGCCGGAGAAAGTGGAAAGCGCCATCCAACCGGATTACGCGCTCGGCTCCCACGTGGCCGCACTGGGCGTGGACTTCTCCGATGGGAACATGGGCGGGCAGTTCGCCCAGGGCGCCTTCGTCGGCCAGCACGGCAGCTGGAACCGCAGCGTGCCGGTGGGCTTCAAGGTGGTGTTCGTGCCGTTCCAGAACGGCGAACCCGCCGGCGAGCCCATCGAATTCGCCACCGGCTTCCTCAACGAGGACGGCAACGCCCGCGGCCGGCCCGTGGGCGTCACCGTGGACCCGGAGGGCGCGCTGATCATCGCCGATGATCTGTCCAACACGATCTGGCGGGTGACGCCGACTGGCGGGGGTTGATCCGCCCGCCGGCCTTCGCCGGTAACGCCGCCTAGGCGGCGGCGAAGCCGGCGAAAAGCACCAGGAAACCGCCGATCTCGCCGGCCACCAGGGCCCACATAAAAGCGCTCATCAGCCACGCAGGCAAAACCCCGGAACCGAACGCGTGCGGCTTCTGCAGCTGGTTGCGGGTGTCCTTGAGCGCGCCGTGCAGAATGTAGCTGCCCACCGCCAACGCGAAGAAGAGCACCGACGCCAACACCGCCAGCACGTTGACCCACTCCGGCCAGACGCTGAGCGAAGCAAAGCGCTCCAGCACCAGGCAGGCGAAGGCGTACATCAGGCTGGCCCGGTGGGCGACGTCCACATAGTAATGCGCCCGGGCTTTGTCACTGCCTCTGATCTGAACGTACTTCCACACCCCGGTCAGCAGACCGGTGAGAAAGAACAACCCGCAACTCCACAACGCCAATGTGCTCGCGGCCATGGCACCCCCCGTTGGTCATAATGATCGATTAGGGCATGTTACAGGGGGTTAGAGCCCCTAGCCCTCACTGCCCAGACCCCGGTGCATCTTTCTCATCGTCGGTGCCCCAACTGGCGAGCCACTCATGAACCTCGTCCGCATCCACCACCTTCCCCTGGGCCTCGGACTCCATGACTCCCTGAGCCACCGCCTTCACGAACCGTAGCTCCTCCAGGGTCTTCTCGTAATCTTCCAGCCTCTGGACAACGGCCACCCCGCGACCATGGCTGGTCAGCAAAATAGGGCGATGAGACTCCTGAACCCGGTCAATCACTTTGTCGGGATTGACCTTCAGATCCGAAAGCGGAACGACGTCTTCCGAGAACCTCACGGACATGGTGCGTACCTCATGGCTATGACAGATGTTATCAATAGCATCGGTTAACCCGTGCGGTCGAGGTGTAGCCCCTCAGAACGGCAGGACGACACCTGTGACCCGCGCGCCCCTCGAGTCCGCGTAAAGTATCCACGCCAGCGCCGCCAGATTGGCCGCCACCGCCGCGTAGAACATCACTTGGAAAGACGTCTTTCGGGTCTTGTGACGGAACACCCGTTGCGCCAGCAAGGCGCCGGGCCAACCGCCCAGCAGCTCGACCAGGTGAAGCCGAGCCTCCGACGTACGCCAGCCAGCGCGCGTCGAGGCCCGCTTATCCAGGCCGTACATTGACAAGCTGAGCGCGCTCATCAGCGCGTAGAAACCGACAAACCATCGCCATTCAGGCGCGGGGGCGAGAATCGCTAGCCCGACGAAGAACACCACCACGACCAGCACATCAGGAAGCAGGCGCCGTCCACGCCCGGATGCTGATCGCTTTCCCGACGACCCATTTATTTTCATCACTTGCTGTCTGTCGAAGGAACAGGGCGAACCGGCCAGCAATCCGGCAATATTGTGGCGACCGCTGAGCAAGATGTGGCATGGGCCTGCACGGGCTTAGCCATTTTATTAGGCGCGCTCCGTCCAAGAGGTAGGGTCTTTTCTTGCATGAAACACTGCCGTAACAATTACACGATTCCCGTTCACCAAATAAAATATACGATGCGGGAAACGACGGATTGGAACTCGCCGCAAATCCTTGTGAATCTGGCGATAGAGAAGCGGATTCCTTTGCAGCTTATCCAGCGCCTCTTCGACACATAGAAGAAAATCGTGGCCCAGGCCGTCTCTTTTCTCTTCGTAAAAGTCGAACTGTTCACCGATATCCAACTCGGCTTCTTTGCGAAGCGTCAGCGAGTACATCATTTCCTGGACAGTATTCGCGCCTTGACGCTGGACCATGACGAACCCTCGTCCTGGTCTATCTCAAAGGCCGCCAGGCGCCGATCCAGCTCTTCTTTTTGAGCGTCGGTCAGCTCAATGTCCGCCTGCTCCGCGACGATGCTGTCCCAAAGAGCTTCGGCAAGAAGGATTCGTTCCGAGACCGTAAGCGATTGAATCTCCACAGTATTTCCCTCCGACTGGGCAGATAGTTTCCAAGCTTAGCACACTGCGTCAGCGGGACGACCTGCTCAAAAAAGGGCGATTTTGAGCAGGTCCGTCCCGTCGTGCTCATTTTTCGAGGCTATTGAGCAGCACGAGTTGCGCCCTCTCATTCTTTAATTGATAATCAATCTCAATTATAAAAGTGATATCAGACCCTATGCCCGGCGCCGCCACCGACAGCCAGCCCCTGCTGCCCGGTTCCCAACGGGAACTGGGCGAGCTGTATGCGGCGCACAACGGCTGGCTGACGCACTGGCTGCAGGGGCGGCTGCGCTGCCCCCAGGACGCGGCGGATCTGAGCCAGGACACCTTTCTGCGGCTGATTCTCGGCGAGCAATCCCTGGAGGCGCTGCGCGATCCGCGCGCCTATCTGATGGTTATCGCCAGCCGGCTGATGATCAATCGCCACCACCGCCGGCAGGTGGAAGAGGAAGCCCTGCGTCAGGTGGCGATCCTGGTGGAGACCCGGGACGACCGGGGCCCGGCGGAGATCGCCGCCGCCCGCGACCTGCTGGTGACGGTGCTCAAGCTGCTGGTGGACGAGCTGCCCGAGAAACCGCGCCGCGCCTTCCTGATGGCACGCCTTGAAGGCCTCACCTACCGGCAGATCGCCCGCCGGCTGGCGGTGTCCGAAAGCAGCGTCAAACAGTACCTGGCCAAGGCGTTCGCCCACTGCCACGCGCGCCTCTACGACAGCCTGGCGGACACGCCGTGTCTGAACTGAACCGCATCCGCCAGCAGGCCGCCGAATGGGTGGTGGCGCTGCAAACCGCCGGCGCCGACGAGCACGACCGCCTGCGGGCGGAGTGCGACACCTGGCAGGCCAAGGACCCGCGCCGCCGCCAGGTGCTCGAGCAGATCCAGCGTATGTGGCAAGCCACCGAACCAGCCCAGGCCCGGCGCCGCCAACGCCGCCGGCACCTCACCGGGCTGGGCGCCGTGGTCCTCGCCGCACTGCTCGGCACGCAACTGCCCTGGACCTACTGGACCGCCGACCACCGCACCGCCGCCGGCGAGATCCGCACCCTCACCCTGCCCGACGGCAGCCAGGTGGTGCTCAACAGCGGCAGCGCCATCGACCTGGACTACAGCGACGCCACCCGCACCGTGGAACTGGTGCGCGGCGAGCTGCTGGCCACCGTCGCCAAGGCCCCGGACCGGCCCTTCCAGGTGGTCACCCGCGACCTCACCGCCACCGCCCTGGGCACCGAATACAGCGTGCGCCTGGACGACGGCTTCACCCGGGTGGCGGTGCAGGAATCCACCGTGGCGGTAACACCACGCCACGGCGGCGACGCCCTCAATCTCACCGCCGGCCAACAGGCGGACCTCAATCGCGACGGCGTCCTCGCCCGCGAAGCCGCCCCACGCCAGCGCCCGGACTGGGCCGACGGCCGTCTGGCCTTCAGCAACGCGCCCCTGACGGACGTGGTCGAGCGCCTGGCCCGCCACCGCCCCGGCCTGCTGACCCTGGACGACGCCCTCGCCAACAGCCCGCGCCGATTTACCGGCGTCCTCCCCGCCAACGATAGCGACGCGGCCCTGGCCCTGCTCGCCGATACCCTCAACCTGGAAGTGCGCTACCTAACCCCCTGGTACGTCACCGTCCGCCCCCAATAAAAAACTTGTGCGAGTTGCCCTGTTGTGGGAGCGGGCTCTTTTGTGGGAGCGAGCCTGCTCGCGAAAGGGTGGCGCTAGCCACCCGGCAGGATCCCAGAGCCTTCTCTAACGGCGGCACCAACAAAGTCTCTGGAATCCTGCCGGCAAGCAGAGCTTGCCTTTCGCGGGCTGGGCCCGCTCCCACAAAAAAGTTCGCGGCAACACTGCCCGATTGGCTCCCCTGCTTTGTCTTCATAGGTAAGACACGCGAAAACAACACCGCGAACTCACGCTGGAGCCAAAGAATGAACACCGGAACCACCGCGCCCAAGGCGCTTTTGCTGCTCGGCTTGCTGACCCCGCTATCGCTCATCCAACCGGCCCTGGCGCAAACCCAGGCGCCGCAAACCATCAACCTGCCCGCCCAGCCGCTGGACCAGGCAGTGATCGACCTGGCCCGGCAAACCGGGCTGGCCATCGGCGGCGACGCCTCGCTGCTGGACGGCAAGCAGGCGCCGGCGCTGAGCGGCGACTACACGCCGGAACAGGCCCTGCGCGCGCTGCTCGCCGGCAGCGGCGTCACCGCCGTGCGGGTGGACAGCGGCTACCGGCTGGAAGCGGCGCCGGAACCCGACGGCAACACCCTGGAAGCGGTGTCCGTCTACGGCCGCCAGAAGAACGACACCGTGGAAGCTATTCCCCAGAGCGTGAGCGTCTACAACCGGGAAAACTTCGCGCTGGCCCAGGCCGACACCGTCGGCGATGTGGTGCGCCTCACCCCCAGCGCCAACCGCGCCGGCTCCGGCCGCGACATGTTCGCCGACGACTTCCTGATCCGCGGCTTCAATGCGGAAGAGTCCGTCAACGGCCTGGGCTTCCGGCAAACCGACCACCCCACCGACCTCGCCAACGTGGAGCGCCTGGAAATCCTCAAGGGTCCGGCCTCGGTGCTGTACGGCCAGATGGAGCCCGGCGGCACCATCAACGTGGTCACCAAGCAGCCGCTGGACTACTACCAGGCGGAAGTGGGCGCCGAATACGGCAGCTACGATCACCACCGCACCACCCTGGACGTGACCGGCCCGCTCAACGACCGAGTGCGCGCGCGCCTCAACCTGGCCCACCAGGACAGCAACGCCTCCATGGATTACTGGGGCTACGAGCGCCTGTTCGTGGCGCCCAACGTCACCGTGGACCTCACCGACACCACCAACCTCACCGTGGAAGGCAGCTACTCCGCCAACGAATGGACCGCCCTGCCCGGCGGCGCCCCGGCGGAAGGGGCCATCGAGCCCAACCCCAACGGCGACTACAGCGACGACTTCAACACCGCCTGGAAAGACGCCACCACCGAGCGGGATTCCCTCTACCTGAACACCCGGCTCACCCAGGCGATCACCGACACCATCGACGCGCGCCTGAGCTACGCCTACACCCGCAACGACCAGACCTTTCAGGAATACGCCCCGTTCGGCCTGGGCGCGGACTTCCGCACCCTCGACCGCATCATCTTCGCCAGCGACGACGCCCAACAAACCGACCACGAAGTGATCCTGGACCTGAGCGGCGAAGCCACCCTGGCCGGCATGCCCCACCGCTTCATCGCCGGCGCGAACTACCGCGAATCCGACAGCACCCGCCCCACCCAGGTGTTCTTGATCGACCCCATCGACCTGTACGAACCGGTCTACGGCCCCATGGATCTCAGCACCAAAGCCCGCGACCGCGGCTTCACCCAGACCGACCGCATCCTCGCCGGCTTCGTCCAGGACCGCATCACCCTCGCCGAGAAGTGGACCCTGCTCGCCGGCCTGCGCTACACCGACGCGGAGCAATCCCAGAAAACCACCGACTTCATGGCCGGCGACGCCATCACCCGCGCCGAACTCGGGGAAACCGCCTGGACCACCCAGCTCGGCCTGGTCTACGACCTCACCGACAGCACCTCGCTCTACACCAGCCGCAACGAAGCCTTCGTGCCCCAACAGGGCACCACCTCCGGCCGCCAGCCACTGGACGCGGAAGAGAGCGTGCAATACGAAGCGGGCGTGCGCGTCACCGCCGGCCGCCTCAACATCAACGCCGCCGGCTTCGTCATCGAAAAAGACAACATGCCCATCAGCGACCCGCTCAACGCCGGCTTCCTGGTGGCCCAGGGCCGCGCCCGCTCCCAGGGCGCCGAGCTCACCGTGGACGGCTACGCCACCAGCAACCTCTACCTGAGCGCCGGCTACGGCTACACCGACACCGAAGTGCTGCGCACCGACGACGAGACCCTGGAAGGCAACCGCTTCGTCAACGTGCCCCTGCACACCGCCGCCCTGCAAAGCCGCTACTACCTCAACGCCGTCACCGGCCTGAGCCTGGGCGGCACCGTCGCCTACGTGGACGAACGCCCCGCCAACGCGGACAACAGCGTCACCCTGCCCGCCTACACCAGGGTGGACCTGGGCGCCTACTACGCCGTCACCGACGCCCTGCAACTGGACCTGCTGTTCAACAACGTCACCGAAGAAGAGATTTTCTCCCCCGGCTCGTTCGACGGCGTGATCCGCGAAGAAGGCCGCACCTACCTGGCGCGCGTGAAGTACCTGTTCTGATGGGCCGGCTGCAATGACAGTGCGCCAGCGGTTCGTCGTCCTGCACCGCTACGTCGGGCTGGTGATGGCGGGCTTCCTGATCATCGCCGGCCTCACCGGCGCGCTGCTGGTGTGGTATTACGAGCTCGACGCCCTGATCAACCCGCAGTGGCTGCAGGTCGAGCCCCCGGCGGCGCACAGCGAGCCGCTCTCGCCCTTCGCCCTGCGCGACCAGGTGGACGACGCCTACCCGGACGCCAACGTCCACTGGATGATGCTCGCGCCCCCGGACGCCCACAGCCCGGTGCGCTTCTTCCTCAGCGCGAAGCCGGGCGCGCCGGCGCTGCCCATCGACGAAGTGTTCGTGAACCCCTACACCGGCCAGATCCTCGGCGGCCGCCTGTGGGGCGACCTGAGCCAGGGCCTCGCCAACTTGATGCCCTTCGTCTACCGCCTGCACCACTCCCTGGCGCTGGGCACCATAGGCACCTGGATCTTCGGCGTCATCGCCCTGCTCTGGACCCTGGACTGCTTCGTCGGCGCCTGGCTCACCTTCCCACCGCCGCGCCGCCGCGACGCCCGGCACCGCCCCCGCCGCTTCTGTACACGCTGGGCCAAAGCCTGGCGAATCCGCTGGCGCGCCGGCGGCCACAAACGCACCTTCGACCTGCACCGCGCCGGCGGCCTCTGGCCCTGGGCCCTGCTGCTCGTCTTCGCCTGGAGCGGCGTCGCCCTCACCCTATGCGTCAACGTAGTTGTCACC